>NZ_JACBYP010000202.1 GCF_018982965.1 Streptomyces mayonensis | reverse complement strand
GCGGGGCGGCGCCGGCGGCCCGGGGGGCCCCGCCCCCCCGCCCGCGCGCGCGGCCGGCGCCGGCGCGGCCCCGCCCCGCCCCGCCGCCCCCCCCCCCCCCCCCCCCCCCCCCGCCCCCCCCCCCCCCCCGCTTCTTTTTTTTTTTTTGGGGGGGGGGGGGGGCCCCCCCCCCCCCCCCCCCCACCCCTCTCCTGCTCACGGAGGCACGATGTCCGGGTTCGTCGACGCGTTGGTGATCACGGCGGTGGCCGGTCTGGTCGTCGTCCGCCAGTTCCGCGCCGCGCGCATCGACACCGACCGGCGATGGTGGGTGCTGCCCGCCGTGCTCGGTGTCGTCGCCCTGCGCGAACCGGGCATGATCGACGCCCATCACCACACGGTTTCCGTGCTGCTGCTCGCCGCCGAGACGGCCCTCGGCCTGGCCACCGGGGCCGGCTGGGCCTGGACCACCCGCATATGGACGGACGCGGACGGTGCCGTGTGGAGCAGGGGCACCCGGGCGAGCGTCGCCGTGTGGGGCGCCGGCATCGCGCTGCGTGCCGCCCTCTTCGGCATCGGCGCGGTCCTCGGGGTGCGTCAGGACAGTTCGGCCCTGCTGCTCGCCCTCGCGGCAACGCTGCTGGTCCGCTCCGGAGTCCTGGCCTGGCGCGTACAGGCCACGCATTCGGCTGGCGAGACCCGTCCCGCGTACGGTGACGTCGTGGGCAGTCCCGCACGGAAGGAGGCCGCGTGACGGGAAGCGTCTGGACGAGCTGGCCCTCGAAGGAGGCGCTGCGCCCCGAGGACGTCTCCCGGCCTCGGCGCCTGCTGGCCCTGGCCGTGCGTCTGCTCGTGTTCGGGATGCTGCTGTGGGGCGCGTTCACCAGCAGCCGCCTGCACGGATGGGGAGCGGTCGCGGCGGCCGTCGGTCTGGTGGTGGCCGTGGGCGCGGCACGGGCCTTCTTCCGGACCACGCTCGCACACCGGCTGTGGCCGTCCCTGGCCCTCGTCGCCCTGCTGCTCGGCATCGCGGCCGCCGCGCAGCCCTTCGGCTTCCGCGTCCCCGCACTGGTGATCTTCTGCGGCTGCGCCGTTGTCGCGCTGGAGCGGATGCCTCTCGTGGCGGCGCTTCCCGTGACCGCGCTGTCCGTGGCCTCCTACACCCTGGTCAACGACGATCCCTGGCTCACCACGGCGGCGACGGCGGCCGGACTGGTGCTCGTCGGGTACGTCCTGAGACTGGACGCCGAGGCCCGGGGCAACGCGCACCGGCTGCTGGCCCAGGAGCGAGCCGCACGGGCGGCCGAGGCGGAGTCCGCGGCGCTCGCGGAGCGGGCCCGTATCGCCCGGGAGATCCACGACGTACTGGCGCACAGTCTCTCGGCCCAGCTGGTGCACCTCGAGGCGGCCCGGTTGCTGATCGAGCGGGACGCCGACCGGCAGCAGATCCTCGACCGGGTGGTGGCGGCGCGCGGTATGGCCCGCGACGGACTCGCCGAGACCCGGCAGGCGCTGTCCGCCCTGCGGGGAGAGCTGACGCCGTTGGAGGACTTCCTGGCCCACCTCGTCGACACGACCGGGACCGACGCGGAGGTCACCATTACGGGGGAACGCCGAGCGCTGCCGGCCGAGGCGTCACAGGCCGTGCGCAGGGTGGCCCAGGAAGCGCTGACGAACGCCCGGAAGCACGCCCCGGGAGCCGGAGTGCGGGTGCGGCTGGACTACGGCGCCCGTGAAGTGATGCTGGACGTGCGGGACTCGGGAGGCCCGCCGGGCGAACTCACCGCCACCGGAGGTGGGTACGGTCTGCTGGGCATGCGAGAGCGTGCCGAGCTGCTGGGCGGTTCGCTGCGGGCGGAGCCGGGCGAGGAGGGGTTCGTGGTGACGTTGAAGGTGCCCGTATGACGGACGACGGCGGGGAGAATCCCGCGCGGGTGGTGGTCGCGGACGACCAGACCGTGGTGCGGGAGGGAATCGTGATGCTGCTCGGGCTGCTGCCGGGGGTCGAGGTCGTGGGCTCGGCGGGGGACGGCGAGGAAGCGGTCCGGCTGGTCGCCGAGCTCGCGCCGGACGTCGTGCTGATGGACCTGCGCATGCCCAGGTGCGACGGTGTGGAGGCCACCCGCCGGATCCGGGCCCGGCACCCGGCGACGCAGGTCGTCGTGCTCACGACGTACGCGGACGACGAGTCGCTGTTCCCCGCGCTGAAAGCCGGGGCACGGGGTTATCTCACCAAGGACGCGGGCGGCGACGAGATCGTCCGGGCGGTGCACAGCGTCCTGTCCGGAGACGCGGGGCTCTCACCGGGCATCCAGCGGCGGCTCCTGGAACGCCTCTCGGAGTCCGAGTCCCGCCGGACGGTGAGCCCGCCCGAGCCGCCGGACGGGCTCACCACCCGGGAGACCGAGGTGCTGGTCCTGATCGCCGAGGGACTCAACAACCAGCAGATCGCGAGCAGGCTGAGTGTCTCCACGGCGACGGTGAAGACCCACATCAACAATCTGTTCGCCAAGGCCGGCCTCAAGGATCGCGCCCAGGCGGTGCGTTACGCCTATGGAAAGGGGCTGGTGCGGCCTTCGGAAGGATGAATCACCTGATGGGGTGAAGTGCGAGGGGAAGAAGAGTCGGGGATCTTCCCGTTCTGCCCATCCTTGGGCATGCAGTCAAGCAACGACCACCTCCCCAGCACGGGAGGCGGTCCCCGAGGCACGGTCGATCGGCATGCCGTGCCGGGACGGGCGTATGTGGAGACGTCCCCCGGTTCGCACCACGACGCGCCGTACCAGGACGATCCACGGTACGACGACCCCTGGTACGACGCCCTCGCCTCCGGCTGGGGCGAGCCGGCCGCCGTCGGTGCGCACGAGTCCACGCTGCCGCCGACGCGGAGGGAGCCTGCGGGAGAGACCTGCCGGACCGCGGCCGACGTGTACCTGGAGGTTCAGCGCAGCGAGGCCTTTCAGGAGGTGCGCAGCCGCTACCGGCGGTTCGTGGTGCCGGCAGGCGTTGCCTTCTTCGGCTGGTACGTCGCCTACGTGGTGACCGCCACCACGGCGCCCACGCTGATGGCACGGCCGGTGGCCGGAGCGGTGAACGTGGGGATGGTGGCGGGGATCGGGCAGTTCCTCACCACGTTCGTGCTCACCTGGGCCTATGCGCGGCACGCCCGGCTGCGCCGCGACCGGGCCGCACTCGAACTGCGCTGGGACACCCAGGAACTGACGCGCGAGGCCCGGGGCGGTGCGTCGTGACGGACGACCATCAGGCCCTGGCCCTGGTGCTGTTCAGCGCCTTCGTCGCCGTGACGCTGGCGATCACCACGTGGGCCGGACGCCACCGGCAGGGCTCGGCGGAGGAGTTCTACGCCGGCGGCCGCCTCTTCTCACCGATGGAGAATGGTTTTGCCATCTCCGGCGACTACATGTCGGCCGCCTCCTTCCTCGGCATCTCCGGACTCATCGCACTCCACGGCTACGACGGCATGCTGTACTCGGTGGGCTTCCTGGTGGCGTGGCTCGTCGTGCTGTTCCTGGTCGCCGAACTCGTGCGCAACTGCGGCAGGTTCACCCTCGCCGACGTCGTGGCCGCCCGGATGAGGGAGCGGCCCGTGCGGATCGCGGCGGGCACCTCCTCGGTCACCGTCTCCGTCCTGTATCTGGTGGCGCAGATGGTGGGAGCGGGCAGCCTGGTCGCGCTGCTCCTCGGCGGCACGACCGAAGCGGCACGGACCTGGACCGTCGTAGGAGTCGGCGCCCTGATGGTGGTCTACGTGTCACTGGGAGGCATGCGCGCCACCACCTGGATCCAGATCGTGAAGGCGGTGCTGCTGCTCGGCGGCACCGTGACCCTGACCGCACTCGTCCTGGTGCGATTCCACGGCGACGTCGACCGGCTGCTGCGCACGGCAGCCGGGCGCAGCGGCCACGGGGACGCCTTCCTCGCGCCCGGACTGGCCTACGGCGGGGACTGGACCTCCCGTTTCGACTTCATCAGCCTGGGGCTCGCCCTGGTCCTGGGCACAGCGGGACTGCCGCACATCCTCTCCCGCTTCTACACCGTGCCCACGGCGCGCGCGGCGAGGCGGTCCGTCGTCTGGTCGATCGGCCTCATCGGCGGCTTCTATCTGATGACGATCGTGCTCGGTTTCGGTGCCGCCGCACTGGTCGGACCGGACGCCGTCCGCTCGTCGAACGCCGCGGGAAACACGGCGGTGCCGCTGCTCGCGCTCGATCTGGGCGGCGGCGCGGACTCCACCGGCGGGACCGTGCTCTTCGCGGTCGTCGCCGCCGTCGCCTTCGCCACGATCCTGGCGGTGGTCGCCGGCGTCACCCTGGCCTCCTCGGCCTCCGTGGCCCACGACCTGTACGCGTCCCTGCGGCGCCGCAATGCCAAGCCGCGCAGCGAGGTCGCCGTGGCACGTCTGGCCGCCGTCGGCATCGGGGCCGCCGCCATCGGGCTGGGCCTGCTCGCCCGCGACCTGAACGTCGCATTCCTCGTCGGTCTCGCCTTCGCCGTGGCCGCCTCCGCGAATCTGCCGGTGCTGCTCTACTCGCTGTTCTGGCGCGGCTTCACCACGCGGGGTGCGGTGTGGGCGGTCTGGGGCGGCCTGGTCCCCTCCGTGGTGCTCGTACTGCTGTCCCCGGTGGTGTCCGGCAGCCCGCAGTCGCTCTTCCCCGACGTCGACTTCCAGTACTTCCCGCTGCAGAACCCGGGCCTGGTCTCGGTCCCGCTGGGCTTCCTCGCGGGCTGGCTGGGCACGCTCACGTCGCCGGAGGCCCCGGACGAGGCCAAGCACGCCGAGACGGAGGTGCGGTCCCTCACGGGCGCGGGCGCCGCCTAGCGACCCACGGGGCGGCGCATGGCGTTCCGGGGAGGTGCGTGCGGCCGTTCGGGCCGGCGTCAGGTGCGGGACGACCACTCGTAGCGGTGTTCCGGGCGGCCCGCGTCACCGTACTTGAGGGTGAGTCTGGCCCGTCCGGTGCGCTCCAGGAGCTTCAGATAGCGCTGCGCGGTCTGGCGGCTCACTCCGGTCCGTTCGGCGATCTCCTGGGCGGAGAGCGGGCCGTCGGCCTTCAGCAGGCACTGGCGCACGAGCTCGGCCGTGGTGGGGGAGTGCCCCTTGGGCAGCCCCGGCTCCGACGGTGCCGACAGGGCGCCGAAGATCCGGTCGACCTCCGCCTGCTCCGCCTCGCCGCCGCCGTCGAGCGTGCGCCGCAGCCCCGCGTACGCCTCCAGCTTGGCGCGCAGCCCCGCGAAGGCGAACGGCTTCACCAGGTACTGGAGGGCACCCTGGCGCATCGCCGCCCGGACGGTGGACACGTCCCGTGCGGCCGTCACCATGATCACGTCGGTCTCCAGGCCTCGCCGCCTCATCTCCTGGACGACCTCGAGACCGGTCCGGTCGGGCAGGTAGTGGTCCAGCAGGATCAGATCCGTACGGGGCAGCCGTTCCACGCTCCGCAGCGCCTCCAGCGCGCTGTGCGCCTGGCCCGCGACATGGAACCCGGGCACCTTCTCGACGTAGGCGGCGTTGACCCGCGCGACCCGCGTGTCGTCGTCCACGACCAGGACCTCGATCATCGGGACTCCTTCTCGGCTGCGGTGTTCTCGGCTGCGGTGTTCTCGGAAGCGAAGGCGGAAGCGGGGGTGGGAGCGGGGAGGGCGGGGGCGGGCGGTTCCGGTTCCTGGCCGGGTGCGGCCAGGGCCTCCGGCAGGAAGACGGCGAACGCCGCGCCCCCGCCGTGCGCCGCGTCGACGGTCGCGCTTCCGCCCTGCCGCTCGGCCAGCCTCCGTACGAGCGGCAGTCCGATGCCCCGCTGGCGGTGGGCCGGAGGCTCCTTGGTGGACCAGCCCTCCGTGAAGACCAGCTCGCGGTGTTCCGCAGGCACCCCGGGGCCCGTGTCGCGCACCCGGAGCGTGGCGGCGCGCCCCTGCGCCCGCAACTCGACCTCCACGCGCGCGTGCGGTGTGCCCGCGACGGCGTCCAGCGCGTTGTCGACCAGGTTCCCGACGATCGTGACCAGCCCTCTGGGATCGACCAGGCGGTCCGGCAGCCGGGTCCGGTCGGACACCCACAGCGCCACTCCGCGCTCGGCCGCCACGGTCGCCTTGCCGACCAGCAGGGCGGCCAGCAGCGGGTCCCGGATCCGCTCGGTGATCTGCTCCGCGGTGACCCGGTGGTCACCCACCACCTCGCCGACGAACTCCACGGCGTCGTCGTACATCTCCAGTTCGAGCAGCCCCAGCAGGGTGTGCATGCGGTTGGCGTGCTCGTGGTCCTGGGCGCGCAGGGCGTCGATCAGGCCGCGCGTCGAGTCCAGCTCCCGGCCCAGCTGCTCCAGCTCGGTACGGTCGCGCAGGGTGACCACGGCGCCGCCGTCGTCGGTGGGCATCCGGTTGGCGACCAGCACCCGCTGGCCGCGCACGGCCAGCAGGTCGGTTCCGGACACCCGGCCGGCCAGTACGTCGGCCGTGCGTCCCGTTCCGAGCGCCTCGTCGGGGGAGCGGCCGACGGCCTCGGTGCCGATGTCCAGCAGCCGCTGGGCCTCGTCGTTCAGCAGCCGCACCCTGCCGCCGCGGTCCAGGGCGACCACCCCCTCCCGGATGCCGTGCAGCATCGCCTCGCGCTCCGCGAGCAGCCCCGCGATGTCGGAGAAGGCCAGGTCCCGGGTCTGCCGCTGCACCCGGCGCGAGATGAGCCAGGCCGCCAGCGCGCCGACGGCCAGCGCGCCGCCGGCGTAGGCGAAGAGTCCGGGGATGGCGTGGACCAGCCGCGCCCGGACGCTGTCGTAGGCGATGCCCACCGAGACCGCCCCGACGATCTCGCCGTCGCCGTCGCGCAACGGCACCTTGCCGCGGGCGGAGCGGCCGAGGGTGCCGTCGTCGATCTCCATGACGTCCTGCCCGGCCAGCGCCTGCCCGGGGTCGGTGGAGACGACCTCGCCGATCCGCCGCGGGTCGGTGTGCGACCAGCGCACACCCTGCCGGTCCAGCACGACGACGTACTCCGCCTTCGTGGCCCTGCGGATCCGCTCCGCCTCCGTCTGCACCGGGCCGTCCGCGGCCGGCCGGGTGGTGCGCAGGTCGCGTGCCACCTGCGGCTGCTGCGCGGTCGTCTGCGCGATCGCCAGCGCCCGGCGCATCGCCTGGTCGTCCAGCTGGTCGCCGAGCGGCGCCAGGAACAGCCCGGTCGCGAGCACCACGACTCCCGCGGCGATCGCCAGCTGCATCAGCAGCACCTGCGAGAACGCCCGCCGAGGCAGGCCCAGGCGTCGGCGGCGGGCGGGGGGAGTGGGGCTCATACCCATGACGGTACGGGGGCGACGGGGGCGCCCCGTAGCGGGGTGTGACGAGGGTCTCCCGGCTGCCTGAGGC
>NZ_JACBYP010000201.1 GCF_018982965.1 Streptomyces mayonensis | reverse complement strand
CCCCCCCCCCCCACCCCCCCCCCCCCCGGGGGCGGGGGGGGGGGGGCCCCGGGGGGGGGGGGCGCGCCCGGGGGGGGGGGGGGGGGGGGGGGCCGCCCCCCCCCCCCCCCCGGGGGGGGCCCCCCCCCCGTCGCCGGGCCTGCCGTCTGGTCGGTCACGGGGAACAGGCGTCGCATGCCGTGCAGTGTTCCACGCGCCCGCGGCCCGAACCGCGCCGCCCGACCCGCTGCGGGCAGGGCCTACCATTGACGACCGTGTCGCCCTCCACCCCCGCCTCCGACCGCACCCCGATAACCGGGACGGCCCCGCTGTCCCTGTGCGCCCGCGAGCCCCGCGTCCCCGCGGACCGGCTGGTCGCCGAGATGGTGCCGCCGCCCCGCTTCGACTCGGTCCGCTTCAGCACGTACGTCCCGGACCCGGACCGGCCCAGCCAGCGCGAGGCCGTGCAGGTCCTGGAGGAGTTCGCGAGCGGCCTCGGCGGGGCGCCGGGTCCGGCGGGCGGCAGGCGCGGCCTCTTCGGGTTCGGGCGCGGCAGGGCACCGAAGGCTCCGGCCGGCCCCCGCGGTGTCTACCTCGACGGCGGTTACGGCGTCGGCAAGACCCATCTGCTGGCCTCCCTGTGGCACGCCACGGACGCCGAGCCGTCCCGCAAGGCGTTCGGCACCTTCGTGGAGCTGACCAACCTGGTCGGCGCCCTCGGCTTCCAGCAGACCGTGCAGACCCTCTCCGGGCACCGGCTGCTGTGCATCGACGAGTTCGAGCTGGACGACCCGGGCGACACCGTCCTCGTGTCCAGCCTGCTCGCCCGGCTGGTGGAGGCGGGCGTGGCGCTGGCCGCCACCTCCAACACGCTGCCGGGCAAGCTCGGTGAGGGACGGTTCGCGGCCGCGGACTTCATGCGGGAGATCCAGGGCCTGTCCGCCCACTTCCGCGCGCTGCGCATCGACGGCGAGGACTACCGGCACCGCGGCCTGCCCGAGGCTCCGGCCCCCTACACCGACGAGCAGGTCACCCGGGCCGCCCACGCGACCGGGGGCGCCTCCCTGGACGACTTCGCCGCACTCCTCGACCACCTCGCCCGAGTGCACCCCAGCCGCTACGGCGCGCTGACCGACGGCCTCTCGGCGGTGTGCCTGACCGGGGTGCGCCCGGTGCCGGACCAGTCGACGGCGCTGCGGCTCGTGGTGCTCGCGGACCGGCTCTACGACCGCGAGGTGCCCGTGCTGGCCTCCGGGCAGCCCTTCGACCGGCTCTTCGGCGAGGAGATGCTGAGGGGCGGGTACCGCAAGAAGTACTTCCGGGCGATCTCCCGTCTCACCGCCCTGGCCCGGGACGCCGCCCCGCTCGCCGACCCGCACTGAGCACAGCCGGCACGCACCCGAGCACGACCGGCACGCAGCACCGCCGGCACACGCCGAGAACGGCGGGCACGCAGCACAGTCGACATACGCCAAGCACGACCGCCAGGCGCCGAGCCGGGGCCGACACCCGCCGAGCACGGCCGTACCGGCCCCTCGGCGCCGTGGGGCGACCCGTTTCGCGCCAACCCACCCGCGATTTTCAGGCTCTCTTCAGCCCGTAACGCTACGTTAACCATGCAAAGCTCTTCGCAGGGTTAACGTGTTTCTTGACCGCGCATTGACCATGCGTTGACCAAGTCCTGACCGTGCACCGACCATGCCCGGTCCCACAGCGAAGGCGTGAAGTGCCTGGAGGGGGGCTCATGTTCCGAGGCACGACGGCGCGGACGCGGGTTCTGCTCCTCGCCGCCGTCCTGGTGGCCCTCCAGTTCTTCACCCCGTCGGCATCCTTCGCAATCGCGCATACACACCGTGATGTCATGGCCAGCGCCCAGCCCGGAGTGATCTCCTCCGGTCCGGTGTCGCACGAGGAACGCGTCGCGTGCCACGACACCGGCCGTTCCGGGCACCCGCACGGCCCCACGGGCCTGCGCGACCGGCTCCGCGCCGGCACCGCGGCCCAGCCCGCACCGCCCGAGCGCCCGCTCCTGCCGCACACCGGGGCGGCGGACGAACCCCTCCTGTCCGGCGGGGCGGCCGGACACCGGTCCAGACCGGCCGGGGACCACTCCCCGGCCGCCCTCCAGGTCTTCCGCTGCTGAGCGGCACCGGCACCTCCCCACCTCTGCCCCGACCGTCCGACGCGCCCCCACTGCGCGCCAGGAGGAAAACCGCATCATGCAACCCCTCATCGACAACGCCCGTACGTTCGGACAGCGCCCTGAGGAGTTCGCCGGGCACGCCGAAGGCCAGTCGCCCGAAGTCCTGTTCATCACCTGCTCCGACTCCCGGGTCGTACCGGCCCTGATCACCGGCGCCCGGCCCGGCCAGCTCTTCGAGCTGCGCACCGCGGGCAACATCGTCCCGCCCTACGCCGGCGAGCACCCCCGCGGCGAGACCGCCACCGTCGAGTACGCCGTCACGGTGCTCGGCGTCACCGACATCGTGGTCTGCGGCCACTCGCACTGCGGCGCCGTCGGCGCACTGGTGCGCGGCGACGACCTGACCGCCGTACCCGCCGTCCGCGACTGGCTGGCGCACGCCGCGGACGAGCCGAAGCCGTGCGACACCACCGACCCCACGGTCGCCGAGGCCGTGCAGCACCACGTACTGGCGCAACTGCTGCGCCTGCGCTCCTACCCCTGCATCGAACAGCGTCTGGCGGACGGCCGGCTGCGCATGCACGGCTGGTACTACGAGGTCCACACCGGCCTCGTGCGCCGGCACAGCGCGGACACCGACACGTTCGAGACGCTGTGAGTGCCGACATGTCCCTCATAGCCAACCAGAACCGGAAGTTCCCCCACTGGCGGCAGGACTTCACCGCGTCCCTCGTCGTCTTCCTGGTCGCGCTCCCGCTGTGCGTGGGCGTGGCCGTCGCCTCCGGTGTTCCGGCCGAACTCGGCCTGATCACCGGCATCGTGGGCGGCATCGTCACCGGGTTGCTGCCGGGCAGCAGCCTCCAGGTCTCCGGACCGGCCGCCGGCCTGACCGTGCTGGTCTTCGGCGCGGTCGACGAGTACGGGCTGCCCGTGCTCGGCGTGATCGTGCTCGCCACCGGACTCGTCCAGCTCGCGATGGGCGCCCTGAAGCTGGGGCGCTGGTTCCGGGCGATCTCCCTGTCGGTCGTCGAGGGCATGCTGGCCGGCATCGGCCTCGTGCTCATCGCCGGGCAGCTCTACTCGGCCGCCGGTCTGGAGGCACCCGCCTCCGGCATCGACAAGATCGTCGGCCTGCCCGGGGCCGCCGCCGACGTGCTGGGCAGCACCGAGGCACTCACCTCGCTGGCCCTCGGCGCGGGCACCGTCGCCGTGATGGTGCTGTGGAAGCGGCTGCCCAGGGCGGCGCAGAACCTGCCCGGCGCGCTGGCCGCGGTCGTACTGGCCACGGCGGTCACGGCGGCGTTCGGCCTGTCGGTCGCCACGGTCGAGGTCAGCGGTCTGCTGGACTCGATCCAGCCGCCCGGCGGCGACGCGTTCGGGCAGCTGGCGAGCGTGGGCCTCCTCGGCACCATCGTGGCGTTCACCCTGATCGCCTCGGCCGAGAGCCTGTTCAGCGCCGCGGCGGTGGACCGGCTGCACAACGGCCCGCGCACCGAGTACAACAAGGAGCTGATGGCCCAGGGCGCGGGCAACACGGTGTGCGGCGTGCTCGGCGCGCTGCCGATGACCGCGGTCATCGTGCGCAGTTCGGCCAACGTCGGCGCCGGCGCCCGGACCAAGGCGTCCCGGGTGCTGCACGGCGTGTGGCTGCTGCTGTTCGCCGCGCTGCTGCCGTCCGCGCTGGCCTTGATCCCGCTGCCCGCGCTGGCCGGCATCCTGGTCCACGCGGGCTGGAAGCTGATCCCGTTCAAGGGCATCGTGTCGCTGTGGCGCGGTCACCGCGGTGAGGCGCTGATCCTGGTGGTCACGGCCGTCTCGATCGTCGCGGTGAACATGTTCGAGGGCGTGCTGATCGGTCTGGCGCTGTCCGTGGTCAAGACCGCCTGGGAGGCCTCGCACCTGAAGCTGGAGATCGTCGACAAGGGCGCGGGTCCCGTCCAGGCCCATCTGACGGGCAACGCGACCTTCCTGCGGCTCCCGAAGATGCTGGAGAGCCTGGAGGCGCTGCCCCAGGACCGCCCGGTCGAGCTGGACCTGTCCGGGCTGCACCACCTGGACCACGCCTGCCGTACGGCCCTGGAGAACTGGGCCGAGCGGCACAGCGCCACCGGCACCGACCCGGTGAAGGTCACGGAACCGGAGGAGCCGGGGAAGCGGGAGGAGGCGGAGGCGAAGGAGGGGACCGCGAAGACGCCGGTGTAGCGCGTCGACCCGGTCCGGCACGTCCCGCGGGAGGCCGGCGGGGCGTGCCGGCCGACTCCCGTCACCGTGCCGCCGGACGCTCTCGTCACGCGTGGCACCGTGACACGACCGGCCCTCGTCACGCGTGGCGGAACGTGACACGACCGGCCCTCCTCACACGCGTCGGAATGTGACACGACCGGCCCTCCTCACGCATGTGGGACCGTGCCACGGTCGGCCCTCCTCACGCGTGGCCGGCAGTGACACGTGCGGCACGCGTGGTTCCCGGGACTCCTGGCAGGTGATAGACACGGCGGGGTCACAATCCTGTCCGCCAGCAGGAAGGTTTCCCCATGTCCACCTCCAGCCACCCGGCGACCCGACGCCAGGTGCTCGCCCGTACCGGGGCCCTGGGCGCAGGCATCGCGTTCACCGGCGCCCTCTCGGAGCTCTTCGCCGGCACCGCCGCCGCCCAGCCCCTGGGGCACACCGGCTACGGCCCTCTCGTCCCCGACCCCGACGGCCTGCTCGACCTGCCCAAGGGCTTCCACTACCGCGTGCTCTCCCGCGAGGGCGACGAGCTGCGCTCCGGGGAGGGCAAGGTGCCCTCCAACCACGACGGCATGTCGGCCTTCCCCGGGCGCGGCTCCGGCAGACACGGCCACACCCACCTGGTGCGCAACCACGAGAACCGCGCCGACGCCCGCGTCCCGGTGCCGACCATCGAGGGCCTGACGTACGACCCGGGGGGCAAGGGCGGCTGTACGGCGCTGGAGCTGGACTCCCGCAACCACGTCCTGTCCGAGCGGGTCGCGATCGCCGGTACGGCCGTCAACTGCGCGGGCGGACCCACGCCCTGGCACACCTGGCTGACCTGCGAGGAGACCGAGGACAGGGCCGGCACCGACGGCTACACCAAGGACCACGGCTTCATCTTCGAGGTCGACCCGGTCGACCCGCACCGCACCGGCGCGGTGCCGCTGACCGCGATGGGCCGCTTCCAGCACGAGGCGATCGCCGTGGACCCGCGGCGGGGCGTGGTCTACGAGACGGAGGACGCCTTCGAGCGCCCCTTCGGCCTCTTCTACCGCTTCCTGCCCGAGAAGCCGCTGGGCGGCAGGGGCTCACTGCGGGCGGGCGGCAGGCTCCAGGCGATGCGCGTGCCGGGCGTGCCCGACCTCTCCTCCATCCAGGAGACCGGCGCCACCTTCGACCGCATCGAGTGGGTGGACGTACCCGACCCGCTGGCCGACGGGACGCCCATCCGCTTCCAGGACTTCGGCCGGGGCGGCATCACCCACGCGCAGAAGCTGGAGGGCTGCTACTGGGGCGGCTCGTGCGTGTACTTCGTGTCGTCCTTCGCCCACAGCGACGAGGGCTCGGCCGCCGACCACTACGGGCAGATCTGGCGCTACGACCCCGAGCGGCGCCGGCTCACCCTGGTGATCGTCTTCGGCCCGGACACCGACGTGCAGCTGCCCGGCGAGTCCCCGGACAACATCTGCCTGGCCCCCAGCGGCGGCCTCATGGTCTGCGAGGACGGCAACGGCGCACAGCACGTCTTCGGCGTGACCCGGCGCGGCGAGGTGTACGCCATGGCGCGCGGCGCCCAGAACCTCGGCACGGAGGAGGAGCCGGAGTGGGGTGAGTTCGCCGGCGTCACCTTCTCCCCGGACGGCGACACGATGTACGTCAACTGCTACACGCCGGGCACGACCTTCGCGGTGACGGGCCCCTGGCGCAGGTAGGCGGCAGGGCACGAGCGGGCGCACCGCCCGGTCCCTGAAGCCGGTCACTGAAGCCGCGACCCCGGGGTACCCGGGGCGCATGACTCAGAACGTGCAGGTCAACGGCTCGTACTGGCTGCAGACGGCACCGGGCGGTGCGCCCCGCCCCGCACTCGCCGACGATCTCGACGTGGACGTCGCCGTGATCGGCGCGGGCATCGCGGGGCTCAGCGCGGCGTGGGAGCTGGCGCGGGCCGGGCGCAGCGTGGCGGTCCTGGAGGCCGGGCGGGTCGCCGCCGGCGTCACCGGGTACACCAGCGCCAAGCTGACCGTGCAGCACACCCTGGTCTACGACAAGCTGCGCCGCACCCGCGGCCCGGAGGGCGCCCGGCTGTACGCCCGCTCGCAGTCCGAGGCGATCGAGCACGCCGCCGGGGTCGTCGCCGAGCTGGGCATCGACTGCGACTGGGAGACGCGCGACGCGTACACGTACGTCCGCTCCCCGGGCCGCGTGGAGGAGGTGCGGGCCGAGGCGGCCGCGGCGCGGGAGGCGGGGCTGCCGGCGTCGTTCGTGACGGAGACCGGGCTGCCGTTCCCGGTGGCGGGCGCCGTGAAGGTGGCCGGGCAGGCCCAGTTCCACCCCCGCAAGTACCTGCTGGCCCTCGCCGCGGATCTCGAGGCGCGGGGCGGGCGGATCTTCGAGGACACCACCGTCCACGGTCTGGACGAGGGCATGCCGTGCCGCGTGTCGACCGGTACGGGCGCGACCGTCACCGCCCGGGACGTCGTGGTCGCCACCCACTACCCGGTCTTCGACCGGGCGCTGCTCTTCGCCCGCCTCTCCCCGCGCCGTGAACTGGTCGTCGCCGGGAGCGTCGAGGCGGACCGCGACGTCGACGGCATGTACATCACGCCGGAGCAGAACACCCGCTCGGTGCGCACGGCGCCGCTGGACGAGGCGGGCCGCCGCCTGCTGATCGTCACCGGGGAGCACTTCACTCCGGGCACGGGCGACACCCGCGAGCGCTTCGACCGCCTGGCGTCCTGGGCGGACGAGCACTTCCCCGGCGTCGACCGCACCCACGCCTGGGCCACGCAGGACATCGACCCCACCGACACCGTGCCGATGGTCGGCCCGCTGCACCCGGCCGCGCGCCACACCTACGTGGCCACCGGCTTCGGCGGGTGGGGACTGAGCGGCGGCATCATGGCGGGCTTGCTGCTCACCGCGCAGATCGCCGGTGAGGAGTGCGCGTGGAGCGGGCTGTACGACCCGCGCCGGCTGCGCACGGCGGTGCGCGAGGCGCCGGCGCTGCTCAAGACGCAGGCCGAGGTCGCCCGGCACTTCGTCGGCGACCGGCTGCGGCCCGCGCCGCCGGTGGACTCGCTGCCGCGCGGCGAGGGCGCGGTGGTCCGGGCGGGCGGCGACCGGCTCGCGGTCTACCGGGACGAGGAGGGCACACTGCACGCCGTCTCGCCGCGCTGCACCCACCTGGGGTGCCTCGTCGACTTCAACGCGGCCGAACGCGCCTGGGAGTGCCCCTGCCACGGCTCCCGCTTCGGCACGGACGGCAAGGTGATCGAGGGCCCGGCGACGAAGCCGCTGGAGCAGCGGGACATCTGACGGCACCGGGGGCGTGGCCTGCGCCTGGGCCGGGTGGGTGACCGGCTCGGCACGTCGGCCGATGTGGTCATACAAACCGAATATCCCACTCCTACGTTCGTACGGTGATCACTCTCGTACGACGTGCCACCGCGCTCTGTGCCCTGGGCGCCGCCCTCACCGCCTGCGGAACCACCGCCGCCGAGGTGGCCCCCCGCCCGGCGCCCTCGGCCCCCTCGGCCCTCTCCTCTCC
>NZ_JACBYP010000200.1 GCF_018982965.1 Streptomyces mayonensis | reverse complement strand
GTGTAGTCCCCGTACTGCACCGGCAGCGCCGGCCACGCCGGAGCCCCGCCACCCGAACGAGCCGCATACGCCGCCACCAGATCCCGCGCCAGCGGCCCCGCCGACCACCCGTCCCCCGCGATGTGATGCAGCACGAGCACCAGGACCGCGTCATCGCTCCCGGTGATGTCGAGCAGGTGGGCGTGGACGGGGACGTCGCGATCGAGGCGGAAGCCGTGCCGAATGGTCGTGGCGATACGGGAGATGACCGCCGGCTCCGTGACCGGCTCCACGGTGAGGGGCACCCGGGCCTCGTCCACCGGCAGCACGTACTGGTACGGCCGGCCCTTCCTCTCGGGAAAGACCGTGCGCAGCGACTCGTGGCGTGCCACGACGTCGTTGATGGCGGCCTCCAGCGCGTCGCGGTCGACGTCGCCGGTGAGGCGGAGGGCGAAGGGCATGTTGTAGGTCGCCGAAGGTCCCTCGAGCTTGTGCAGGAACCACAGACGCTGCTGCGCGTACGACAACGGCAGCGACTCCGACCGCGGACGCGCCTCCAGCGCCGGACGCACCTGCCCCGTGTCCAGTCGGCGAACGAGCCTCGCCACGGTCGGCGCCTCGAACAGCACCCGCAACGGCAACTCGACACCCATCACACGACGGACCCTGCTCACCAGACGCGTCGCCAGCAGCGAATGCCCACCCAGGTCGAAGAAACTGTCGTCCACCCCGACCGACGCCACCCCCAGAATGTCCCCGAACAAGCCGCACAGGATCTCCTCCTGCGGTGTGCGGGGCGCTGTCGCGGTGCGCCCGGCGTATTGCGGGGTGGGGAGTGCTGCCCGGTCGACCTTTCCGTTCGGCGTCAGCGGCAGCGCATCCAGCACAACGACCGTGGAGGGCACGAGGTAGCCCGGCAGTACCTCCTGGAGGGCCGCGCGCAGCGACGCGGGCGTGATCTCGGCGTCCGGCACGGGTGCGGGGACCGCGTACGCGGCGAGCCGCAACTCGCCCCCGTGCACGAACGGGGCCACCACCGCCTGTCCCACCGCGGGCAGCCGCCGCAGTGCCTCCTCCACCTCACCCGGCTCCACCCGGAACCCGCGGATCTTCACCTGGTCGTCCACCCGGCCCAGGTACTCGAGTTGACCGTCCGCGTTCCACCGGACGACATCGCCGGTGCGGTACATCCGGCCGCCCGGAACGCCGAACGGGCACGCCACGAACCGTTCCGCCGTCAGACCCGGCCGGCGGACGTATCCGCGCGCGAGGCCCGGGCCCGCCAGGTACAGCTCGCCGGGTACGCCCGGTGGCACGGGGGCCAGGCCGCCGTCCAGGACGAACACGCGGGCGCCGACGACCGGTGTGCCGATGGGGGCGTTCGCCCCGGTGAGCGGCGGGCTGGTGGTGGCGTAGACGGTGGCCTCGGTCGGGCCGTAGGCGTTGGTCATCAGGCGTCCCGCGGACCAGCGTGCGGCCAGGTCGGTCGGGCAGGCCTCGCCCGCGACCACCAGGGAACCCAGGTCGGGCAGGGCGGATTCGGCATGAGCCGGGAGGGTGGCCAGGACGGACGGCGGGATGAAGAGGTGGGTGGCCCGGTGCGTGGCGAGCGCGGCGGCGAGTTCGTCGCCGACCAGGTGTTCGGTGCCGGTCTGTACGAGCGCGGCGCCGACGGTGAAGCCCGTCAGGAGTTCCATCACGGACACGTCGAAGTTGGACGAGGTGAACTGAAGGGTGCGGCTGCCCTCGCCGAGGCCGAAGCGCGCGGCGGTGGCGGTCAGACCGGCGAAGCCCGCGTGGGTGACGGTCACGCCCTTCGGGGTTCCGGTGGAGCCCGAGGTGTAGATGACGTACGCGGCGTTGGCCGGGCACAGGGGTGCCGTGCGGTCGCTGTCCCGGGGCGCCCGCGTGGGCTGCCGGTCCCACGCAGCGGCGGTGGCGGGGGCGTCGGTGAGGAAGAGCGGCGCCCGTACGTCCAGGGGCCGGGTGGCCAGTACGAGTGCGGGCCGGGCGTCGGAGATCAGGTACGCGATCCTCTCGGCGGGATGTCCGGGGTCGATCGGCAGGTAGGCCGCTCCGGCCTTGAGGACGCCGAGGATGACGGCGATCTGGGTGCGGGAGCGATCGACGGCGACGCCGACCGGAGACTCCGGGCCCGCGCCGCGGGTGATGAGCCAGTGGGCGATCTGGTTGGCGCGCGCGTCGAGTTCGGCGTAGGAGGCCGTGCCGTCGGCGTCGATCAGCGCGGGTGCGTGCGGGGTGGTGCGCACCTGCCTCTCGAAGAGTTCGGGCAGGGTCGCCTCCGTCTCTGCGCGGGGCGATGTGCTCCACGTGGCCAGGGCGTGCCGTTCGTCGGCGTCGAGGATGTCCAGTGCGCCGACGCGGCGGTGCGGGTCCTCGGCAGCTGCGGCCAGCAGGCGGGTCCAGCGGGCCGCGAAGGCGTCCACGGTGGCGGCGTCGTAGAGGTCGGTGGCGTATTCGATCATGCCGGTCAGTCCGGCGGGCCTGCCGTCCTCGTCGAAGCTTTCGACCAGGTTGAGGGTGAGGTCGAACTGTGAGCCGCCGGGGGCCGGGGCGAGGAGCTGGGTGTGCAGGCCGGGCAGGTCGAAGCGCAGGTCCGCGTTGTTCTGGAGGGCCAGCATGACCTGGATGAGCGGGTGGTGGGCGGTGGAGCGCTGCGGGTTGAGTTTTTCCACCAGGTACTCGAAGGGGATGTCCTGGTGGGTGTAGGCGGCCAGGCTGTTCTCCCTGGCCTGCGCCAGCAGATCGGCGAACGCGGGGTCGCCGGAGGTGTCGGTCCGCAGGATCAGGGTGTTGACGAAGAAGCCGACCAGGTCGTCCAGGTTCTCGTCGGTGCGTCCGGCGATGGGCGAGCCCACCGCGATGTCCGTGCCGGCGCCCAGCCGGGAGAGCAGGGCCGCGAGGCCGGTGTGCAGGACCATGAACAGGGTGGCGTCCGCCGAGCGGGCCAGCTCCCGCAGCGCGGCGTGCGTCGGGGCGTCGAGCGTGAAGGCGGCCTCGGCGCCGCGCTGCGAGGCGACGGGGGGCCGCGGCCGGTCCGTGGGGAGGCTCACGACCTCGGGCAGGCCCGCCAAGTGCTCCGCCCAGTAGGACTCCTGGCGGGCGAAGAGGGCGTCGGGGTCGGTGTCGTCGCCGAGCAGTTCCTGCTGCCAGAGGCTGTAGTCGGCGTACTGCACCGGCAGTGCGGACCACCGCGGCCGCTCACCCTGGCGGCGGGCGGTGTAGGCGTTCTTGAGGTCGTCGGCGAGCGGGCCCAGCGACCAGCCGTCCGCGGCGATGTGATGGATCGTCAGCACGAGGACGTGGTCGTCCGGGCCGGTGCTGAGCAGCCTGGGACGGACGGGCACCTCGCGGTCCAGTTCGAAGGGGTGGCGGACGCAGTCCTCCACCCGTGCGTCGAGCCGGTCCGCGGGGACCGGCTCCGGCGCCAGTTCCAGGCGCACGTCCGCGGCGTCCAGTACCCGCTGGTGGGGCCGGCCGTCGGTGTCGGGGAAGACCGTGCGCAGCGGCTCGTGCCGCGCGATCACGTCGTTGAGCGCGGTCTCCAGAGCGGTCACGTCGAGTGCGCCGGTGAGCCTGAGGACGAGTGGCATGTTGTACGTCGCCGACGCGCCCTCGAACTTGTACAGGAACCACAGCCTGCGCTGCGCGAACGACAACGGCAGGCGCTCCGGCCGCTCCCGCCGCTCCAGCACCGGACGCGACCCCGCATCCGACAGCCGACCCGCCAGCCCCGCCACCGTCGGCGCATCGAACAACGCCCGCAACGGCAACTCCACCCCCAGCACCGCACGCACCCGACTCACCAACCGGGTCGCCAGCAACGAATGCCCACCCAGACCGAAGAAGTCGTCGTCGACACCCACCACCGGAACACCCAGGACGTCGGCGAAGAGGGTGACGAGGATCTGTTCCTGCGGTGTGCGGGCGGCCCGCCTGGAAGTGCTCGCGAAGTCGGGGGCGGGCAGCGCGGCCCGGTCGACCTTGCCGCTCGGCGTGCGCGGCAGGGCGTCGAGCACGACGAAGGCCGAGGGCACCATGTAGTCGGGCAGCCGGTCGCGCGCCGCGTCCCGTACCGCGGGCACGGGCAGTTCGCTCCCCTCCTCCGGCACCAGGTGGGCGACGAGCCGGCTCACGCCGTCCTGCTGATCGTGGGCGGTCACCACGGCCTGGGCGACGTCCGGGTGACCGCGCAGTACGGCCTCGATCTCGCCGGGTTCGACGCGGAAGCCGCGGATCTTCACCTGGCCGTCGGCACGGCCGAGGTATTCCAGCCGGCCGTCGGCGTTCCAGCGGGCGAGGTCGCCCGTGCGGTACATCCGCACGCCGGGGCGGGTGAAGGGGCAGGCGACGAACCGTTCGGCCGTCAGGCCGGGACGGCCGACATAGCCGCGCGCCAGGCCCGCCCCCGCCAGGTACAGCTCTCCCCACACACCCGCCGGGGCCAGTTCGAGCCGCTCGTCGAGCACCAGCCCGGCCAGCCCGGGCAGCGGCCGCCCGATCGGCACCACTGCGGTCTCCCGGTCGGCCGGCAGCGGGCTCATCGCAGCGCCCACGGTCGACTCGGTGGGCCCGTACGCGTTGATCATCCGGCGTCCTGGAGCCCACCGCGCGGCCACGTCGGGCGGGCATGCCTCGCCCGCGACCGCCAGCGTGGTCAGGTCCGTGAGCCGGTCCGGCCCGTGGGTGTCCTCCAGGGTGACCAGGACGGACGGCGGGAGGGTCGCGTTGGTGATCCGCTCGCGGTGGAGCAGTTCGGCGAGCTCCCGTCCGGCGATGCCGGTCTCCTCGGGCACCACGAGGGTCGCCGCGGCGCTGAAGGTGGTCACCATCTCGGAGACCATGGCGTCGAAGCTGGACGGCGAGAACTGGAGCACCCTGTCCCCGGGGCGCAGCGCGAAGGCGGCCCGTTTGGCCGCCGCGAGCCCGGCGAACCCGGCGTGCGTGACCTCGACTCCCTTGGGGCGGCCGGTGGAACCGGACGTGTAGATCACGTACGCGGTGTACGCCGGGTCGACGGTGACGCCGAGGTCCGTGTCGGGCAGGTCCGTGAGGTCCTGTCGGACCCACTCGTCGTCGAGCACCACCGCCGGATCCGCGTCGCCGAGCATGTACGCCCGCCGTTCCGCCGGGTAGTCCGGGTCCACGGGTACATAGGCCGCGCCGGTCTTCAGCACGCCCAGCAGGGCGGCGAGCAGAGCGGGCCCGCGCCGCATCAGCAGCGCCGCCCGCCGGCCCGGACCGAGACCGCGGTCGGCCAGCAGCCGGGCGATCCGGTTCGACCAGGCGTCCAGTTCGGCGTACGTCCACTCCTCGTCGCCGCGTACGACGGCCGGGGACGTCGGGGCGCGCCGCACCGCCTCGGCGAACAGGCCGGGCAGAGTGAGCGGTTCGAGCCGCGCCGAACCGTGTGCGCCCGACCAGCCGAGCAGTTGCCGGCGTTCTTCCGGGGCGAGCAGGTCGAGCGTGTCGACCGGCAGGTCCGCGGCGGCCGCGGCGGTGTTCAGGAGCCGTACGTACCGCGCCCCGAACGCCGCGACGGTGTCGGGGTCGTAGAGGTCGGTGGCGTACTCGACGAAGCCGGTGACGCCCGCCGGACCGCCGTTCTCGTCGAAGGTCTCGCCGATGTTCAGCAGCAGGTCGAACTGCGAGCTGCCCTGCCCCGGGTTCTCCAGCCGTGCCTGGAGCCCGGGGAGGTCGAAGCGCACCTCCGCGGTGTTCTGGAGGGTGAGCATGACCTGGACGAGCGGGTGGTGGGCGGTGGAGCGCTGCGGGTTGAGCTTCTCCACCAGGTACTCGAAGGGGACGTCCTGGTGGGTGTAGGCGGCCAGGCTGTTCTCCCTGACCTGCGCCAGCAGCTCGGCGAAGGACGGCCGTCCCGAGGTGTCGGTCCGCAGGACGAGGGTGTTGACGAAGAAGCCGACCAGGTCGTCGAGGCCCTCGTCGGTGCGTCCGGCGATGGGCGAACCCACCGCGATGTCCGTGCCGGCACCGAGCCGCGACAGCAGCCCCGCGAGGCCCGCGTGGAGCACCATGAACAGCGTCGCTCCGTGGGCCCGCGCCAGCTCCCGCAGGGTGGCGTGGGTCTCGGCGTCGATCTCGAACGGCAGCATCTCGCTGCTGTGCGATGCCTCGGACGGCCGCGGCCGGTCGGTGGGCGGGCACACGACGTCGGGCAGGCCGCGCAGGTGGTCGGTCCAGTAGGCGGCCTGTCGGCGCAGCAGGCTGTCGGGGTCGGTGTCCTCGCCGAGCAGTTCGTGCTGCCAGACGCTGTAGTCGGCGTACTGCACCGGCATCGCGGACCATCGCGGCGACCGGCCCTCACGGCGGGCGGCGTAGGCGGTCACCAGGCCCTCGGCCAGGGGCGCCATCGACCAGCCGTCCCCGGCGATGTGATGCAGCGTCAGCATCAGCATGGCCTCGCCGGGTCCCGTCGTCAGCAGCATCGCGCGCAACGGCATTTCCCGGTCCAGCTCGAATCCGTGCCGTGCCATGTCGTGCACCAGCCGATCCCGCCGCTCCACCGACCGCGCGTCCTCCACGGTGAGGGTGAGGTGGGTTTCGGTGGGGGTGAGGATGTGCTGGTAGGGCTCGCCGTCGAGGTCGGGGAAGACCGTCCGCAACGGCTCGTGCCGACTGATCACATCGTTGAGGGCCGCTTCCAAGGCAGGCACGTCCACCTCACCCGTCAGACGCAACACCAGCGGAATGTTGTACGTCGCCGACGCACCCTCCAACTTGTACAGGAACCACATACGGCGCTGCGCGAACGACAACGGCAGGCGCTCCGGCCGCTCACGCCGCTCCAGCACCGGACGCGACCCCGTCACCGACAGATGCCGCACCACACCCGCCACCGTCGGCTCATCGAACAACGCCCGCAACGCCAGATCCACACCCAGCACCGCCCGCACCCGGTTCACCAACCGCGTCGCCAACAGCGAATGCCCACCCAACGCGAAGAAGTCGTCCTCCACCCCGACCGCCGGCAGACCCAGCACCTCGGCGAACAGAGCACACACGATCTCCTCCTGCGGCGTCCGCGCCGCCCGCGAAACGGTGACGGCATACTCCGGAGCAGGCAACGCACCCCGGTCCACCTTCCCGCTCACCGTCAACGGCAACGCCTCCAGCACCACGAAAGCCGCCGGCACCAGATGCGACGGAAGCCGCTCCGACAGACCACGACGCAGCCTGGACACCAACTCACCCGCCACCCGCGTACGCACCGGATCACTCGCCAACCCGGCAAGCGACCCCACCCCCACCGGAACAAAACCACCCGACACCGCACCCGTACCTCCGGGAACGAACACCACATCCACGGTGTCCACGCCGTCGGAACCGACGGTGACCACGGCGTCCCAGCCCCGTGCCCCCGCCCAGAGACACACCGCTTCCGGGTCCAGCCCGCTCGTCCCGTCCAACAGCTCACGGACACGCTCGATGGGCTCACCGGCGGCCACCGCACGGGTAGCCGCGACCTCCCCGGTCAACCGGGCGTTCGGCACCCCGGACACCCGCACCGGCAACGAGACGTCATCCAGTGCCTCCCACGTCTCGATGTCCCGGCCCCAGGTGAGGACCGGCACATCGGCCAGTGGGAGCGGCTGGGCGGGAGCCTTGTGCAGGACGACGTCGTAGCGGTGGCGCGTCAGCTCGTTGTGCGCCGCGCCCCGCTTCCACCGCACATCCACGCCCACCGCTTCCGGCCGCCCAGCCGCCCAGGCGGCAAAGAAACCGGGATCCAGCAGCAACTCCTTCTCCGTCACCACCGCCTGCTCCACCGCCGCACGCAACCGCCCCGTGTCCCCCACACCCGGCTGACGGGCCTGCACCGCCGTCTGGAACACCCGCAACAAGCCACGGTGCCGCACATCTCCGACAACCAGCCGACCACCCTCGGCCAGCAACCCGAACGCCCGGTCCAGCACCCGCTCCAGATACTCCCAACCCGGGAAATACT
>NZ_JACBYP010000001.1 GCF_018982965.1 Streptomyces mayonensis | reverse complement strand
ACAGGCATGCCTCCCCCCCCCCATGGCGGGGCGGGGGGGGGGGGGGTGGGGCGGGCGGGGGGGGGGCGGGGGGGGGGGGGGGCCGCGGGCGGCGGGGGGGGGGGGCCCCCGCCCGCCCCGGGGGGGGGGGGGGGGGGGGGGGGGGGGGGGGCCGGCCGCCCCGGCCCCGCCTCCGCCCGCGGCGGCAAACTCGGCCTCCCCGCCCACCGCATGACCACAGCGGTCGCCGCCGGCGCCTACCCCTTCCTCGCCGAAGGAGGACTCGGCGCCCAGGGCATCTACGTCGGCCGCGACGTGCACGCCGAAGCCGCCTTCACCTACGACCCGTTCGCCCTCTACGGCAGGCTCGACGGCTTCACCAACCCCAACATCCTGCTCGCCGGAGTCATCGGCATGGGCAAGTCCGCCCTCGCCAAGTCCCTCGCCGTACGCGCCGTCGCCTTCGGCTACCGCATCTACGTACCATGCGATCCCAAGGGTGAATGGACAGCCGTGGCCCATGAGTTGGGCGGGCAGACCATCGCCCTGGGTCCTGGTCTCCCCGGCCGTCTCAACCCGCTCGACGCCCCGGCGAAGCCTGCCGGCATCAGCGACGAGGACTGGGCGAGCGAGGTCCGCAAGCGCCGTCTCCTCCTGCTCGCCTCGCTCGCCAAGACCGTCCTGCGCCGCGAGCTGCACCCCATGGAGCACACCGCCCTCGACGTCGCCCTCGACGAGGTCGTCACCCACGCCGAGGCCACCGGCACCACTCCCCTGCTCGGCCAGGTCGCCCACGTCCTCGGCTCCCCCGAACGCCTGGACGCCGCACTCGGCGAACCCTCCAGCCGCATCGGCCAGGCCTCTGAAGACCTCGCTCATGCCCTACGCCGCCTCATCCACGGTGATCTGGCCGGCATGTTCGATGCCCCCTCCACGGTGGCCTTCGACCCGAATGCGCCGATGCTCTCCATCGACTTGTCCCGCCTCGGCAGCGCAGGCGATGACACCGCGCTCGTTCTCGCCATGACCTGCGCCTCCGCCTGGATGGAATCCGCGCTCGCCGACCCCGATGGCGGACGGCGCTGGGTCATCTACGACGAAGCCTGGCGGGTCATGCGGCACGTCGCGCTGCTGGAACGGATGCAGAGCCAGTGGAAGCTCTCACGCGGCCTCGGTATCGCCAACATGATGATCGTCCACCGGCTGTCCGACCTCCTGACCGCAGGCGACGCTGGGTCGCGTGGCCGCGCACTCGCCGAGGGCCTCCTCACTGACTGCTCAACCCGCATCATCTACCGCCAGGAAGCAGACCAACTCGCCGCAGCAGCAGCTCTCCTGGGTCTGACTGGCGTCGAGACCCAAGCCGTATCCGCTCTGACCAAGGGACGCGGACTGTGGAAGGTGGCCGGCCGCTCCTTCATCACCCAGCACCTGCTCCATCCCCGCGAACGCGACCTCTTCGACACCGACTTCCGCATGGCGGCCTGACCCACTCAACCGCCGAGGGCCACGCCCTCATTGCTCCCGCTCCTCCGGCTCACCCGGACAAGCTCTCTCCCCGAGGACGGCTCTTCTTGTCTGCGTTTCTCGTCCTTCGCCGTGCTGCACGACGACTGGCCCGGTTCTACGTCACCGCCATCACGACCGGTTCCACCGAACGCCCCATCCCCCTGGCCACCTGCCCATTCGGCGCCCTGGATGAATCGCACCGCCTGGCCGACCGGGCGCTCGCCACAGGTGTCATCGCGAGCCACCGTGGCTGACTACGCATGGATCACGCTGACCCGGCACGTCTACCTGGGCGTGACAGCCAGCGTCTCTGGTGACGACCACGAAGTGGCGCACGGTCTTCTCCTCGAGGCCGGGTTCTCCACGGAGCATCCCGAGTACGAGTACGCCTTGGGCGACGCGGAGCCGGATGTCGTCCAGCCCACCCTCGACCAGCTCCACACCGATGTCGTCGGCCACCATGTCGTCATCGATGACGTCGATCTCGGCCGGCGCCCTCCGATCGCCGCGACGGCCCACCCGCACATCACCGTCGGCCATCACGCCCGCTACGGAGTCATCGCGTCAACCTCCCACGACAATCCTGTCGCGGAGCACATGCTGGGGCGGGTCGGCTTCAAGCGCCTGACCGGCAGCAACATGTACACCCTGACCGAACCACACCGCGAACCGGTCCGGCGCGGCAGCCAGGCGGTCCAGTCGCTGCGGGCTGCGCAGTACAGCGTCACGTCCGATGCGGCCTATGACCTTCAGCCCGTAACCCGTCAGACGCCGGCTTCGAACATGCCCCTCGACGCCTCCCCCGACATCGGCGATCACGTTCAACTCAACCCGAACCGGGTGCTCCGACACCGGCGGGCGCACGCCGCAACCGATGTATCCCCGGCACGCAGTTCCGCCACGTCCCATCGGCCTGCGCTCGCTGCTGAGCAACGCTCCGCACCGGCACCCGCATTGCGAGCCCGTGCGCGCTGACCACCCAACGACACCCAGGAGTCCCGATATCAACCCGCACCAAGACCCCGACGTCGCTTTCGGCCTGATCCCGGATCTCGGCGTGGCTGCTGCCGTCGCGGACGACCGCCCTCTCCTCGACGAGATCCTCCGCGAACACCGCTTCCTCTACTCACATGCACGCGACGTCTATGTGCTGCCGAGCGACACCTCACACACCACCGCCGTCCGCGCGGTGGCCAGGGCAACCCGGGCCTTCCAAGACAACGGATTCTCCGTCGCCGCCGATCCCAAGATCCTTCGTTCGTCCGCTCCGCCGGTCGGCCCCCTTGAAGACACCTTCACCTTGAATGAAGCCCCCGTGCAGGAACGCAGCGATGGCTCGGCACCCGCGCCGTCCATGCGCGCGCGAGCCGCGATCGTGCCATCACCGCATCGGCGCGAAGACGGCCCAGACACCAACGCTCCGGCGAAACGTTCCGCCATCCGTCCCGCCACACGACGCCGCACCCGTTAACCCGCCCCCTCTCTCTGCCTACAAGGAGTCCTGCTCATGACTGTCAAGAAGGTATGGACCATCGATCACGCCTGTGGCCACACCGCCGAGGCCGACCTGTCGGACCGTCCGGCCGATCGCAGGGCCGGCTATGCCCGCTGGCTCAGCGAGCGAGACTGCGCCGAATGCTGGCACGCCTCCCGCAACCGGGACAACGCAGGCAAGGCCGAGTGGCTCGCCCAGAAGCGGGCAGAGGAACAGCTCGCTGCCGAGGAGTGGTCCGAGCAGTACCGCATGCCTCCGCTAGAGGGCACCGAGCGAGCAGCCAACTGGGCCGTCCGATGCCGCCACCAGCTCGCGACCGCCGCCTACACCGCACGTGTCGTCGAGGGCACGACCAGCGAGGCGGAGTGGGAGACGGTCGAGAACCTCATCCGGCAGGTGTCCAGCGCCAGTTGGTGGCTGGACCAGCGTGATGCCGACCCCTCCGACCTGCCCGAACTACTGGAAGCGGCCTCTGCCTCCGATCGGCCGACCGAGAACCCGCACTTCTGAAACCCACACACCCCGGAGCCCTGCCGTGTCCGACACACCAACCATCACGATCACCCGCGAAGACGACGGCAATGTCATCGCCCGCGGCGGCGACGCCCTCGCCAACGCCCTGCTCGACCGCGCCGGCTTCATCTACGAACAATCCATCCGCACCTTCTGGCACCGACTGCACTGGGACACGGGCGAGCAGCGCGAGAACCAGGTAGCCAGCCACGCCGCACGGATGCTCACCGCCGTCGGCTACCGCGTCGATATCAGCCCCGACCTTTTCGTCGGCACGGTGACGACGCCGTCCGACCCACTGGGCAATCGCGTTTACGGCCATCAGATCCTCGCTCTGACCGATCAGCTCAACGGCGCCGAGACCTCCGAGGCGGCGGCCGTCCTCACCGACCACGTCCTCGATCCGCACGACGGAGTGCTCGTCCGCCTCGGCGAGTTCTTCGAGGCCGCCGCAGAAAAGGCCAAGGAAGGCGGGAGCGAGGAGGGCTGGGACCTCGCGGACGACTTCACCGAGGCCGCCGCGACGCTGACCTCGCTCGGCGAGGACCTGCATGTCGCGACCGACCGTTTCAGGGCTCTCGACCGTCCGCCCCGTCCCAGTTGGCAGGCCCAGCTCGTGAACTACTACGCCGCCGCCTCAACCACACACCACCCCGCCGCCACCACGCCCAGTGAAGCTGCCGCATCCACTCCACCCTCCGCACCCAAGCCCGGCCGAACCCGCTGACGCCCCTGGCTCCGACCACCCGCCACCAACACCAACACCAACACCAACACCAACACCAACACCAACACCAACACCAAGAGATACCCCTCGTGAGCACCAGAAGCCCCCGTCGGCCCCAAACCCCGCTCCTCTCCGCACCACCTCACGGGACCGCGCCTTGCCTCGTCCAAACACCACCAGCACACCCTCGACCACCACCGGCACCGACACCCTGCTGTATCTGTTGATCGCGGTCGCAGCGCTCGGCCTCGGCGGAGGAAGCCTGGCCTGGCTCTTCGGCAGCCTCGCCAGTTCCGCGATCGGCGGTGGCCCTTGGCCTCCCTACGCTCCCGCAGCGTCGCTGCTACATCCGGTTCGGCTCTGGCCGCACCTCCCCCACCCGGCCGTGGTCGTTACGTGTTACGTCCTGCCCACGCTGGTACTCCTGGCTGTCCTGCTACTCGGAGCCAAGGTGTGGTTGCGGGTGCGCGGCAGCTCGAGCGGTCTGGCCGACCATCGGGCGCTCGCCGATCTGCTGCCCCAGAGGATTGCCGCCAAGGCGATCGACCTCCGCCCAGGCCTGAAGGACACCAAGCCAAAGCATGTGTCGCCGGACGACCGCGGCGTCCTGCTCGGGACACTTCCCCAAGGCACACGAGAGGTCCGGTCCTCCTGGGAGGACGTGATCGTCGCGATCATGGCTCCCCGGTCCGGGAAGACTTCGGGGCTGGCCATCCCCGCGATCCTGCGCGCGCCCGGCCCGGTCCTGCTGACCAGCAACAAGGCAGCTCGTGATGCCTTTACCGCCACGGCCGCCGCCCGCGCCGAAGTCGGAACGGTGTGGACGTTCGACCCGCAGCAGATCGCCCACGCGCCACAGGACGTGTGGTGGGACATTCTTGCCGACGCCCACGACCTGGCCGGCGCCCGGCGTCTGGCGGGGCACTTCGTCACCGCGTCCGTAAACGAGTCGAGCGCGGGTGACTTCTGGTCCACTGCCGCCGCTAACACCCTCACCGCGCTCTTCCTCGCCGCGGCCCGCGGCCGTCGCCCCATCACCGATGTCCTGGCCTGGCTCGCCTCCCCCGCAGACCGCACCCCCATCGACCTTCTCCAGGACGCCGGGCTCGATGCGGTCGCCGCCCAGTTGCACGGCACGGTCGCCGGCGCGGTGGAGACTCGCGACGGCATCTTCGAAACCGCCCGCCAGTACGCCAGCTGCCTCCTCAACCCGTCTATCGCCGCCTGGGTCACCCCGCCGGACAAGGCGTCGAAGATACGGGAGTTCAAGCCCGAGGAGTTCGCCACCAGCAAGGACACCCTGTTCCTGCTCTCGAAGGACGGCGGCGGGTCCGCCTCTGCGATCATCGCGGCTGCCGCCGACGCCGTGATGCGTACGGCTGTCATTCAGGCCGAGCGCGACGGTGGACGCCTCGACGCACCCATTCTCGCGATCCTCGACGAGGCCGCCAACGTCTGCAAGATCGCCGACCTGCCGGACCTGTACTCACATCTCGGCAGCCGCGGCGTCATCCCCATCACGATCCTGCAGTCCTACCGTCAAGGTGTACGTGTCTGGGGCGAGGCCGGTATGGACGCCCTCTGGTCCGCCGCGACGATCAAACTCATCGGTTCCGGCATCGACGACGCGGACTTCGCGGACAAGCTCTCCCGCCTTGTCGGCGAGCACGACGTACGAACCGTCTCGGTGTCCACCAGCGAATCCGGCAAGTCGACGTCGGTGTCCACGCGTCAAGAGCGGGCACTGCCGGCCGACGCGATCCGCGCCCTGCCCAAGGGATCCGCGCTGCTCCTGGCGACCGGGATCCGACCCGCGCTCCTCGACCTCAAGCCCTGGTACCGCGAGCCCGACGCCGACCGGCTCAGCGCCGCGTCCGCCGAGGAGACAGCAGCCATCACTGATCGCGCCCTGGCCAAGAGCCTGCGCCGCAGCCACTTCGGTCCGGCCGCGTGAAGCCGCTGCCCTGCCGCACTGAACGGGCCAGACCCGGAGCTCCGCCCCGCTCCCCCGACCCCGCATCTCTTAAGGCACAGTCTTGACCCACGTCTCCCCGCTCCACTCTTCCGCCCGAGGCTCTGGACGCCTCGCTGATACCCCCGTCGTACGCCACGGAGCCCACTGGTGGCTCGTCAGCCCTGCGGGCGCACTTCGCGCCTCGGACAAGGACTTCACCGACGAACTCGATCGCCTCGCCGCCGACTTGCAGGCAGCCGACCGTGCCGTCGCCGCACTCCGCGGCATGCGACGCCCCATCCGCAAGGCACGGCCGTGACACCACTCGCTCACGCCGAACAGGCCGTCCTGGGCGCTCTCTTCCTGGACCCCCGCCAGCTCGAGCGGCTCTCCGACTGGTTGCGACCGGAACACTTCGATCGTCCTGTGCATGCGACGTTGTACGCCGCGATGCTCAAGCTCCGGACAGAAGAGCACCCCGCGACCGCCGAGAAGAGCACGGGCCCTGTACCACTCTCCTGGATCACCGACACCGTCCACGAGGCGAGCCTCCACACCCGGGGCCTGACCGCGGTCTATCCGCACCTGCTGGTGTCGGCGTGTCCGCGCTCCGAGCACGCCCCCATGTATGGCCGCATGGTGCTGGAGGGCGCCATCCACCGCAGCGTCGCGCAGCACGCCGATCGCCTGCATCGGGTCGCCCTGGCCGACCTGGAGGCCGGCACGGCCGACGAAACCGTGCACCAAACCCAAGTCCTGTCCCACGTGCTCGCCAAGATGGCCCGAACCTGGGGTACCGAAGCACGTCCTCTCCAGCCGACCGACGACCACCCCCTTCTCGCCCAATCGACGCCTCCGGTGACGGAACAGGTCCTTGCAGACGAGGAGTTCCTCCTGGGGTGCCTGGTCTCCCAGCCCGAGCAGCTGCTGGATTTGGTGCCATGGCTCCGCCCCACCGACTTCGCCGATCGAGGTCATCAGTACATCTACCGTGCGCTCGGTGCACTGCACCACCGGGGCGAGCCGATCGACCAGCTCACCGTGCTGTGGGAAGCCCAGCGCCGCGGAGCACTGACCGACGGGACGCTGGATACCGAGCGGGTCCTGCGTATCTGCGATCCCCTCGCACCTGGCGGCCCCGCCGCGCACTACGGCGAACAGGTCGTGACCGCTTCACTCGCCCGTACCGCCGCCACGGCAGCGCAGCAGGTGCGAGAGCTCGCCAGCCAGGACGCATTGGCGCCGGGGCAGTTGATCAACTACGCGCTGTACGCTCTCGGCCCGCTCGACGACGCACGCCGCCGCCACCGCATGGCGAGTGGTACCGAGCCCGACCCGTCGCACTCCGGCCGACAGGACACTTCGCCTTCTCGGACGGAAGCAGCACGTTCTCGCAGTCGGTCCCATCGTTCCGGCAGTCAGAGGTCGAGGCCTGCCGCAGACGTCCCACCGAACCCTCCACGCCCCACCCGCCGGAGCCCGTCATGACCGCTTGCAGCGACGGTCCGCCGGGGCCACTGATCGGCGCGCCTGTTCCGGCTACGGCGGCCTGGACCTCGGTGTCCAGGCCGTCCTCGGCGGCGCTCTCGCCTGGCACGCCGAGCTCGATCCTGGGCCTGCCCGGATCCTGTCGCGGCACTGGCCCACCGTGCCCAACCTCGGTGACGTCACCACGGTGAACTGGACGGACGTTCCGGAGGTGTGCGTCCTGACAGCCGGCTTCCCCTGTCAAAGGCGTCTCGGTCGCCGGCCGTCGGGCCGGACTGGCTAATGGCACCCGGTCCGGCCTGTGGTTGCACGTCGTCCGTGCCATCGAAGCCCTCAATCCCTGTCTGGTGGTCATCGAGAATGTCCGGGGACTCCTCTCCTCCCCCGCCGGTTCCCCTGGCGACGTGGAACCCTGCCCGTGGTGTCTGGGAGACACCACGGGTCAGCCTGCTGTGCGCGCACTCGGTGCCGTACTCGGCTCCCTGGCCGACATCGGGTTCGATGCGCGATGGTGTGTGCTTCGCGCCTCCGACGTCGGCGCCCCGCACCGCCGCGAACGGGTCTTCCTCGCCGCCTGGCCTGCCGGACACGGGGCCGCTGTTGAAGACACCAACGAGCAACTTGGCGACGAACGGTGGCAGCCAGCACCCGACGCTACGAAAACAGGGCGGCCACGGGCCGAACCTGGCGGACGAGGTGGAGTGGCTCCTGTCCACCCCGAAAGCCTCCGATGGAACGAAGGAGTTGCCGAACCGGCTGCATGGAAATGGGGACTTGAACGCGCCGCCGTCGGCAGCCTCGCTACGAACCACGACACCTTCCACGCCCTCCACACACGCGTCGAACCCCGGCCCGGCGGATGGTGCCGGATTTCCGACAGGGACGCCCACCCTGTTCGGGCCGGACAGTCACAGAGCTGGGGATCGTACGCGGCGGCCATCGCCCGCTGGGAACACATCACGCGGCCGGCGCCCCGCCCCACCGACGCAGCCGGCCGGCTCAGCCCGCAGTTCGTGGAGTGGATGCAAGGGCTCGAGGCAGGTTGGGTGACTGCCACTCCAGGGCTGGGCCGACCGGCCCAGCTCGCAGCACTGGGCAACGGGGTTGTGCCGCAGCAAGCCTCATACGCCCTGCGCCACTTGGCGCCTTCACTCGCCGCCTGCCGACACCAGAGCCCGACGTGATCCCGGGTCCGTACACCAGCATCCCGGCCGAGCCAAACCCAGCTTTCCACGGACCATCACCACCCCGAACACTCGATCTTGCAGAGGGGTAGTGATGGCTGAGCCCGCTCAGGAACACGAGCCGGTACGCGTGCCCGACCACGACCTGAACGATCTGGTCGCCACCGTCACGCGACTGGTCGCGGAGAGCCGGAAACAGAGTGACACGCTTGCCCGTCTCATCGACGAGGCAGCCGCCGAGCACCCTACCGGCCTGCCTGGTGTGTCGGGTCCGGCAGACGCGAACACGTCTGCAGGACCCGGCGCCCCACACGAGGGTCCGACTTCGATCTTCATCCTGGCGCTCGACGGCAAGGCCTACGACGAAGAACTCACCGCGCTGACACGGTGGGTCCATCACCTGCTGATCCCCGTGTACGGGCGGGAAATCAGCACCTCACGCCCCTGGTGCCGACAGTGGCAAGAACACCCCGAGGCCGTCGCCCGCCTTCACGCCCTGTGGCTCGCCTGGCAGCAGCTCACCGACATCGAGGCCGGCCTGGCCGGCCCGCAGACGTGGCACCGCGACCATCTCGATCCGACACTCATTCAACTCCGCGCACCCGATGGCCCGTTCGGTGCATGCACCACCAGCGCGGCACGCCCCCATCATCGACTCCTGGCCGCGCCCGACGTGGACCTGGTGGCCTGACGTGGACGACGGCTTCTACGAGAGCCTCGAGCACGACTACCGGCTCACCGGCTTCCAGGCCGCCACGAAAGACACCGAGGACCATTTCGTCCGGGCCACGATCTCCGACGACATGTTCGTGCCGATGGCCGACCATCACAGCGCCGACGGACTCGACAGCTACCTACTCTTCTACGACCGGGCAGCCATCTGGGACGCTCCCGGACAGGCCGAGTTCGTCGCCCTGCACATCACCCGGACTCCCGAGCAGTCCACCTTCGACTTCGCCACCCAGCGCGCTCCCGTGGTGCCCCTCGCCCAGTACTGGCTCATCCAGCGGGGCTGCCCACCAGAAGCCACCCTGCCAACGCGCAACCACGGCCCCCGGCCGGCCGACGCACTCACCTCCCGACTCGAAGACCTCCTCCGAACCAACCCGGAGAACCGATACGAGGTACTCGACCACTGCACCGACAACCCGGGCACCTTCGACTTCGGCACCGAAGTCCGCACGCTGATCTACGACCACCACCCCGACTCGGCGACTGCTCCGTACCGGTTGTTCCTCGAAGAGGCCGACAAGAACTTCCAGATGTACACGATGCGCGAAGGTGCCTTCGCCACAGCGGAGGCGGCCGACACCTGGGCAATGCCCCGCAGCGCTCCGCTGCCTCAGCCCCCTGAACCGCCCAGCCGCACCACACCGAGGGCCCATGCCGCGCGGGCACGCTCCGCCGGCCCAGGCCCTAAGCACCTTGCCGTGCCACCTGCTCCTGTGGCGGCACCCCGTACTCCCCCGTCCACGAGTCCTCACCCGCATGGAGGCATGCGGTGAAGGCGGCCCGTTTCGCGTTCGCCGCACACCCGGAAGCGCTCGCCGACCTGCGCCACGTCCCGGACCACATCCGCGACCTCGCCCTTTTGGAACTGCAGCACCTGGTCCACGGCAACGAACGCGGCGCACCCCTCACTCGCGAACTGGCGGGCTGCCACAAGGTCTACGTCGACCCGGAAACCCGCTGGCGGCTGGTCATCCAATTCCGAGACGCCCCCGCCACCTCCCAACACCGGCGCGAGATCTACCTCTTGGCCGTCGGTGAACGCCAAGACCACACCGCATATCGCCTGGCCAGCCAACGCTTGGATCACGATCGCTCTGCTGTTCCAACGGACCGGAGCCGCTCGGAGGTAGCCCGCGCCCGATCCGCTCACATAGCGGCGGCCAAGCAGCCACCCGCCGCACCGACCGCTCCCCCGCGGACTTCTACCACCACGTCCACGCGCCGCGTGCTCTGAGTCACCCTGCCCCGGCCTCGCGGCCCTCCGGCCCAAGCCGTGCACACGCTCAGGCATCCCTCTCTGGAGGACCTCACGTCCACACTCGATCTCGACGCCCTCACCCCCGACACCCCTGTCCTCGTCGCCCCGCTCTACCTCGCAGGCCCCGGCTCCCGCGCCCCGGTCCTCGACGTCCTGGACGACGCACCCGGCTGGACACAGACCGTCCCGTTCGACAACAGGGACACGTACTTCACCAGCCCCTGCCAGCGCGTACGGATCGCGAACACCGCCGACAGCTACTTCGGCGGCTGGACCATCACGTACGCAGAGGATCCACTCGGCGTCCCTGACTGGATCACCACCTTCGACCGGAACACCCCACAAGAGATCGTCGCCGGCTTCGCCTCGGCACTCGTGGACAGCCTGCCCAGCAATTTTCGCGACTACTTCAGCGACGGCCCGCACTACACCGGTGACAGCCACGAGAGTGTCTTCCGCCGCCACAGTTGGGAGCTCGTACGCGGTAGCCGGCCCTACTGGAACATCTCCCCGGATGGGCACGCCGGTGTCCGCACCCGCAGCGGTTGGACCCACGAGTACGACGAACTAGTCTCCCCTGCCAAATCCATGTGGCGACTCTCCGCCGGCGTCGAGCCTCGCCTCACGCCCAGCTGGCGGGCGTACCTCACTCGCACGACACTCCCGCACCTACGGGCTGCCGCCGCGAACGTCATCACCAGCACCGACGCCGTCGTACGCCGCGTCGAGGAAATCCCCGAACTCCACCGTGACCTGGTGCACGTACGCGTACCAGGAACGCAGCCCACCACTCCCCTCAGCCAGATGGCCTTGGCCCGCAGCCCCCACACTGCGCAGGCACATACACCAGCAACCGCCCCTACCCCGACAAAGCCCGCCCCTCAGCACGGCCGATCCCGCCGTCAGCGCTGATGCACCCCCGGATACCACTATGTCCCCACACGCCTTCGACGGCGACACCCTCGTTTCCCCCGTCTACCTCGCTGGCTCCATGCACACAGGCGATCCAGCCCTCCAGCCACTGCTCAACTGCGGATTCGTCCTCGCTGGTGACGAGTACGGGAACGTCTACGTCAACTCCCCTGACCAACGCTTCCGGCTCGGCTACATGCCTGAAGGCCCGGACTACACTCTCTGGAAGATCACTGCTCAACGGTCCCCGTTCGCCGAGCCGGAGTGGATGACTACCTTCGACACCCCCACCCCCACCGAGCTGGTCACCGCCTTTACCTCGGCGCTCGCCGACCGCTATCAAGACGATCCGACCGCGGCGCTCTTCGGTCCGAGCAGTCCATCCCAGGAGGGGTGGCTCCCGCTACAGAAAGCCGGATGGCGGCACGGCAGCACGCGTCCGTCCACGTTTTTCACCGCACCCGACGGGCTGGCCGGCCTCAGCCACTCGGGGCGGCTTGTGCCTCGTCAGGAGGAGCTTCGTGGTGAACGGCAACGTTGGCTGCTGTGGGGCGGCGAGGACGGCTACCTGGAACGCTGGTACGCCACCTTCACCTCCGGCGTCCCGACATCGCTCATCGCCGCAACAACCAAACGTCTCGCCGACCAAGACCCAGTGCTCCGCTGCGAACGCGACGTGCCTCCCCGCAACCGCTCTGTCGCCCAAATGCGTCCCCTTCCGCCGCCCACACCAACCCCTTTGGACGTGCAACGCGTTGCTGCTGCCCGAGCCCACTCCCTAGGACATCGGCGCGCAGCCGTTCACACCGTGGCACCGAGCCCCAGCTACCACTCGCCTGCACACATCCACGGTCAGCGCGGTGGCCTCGGGCATAACTCCAGGGGCGATCGATCCGGCCTCCGTTGAGTCGATGCGAGCCACCTCGACGCGCGCAGTTCACTCACGGCAGACATGCATTGGGGCTCAGAAATGGCGACCTACTTCTCGGGGATGTCAACGTACGACTGATTACAAAGCCGCAGGTCAATTGGGGGCCAGGAACTTCCGCGCCCCCTTCATCTGCTGCCTGCTCCCCAGCTCAGGAGGCTCTCTTGCCGAAGTCCCTAACCGTCGGTCAACTGCTCCAGCAACTCCAGCTCCTTGATCCGGACCTCCCCGTCTACCTAGCCATCAATCCCGATTGGCCGTTCACCCACCACACCGGCCGCGTCATCGAGGAACGACACGCATCCGGTGCGGGAGCCGTGTACCTCGCCGAGAACGGCCAAGCCGGAGTGTTGTCGCCGAATATCCGCAGGCAGCTCGACTGGGCCCAGGTGTGAATCGCAGGTTCGAAGACGAAGCGGCGCGGGAGCACACAGTGCGCTGGTCGGCGCGTCTCACACCGTGCCGCTCCGTCCTTGATTCGCTGTCTATCGGATGGGGCGGATCATCACGGTCAACCTCGGTGAGGCCGGAGAAGGCTGGCTGTGGCCGATGTCCTCGTACCCCCACGACCGGTACAGGGCGTGCACCTTCCCGTCCCCCGCCGCCTCGTTGACCATGAGCGTGACGTACGGCTCCTCCCGACCGGCCAGGAGCTCGTCGTGGATGCGGCGCGAGACCCCCGTGCCTCGCCAGCCCGGTCGCACGCCGATCTCCTTGAGGGCGATCGCGGCCCGCGCCGTGTACCGCTCGCTAGGAGGCGGGCTGGTGCGCTGCCAGTAGCGGTCGCCGTCCTCGATCCGGTTGCCGTAGGCGTAGCCCACCGGGTGAGCGTCCTCGTAGGCAAGCACGGCCTTGAAGCCCGGTTCCGTGCCGTGTCGGTCCAGGCGCTCCCCGAAGGACGTGACGGCGTAGTTCGGCAGGTGCAGCAGCGGAGCACGTGCTTCGGCGTACACCTCGAGCAAGGCACCGCGTGTGGCCTCCAGTTCGGTGAATGTCCGGAGTTCAATGGCGGGTACCAAAGTCATACCGATGGCCTCCTGCAGTCGTGTACTCGGTCCAGGAGATGGGTGGTGCGGTGCGTGAAAGGCACTGCATACGATCCGAGGAGCACCGACCTGCCCCTTGGAGGACTTTATGGCCGAGAGCATCACGGTTCGTGACGCCCAACCAGCCGACGTCGAATGGATGAGCGACAACACCGAGGGCTGGAAGGTCACGAACAAAGCTCGCGACTCTGGCACGTCCCTCGAAGAGGCGTTTCACGCCCTGGTGGCCGAGCGTTCCGATGGAACACCAGCGGGCTGGCTGCACTCCATCCAGCGAAGCGGAGGCTTCTCTGAGCCCGGCTTCGTGGCACTCTACGAACTCCACGTCTCCCCTGACTTCAGGCGTCAGGGCATCGCACGGGCCTTGATCGACGAGCTGTTCAGGCGCGTGCCCGATCAAGAGATCGTGCTCTCCGCCTGGGATCGCGACCTGTACGAAGCATGGCTAAGGCTCGGCTTCATCTACGTAGCCGATCCAAGCGACAACCCGGAGTACCGCGCGTACTACGGCGACATGGTTCGCCCGCCGACGACGGCTTGACCGCTCATTCCTTCGTAATCCAGTAGTCGGCGAGCATCTCTCCTGGCCACTTCGGTTCCCGGATCGCGTCGCGCGGCCCCATCTCCTGGAAGTAGGGGGACAGGTCATAGATCTTCGTACCCACGACTGCATCGAGATCGGATACGTGCAGCCGCAGGCCCTCTACCTTCAGCAGCTTCGGAAAGGACTGGGCGAGTTGGTTGGGGCGCCGGTGGTTGCGATGGGCGAAAGTGCCGGTTGCCGGCCAGTCCGGGTTCCCGCGCGGGCTGCGCGCGTGGTACTCGACGTCGCTGGGAGCCGCCTGGTTGAAGTGCCAGACGACGACCAGGTGAGAGAACTCTTCCAGACCCTGCACGGAGTCGAGGGGGAATTCGTTCTCGTCGAGCTGGATGACCGACTCAATGCCGCCCCAGTAGTCGTCGGCGACCTCGGTGCGTCCTGCGACGACCTCACCAATCGGCTTGATCTCCAACGTCACGTTCCTGCCCTTCCCTCGATCAGTGCCGCTGCTGCTGGTCAATCTACTTCGGCCAGGTAGGAGGCCGCACGGGCGTCGACAGCGCCCACTGCGGGGATGCCGCGCTTGCGGTAGGGGGTCAACAAGCGCCTCATGTCGACGACCGTTTGCCTTGCTCGGCCGGAGTAGATGCCACCTTCCATGGCGTCCAGGACCCGGGTCCACGTGGAACAGGCTTCCTCGACACTTCCCTGCGCGATCTGCGTTGCCCCCATATATCCCAGCGTGACCGCGTGCGTGCGCCGAAACTCGGATCCACGCGTACGCACTGACTGCCTGAACTGCCGTACCGCGCGCTGGACATCGCCGAGGTCCCGGAGTGTGCAGGCAGTCTCATGCGCCAGCGACGCCTCCCCGAAGAAGAAGGTCCGGTCCGGTTCCTGCACCCCCTCATGGGCGTTCGACAGGTCGTCCTCGGCGCGGAGCAGAGCCTGCGCGGCTTCCTGCTTGCGGCCGTTCGCCGCGAGCGTCCGTGCGTGAACGACACCGAGCAGTGCGCGCTCCCGAGGGGTCGCAGAGAGGTATCGCTGGCCACGCACCGATGTCTGCGCGATCTGCATGGCTTCGCTCCGGAACCCCAGATCGAGTGCCTGGTGTGCCATGGCGCGCAGGATGTGCCCGGTCAGCGGTGCGTCACCTGAGCGCGCGGCCAGCTTCACTGCTGTGTTGAAGCGGCGAAGTGCGATCGCATGCTCGCTGTTATCGAAGGCCATCCATCCCGACACATAGACGAGTTCGGCCGAAGCCGAGTACATCGCACGACGAGTCTCGTCGCTCGTGAACCGCCCTCGTAGGAAGTCGAGCGCTTCGTGCTGCAAGTAGGAGTCGACGGCACGGCGACCCTGACCTCCTCCACGCCGCTGGTCCATGCGCGAGAACGCCAAGGTCAGCTCACGCACAGTTTCGACGTCGCCGTGCCCTACTCGTCTGCCCAGTGCTTTTTCTTCACTCGGCGGTTGATTCATGGCAGTCCACCATGACTCGTCCGGAAGGATCAGGGCCGCTGCGGAGTACACGCCTCCCGCAAGCAAACGACGCCTGTCAGCGTCCACGCCACTCCCCAAGTCGTTCAGCGCGATCAATGGATCGACGCGCCAGTCCAGCGCCTCCTGCGCTGGTGAGGTGGGAACTGCGAACCCGGCTTCTTGCGGCGTGATCTCACGCTTCAGTCGACGGGACAGCGCCTCGCACAAGATAGCGGGCGCGACCCCGGAGGGCTGGGCACCGCCCACCCACATGCTCACGTGGGTGCGTGTGATCTTGGAGTTCTCACGGACTTCGCCGTTCAATGTCTCAGCCGCGACCCGGTTGTACGCCGTAGCTGCCATGGCGCGTGACCAGGCAGCTTCTTCCAGCAGCGCGACCAGCCGCTCGTTCCTCTCGCGCGCCATCTTGTCGCCCCCGCACTCCGAACGATCTTTTACCACCTTGACCAAGCGGTATGCGCCGATGGCCATGGAGTTCACCGTAACCATCAACTTCCGCCAGATGCATGCCACATGACAGAAGGCCACCCGTCCAAGCGGCGGCCTGGGCGATTACGCGACTGCTCTTCCTTCAGGGGGACCGCACGCCTTCGTCGGGCGATTACCCAAGTGACAGAACCAGCCGGAGGCGATCAGGCGGCCATCGGATGGGGGCCACGCATCGAAGTTGATCTTTTACCACCTTGACCACCCGCGGCTCCTTGACCCCATAGCGATCGCGTTGGTTACGCGGTTCGCTAACGGAAGCCCGACACCGACATGCAGGAGCACCCCACATGCACTCCTCCACTGGCAGCAGCGCCGGCGTCGCCTTGTCGCGTTCGCCGGGCACCGCAGTGCCGCGTTTGGCGATCACGGTCACGGGATGTATGAGGCACCGCGATCTCGCCGTCGGTCCGGGGAGGTCTCGATGACCGCTGCGCCAGCCTTTGCTCCCTCTCAGCGTTCCTTCGAGGTGTCGTTCGAACCCGCCCCGGCTTTCGTCAGCCCGTGCCGCCGCATCACCACTGCATCCTTGCGGCGCTGGGGCGTCCCCGAAGCGGTCATCGACAACGTCGTCCTCGTCGTGTCCGAACTGGTGACGAACGCCATCGAGCACGGTGGATCCAACACGGCATTGCGTGTGTGCCTGAACGACGGCGAACTGCGCATCGAGGTAGCTGACGGCAATCAGTCTCCCGCCACACTCCAAGACCCTGCTGATGACGACGAATCCGGGCGCGGCCTGTACCTCGTTGCCCTACTGGCGGAGCTGTGGGGCACCAACGACGCAGGTGCCACAACCTGGTGCACCCTCAGACTTCCATCGGAGGACGCCTGATGGCCACCACCAGCGCATGGCCAACGCGCGCGCCACTCCCTCCGCGCGAACCTGACTTGAACAGGATCATCCTCGCGCTCGCCCGCTCACTTGCCGAGGACGGCCTGAGCGACAGCGTCTACGACGCGCTGAACGACGTTCTGGACGGACTCGAGGGCTTCGCCCCCGAGCAACTCCTACAGATCACCAACAAGTTCCGCAGCGCGGTCCGACAGCTTGTCCACACCGCCCCGCTCCGGACGCTCGTCTACCCGGCCGACGAGATCGCTCTCCTGAAAACGTTGCACGAGGAGCACCCCGACCTCGACGGCGCACTGTCGTACGTACGGCGCTTCGCCGTCGCGATCAGCGCACTCCTCGACAAAATGGAAGACGAATGATGCGCTCCCCCACCACCAACCCCCGGCACCGGAAGCCGCCTCCACCCGCCTTCCGCGGTCGGTCGTACCGCCCCAGCGCTGAGACCTTCCCCTGCTATATCGCTCTATCTCTGATCGCGACGTACGCACGTCACCGTCCCATGCCACCCATGAGTCATGTCGCGGCCGCTGAAGAACTCCGGTTCGCAGCCCAGTGCCATCAGCTCGCCGATGTCCGCCTAGGTGACCAGTCATGACGACGATGATGTACGCGGCCTCCGACAAGGTCGAGGTGTTCACTCTCATCGAGACCCCCGGGGGCGGGCGCCTGACGGCTGAGCTACCCGACCGGGAGGCCGCTGTCGACATGCTCAAGCGGTTCACCGACTACGGGACGGTCGCCGCCCGAGACCTGAGCTTGCACTGCAGCGCGCTCCCGAACGATCTCGCGGCCGTCGGCAGTGCGCGGTCCACCTTCGCGGAAGCGGCACGTCTACTTGCCGTGCCCCGCTCGCCGCCAAACGCCCCGCCTCACGTCGCGGCCCGCCGACCCCAAAACCTGGCTCGGATCGTCCGGTCTATGAACCGGGCCACCGCCCTCGTCAGCGAGGAAGGTGTCCGTCTGCGTGCCACAAGGCTGCGCAGATAGCTCCCGGACTGGAACTCCTCTCCCGGCCAACGGCCGTGCGCAGCAGTGCTGCCGGAAAGGAGTTGGCGCGATACCGCGCCCCGGCCGCGCACTCTGTGGGGGAGATGACGGTCGGCCAGCACCACCCGGCAGCCGGGCCCGAGAAGGGGCCAGCGCCGGATGAACGTGTGGGGAGGAGCTGCCCCCGTCAGCGCCTCCCCACACACCCCGCACAACAACATCCGCTCAACGCTCGGTGCACCAGCGCCGAGAAGGAGAAGCCCGTGGACAAGGCCCGCAGCACCGAAGCAGAGCAGAAGCTGCGCGACGACATGGTGCAGGACCTCATCGCGGTCGGAGCCGCCCGCAGCCCCCACGTTGTGGCCGCCTTCCGTACCGTCCCCCGCCACCTGGCCACGCCCGACGTGGAAATCGCCAAGGCGTACGAGGCCGAGAACGCGACGATCACCAAGACCGACGAGCACGGCGTGCACGTCAGCTCCGTGTCCGCACCCCGCATCCAGGCCATGCAGATCGAACAGGCGCAGATCGAGCCCGGCATGAAGGTCCTGGAGATCGGTTCCGGCGGCCCCAACGCCGCCTACCTCGCCGAGATGGTCGGCGACAGCGGCCACATCGTCACGATGGACATCGACCCGGACGTGACCGACCGCGCCACCCGCTTCCTGTCCGAGACCGGCTACAACAACGTCACCGTCGTCACCGGCGACGCCGAGCACGGGTCCCCCGAACACGCCCCGTACGACCGGATCGTCGTCACAGTGCAGGCCGCCGACATCCCGCCCGCGTGGACGGCACAGCTCAAGGACGCCGGGCGCCTCGTCGTACCGCTGCGGATGCGCGGCATGACCCGCACCGTGGCTTTCGTCCGCGACGGCGACTGCCTCACCAGCGACGGGTATGAGCTGTGCGGCTTCGTGCCGATGCGCGGCGTCGGCGCCAACCGGATGCAGCTCGCCGCCCTGCACGAGGCGCCGGGCGAGAACATCGCCCTGCGCGTGGACGGACACCCCGAGCCCGACACCGCAGCCCTGTCCGAGGCGTTGAAGACGGAGCGGGCCGCGGTCTGGTCCGGGGTGACGCTGGGCGGGCACGAGTCCAACGAGCACCTGGACTTGTGGCTGACGAGCGCGCTCGTCAATCTGCCGCTCATGGCCGCCGACCCCGGCGCACGCACGAACGGGCTGGTCGCCTCCGCCTCCCCGCTAGGCATCCCCACCCTCGTGGACGGTGACAGCTTCGCGTATCGCACGGTCCGCGCCACCGACGATCCCGACCGCTTCGAGCTCGGCGCGATCGGCCACGGCCCCGACCGGGAAAAGGCCGCCGCGCGCCTGGCCGAGGAGATCCGCGCCTGGGACCGCGACCATCGCGGCGACCGGGCTCACATCGAGGTCCATCCGGCAGGCACGCCGGACGACGAGCTTCCCGCCGGCAGCCGCTGCATCGAGCGGCCGCACTCGCGGGTCACCATCTCCTGGCCGTAAAGAAGGGCGCCCGCGGCCAGGTTGCCCTGCAAGTCCCCCAACCTCCAAGGAGGAACGATGGCACCGCACATCACCCTGACCACCGGCCCCGTCCTGAAGGCGGCGACCGACTACAGCACCGACAGCGACTTCGACCTGAACATCGAGACGGTCGCGTCGGCGCCGGTGCTCGGCTCCCTGCTCAACGACACGGGCGACGGCTGCACCTCGACGTGCAAGTCCGCCTGCTCGAACAGCACCTGCATCGCCTGACCTGCGCCAACGCAGGTAGTTGAACGGTGATTGGGGAGCGGGCAGTTCCGCCCGCCCCCCAATCCATGCGCTGCGAAGGAGTCCCGATGTACCAGCACATTGACGCGAGCATGCTGAGGGCGTCGGTGTTTCCGCTCTCTGACGCGGCACCGCCGTGGCCCGGCATCAACGCCCCCATCGACCAAGTCCACGCCTGGATGGAACGCGTCTGGGCCGACGCCCCGCGCGCCGACGCCATCCGCCACGCCGCGCCTGTGCTCGCCATCACCGTGCAGGCCACTCTCGACGGCACCGAACGGCGCCCTGCACGCGTCCGTAGGGCGAGCCGTGCCCTGGCCCGCTACCTGCTGCGCATGCAGCACCGTGCCACCCCCTTCGGGCTGTTCGCCGGAGCGGCCCCGGCCCGCATCGGACACCGGGCACATGTGAGCTGGGACCGCGAGCATCGCGCATCCGCGTCCGTCGATGCTGTCTGGCTGCACGACATCACCACACTGTTGGAAGCCGACCCGGCCGTTCTGGAACAACTCACGGTCGTTGCTGACTCCACCGCCGTCGTACGCGGCACGCAGATCATCGTCCGGCACCAGCCCGGCGACGACGGGCCAATCGACACGAGCCTGCGCCGCACCCGCGCCGCGGAGAAGGTTCTCGACCTCGCCCGCTCCGCCATCCTGGTCCGTGACCTGGTCGACAAGCTGTCCAGCGACTACCCCCAGACCCACCGCCCGACCATCATGCAGATGGTCCGGGAACTGGTCGCGCACCGCGTTCTGTTGACGAGCCTTCGCGCGCCCACGACGTGCACGGACGCCCTCGGCCACCTGGTCTCCCGCCTTGATGACGTCGACGCCGCCCCGATCGGCGCGCTTCGGGACCTTCACCGTCTGCTGGAGCGCCACAACCAGGCTCCCAGCGCGGAGCAGCCAGGCTTGCGCGCCGAGGCCGTCGCAGCCATGAGGGCCCTCGCCGGGAACGACGGGCGGCACCTCGGCGTCAACATCCGTCCGGACTGCGACGTCGTCGTACCCCGCCAGGTCGCCCACGAGGCCGAACGCGCACTGCACGTCATGGCCCGCATCTCGCCTTTCCCGAAGGGCTCGCCTGCCTGGCGGGACTACCGCAGCCGGTTCCTGGAGCGCTACAGCATGGGCGCGGTCGTGCCCGTCCGTGAGCTCACCGACCCCGACACCGGCCTGGGCTTCCCTGTCGGCTACCGCGGCACCGTCCTCAAGCGGCCCGTCCTCGCCACCACCCGCCGGGACGAACACCTCCTCGCGCTAGTCCAGGACGCAGGCCTCACCGGGCAACGCGAGATCGTCCTCACCGGGCGAGACATTGAGGCTTTGTCCGTGGGCGAGCCCGCACAGGTTCCCGCTCACGCCGAAATGTGCTTCAGCGTCCTCGCGCAGGACACCCGCGCCCTCACGCAAGGCCGCTTCCTGTTGTCCGCCGCCGGGCTGTCGGTCACCGCCGGCACCCTCACCGGCCGCTTCTGGCCCACCATGGAGCCGGGCGACCAACAGCGGATGAGTGCCGAGTACCTGCGCCTGCCCACGCTCACCGAGGGCGCCATACGGGCCCAGGTGTCCGCGCCCCCGCTCAAGCACGCCACCCTCAACGTCAGCCGCGCGCCCCGCGCCGCGGCCCCCGAAGAACTTGCGGTCGGGGAGCACAACACCGACACCACCCTCGACCTCAACGACCTGGGTGTGATCGCCGACTTCGAACGTCTCTGCCTGGTCTCCCTGTCCACGGGGCAGGCCATCGAGGCGTCCGTGCTGCACGCCGCCGAACTCAGCAACGCCACTCACCCCCTGGTGCGGTTCCTGTGCGAGGTGTCCCGTTCCCACACCGCGATCCTCGCCCCCTTCGTCTGGGGCGCCGCCGCACAATTGCCGTTCCTGCCCGAGGTGCGCTACGGCCGCACGATCCTGTCTCCCGCCTGCTGGCGACTGAGCGTCCGCGACCTCGGAGACCCGGAGCACTGGCGGGAGAACTTCGCCAACTGGCGTGTGCGCTATGGCGTTCCGAGCGCGGTGTCCGTCGGCTCCGACGACCAGCAACTGCACTTGGACCTCGACCTGACCGGCCACCAGGACCTGCTCCGGGCGGAACTCAACCGGCACGGCGCGACGACCTTGCACGAGCGGCCCGACGAGAGCGCCTTCGGCTGGATCGGCCACGCGCACGAGCTGACCATGGCGTTTGCCGCCACCCAGGAACCGGCCCCGGAGCCCCGGCGCGGCACGGTGCGCACCCTCGATGCTGAGCGCCTGCCCGGCGCCGACACGTGGGCATACCTGAAGGTGTACGGCAGCACCGACCGCACCCCGGAAGTGCTGACCGGTCATCTGCCCCGCCTCCTCGGCGAGCTGGACACGGCGCACCGGGCCTGGTTCATCCGGTACGCCGACCCCGACCCGCACTTGCGTATCCGGCTGCACCTGCCGTCCGCAGACACCTTCGGCCGTGCAGCCCACACGGTCGCTGCGTGGGCCGCAGAACTGCGCGAGGAGGGCATGATCCAGCGCATCCAGTGGGACACCGACCAGCCGGAAACCGGCCGCTACGGCACCGGTGCGGCGCTGGACGCCGCGCAGGTGTACTTCGCCACCGACTCGACGGCTGCCCTGGCACAAATGCGCCTCGGCCTGTCGGCCGACCTGCAGCCCGCCGTGACCGCAGCCTCCTTCGTGGACATCGCCGCCGGCTTCCTTGGCAGTTGCGAGGCCGCCCACACCTGGCTCGCCCACCATCTCGCGCGCAGTGAAGGCACGATGGCGCCCCGCGACGTCCAAGCCCTCGCTCTGCGCCTCACCGAGGAAGACCATTCCGGCCGCGCACTGGCCGATGTCGCAGGCGGTGACGAGGTACGGCGCGTGTGGCAGCGGCGCCGTGAAGCCATCGATCGCTACCACCAGGCCCTCACCGACTGCGGGGCCGATCCGTCCGGCGTCCTGCCGTCCCTGCTGCACATGCACCACAACCGCGTCGCCGGAATCGACAGCGATGCCGAAGCCGTCTGCCGGCGCCTGACCCGAGCCGCGGCCCTGTCCTGGACGTCCCGAAGGCAAGGAGCCACCTCGTGACCACCGCCCCGCCCGCCAAGACCGAACTGTCCACCCGGCAGTCCATCGCCCACGGGCCCCTCGGCACCGTGCTGCTGGCCATTGAGTCGGCACGGCGCGAGCGCGGCACGTGGCAAGACGCGCACCAAGCCCTGCAAGACGTCAGCGGCCCGCTCATCTCCGGCGACGACGCCAACCTCTTCCTCGGCGCACCCGCTATGGCCTACGCCCTGCACCTGGCCGCCGACGGAACCGACCGTTACACCGGCGCCCTCGCCACGCTCGACAACGTCGTCGCCGAGCACGCCAAGCAGCGCACTGCGGCCGCGCACGCACGCATCGACGCCGGACACTGCACCACCTTCGCCGAGTACGACCTGTTCCGCGGCCTGACCGGCATCGGCGCCCTCCTACTGCTGCGCCATCCCGAAAGCCCGGCACTGCGCGAAGTCCTGGAGTACCTGGTCCGGCTGACCGAACCCCTGACCGTCCACGGCACGGAACGGCTCGGATGGTGGGTGGAGCACTCCCCGGGCAGTGACAAGACGGCCACCCCCGGCGGCCACGCGAACGCCGGACTCGCCCACGGCATCACCGGCCCCCTCGCCCTGCTCGCCTTAGCAATGCGTGCGGGCGTCACCGTGGACGGCCACGAGAGCGCCATCCGGCGCATCTGCCGGTGGCTCGATGAGATCCGCATCATCAACTTCGCAGGACTGCGCTGGCCCCGCTGGCTCACCACGAACGGGCCCGCACCCACGAACCCCATCATCGCGCCCTCATGGTGCTACGGCACGCCGGGACAGGTCCGCGCGCAGCAGCTCGCCGCGATCGTCCTGGGCGACGATGCCCGCAAGCGGATCGCCGAAAGGTCTCTGCGCTCCTGCCTCATCGACCCCGTCCAACTCGACACGATCACCGACCGGGGCCTCTGTCACGGATTCGGCGGGCTCCTGCGGACCGTGCAACGCGTTGCCCAGGACGCCGACCAGCCCGACCAATTCACCGGCCACATCGCCCTATTGACACACCGGTTCATGACGGCCCCCGCCCCTACCGAGGGCGGGTTCCTGGAAGGCCGTGCCGGGGCTGCGCTCGCCTTCCAGGACGCCGAATCCGGCACCGAGCCCGAAGGGCGGTGGGATGCATGCCTGTTGCTGGTGTGAGACCAGTGCACCGCATCGAGGACTCAGTCCTGGCCGTGCTCGGCGGCGCGCCCCTCCAGGACAGCGCCCGCCATGCCGGTGTCACCGCCGCGTTCCTGCGCAGCGCGATCGACCGGTACAGGGCCGCAGGCCGGGCCGCGTTGGATATCGAGCCGACGCGGTGGCAGCAGGCCGAGATCCGGTTCGCCGACTACCCCACCGCCCACCGCTCCTTCCGCTCTCACCTCCTCCCGGCGCTGCAGGCCGGGCCCGTCGCCTCCTGGTGGTTCGTACGCAAGAACCCCCACTGGCGGCTGCGGTTCCACACCGCCGATGGTGCGACCGCCGAGGACGCCGTCGCCTGCGTCACCGACGCTCTCGACAGCTCCCGCTCCTGGGGAGTGACCACCGGCTGGCGCTACACACCGTACGAGCCGGAAGCTATCGCGTTCGGCGGACCGGAAGGGATGGACCTCGCGCACGCACTGTTCCACACCGACAGCGTCGGCGTACTCGACTACCTGCACACAGAACCCGACAGCCGAAAGGGGTGGGACGCCAAGGCCGTCTCCCTGATGGGCATGGCACTCATGCTGCGGGCCGCCCGCTTGGAGTGGGGCGAACAGGGCGACGTCTGGGGCCGGGTGGAACAACACCGCCCCCTGCCCGACGATGTGGACCCAGAGCAGGTAAACGCCATGACCGCCCCCATGCGACGCCTCCTCCTCACCGACGCCCGCCCCCTGATTGAATCTGGGTCCCTTGTCTTCGTGCAGCCCTGGTTCGAAGGGCTAGAAGGCAGGGGGCGGGCACTGGCAAATGCCACGGTGAACGGGACACTCAAGATCGGCAAGCGTGCCGTCCTCGCCCGTCACGTCCTGTTCCACTGGAACAGGATGGGGTTCACCTTGCGCCAACAGGCCATCTGGGCGCGGGCTGCACGGGAGGCCGTGCTGGGGCGATGACGTTCAATCGCCGCTCCAGGCATTCAGTGCCGGAGCCGAGTGGGGCCCGCAGGGAACATCTGACAGGCCTCATCGACGACCAGTGCCGCAATGCCGCGGACCTCGCACTCAGGGTCAATGCGCTCGTCGAAATGGTGGGGCCGCTGCCTCTCCGCGACCCCACCATCGACGGCCAGGGGTTCGGACCGGCGAAACTTCTCCGCTCCATCGCACTGTGGATATCAGCGTTCGAAGCCGCTGACTGCGTCCTGAATTCGGCACACGCCAGCAATGCGTCAGAACGCAGCAGCCTCCGCAGGACGCTGGCCTATCACGTGAACTTCCACTAGAGCCGCCATGGCCTGTCCACGGGAACTCAGAGCGCCTTGGAGCTCACTGGACGCGCCGTCGTCCTCGAGCAGCCGGCTAGTGCAGGCACATGTATACCTCGCGGTACACGTACGAACCGGAGACCCAGCCCGTGACACCGGTAGCCTTGTCCGTTATGTAGTGCCAGTTGCCGTGGGTCTTGTGAACGGTGAACTTGTGGCCCTTGTAGAGCACACCGCGCGCCGAGGAGTTGCTGGTCGCGTGGGCTCGGATGGTCACGGCCTTCGCTTGGACGGTCCATGGGCCACGACGGTCGCAGTCGCCACCGGGAGACGGCGAGACCGTGGGGTGGGACGGTGCGGCAATCGCGGTCGTCGCGGAGACGGCGGGGGCTGCGAGCGCCCCGAGGATGGCAACGGAGGCGGCAAATCGGGAAGTGCGCATGCGGAATCGACCTCTGCGTAGAGATGAGAGCTTGCCTAAGCAGCCGCAGGCGGTTGCCGTGCGGACTACGGGCAAGAATCCGGAGGATCCGCGGTTTCTCTTGACCGGTGAATGCGTGATAGCTTCCCCCGCTTTCGGCTTTGAGCAGCGGCGTCTGAGCTGGCTCAGCCGGAGAATGCTGACCAGATCACTGGCTTGCAGCCGCTGACAACGTCCTGTCGTGCTGGCTACGTCCAGGCCGCGCCCGCAGGGCCGGGATGCGCATCGATTCGCCGCTCCCACGACCGACTGGATCACGATGCCCGTTCCGGAGTTGCTGGGGCGTCCGCGTGACAGTCCCTGCTACCGAAAGGCGTGGGCTAAATGAAGGATGCAGGCAACCATCGACGCAGCGACCCACGCCGCGTACCCCCGGCCATCCTCGGCGAATACGCCGACACCGTCCGCCTGCACCTCTGCGTCCCCGAGGAGTTCAGCTGCAGTTCGGTATCTCCTTCAGCAGCGACGATCAGTCGTCACCGATGCATGGCGTCATACATTGGGAGCGTCCCGCTGCAGCAAAGCTGCCAGCCTGCACGACACCCCTGACGTTCTCGACGAGCAATAGCGGTTCTGGGCCGACTCAATCCCCGCGTTGACCAGTCTGGATGAGAGTGGGGTTCCTCCGCTGGGACGAGACCACGAAGGCAGAGAAGCGGGGGACGCGCTTCTCCAACCACGCCGGGCGCCCAGCATGTCCACTGGTGGTTCGTACACCCCGCCCGCGTCCGGCTAACCACGCCGAGATCCTCAAGGAGGATATCTTGAGCACTCACATCGCTCCCCAAGTATTCGTAAGAATTCCTTGAAGGCACAGGACTGGGTGACTACACGGGACGCGGCTCGGTGAAGTACGTACCAGCAAGGGAGCCGTCATAGCCCATGGCCTGCGCACCTGCCTCCAGGCTTGGATGACTCCGGCCACCAACGTCAATCATGGCTTCGTAGTCCGCGCGGGTCAGCTCGGGCTCAACCCATTCGTGGGCGCAGCGGCAGCGAATGCGGATGGTGCTGCGGTCGCAGATGACCATCCAGTCACGTCGCGCTCCGCAGTTCGAGCACATCACCGGGATGCCCGTGACGCGGATTTCCTCGGGGTGGTTGGTGGCACGCAGGCGGATGATGCCGTCCCCGAGTTTGGGCTCCTGCCGCAGGCGCAGCAGCAGATCCTCGGGGCCGGTATCGGGCGACGCAGCTGGTCTGGGTGTCTGGATGTTCTCGCTGAGCATGGGCCTTGCTCTCCTCGTTCTCTTGTTGACCAGCCGTAACAGGTTTTGACCGACGCAGTCCAGCCCTTTGGTGTGCCGTCAGTTCCGGTGCCCGGGACGGCGGGGATGCGCTGTGTCAGGACGCTGCGTTGCGGTCCTCATCGGGACGTCGGTGAAGTGCAACGGTGCGGATGGTTGCGCACGGGGCGCCGCCGTAGGTGGTGGCGTTGGCGTGGCGGGCAAGTGGGCGATGCGGCGCAGGCGCCACACGAGGACGTCGGAAACGCTGTCAGCTGTGACCAGCTCACGCCATTCAGCGGCTTGGCGGAGGAGTTCCTCTGCGTGATGACCTGCCTGTTCGGCCTGTTCCAACGTGGCGGCGAGGGCGCCCCAACCGGGCTCGCGGCGAACGGAGTCGACGTGTTCGGGCAGGGCCTCCTCGACGGTGCGTGCATAGCGGTCTCGTTGGGACGTGGGGAGTTGACGACCACGTTCCCGCATCACGGACATGGGCGTGGTGGCGGCAATGCGGCAGGCGGCGCGGAGATGCTCGGCGGCCTGACGGGCGGCGGCGGCTTGCTGGGCGTGGCCGCGGGCCGAATGCCAGCGCATCGCGGCGACGGTGGCGAGGACCAGAGTGGACAAGAGCATCGCGGTGGTGCCGCCGTCTTCGCCCTTTCCGAGGGCGTTGCCCGCGTGGATGATGCCGCGTGCGGCTGCGCGCAGGGCTCGATGGTCCGCGTGTTCGGCGCGGATGTGGGAGCGGGTTGCTCGTTCGAAGGCGCGGGCGGCTTTGGCGAGTTCCTCGCGCGTTGGGGTGGATGCCGTCTGGGCGACGGCGTCCAGGAGCGTGCCGACTCCGACGAGGTGTGCCGCCCCGCTGGCGCCCTCTTGGCCGGCGAGTTGAGTGACGGCCTCCTCAACGACAGGCGTAGCAACATGGCGAGCATGTGCTGGACCGTCGACGAGGTCCGCTGCCGAGGACAAGTCCTCTTCACCCACACCGTCCTGCAGCCGTCGGCGGATCTGCGGCAGCGAGAGGTCGGGCGCGAGACGCGAGCCTGGGAACCAGATCGGCTCTCCCATGCGATTGCGGTCACCTGGCAACGCGACCTTGTAGCCGAGGGCATCACCGGAAGGCGCGTGGCGAACTTCGAGGCGGAGTCCGGCCTCTGCAAGGCGATTGAAAAACTCGGCTTCGTCCGCGGCTCCAGCGAGTGCCTGGCGGACGCGTTCGCGGAGAGTCTCTCGAGCCGGTTCGGGGCGGCCGGTTCGTTCGGCCTTGGCACGTTCAGCGCTGGTGGGCCGCTGGGCAGCAGTGCGGTCGCCCTCGTTGAGATTTTGCAGGCCCCAGTCCTTCTCGATCTTGCGGCATTCCGCCTGAGCCCGGATGCCGTCCTGGTGACGCCGTGGGCTACGGCCGTCTTCGCGCTTGAGCGTGGCGACGATGTGGATGTGGTCCTCGGCGTGGCGGACGGCGACCCACCGGCAGGCTTTGTCGTCGCCGTACTCGGCGATGCCGGTGGCGTGGACGATGCGGCGGGCGACTTCGGACCACTCGTCGTCGCTGAGGTACCGGTCCCCGGGAGCGGTGCGGACGGGGCAGTGCCAGACGTGCCGGGCCGGACGCCGATCTTCACGTACTGCGAGGACCGGAAGGTCCAGCGCGTCGGCGAGTTGTTTCAATGTGGCAGCTGATTCTCGTCCGGGATCGGGGGCGAGTTCCGGCATCCAGGCGGTCACAAGGTGCGGGTCGATGTGTTCGTCTCGGCGGCCTGGGCCGTAGAGATAGGCGAGGAGGCCGTACGTACGGCCTCCGGTGGAGATGTCTGGGACCACCGCTTACCGCCGGGCGAGCTCGATGGCAGCGGCCTCGACGCGGGCTGCCGCGCGCAGGACGCGTGCCATCACGTCGTCCGCGTACTCGGCGTGGCCACCGGAGTTCAGGACGCGGGCCACTTGGTTGAGGTTGTTGCCGACGCGGGCTAGTTGGGCACTAGCCGTCATCAGCTCTTCGACGCGACCTCGCTGATCCAACAGCCAGGTTTTCGGACCGCCTTGGGCCTGAGCGACAGCGACTGCGGCGTCCGCGATGAACCCGGCGTCCTTGAGGCCTACGGATTCGGCTGCGCGGTGGACGAGTTCGAGTTCGTCGCGCGTGAGGCGGACGCTGCGGACTTGGTCGCGGTAGATGCTCTGGCGCAGGCGTGGGCGCGTACGTACGGGGGCGTGTTCGTCGCGGTCTTCTCCGCCCGGCTGCGATCCGCCCTCGGTCGCAGCCCCATCGTCCGGCGCCTCCTGGTGCCGGGCCTCCCCCGCCTCCCCTGGGGCGGGGGCAAGCCCTTCCGAAACTCCTCCGCTGCCCATGGCTGCGGAGGAGTTTCGGAAGGTACAGCTTGCTCGGCTTCGTGCCGGGCAGCATCCCTCGCTCAGGTCGGAGGGGGTGTGGAAGTTCTCCCCAGATGTCATCGACGCAGCCCGGGAGCAGTTCGGCGTACGTCACGCAGGACATCGGCGACGAAGTCCATGGCGAGCACGGGGTGGTGGAGAGTGAAGGGCCTGCTCGTGGGCGTGCGTTGCACCGCCCAGGCGCCGTCCGGGCCGGGTTCGGCACTGTGCAGGTGGCCGTATTTGGTGAGTACGGCGATCCAAGCGTTGGCTTCAGCGCGGGTGGCCGGTGTGGTGCGCATGGGTGCGTCTCCCAGGATCGAGTGATTGGGCGGCATGGACGGGGCGCGGGATCGGTGGTTGGTCCAGGACACCCCGCCCGTGGAGAGATGAGGTCAACCGGTCGGCGTCTTGTCCGTGAGTTCGGCCTCCTGCCGCAGGAGCCGCATCAGGTTGGTCAGCCGGTCATTCCCCAGGCCGAGGTCGTGGCTTCGGATGGCATCCCCGACGACCTTCCGGGTGAGGCGTCCGGCCTGAGTGACCGCGGGGCGGGCGATCGAGAGCAGTTGGTCGTCCGTCATCGCCGGGGGCTTCTGGTCACTGTTGTCAGGGCGGTTGGTGTGTCCGGCCTTCGGCGCGGTCAGGAGCATCGGCGTGTGGGGCAGGGCGGTGGCCGGAAGAGGTCTGGTGGCCGACTGACCGCCCATGTCGTCCAGGCGACCGCCGTGTTCCGGCTCGGGTTCGGTCCGCTTGTCCTGGGAGTATCCGGACGGTGTGTTGTCCGATGTGGTGACCGGCGCCAGGGCGTGGCCGGCGTCCGCGGGTCCTTCGGGCGCTCGGTGTGCCCGGACAGTCCCACCGTCCGGAGACCCGGACACCTCTGCTTCGGTCACTCGGCGGGCGATCAGGATGTAGAGGTGGACAGCGCCGGCGAGCGCGAGCGGGGCCAGCGTGGACAGGACACCGACCGTGACGTCGCCGAGACGAAGGCCGTCGCCTTCACCGTGCTGCTGGTTGAGGCGGACCGCGTGCAGCGCGTTGGCCCAGATGCTGGCCGCCGTTGCCGTGCCGAACAGGAACCACACGTAACAGCGGGCCGCGAGCGGGGCTGTTCGCAGGACCAGCAGGGCTCGGACTCCATAGGCGATGAAGCCGTCGATGACGAGCGGGAAAACGAAGGTCAGGATGCCGCGGATGTGGATGGCAGTGGCCATCTGCTGCAGTGCGTCGTACGAGAGGGCGCATCCGGCCGCGCCGAGAGCGACGATCGCGGCGCGGTCCCAGCTCGTTATCCGCGTATAGAGAGGGTGGGCGTCGTTCACGCGGCTGCCCCGAGGCTGTCCTGGTAAGGCAAAGGCATGGACGCGGCCGTCCAGGGTGCTCCAGTGTCTTCTGCCTGGCCGTCGAGTTGGGCCTCCTCCACGGTCCGATTGCGGATCTCGCGGCGCGTGCGGCGGTACAGCTTGTCCGCGTGCTCGTCGGTGATCTTGAGCAGCCAGGCGAGGCGTTCTGGCGTGACGCCGGACTGGTAGGCGGCTCGGACGACGGCGCGGCGTTCGCTCTTGGTGAGGTGGACGTCGCGGCCGGCCAGGGTGGCGTTGACGCGTGCGTAGTCCAGGCGGTGTTCCAACTTGCTGTGCAGCAGCTCGCGTTCCTCTTCGGTCATGCCGCCGCGGATGCCTTCGCGGTCGCCGTTCTCGAGCGCGGCGTCGAGGCAGGTGCGGCGCACGGGGCACTGGGCGCAGTAGGACTTGGCCTCGCGGATGCGGTCCATCTCGTCGGGTTCGGGGAAGAACAGGTCGAGGTCGACCGGGTGGTGGTGTGTCGATCGGCAGGCTGCGTTCTCGTGCCAGGACTGGTCGCCGAGGAGGCGGGGTGTGCTGGGCTGGAGGGGGTCCATGTGGGCGTCTCCATTCGGTCCCGCAGCAATTTTTGGCAAGGCGGGACCCGAGCGTTGGTGCGTGGGGCGGCGAACGAGCTGCGTTCGCGGGTGGGTTCAGCGGGTGGCGGGGGCGCGTAGGCGCTCGGCTGCCAGGGTGCGTCTGCGGTCGGGGCCGTCGAGGATGACCTTGTCGGTCATCTCGGTGAGGCGGGACGCGACGCGGTCGCCGATGTGGGTGCGGAGGTCACTCATGCCGAGGTTGGTGGTGATGAGGGTCGGGAGCATCTCGTTGTAGCGGCGGTTGATCAGCCGCATCGTGATCTCCTCGGTCCATTCGCTGTTCTTGGCGGCGCCGAGGTCGTCGACGAACAGCAGCGGGCAGCGGGCGAGGTCCATGAACTCGCGTTCGCCGTCGTGTCCGGGGCGTGGGCGCAGTTCCGCGTAGAGGTCTGCGGCGGTGATCGCCTTCCAGCGGAGCCGGACTCCGGCGATGAGGAGCGAGCGGATCGCGCCGTATGCCTGGTGGGTCTTGCCGGTGCCGGTCGTTCCCGCGATCAGGAGGGAGCGGCCCTGGGCGATGCCGGGCAGGCCACCGGGCCCTGGGCGTCCGGCGTGGGCGACTTCGCGCACCCATGAGGTGACGGCCGGGTGGTCGGCGAGTGCGCTGCGGTAGCGGGGTGGGATGCGGGAGTCGGCCGCCTGGAGGGCCGGGAGCGGCTCGGGGCGGTCGTCGGGTTCGGCCGCCGGGTCGATGCCCTTGGCCGTGAGGATGCTGGCGAGGCGGCGCGCGAGGCCGCCGATGGGCTGGGCGTCGTAGTCGCGCATCACAATTCCTCGGCGTAGGCGGCGGCAGGGTCGGCGGGGTTGGCCCAGGGACGGTGGGCGGGGACGTTAGGCCGGGATTCCGGCCGGGCAAAACCTTCGGCTGCCGCGTTCATCGCTTCGTGCGCCAGGCTCGGCAGGGTGCTCGGGTGCAGGCCCTTGGCGCGGTGGCGGGTCAGCGCGGCGCGGATGTGGTCCGGGCGGATCCCTTCGGCGAGGAGCTTGGCAGTCTCGCGGCCGAGGTGTCCGAGGACCTCGCGGGGTGGCCGGTGGGCACAGCCTGCGACGTACTCGGCCATGAGTTGCTGCGTCGTGGGGGTGCTCTGCGTGGGGACGCTCGCGCCCCCCGAAGGGGATGTAGTTCCTAGATCCAGGTTCCTAGGTCCAAGATCCGGGGTGTGAGTGCTCATCGCGGGTTCGTCGAGGGCTCCGTGAGGACTCACTGAGTCCTCAGCAGCGGGCAGTTGACCTGCGTCTCCGGGATCACCTGCGCAGCTTCTTGCTTGGTGTGCTGCATTGACGGGTGCGCTGCGCGCGCTCACTGAGTCCTCCATGAGGGCTCCATGGACGGTGTCAGTTTCGGTGTTCGGTGTTCCGACAGATGGTGTGTCGTGTCCCGGGCATTGCGGGGTGCGTACGCCGCTGGGGCGGTTGATCTTCTGGTGCTTGGACCAGGTGACGACGTGCAGGTACGCCTTGCCGTCTTCACCGGTGTACCGGCAGATCAGGTTCTCCGCGGCCAGTTGGATGAGGTCATCCTCGACGCCCATGGGACCGTGGCCAGGCCGCAGGGACCACAGAACTCCGGCAATGACCGCGGGCTGGTCGCGGATACGTCCGCGGTCGTCGACCTGGGTGAGCAGACCGAAGAAGGTCCGTTCGGCGCTGACGGAGACGGCGGCCAGGGATTCGGAGGCGAAGGCCTCCGGCTTGATGGTGCGGATACGGGCCATGAGTCAGCGGCCTCCGCTCGCGACAAGCCTCGGTCCCGTGGGGCGCAGGAGCATGCCAGTCGTCAGGTCGAGGACGTGGTCTTGCGTCCAGTCCGCCTCGGGACAGGCACGGATGGTCCAGCGGGCCGCGGTGTACGCCCGGGGGCGGTTCAGCGGTATACGGCGGCCGTCCGCGTCGTAAGCGCTTGCGTAGGGGCTCGGCCAGATTCGGGCGGGCTCCCGAAGGGTGACGCGGAAGGTTCGGGCACCGGGGACCATCTCCGCCAGGAGCCGGGCCAGACGGCGACAGCCAGCGCTGGCGTGCTCGGGTGCGCGGGCGGTGCGTGCCCTTCCTGGGTGATGTTCGGGCATGCGAGAATTCCTCACTCGTAGGTGGAGTGGGACGGCCGTTCTCGTCGAAAAGGCCAGCCGACCTGCTCCGGTTATGAATCCGCTCCCCTGTGGGGTGGCGGCCTCGGCGTCCGGAAGGTGCGAACTTCTGGGCGCCGGTTTCATTTCCCCCGGCGGGGGCGCTCTGGCGGGCGTCTGGGTAACTCCACTCGTTCTCCTTCACATTGGGGCGGCTCCGCGTTCGCGGCCGAGGGACCAGCAACATATGCGTGGCACCCTCGACGCTCCAGCGGACAGCCCACCTTGATCCACTTCGACGCCAACTCGACACCTCCTCCCCGTCGAGCGAGTGGGTGCACGTGTCAGGCAGTCGGTCCTGCCCCCGTCGGGACGAGTCGCGGCGGCGGGGCCACGCCCCAAGCCCCGACATGGGCAGGTGGACGGCGAAGGTGTAGGTTGAACACCTTGATTCGCCAAACTGAACCTATCCCGGTTTGAGCATCGGATCAACATACTGAAGTTTCCGCGATTTAGAGAACCAACTTCGGGAGAGCCCTCCGATGGCCCCTCGTCACTTCGACCGCGACCGGGTGCGTGCGCTGCGGCGCGCCCGGAACATCACCCAGAGCGAACTGGGAGAAGCGGTGGGTGTCGGCGACTCGACGGTGGCCAGCTGGGAACTGGGCTCGTCTGCACCTGACGGCGAGAAGCTCCCCGTGCTGGCAAAATTCTTCGGCCTACCCCTGGACGAGCTCTTCCCCCGCAGAGCGGGCGATCTCCCCGATCTCGCCGATCTGCGCTGCGACGCCGGCTACAGCCAGTACCAGACCAGAGAACTGACCGGCACCAAGAGCTCGGGCCCGGTCGCCAACGCGGAGCGCGGCAAACGGCGACTTAACGAGAAGTTCCAGGAGCCGCTGGCGAAGGCCTACGGCGTGAGCCTCGACGAGCTGCTCGCCGCACAGGAGCGGTCGTTCGGAAACGAGGTGCCGCCCCAAGCGAGCTCCTCGGCGATGCCCCGGACGGTCGCCGAGAAGATCACCTATCTGCTGGAGCACTCATATCCGGGCACCCAGACGCCTCCGTCGGACGCGGAAATCGCCGAGGCGGTCAACGACCACGCCGGGGCGCAGGTTCTGACATCGGACGGTGCCTGCGCGCTGAGAACCGGGGACGACACCGACCTGTCGCCGATCGTCACCGAGGGCCTCGCCGAGCTGTTCGGCGTCTCCCCCATGTACTTCCAGAACGACGACGCCGTCGCCCGGCAGGTCGTCGAAGGGCTGCGCATGCTCGCCGCTGTACGCACCGGCGCCGTGGGGCGGGTCGCCACCCGGGGGCTCGGCCCCGAGGGCATGTCGGACGAGCTGCTCGCCTTCCTCAACCAGGTCGTCGAGGAGATGGCCGATCGAGAAGTGCCCGGGACCGACGGCCCCGGGCACTGAGTAATCCCACTCCTCTTGCTGTCTCCCGCTTACACGTTGGCGCCGACCTCGTGGTGCCTGCCCGCCGCGACGACCCTCTCGACAGACTTCAGCGCGCCCAGATCGGCGAGCGGATCGCCGTCGACCACGAGCACATCCGCGCTGTAGCCGGCGGTGAGCTGCCCAGTCACGTCGCCGACTCCCAGCGCCTCAGCGGCTTCCGCAGTGGCCATGGCGAGGATGCGGTCGTTGGGCAGGCCCAGGTGTGCGTAGAAGGTGAGGCTGGACGGCAGCCCGTCGAATCCCGCTCGCTGCACCCCCGCATCCGTGCCCGCGATCAGACGCGCGCCCGACGTGGCCATCTGCCGCACGGCATCGAACATCGCCTCAGCGCGCTCCTCCCCGAAGAACTTCGGCAGCATCGGCCAGTGTGGACTCACCGCAGGGCAAACGTAGATGCCCTTCTCGACGATCTGCTTGAGCACGTCCTCACGGACCTCGAATCCGTCGGCCGTCATCCAGGTGCAGTGCTCGATGGTGTCGACGCCAACCTCGACCGCGGCAGTGATGCCTTCGACGCCGTGCGCGTGCGCGGCGACCGGAAGCCCTGCGCGATGCGCCTCCTCCACCAGGGCCGCCAACTCCATGTGGGAGAACTGGGATTCCCAGCTCTTGGCGCCACCCTTGGTGAGCCCTCCGCCGGTCTCCATCACCTTGATGACCTTGGCGCCGGCTTCGATATTGCGCTGCACGAGGCGACGCACTTCGTCCGGTCCGGAGACTTCGCCGCCGAGGAACCAGCAGTGGCCGCCCGGCGGAGTGACGGGCGTGGCCGCCGGGACAATGCGCGGGCCCACAGCCCGGCCCGAGGTGACATCCTCCGAGAGACGCAGGGCTAGGCCGTTGCGGTCGCCGAGGTCGCGAGCCGTGGTCACACCAACGTCCAGGAGCTGCTCGGCATGGGCCCGCATCTCGCTCAACAGCGCATCGTCGTCCTGCTCTTGGAGCGTGGCGACCGGGTCCGCACCCGCGTCGAAACACAGGTGAACGTGAGCGTCGATCAGGCCAGGCAGGACAGTGCCATTCGGGTGACAGAGCCGGGACTCCTCGGGCCGCGCCTGGCGCTGCACCTCTTCGCGCGGACCGACGCAGGCAATGACACCGTCACGGATGAGAACGGCTCCGTCGGCGATGACGTGCCGGTCCGCTCCGGCCAGAACACGGGCGGCGGTGATGAGCATGTGGGGGCTCCCTTTCACGGGTGGGGGCGGGTTAGCGAGTGGAGCGCAGGGCGTCGGACAGGGCCAGCAGTTCCTGGATTTCGGCCTCGCGGCTGCGTTGTCTCGGGGTCACGGCCAAGGACCGGGCGGGCGTGGGCTTATCGGTGGAATTCAGGTGGTCTCGTACGGCGTGGCGCACGCGTCGCGCGACGAGCTGAGGATCGTCGCTGAGCGGCCGACCGTCGCCCGGCACCAAGTGGGGGCTGATGACGACCAGCCCGTCACGGCATTCGACGATGCGGCGGTGGTGGCGCCGGTGAACACCACGTGCACGCCATCGATCCCGCAAGGACGACGACGTTCGGGGGTTGAGCACGGTGTGCGGTGCGGCCTCAGCCATCAGCATCCACAGCGGTTCGAGTCGCGCGAGTTCGCGTCGATGCCGCAGCCACAGCCGACAGAGCGACAGTCTCGCTCGGACGCCCGGATATGTGATGCCGAACACGAACATCAGGGTCGAGATCACGAGAAGCACGGCGACCGCGGCCAGCACCGAGTCGGCGATGTCGCCCCCGCGCCACCTGACTGTGACGATGACGGCCCGAATCGCGCATGCAACCGCCATGCCGAGCATCCCTGTCCCTGCGGTCCACAACCCGGTGGAGTGCGGCTTCGCCGACGCCCGCGCATAGCGACGCGTCCACAGCGCGGCGGCGCTCAGGGCGTACATCAGATACAAGCCGGTCGCGAGGTAGAAGAAGGCAACCTGCCCGACGGTCATGTCGGTGGTGGAGAAACTGCCGGCCAGGGCCTGGTGCGGGACGGTCGCGGCGGCGACGCAGATGGACACCGCGACCGCAGCGACGACGAGACCCTCGAGGCGGGCTCGGCGCCGGCCGTCACCCTCATCGGCGGACGCGTGCAGGTAGAAGCACATCAGGAAGTACACGGTGGCGAGGAGCAACACGTTCTGCACGAGTTTGGCAGCGCCGTGTCCGGCCACTGTGTCGAGCCCGGTCGCCCCGCCCGGCATCGCAAACGGGTACGACATCGCGGCGCACGCAAGGCAGAGGGCCACCGAGCGCAGGGATCGGTCGTGCGGCGCCTTGGACAGCTGGTAGAACTTCCAGCCGACGGCCCCGACAAGCCCGACCAGGAAGATGACGGTCATTTACAGCCACCCCTGGTGGTCTCCGAGGGCGGCTTGCACGCGGCGCACCGAAGGGTCAGCGCTTCTCATGTCAGGGGCAACGCGGTCGAGGACCGTTGCCCACTCCCCCACGATCGTCGCGACGAGCTCGGCCTCCTGCTCTTCCTTGGTGTCGTACGAACACCGGTGGAGCGCTCGGTGGATCGCATCCGCCTTGAGTCCGGGAAGAAGTGCCTCCCATACGTCGGTGCCAGGCGGTCCCGGATGGTCGGCCAGGATATGCCCGAGTTCGTGCAGGACGATGTGGTCCTGATGATGCGGAGTCGTCTCCTTCTGGAACACGATCACATCGCTCGCCGCCATCTCGAGCCACGCGCCGAGCGGCCCGCCGCTCTGCAGCGAAAAGGCCCGGAGTTCGATAGGCCGGCCCCGGCGACGAGAGAGCGCCGCACACAGATCTGGCACGCTCAACGGCGGCTGCACATCAAGCGAGCGCAGCAGTCGACGAATTCGCCGCTCCAGGACACGGCCTCGGACGCTCCCCTCGGGGTGCCGCTGCAGCTGCCGCAGGCCAGGGAGTGATCGCGCCGAACTACCGCCCTCCGAGCCCTGCCTGTCGGGCAGACTCTGCTGCGAATCGGTTCTGGCTGTACGCCACCACATGGACATGGCCGGTCAGGCTCCCTCACTCACGCTGCTTTGCATAAGTAATCCTGCACAGCCACTTCCGCCACTAGCGGTGGCGCTACCGAAAGCACCCATCCCCGCGATGACCTACGCGCGCTCGGGATGTCGCTCTCCGCATATGCCAGCCCGCACAGATAATTGGACATAGCACTCATATATGTCCGTTCGAGAGGTAGGAAACACCAGCACGTGAGTGACGCAGCCCACACACGTAAGCATTCGCTGTCCCCCGAGCTCGGCCCCTTGCTCCGCCGCTGGCGCGAACGCCTGGACCACCGTCGCATTCCCGGTATCGATTCGACGCGCAGGCGCTTGAAACCGGGTTTGACCCAGGATGAGGTAGCTTCCCTCACCGGCGTCGCGAGCTCTTGGTATCGCCAGCTGGAGGGCGGCAGCCCACGCCCCGTGTCGGAGCAGTTCGTGCAGCGTCTGGCCATGACGCTGAGGCTCGAAGATGCCGAGCGAGTGGTTCTCTACCAGCTGGCACTGGGACACGCTCCGCCTCCGCCCGAGGCCGGCCCTGACCAGCAATCCGACATCCACTTGCAGGCGGTGCTGGATTCGCTGCTTCCACACCCTGCTTACGTCTCGAATCTCTGTTGGGACATCGTCGCGCACAACCAGCCGCAGGAGGACTGGTTCCCATGGCTCCCCTATGAGCGCAACCTGATGCGCTTCGCATTCCTGTACCCAGAGGCACGAGACCAGCTCGTCAACTGGCGCGAGGACTGGGCCATTCCCTTTCTCGCGCAGATCCGGTTCGCCATTGCAACACACCCCGACAACCCGGAACTCCCCCGGCTCCGCGACGACATCCTTGAAGGGAACACCGAAGCACGCGAAATCTGGTCCACCCATCAGGCGCAGGCTCACCCCGATGGCGATGAACGAAGATTCTCCCTGCCCTACCACGCTGGCAGGGAGATCACCGTTCGCATCATGGCGTTTGCTCCAATGAGCAAGCAGGACCAACGTCTTGTCGTGCTGTTGCGCCTGTAGGACAACCCGCAGAGCCTCCGTCGCACGCCTGTCGCACCATTCCAGGCCGGATGTGGCACCGGCTTGGGTCGCCACCGAAACCGTCGGAGCTGATCGGACTGGGTCGATGTATTTCGCACTAGCCCCGAACGGGGCACGCTGCGGCGACAGCGTCTTTGGCTGCCGAGTACCCGGCGCACCCACCTTGCCCGGATTACGCACAGCTCCCCCGACGATGGGCAGGGGCGAACGACCGCCACAGAACAGCGACGTCATGTTCCCCTGTCAACGATCGGCAGGGTCGAACGTGGAGGCAGCGGCGAGTGTCCGCGTCGCGCCGATGTGCGCCACCGTCGCTGCCCGGCTGGCTGCCATCCAGCCGAGGGCATCGGAGAAGATCTCGACGCAGACGTACAGGGTCGAGATCGAGGGAGCGCGGCCAAGAGGCCGACGAGATCACCGGCCCCGGGGCCTGAGAGGAGCCGGTGATGGCGTGATTCCTCGCGGATGTCGGGCCCTACTGGGAAGCGGATGTCGTTGAGCTGTAGGGAGACCACTCTGGCCAACTCGAGCTCACGCAGGGCGTCGTGTGGGGTATCGGCGCGAAAGACCTGCGAGGCGTCCATGGCGAGCCCAAGATGGGGTGCCCGACTCGTATGACGAGGTCGACAGCGTGGCCGAGGTGGCTTTGTTCACGAGTTGTGGCTCTTCTGGCTCAACTTCTGGGCTCTGTTGCTGATTTGGGGGCAGTGGCGGGCTGATCATGGCGAAAGCAGAATGCAGCGTCGCAGCAGGTCGAAATTGGCCCGCCCGTACATCTGTCTCTTCAGCAACTTGATCCTGGTGACGCTGCCTTCGACCGCGCCCGAGGTATGGGTGGTGGTGAGGGCCGCGAGGGCGGCGGCCCGCTCGCGCGGGGTGAGCGCCGCACACCGGGGCGGCGTCGGCGATGACACGTGCGTCGCGGGCGTCGGTCTTGCCGGAGCCGGGGTGCAGGTCGGCCAGCCGCCGCATGGACAGGCCCGGCAGATAGGCCACTTCGCAGCCGCTCGCGCGGGCAACGGTGACCGTCAGGGTGCCGATGGAGGCCGGCTGGTCGACCACGACCAGGACCTTCCCCTTGCGCTGCAGGCGGGCGAACAGCTCGCGCGACTTCGGCTCGCCGTTAGGCAGTGGCTTGTCGAACGTGGTGCGGCCGTCCCGCAGCAGGGCCGTGCCGTGATGTTCCGTCTTGCCCACGTCCAGCGCGCAGAACACATCGATCGAGGCGAAGTCGTTGCTGGTCACCGGGTGTTCTCCTTCCCCGGAGTGGCAGCCGGTGGCCCACCGGGCACCGGCGATCGGCAGCCACATTACGCAGCCCTGCCCGAAGGCGGACATGCTTCCATCAGCGACCCACCGGTGCCGCCAGGACCGGCGACAGCACCCCCCGGATCATCAACAACAGGGGCAACGAGCCATACCGACCCCGGAGGCCACAAACCCGAACCGGGCTCTACTTGGAAGGTAATGGGCACGGGGGTCCTTCTCAGGTGAGGATGCGGGGATCCGCGTGCGTGCCGTGGCACGGGTCCCCCGGCGGCTGGTGCGGGCATGAGACGGTGGGGGCGCGGTAGCCGCCGAACCTGCCCTGGTAGAAGACCCGGGGCTCGGCGGGTCCCACGTCCATGCGCAGGGCGCGGCCGATGACGATGGTGTGGTCGGTCGCCGCCGTCAAGCTCCTGCTCGATCTGCCCCAGGCGGCACAGCCGAACAACTGCGGGGAGCCCTAGGGCGAGGCCACCGTCTCGACGGCCTCGAACTTGTCGCCGGACTTGCGCGAGAGCGCCCTGCACACGTCGCCCTGGTGCTCGCCGAGGACGGAGGCGCTGAGGACACCGTCGCTCTGCGCACCTGTCGCTCCCGCGAGCGCGATGATCTTCTTGTCGCTCATGGCAGTTCTACCTCTCCGTACGGATGACGCATCACCCGGCGCGCACATGAGTTGACGCATCATCCTTTTGGCGATGAGTCACGTACGCCGAAGTGGACCGAAACCGTGGGCGCCGGCGCACCCTCAATACGCCGGCGCCCACTCACCCCCTGTCCGGGGCGGCTTTACTCGGAACGGCTCAGTTGTGGGCGCCCCGAATCCGGTCCATGACGCGTACGGGCTCCAGCGGAGCGGTGTCTCCACGCCAGGCGACATGCTGGTCAGGGCGGATGAGAACGAGGTCGCGCTCGTACAGCGCACGGGTGTGTACGTCACGCACGTCGACGACCTCCAGCGGCACGCCCCGCTCGGCGGCGGCGGCGGTGAGCGCGGTGACGTCGTGGTCGGCGAACCGCAGCAGGGTGAATCCATGGTGGTGGAAGAGGTCGAACAGAGCCCGTCCGTCCTGGAGAAGAACGCTCGGGGGGCGGGCCCCCGGCCAGGTGCTGGGTGTGTACTCGTCCATCGTCTGGCGCGGGGGTCGGCTTGCGGTCTCATGCCACATGACGGGTGAGGTGTCGTAGCGATAGCCGAGTTCGATGCCGAGGGCCTCGTTCTCCAGGTTCCCGAGGTCTCTGATCTCCCGCCCGAGCTGCCTGCGGGCACGGGCCCCGACCCAGCGTTCGCTGTGCACGTCGGTCCTGTACGCGGCCTTGACCGCTCCCCGTATGACACTGTGCCGGGCGGCGGCCGTGCGGTTGCGCAGCGCCACCCCTCGCCGCTCGTGTTCGTAGGCGCGCAGCAGACCGGGGGTGCCCCAGCCCTGGAGCACCGCGGCGAGTGCCCAGCCGAGCCCGATCGCGTCGCCGACACCGGTGTTCATTCCGTAGCCCCCGGTGGGGGGCACCTGATGCACTGCGTCGCCGGCGAGCCATACCCGGCCGCTGCCGTACGCGTCGGCCACGGTGAGACGCGGTGTCCAGGCGTTGGCGACCAGGACGTTCATCTCGAAGCGGCGGCCGATGCGTTCGTAGACGAACTCGCGGGGGTCGATGCGGTCGGCGTCGATGCCCATGCCGAGCGGGGCGTGCAGGGTGAAGGTGTCGCCGTCGTTCTGCGAGATCACCGTCCAGCCCTCCGGAGACTGGAGGTGCCAGACGTTTCCGAATCGCCGGAAGATCTCGGGTTCGGGCGTCGTGAAGTGCACGAGGTAGATGCGGCCGTCCATCGGCCGCTCCCCCGTCGCTCTGAAGGAGCGGGCCAGCATCGCGGCGGTGCGCGGAAGTCCGAGTTCCTTGATGAGCATGCGGCGCAGATCGGTCTCGTCCAGGCTGATGCCGAGCTGTCTGCGGGTGCGGCTGCCGGCGCCGTCGCATCCGGCGAGATACTGCGCCCGGACCGTACGCCGACGGCTGCCGTCATCGGACATCAGGTGGGCGGTGACCCCTTCAGTGTCCTGCTCGAAGCTCTCCAGCGTCCAGCCGTACTGCACCCTGACGTGTTTCGCGCGGGCTTCCAGTACTTCCCTCAGCGCCGGCTCCAGGACGACCTGGGATACTCGCATCCAGGGTTCCAGTGGGAGGGTGCCGTCGTTGCACTCGCGGATCGTCTCGCGCATCTCGTCGACACAGGGGTAGTCGAAGGAGGCGAGCTTCCACCCCACCGCGCTCGTCGCCCACGTCACGCTGGTGGGGTGGTCAGCCGGGATGGCGATCTTGCGGAGCTCGTCGGCGACTCCGAGCCGCCGGTACAGCTCCATGCTGCGCCCGTTGGTGACGTCCATCTTCGGGTGCCGGGTTGTGGAGAGGTTCCTCTCCACAAGCAGGGCCTCCACGCCGTGATGTTCGAGTTCCATGGCCAGCGTCAGGCCGACAGGGCCGGCGCCGACCACCAGCACCGACGTTGTCTCGACCGTCTCGGCTTCGGGTGCCTGCCCTCGTTTCGGGGGTGCCTGCTTGCTCATCTTGCGGCCCATTTCTCGTACGACTGTCTTCTACGGCGATGATCTAGAGGAGGACGACCAGGTAGCCCGCTACCAAGGCGGCCGAGACAACCACCGGCGCCACGCCGAGCACTCGGTCCCCGGCACGCAAGTGCGCCAGGGCCGCACCGGCGAGCAGCAACAGGAATCCCGCCGCGGCGGCGATGCCGACGCCCGTCACCGCCCATCCGGCGAACAGGCCGATCACACCGATGAGTTCGAGCAGGCCGATGCCCCTGTAGGCGCCGACGCTGAACCCGACATGACCCGCTCGCTCGGCCATCGCGGGGATGGCCAGGACCTTTGCGGCGCCCATCAGTCCGAACCAGACAGCCAGGACGAGGGTGAGGATGGTGAGTGACATGTCAGGCGTCTCCTGGTTGCTTTGTGACGATGCGGCAGGGCACGGTGTAATCCACCACCCTGCGTTCCACTTCGGCGGTGGTGAGGGCCGACGCCGAGGCGCGCAGCCTCACCGTGGCTGTCACCGCACCTGATTCGGCCTCGGCGATGACCTGCTCGACGTCGTCGATGTCCCGCAGGACGTCGGCCAGCACACGGCGTGTGGCATCAGCGCGGAGCGGAAGCTTGTACGGCTTGCCCACGGCGGTGAGAGGCAGGGTGTCCTGGACGCGGACCGCTTTGGGGGCGGCTGCCGCCTCGCTGACGTGTGCGGCGGCCCAGGCGCGGAGTTCGTCCTCCGTTACATCGCGGTCCGCGACGGTCACGTACGCCACCGGCACCTCACCCGCCCGACGGTCCGGCTGGCCCACCGCTTGTGCTCCGGTGACCGCAGGGTGCGTGAGCAGGGCGTCCTCGATCACCCGGGGGTCCATGTTGTGGCCCCCGCGGATGATGAGGTCTTTCGCCCGCCCGGTGAGGTGGAGAAAGCCCTCCTTGTCGAGGTAGCCCAGGTCGCCGGTGTCGAGCCATCCGTCTACGACCTTTCCCAGGCTGTCGATGTGGTATCCATGCTCGTCACGGCCCTGGACGTAGCCGGGAAAGACGGTGGGGCCGCTGATGAGGACCGTGCCGACCTCGCCGGCCGGCAGCTCGGCGGCCAGGACGCCGGGCACGGCGTCGACGTCGACGATCTTGATGTGCTGGTACGGCATCCGCTGCCCGACCGAGCCGGGCCGTCGCACGTCCAGGAAGCCGCGGACGCTGGCGCACGTCGCCTCGGTCAGTCCGTACCCTTCGAGGAGCGGGATCCCGGTCGCCGCCTCGAAGCTGTTCCGTACGCCCTCCGGGAGCGCGGAGGCGCCGACGACCAGGTAGCGCATCGAGCTGATGTCGGCTCCGTCGACCGGACACGTGGCCAGGGCCGCGTACACGGTCGGCACGGCGCTCATCGTGGCGACGCGGTAGTGCTCGACGATGCGCCAGAAGTCCTTGAACAGCGGGATGTCGCGGTAGCCCAGCGGTCCCGCCCACACCACCTGCTGTCCCTTCAGCAGCGGTGAGAGGAGCGTGACCACGAGGGCGTTGACGTGAAACAGCGGCAACGCGGCGAAGACGACCGAGTCCTCGTCCGCCGCGGTGTTGGCGCCGATCATCCAGGCGTCGCTGACCTCGTTGGTGTGGGTGTGCGCCGCGAGTTTCGGCAGTCCGGTGGTACCACCGGTGTGGAAGACGGCCGCGATGTCGTCGGCGGTGGGCGCTGTCCCGAGGAACTCCTCGCCCGGGAACGGCTCCGCCGCTTCGGACAGGTAGCCGACCACGACACCCTCGATGGACGGCAGCGGCGGCGCCGCGCCGTCCGCTCCGGTGGGCCGCAGGGCGACCAGGGCACGCACCGCTCCGCCACGCGCCAGCTCAAGGGCCGCCGCCCACAGCGCCTCGTCGAGCTCGGGGCCGGCGGCCACCAGAACCCGGGCGCCCGAGAGCCGTAGCAGCTCCCGCACGTGGGCCGGGTTGAGCGCGCCGTTGACGGGGGCCGCGACACCGGCGGTTTCGGCCGCCAGCGTCGCGACGATCAGGTCCTGGCAGTTGGGGGACAGGAGTGCGACGGCGTCCTCGCGCCGGACGCCGAGGCCGTAGAAGAGGTTCGCGACACGGTTGACGTGTGCGTGGAGCTCGGCGAACGTCACCGTGACGGGCTCGCGCCAGCGCGCGGCCTCGGGCATCACCGAGAGGGCCGTGCGCTCCGGCCAAAGGCCGGCGGCGCGGCTCAGCACGTCGTATGTCGTGGCAGGCAGGCCGCGGGCAGCCAGAGGTACCGCTTCGATCGCGGCCAGGTCCTCGGGGCGGTCGTACCGTTCGGGCCAGAACTCGGTCACAGTGAAGCCTTTCGGTAGCCGTACCAAGCCCACGTCGCGTTGAGCGCGTCCCAGGCACCGAAGACCAGCAGTCCGGCCGGCAGCCAGTCCGCGATCACGATGACGGTGGCGAAGCAGAAGAAGAGGTAGCGCGAGTAGATGCACCAGCGCACGAAGGCCGCGGGCAGGTCACGGGCCATCGGGAAGTAGACGAGGCCGAGGTTGAGGATCAGGGCTCCGAAGACACGGATCCAGTTGTCCTCGATGTCGGGGAAGCCGAACAGGCCGATGAGCTGGTTCGGCACCAGGAAGAGCAGTGCCCCGACGGTCATCATGTAGCAGCCCCAGACCCTCAGGGACAGGCGCAGCGGTCTCGGGTCGCCCTGGGCGGTCTGTGCGGTGTGCGCGGTCGTCGACATGGTGTTTCCTTCGGTGCTGCCGCTCAGGTGAACCGAACGACGGTGTGCTGGGTGCCGAGGTCGATGGCGCCGTCGTCGGTGGCGACTCCGGCCTCGATGACGTCACCGTCATGGAGATAGCGCGGGTTGCCGGCCTGGCGCTTGAAGAAGGCCTTCCACTTCAGGTGAGCGGGCAGGAGCGAGGCGATGAACTGCACCGCCTTGGGCGGAGCGCCGAGTGCGGTCCCGATGGGCGTACCAGTCAGGAGCAGATCGCCTGCGTCGAGACGCTGGAAGCGGGTGAGGGCCTGTAGTGCCTCAAGCGGCTGGAACACCATGTCCCCGGCGACCATGGCGTCCTGACGGACCTCCCCGTTGACCTTGAGACGAAGCCTGAGGTCGGTGAACCGCTTGAGTTCGTCGGCGTCGAGAAGGACGATCTCCGGTCCGACTGGGGTGAACGTCGGATAGGACTTGGCCTCGAAGAACTGGGTCTTGGGCAGCTGCACGTCGCGGGCGCTGACGTCGTTCGTGACCACCAGGCCCGCGACGTAGTCCGCGATGTTCTCCGCCATGATCCTCGTGCCGACCGGCATCGACCGGCCGAAGACGATGCCGATCTCGACCTCGTAGTCGAGGAACTGGACGTGGGCCGGCTTGACGACGTCGTCGAACGGTCCGGAGATCGAGCCCGACGTCTTGCGGAAGAACGTCAGCGGCACGGTGTCGGGGTTCATGCCGGCGTCCGCGATGTGTGACCGGAAGTTGGTCATCTGAGCGACGACCCGGCACGGCGCGGTGACGGGGGAGACGAGACCGAGGCGCTCGACAGGGACCGTCCCCTCGCTCGCCGCGGCCTTGTCGATCGCCGCACGGTCGGCGAGGAGCTCTCCGGTGGTGGCGGCGCTCGTTTCGATCTTCGCCGCGCCGGTGGGCGTACGCACCCACCATGCGTCGTTGGTACGCAGGACGGAAATGCTCATGACGTAGCCACTTTCAGCAGGCCGCGCAGGCGCGACAGGTCGAACTCGTTGTCTTCACGGAGAGCGGTCACCATCGAGCGCAGCTCGCGCAGGGACTCCCGGCCGGGGTTTATGCCCAGGAAGTCCTTGGTGGCGGGAGGGCCCCACTGCGCCAGGCGGGATGCCGTCATCGGCGCCCAGCCGGGCTCCAGAGTGCTGTCGAACATGTCACCGTCGGTGAAGTGCTCGACGAGGAAGCCGTCGGGGTCGCGCCAGTAGTCGAAGATCTGGCTGCCCTGGTTGTGTCGGCCGATGCCCCAGGAGCGGAAGTACCCCTGATCGAGCAGGTACTGGCCGCCGGCCGCCAGCACGTCGAGGTCGGTCACCTCGTAGGCCGAGTGGACGTAGCGGTTGGACGGCCCCAGGGTCAGGGCCAGGGTGTGGTGGTCGGTCAGAGTGTCGCCCCGGTCGCAGCGGACGAAACTCATGGTCGGGCCTCGATCGCGCTGCCCCTCGTAATAGAGGAAGTCGCTGACGATGAGGCCGAGGTGCTCCAGGTACCAGTTCAGCGTCCCCATGTAGGTCGTCGACTGCAGAACCACATGCCCCAGGCGCCTGACGCCCGCCGGCTCGCGGGGCGGCCGCTGGATGCCGTTGATCCGGTCGAGCTCGCCGCCGAAGTTGAAGCGCAGCGGCTCCTGCGCCGAGAGGGCGGGGAGCTCATCCGTGTCGGCGACGACCCGGACCCGTAGACCGTTGGGGTCGAGCAGATCCACGACAGAACCGCCCAGCGTCTTGGGCAGGGCCTGCACCCGGGTACCGAGGGTGTCGCCGAGCCGCAGCAGATCGCGGGTGTCGGCGGCGCGGAAGGCCGGACCGAGGAACCGCGACCTGCGCCCCTTGTGGATGATCACGCACGGGGCCCCCGCCTGCGTCCCCCGCAGATGCAGTTCGCGCCCGTCACGGTACGACGTGACGAAGCCGAACGCCCGGCCGAAGGCCTCGGCCCGGTCCAGGTCGGGCTTGACGAACTCCAGCCACGCGATGTCGTGAACCTTGATTACCGGGTTCGCCGCCCGGCCGGGATGCTCCCCGACCAGGGCACCCCGCTCGGAGTGCAGGTCATTGTGCGTGCCGTGATGGCCGTCGTGCGTACCGGCTCCGGCGCTGGGGTGAACAGCCATGGTCACCACCTCCTGAAGAAATATTCACTAACGAAGCTGACGTCAGTCAATAGAACTGAAGAAATATTCAAAAAACAAGTCGCAGCGGCTAGAGTGCAGTCAGAGCACGTACGGGTGGGATGGAGGACGCGATATGGCCGACAAGACCGTGGCCGAGAAGAGCGCACCCCGGCGCATCGACCGGCGCCGGGCACGGACACGACAGGCACTGGTGTGCGCGGCCCAGCGCATGCTGGCCGAGGGACGAACCGACGTCCCCATCCTGGAGATCACCGAACTCGCCGACATAGGAGTCGGTTCCTTCTACAACCACTTCGACAGCAAGGAGGAGCTCTTCCGCGTCGCGGTCGAGGAGGCACTGGAGTGGTGGGGTTCCCTCATGGACCGTCTCACGGCCGATGTCGACGATCCCGCGGTCTCGTACGCGCAGAGCTTCCGCATGACGGGCCGCCTGCACCGCCGCCACCAAGAGCTGAGCAAGGTCCTCCTCAATCACGGGCTTGAGCTGGCCCACTCCAACCGGGGCCTGGCTCCACGCGCCCTCAACGACATCCGTGCCGCGGTGGACGCCCGACGATTCGAGGTGGAGGACCTGGACCTCGCGCTGGCGATTACGGCGGGCGCCGCGCTGGCGCTGGGCGCACTGTTGCACGCACAACCGGACCGGGACGACGGCAAGTCCGCGGATCGGGTCGCCCGCGGCCTGCTGCTCCAGTTCGGCATGCCCGCCGACGAGGCCGAGCGGATCTGCTCGCTCGACCTGCCGGATTTCGATCTTGTCGACACCATGGTCCGCTGACCGAAGCGCCCGCCGGACCGGCAAGCGCTGTCGCCACCCCGGCGGCGATCCACGGTCGGCCCACCGTCTGCACGGACTGGAGATACACAGCTATGACCAGGGGGCTTACGGACCGGAAGCAACGCGCCAACGGCGCGGAGTCCCGTCGCCGCATTCTCGATGCCGCGGTGGAGATCGCGGGCGAGCGCGGCTACGACGGCACGTCCATCGCGGCCGTGAGCGCCAAGTGCGGACTACCCGCGAGCTCGATCTATTGGCACTTCAGGGACAAGGACGACCTGATCGCGGCAGTGATCGAACGCGGCTTCAAGAGCTGGCTCGCGGCCGTCGCACTGCCTGGAGAGGAGACCGGGACACCACTGGAGCGGGTCACCGCCATGGCCACGAACGTGGCGAAGGCGCTCGCCGACTCACCCGACTTCCTGCGCCTCGGCCTCATGCTCGCCCTCGAACGCCGCCCCACCGAGCCTCGCGGCCGAACCGTGTTCCTGCAGGTCCGCGAGATCGCCCACCGGAGAACCGTCGATGTGGTCAGGACTCTCTTCCCCGACCTGGCCGACGACGCCTCCGAGACCCTGACCACCTACGCCATCGCCGGCGCCGACGGCCTGTTCGCACACCGGGAGATCACCGGTGACACCGTCGACCTGGTGACGTTGTTCGAGCTGCATGCGCGACTGGTCTACGACGCGGCGACCCGCATGGCGGAGAGGGCACAACCCTGCAGCTGACCCAGCGCGCTCGACCACCGCCTCGATCCTCAGCTCGCGGTAACCGGCCTCGCCAAGCTCGGCAATGGTCGCGTCGATGACAGCCCGGCCGACCCGCGCGGTTCGCCCTCCGGGCCGAACCGTCGCGCTGTCAGCGCGCATGTGATCGAACTGTCGCCTCCGCGAGTCCGTAGCCACACCCCAACGATAAGTGGGGCAGCAACACTAATGCGACACACCGATGCCTTGGGTTCGCGAGCCCCGCGGCGCTCCAGGATGCCGCGCAGCAGACCTACAACGTGGACGCGATCTGTCCGTCGACCGTGAGGCGCCAAGCCCGCACGACCGCCAGCACGGACATCGAGCGGCGGGCTGGCCCGGGACATACGAACACGCCGCACTGGGGTCCTCTGTCTCGGGCCCCCTGCCCGTCACCCATGAAGCGCACGGTAGGCGGCAAGCGCCCCGGGGTGCAGTGCGACGCCACCCGTGCCGATCAGGCTGCGGACGTCGAGGAACTGGGCGCCGACGGCGTTGCCGGGTACGAGTGAGGTGGCGCGCATCACGAGCAGACGGGTGACCGCTTCGGCGACATCGTGACGGAGGGTGGGGCGGCACACCAGAAGGTTGGAGACGCCAATGGTAGCGACACCGCCCGCCATGCGGTACGCGCCCTGCGGCAGCGACACCTGTTCCAGACCCGCTCCGGCGCGGCTTTCCCGACCGCCAAGGCGAGGCAGCAGCTCGGCCAGCGGCAGAAAGTGAAGTCCGGGGCGCTCGTCGAGTTCCTTCAGCGCAGGCAGAGGGACGCCGCCCGCCACGAGCAGTCCGTCGACGGTGCCGGCCGCCATGGCGCTCGCCCCCTCGTTCAGCGGCAGATGACGCACTCGGACATCGGAGCGGGACGACAAGCCGGCCGCGCGCAGCAGCCGTTGCCCGAACACGGCCGCCCCGGAACCCGGCGGGCCCAGCGAGACTACGTGTCCGCGCAGGTCGGCCACCGTTCGCACGCCTGCGTCTGCGCGCACGGCGAACTGGAGGTACGTCTCGTAGACCCGACCAATCGCCCGCAGCGGTACGGGCCGGGGGAACACGTCGGTGTCGGCGGCGTCCCGGGCAGTGGCGGTGAGCGTGAGAGCGAGGTCGGCCTGGTGGGCACGGAGCAGTTCGATGTTGTCGACGCTGCCCGCGGTGGTTCGGACGCGGCAACGCAGGCCAGGGTTCGCCGACGCGAGCTCATCGGCCAGGAGATGGCCGAAAGCCTCATAGAACGCGCTCGGTTCCCCGGTTGCCAGGCGGAGCACGCCGCTGAGTCCGGCGGCCTGCCCAAAGCCGTCCCGCGCGAGCGCGCCTCCGAGCGCGACGGCAGCCGCAGTGCCGAATCCAGCGCGCAGTGCGGTACGGCGGTTCACCGGGCCACGTCCGTTTCGGCGAGCCGAGGCAGGATCGCACGCGCACACAGCCCGCGCGGCCGAGCGGGGCGCAGTTCCAGCCGGCCCCCGCGCCCCGCGAGGAGTTGTTCGGCGATTGCGAGGCCGAGGCCGGTGCCGATGGTCGTGCCGGTCTGGCTGCCCGAGCGCCAAAACCGTTCGGTGGCCCGGGTGAGTTCCTCCGCCTCCAGACCGGGGCCATCGTCGGTCACCGTGAGAACAGCGTGCGGGCCCACGGCTGCGCAGCGGAGTGTGATCTCGGCGGACCGACCACCACTGGCCGCGTATTTGATGGCGTTGTCGAGGAGGACATCGGTGACCTGGGCGAGTTCGTGCTCGGTGCAGGCCGCCATCGCCGGAGCGTCAGCCCGGAGGGTGAGGCGTGCCCCCACCCGGCGGGCCACCGGCTCCCAGCGCCGGTGTTGGTCGGCCGCGACCGCCGCCGCGTCGCAGGCCGCGAACTCGTCACCTGCCATGGTCAGTTCACCGGCGCGGTGTTCCGCCGTCGCGAGGGCCAGCATGTCGTCGAGCAGCGTTTCCAGGCGATCGAGTTCCGTGGTGACCCCGGTGTACGTGCGTTCCGCCGATGCCGGCAGGTGGCTGTGCAGGGCGTCCACGCGGAGCCTGAGCGCCGCCATGGGATTGCGCATCTGGTGCGAGGTGTCGGCGACGAGCCGCCGCTGCTGTTCCAGGGCTGCGGTGACCGTGCTCGCCATCCGATTGAAGCCGATGGCCAGCTGCCGCAGTTCGGGCGGTCCCGAGGCCCGAGTGTGCTCCGGTGGCAGCCCCGCGGCAAGCTGGCCGACGGCGCGGTCGAGGAGGCGCAGCGGCCGGACCACCCAGCGGGTGACCGCGCGTGCCAGGGTGGTGCAGGCGAGGGCGACCAGTGCCGCGGCGGCGAGGACGGCGGCCCAGCGCCACGTGATGTCACCGGCCGCCGTGCTCACGGAGGCCCGCAGTACGACGGCGCCGGAGACCCGCGTGCCGGTGCCCGCGGGCTCGGCGAACATCCGGTGCCCACGCGACCACGGGGTCAACGAACCCTTCGGATGTGCGGTCTGGTTGCGCAGGGCCGCATCGATCAGGTGGGACACCGCCGGGTCGGCGGCCCGCATGCCGCCGGTCTCGACGACGGGCCGGTGGCGTGTGTCGGTGACCACGAGCGCCTCCCCGTACAACCGCGTGTAGCGGCGTGCCTCGGCCACCACTGCGGAGGTGTCACCCGTCGTCGCGGCCTGGTCCATGAGCGAGCCGAAACGGTCGAGGTCGGAGCTGCGGGCCAGCACCAGCTCCTGCGTGCGGTCCGACGCGGTGACGACCAGCAGCGGCACGGCGAACGCCGCGACGGCGAGCACCACGAACGCAAGGAGTGCTGCCTGGACCCGGTTGCGCACGAGGTGGCTCCTCAGCCCGTCGCGTCGCCGAACCGGTAGCCGAAGCCCCGGATCGTGGTGAGCAGGTCGGGGCGGCTCAGCTTGGCGCGGAGCTGGGTGAGGTGCACGTCTAGGGAGCGGGACACCCCGTGGTGGGCGTCGCCCCACACCTCGTCGAGGACCTGCTCGCGGCTGACGGCGATGCCGGTGCGCGCGGCGAGTACCGCGAGGATGTCGAACTCCTTCGCGGTCAGCTCGATGCCGGTGCCCCCGGCGGTGACACGGCGTGCGTCGAGGTCGATCTCGACGTCCCCCACAGTGACCTTGCGTGCCTCGGGTGCGCTCAGTGCCGCCGACCGGCGGGTGACTACCTCGATCCGAGCGAGCAGTTCGGCGAGACGTACCGGTTTGACCAGGTAGTCGTCGGCTCCGATTCGCAGCCCTCGCACGACTGAGCGTTCGTCTCCCCGGGCGGTCAGCACCACCACCGGCATGTCGCTCACCGCCCGGAGGGAGCGAAGTACCTCCAGCCCGTCGACATCGGGCAGTCCGAGATCGAGGAGCAGCAGGTCGGAGCTGCGGTGGTAGGTCAGTACGTCCTTGCCGTGCGTGATGCGCCTGGTGACATGGCCGTGGTCGTACAGGACCTCGAGGAGCGCGCCGGCCACCCCGTCGTCGTCCTCGGCCAGCAGTATCTGCACGTTTCACACCTCCCATCAGCGGTGTCTGCGCGGATACCGCCCGCCTCCGAATGTAGACCACATCCCTGTGACACCTACCTGGGGTGATCGCCGAGGGCGAATGTTAAGGGATGGTTAGTTCCGTGCACGGGCCGCTCGGCTGGTGCACGGGTGGGGTGAGGCTGCAGCCGTCGACGACGAGCCGCACCTCGAAGGACCTCACCATGATCATCGACTGTCACGGCCACTACACGACCGCACCGCCGGCGCTCGCTGCCTGGCGCGAGCGGCAGATCGCCTCGCTCACCGATCCCACTCTGGCTCCCGCCCGCGCGGACCTCAGGATCAGCGACGACGAGCTGCGAGACACCATCGAGCCGAACCAGCTGCGGCTCATGGACGAGCGCGGCATCGACCTGACGGTCTTCTCGCCGCGCGCCTCCTTCATGGCGCATCACGTCGGTGACTTCGCCACCTCCGCGGCATGGGCATCGATCTGCAACGAACTCTGCTACCGGGTGAGTCGGTTGTACCCGAAGCGCTTCGCCCCCGCGGCGATGCTGCCGCAGTCCCCGGGCGTCGACCCGGCCACCTGCGTCCCCGAACTCACCCGCTGCGTGGAGGAGTTCGGGGCAGTCGCGCTGAACCTCAACCCGGATCCTTCGGGTGGCCACTGGACGGCGCCGCCGCTCACCGACCGCTCCTGGTACCCCGTCTACGAGAAGATGGTGGAGTACGACATCCCGGCGATGGTGCATGTCAGTACGAGCGTGAACCCGGCCTTCCACACCACCGGCGCGCACTACCTCAACGCGGACACCACGGCGTTCATGCAGCTCGTCCAGGGCGACCTGTTCACCGACTTTCCCACGCTGCGGCTGGTCATCCCGCACGGCGGCGGCGCCGTTCCCTACCACTGGGGTCGCTTCCGCGGCCTGGCGATGGCGCTCGGCAAGCCACCACTGGAGGAGCACGTCCTCGGCAACGTCTTCTTCGACACCTGCGTGTACCACCAGCCGGGCTCGGACCTCCTGTACGACGTCGTCCCGACCCGGAACATCCTCTTCGCCTCCGAGATGATCGGCGCCGTCCGCGACATCGACCCGTGCACCGGCCACCACTTCGACGACACACGCCGGTACGCGGAGGCGGCACGGCTGCCCGCGCAGGATCTGGCAGCCGTCCAGGAGCACAACGCCCGCGCCGTGTACCCGCGCCTGGACGCGCTGTTGAAGCGCCAGGGCCGCTGACCACCGCACACCCGGGAGACGAGATCGTGCACACCCTTTCCCCCAAGACACCCGGCTGGCTCGACTGGTACCGGAACCCGTCCACACCCGCCTTCCGGCTGCCCGCGGGCGCCGTGGACACCCACTGCCATGTCTTCGGCCCCCAGGCCGCCTTCCCCTTCGCCCCGGAACGCAAGTACACGCCCTGCGACGGGGGCAAGGAAGAACTGTTCGCCCTGCGCGACCGGTTGGGCGTCGCCCGCAATGTCATCGTGCAGGCCACGTGCCACGGCGCGGACAACTCCGCCATGGTCGACGCCGTGCGCTCCGCGGGCGGCAGGGCACGCGGCATCGCCACCGTCCGCCCCGACATCACCGAGGCCGAGCTGCGCGAGCTCGACGCCGCAGGGGTGCGCGGCGTGCGCTTCAACTTCGTACGCCGACTGGTGGACGCGGCGCCCACGGAAGCACTCACCACGATCGCACGGAAGATCGCCCCGCTGGGCTGGCACATCGTCCTCTACTTCGAGGCCACCGACCTGCCCGACCTGGAGGACTTCTTCGGCTCGCTGCCCACTGCCCTGGTCATCGACCACATGGGGCGTCCGGACGTGCGTGAGCCCGTGAACGGCCCGGAGTTCAGCCGCTTCCTGCGCTTCGTCGACCGCAACGACGCGTGGGTGAAGGTGACCTGCCCCGAGCGCCTCACGGTGACCGGCCCCGCCGCGCTCAACGGGGAGCGGCGGCCGTACACGGATGTCGTCCCCTTCGGCCGCCGCGTGATCGAGGAGTTCGGCCACCGCGCACTGTGGGGCACGGACTGGCCGCACCCCAACCTCACCGACCACATGCCCGACGACGGCCTCCTGGTCGACCACGTGCCGCACGTGGCGGTGACCGAGGAGGAGCAGCGCAGGCTCCTGGTCGACAACCCGATGCGCCTGTACTGGCCGGACGAGCCCCGCTGACCCCCGTACCGCTCGTGAATCCACTCATCTGACGAAGGCGTCACATGTCCCCCTCCAACGCACTCAACCGGATCGACAGGCTGCCGATATCCCGGTTCCACAAACTCACCCTGCTCGCCGTGTCGTTCGCCTACTTCTTCGAGTTCGCCGACATCAACAGCTTCGCCACCACGGCACCGAAACTCGTAGACGTATGGGGCGTGACGGTCAATCAGATCGCCTATGTCACCTCCCTCTCCTTCGTCGGCATGTTCATCGGCTCCGTCGTCGGTGGCGCCGTCGCGGACCGGTGGGGACGCAAACGGGCGCTCGTGCAGACCACGCTGTTCTTCGCGTTCTTCTCGTTCACCTCGGTGTTCGCCTGGGACCTGGTGTCCCTCGGCGTGTTCCGCGTCCTGACATCGGCCGGCCTGTCCGCGATGACGGTGGTCGCCGTCGTCTACGTCAACGAGATGTATCCGGCGGCGGTGCGCGGCAAGTACCAGGCCTACGCGATCGTCATCGGCATCTGCGGAACCCCGGTCACCAACCTCATCGCCAGCGCCGTCGTCCCGCTCAGCGACTGGTCGTGGCGCCTGGTCTACCTGTGGGGTTCGCTCGGCATCCTGCTGGTCCTGTTCACCCGCCACCTCAAGGAGTCGCCGCGCTGGCTGGAGAGCCGGGGCGAGCACGCGGCGGCGGACCGGGTGCTGCGCGAGATCGAGGAGCGGGTCGCCGCGGAGAAGGGCCCGCTCCCTGAGCCCGCCCCGCCCGTTGCGGAAGTCCCGGCCCAGAAGGCCCCGTTGAAGCTGTTCCTCCAGAAGAAGTACCTCCTGCCCACCCTCCTCCTGACGGTCCTGTGGGTGACGCAGACCATCGGCTTCTTCGGCTATTCGAGCTGGGCGCCGACGCTGCTCGCCAAGGAAGGCATGAGCGTCGAGAAGTCCGTGTTCTACGTGGCGCTCACCACGGTCGGCGCACCGCTCGGCTCGTACCTGGCGTCGCTGGTCACGGACCGTTTCGAGCGCAAGTGGTCGCTGACGGTGTTCGGCACGGTCATCGCGGTGTGCGGTCTGCTGTACGGGCTCACGTTCAGCCCGGTCTTCATCGTCGTGTTCGGCTTCCTGGTGAACTTCTTCGAGCGCGGCTACACGGCGCTGGCGTACGCCTACTCCCCCGAACTCTTCGACACCCGCGGCCGCTCCCTGGGGACAAGCGTCTCCTACGGTCTGGGACGGCTGTCGAACGCCGCGGGGCCGCTCATCGTCGCAGCGCTCTACAACAGCCACGGCTACCGGAGCGTCTTCTACTTCATCGCCGGTACGTGGATGGTGGGCGCAGTCGCCCTGGCAGTATTCGGCCCCCGCACTCGCCAGGCTCGCCTCGCCTTGGCCGAAGCACGCGGCGAGGCCGCCACTTCCGGCTCGCGAAAAGAGGTCAACACTTAGAGTCCCCTCTCGTCCCCGGATGCAATTCCATCACTCACGCATTCCCTACCGCCTCGGTTTACACGACGCCACCGCCCTCCAGCCCCGGACCACTCCCGTGCCCGGCGGACAGGGGCGGCGGCGACCCAGCCGCAGGACTTCGCGCGCCCATGCCCAGAGGCGAAGTCTTAAGCACGGGTTAGATCTGCCCACGAAGCCTTGGTTGCCCGGCGGACAATCGGTCAAGCTGCCTGCGAACTGCGGTGATGCGGGATCACTTCAGGAACCCACACCAAACAGACGGGAGAGCTCTGTGTCCACGACAGGCGCGCGGGCCGCTACACGCAGTCCGTGGAAAGCCATCATCGGTGGCTCGGTCGGCAACATGATCGAGTGGTACGACTGGTTCGTCTACTCGACCTTCTCCGTCTATTTCGCTTCGGCGTTCTTCCCCGAAGGTGACGCGACGTCCCAACTCCTGCACACCGCGGGCATCTTCGCGGTCGGCTTCTTCATGCGTCCAGTCGGCGGCTGGCTGCTCGGACGCCTAGGCGACCGCAAGGGGCGCAAGACCGCTCTGAACGTCACTGTTCTCCTGATGTCGCTCAGTGCCCTCCTCATAGCCGCCGCCCCCACACACGGCCAGATCGGCTACTGGGGCGCGGTCATCCTGCTGCTGGCACGGATGCTCCAGGGTTTGTCCGTGGGTGGGGAGTACGCGGCCAGCGCGACATACCTGAGCGAGGCGGCCCCGGACCATCGTCGCGGCTTCTTTTGCAGCTTCCAGATGGTGTCGATGAAGGTCGGCCAGCTGATCGGGCTGAGCCTGCAGATCGTGCTCCAACGGACCATGTCGGACGAGACGCTGTCCTCCTGGGGCTGGCGCATCCCCTTCATCCTCGGCGCTCTGGGCGCCGCGGCCGTGTTCTACCTCCGCCGCAGTCTGGTCGAGACCGAGTCCTTCGAGCAGGCCGTCGAGGAGACGGGCCGGGAGAAGGAGCGCGGCACGCTGCGCGGCCTGTGGGAGTACCGGCGCACGGTGGCGCTCGTCGTCGGGTTCAGCATGGGCGGCACTCTGGCTGACTACACGTACTCGACGTACATGACGAAGTACCTGTCCAACAGTGCCGGGCTGAGCAGGACCGAGGCCTCCCTCGTGAGCTTCGTCGCGATCCTGGTCTTCATCGGGGTCCAGCCGCTGGCCGGCGCCCTGTCGGACCGGATCGGCCGTCGGCCGCTGCTGATCACCTTCGGTGTCGGCGCGATGCTGTTCACCGTCCCGCTCATGACGGCGCTGGGGCATGTCTCGACGATGAGCGGCGCACTGCTGCTGATGATCGCCGGGTTGCTCATCATCAGCGGCTACACCTCGATCAGCGCCCTGGTGAAGGCCGAGTTGTTCCCGGCACGTATTCGCTCGCTGGGTGTTGCCCTGCCCTACGCACTGGCCAACGCGCTGTTCGGCGGCACGGCGGAGTATGTGGCGCTGTGGTTCAAGAACGCCGGCATGGAGTCCGGATTCTTCTGGTACGTGACCGGCTGCGCCGCCATCTCACTGGTCGTGTATCTCACCATCCGCGAGACGAAGGGGGTTTCGTTCTCCAAGGCCGAGGATCCCGGGTCCCGTACGGCTGAAGTCGCGGCATAGCCTGGTCGCCATGCGTGTGCGTGTGCTGCTGATCGAGGACGACGAGCGGCTCGCCGACGCCCTCTCCTTGGCCCTCTTCGAGCGCGGCTACCTGGTCGAGCGGGTGGTACGCGCCGAAGAGGGCCTGCGCCGCAAGGACATGGCGGATTTCGTGCTCCTCGACCTCGGGCTTCCCGACATGAACGGCCTGGACATGCTCAGAAGACTGCGCCGTGTCTCGTCCATTCCCGTGATCGTGCTGACCGCGCGAGGTGACGAACGGACCGTGTTGCAGGGCCTGAGTTCCGGGGCCGACGACTACCTCACCAAGCCGTTCCGCGTGAAGGAACTCCTCGCCCGCATGGAGGCGGTCCGCCGCCGCATCCGGCAGGCTCCGCCGACCGTGCAGGAGGCCGAACCTCAGACGGTGGAGGTGGGGGACGTCCTGATCGACCTGGCAGCCCGTACCGTCACCGTGGCGCATCAGGGTGTTCCGCTGACGGCCCGTGAGTTCGACGTGCTCGCGCTGCTGGCCCGCGCCCCCGGAGTGGCCCGGGGCCGCGAGGAGATCATGGATGCCGTCTGGGGCGACGCCTTCCTCGCCGCCTCGCGTTCGCTGGACGTCCATGTGTGGGGCATCCGCACCAAGACGGGCCGGCCCGATCTGATCGAGACGCTGCGGGGCGTCGGCTACCGCCTGGCACAGTGATGCGTCGTCGGCTCCTGGTCACCTATCTCACCCTCATCGGCGGGGTGCTGCTCGCCCTGGTCCTGCCGTTCGGCCTGGCCTACGCCCAGGAACGCACCGCCGAGGTGCTGCTCTCGAGGCGCGCGGACGCCACGCGCATCGCCGACCTGGCCGAGCAGGCCATTCAGGAAAGCGACACGACCGTACTGCGGTCCGAGGTCTCCCGGTACACGGCGCTCTACGACGCTCCGGTCGAGGTCCGCCGCGGCAACGGCGGCGTCCTGGTCGAAGCGGGCGGAGGCGTGGCCGACAGTGCGGGGCCGTTCCGGCGAGCGCTGGCCGGCCGGACCACCGAACACCTCCCGCTGATCACGTTGTTCGGACCGGGCCGGGTAGTGATCGCCGAGCCGGTGGGCAGCGACGCACGGGTGACCGGCGTGCTGTTGCTGGCCGCGCCGACCTCCGATGCACGGTACGACGTGGCCCGTGTCTGGCTGCTGCTGGCGGGCGGCATGTTGACGGCCTTCGCGGTGGCCGTCGAGGCCGCCCGTCGGCTCGCGCGCTGGACGCTGCGGCCGGTCGCCGAACTCGACGCTGCCACCGAGGCCATCGCGCGCGGGCGCATGACCGCACGCGCCTCCGGCTCCGGTGGCGGACCGTCCGAACTGCGCCGCCTGGAGAACCGTTTCAACGACATGGCCGATGCCGTGGCCGCCGCCATGGAAAAGCAGCGCGCGTTCGTCGCCGACGCGTCCCACGAGCTGCGGACACCTCTGGCCGTGCTGTCACTGCGTCTGGAAAATCTGCGGGCGCACGTGGCCGCCTCCGGTGCCGAGCGCTACGACCAGGTGATGCTGGAGATGAACCGGCTCGAGATCCTCCTGGAGGATCTGCTCACACTCGGACGGATCGAAGCGAACGGGCCGGCGCAGGCCGGGCATGGGGAACTCGTGGCCGACCTTGAACGCCGACTCGACGTATGGCAGGAGGTGGCTGACGCCCGCGGACTGAGTCTGCGGACCGAACTGCCGAGCGCGCTCCATCGCCGTGGCCCGGCCGAGACCCTGGGACGGATCACCGACATCGCCGTCGACAACGCGATCAAGTTCGTTCCTCGCGGCGGGCACGTCAGCGTCACCCTGCGGGCCGGAACCGCCGCCCACGGGGAGTTGGTACTCACGGTGGCAGACGACGGGCCGGGGCTCGATGAAGAGGAGCTCACGACCGCGCGGAACCGCTTCTGGCGCTCCTCACGGCACGGCGGCATCGACGGCAGCGGACTGGGCCTGGCGATCGCCGACGAACTGGCCCGCGCGGCAGGCGGCACCCTGGACCTGTTTCCGGCCCAGCCCCAGGGCCTGGTAGTCCGGTTTCGGCTCCCTGGCCGCCTCGACTGAGCGGACATCAGCCGTAGACGGCGCGGAAGTAACGCGCCGCACCCGCGTGCAGCGCCACCGGAGTGGTACCGATGGCATACCTCTCGTCCAGATAGGCACCGGGCACCTCGGGCCCGGGCAGCGTCAGCCGCGCAGCGAACATCGCTCTGGTGACACGGTAGGCCACCTCGGCCGGCAGACCGGCCCGGGCCATCAGATAGGTGGCCACCCCGACCGTCGGAACTTCCGTACGCTGCCCGTAGGTTTCTGCGGGCACGGACACGTCGACGTAGGCCGGCCCGTGCTCGTGTCGCAGGACCCTGGCCAGCCCGCCGAGCGGCACGAGCACGCCGCGCCGTTCGGCAGCCAGATCGCGCACCGCGCGCGCAGGCACCGCACAGGATGCGAAGAACGCGTCGATCTCCCCGTGCCGCAGGGCACCGGCCGAGTCGTCGAGCCCCAGATAGCACAGTTCCCGGGGCTCGACACCGGCTGCCGACAGGACCCGCTGCGCGACCGTGACGGTGCCCGATCCCCTCACGCCGACCGACACCCTCAGTCCGGCGAGGTCGGACACGGTGCCGACCCCTGCACGCGTATCAGCCACTAGATGGGTGTAGTTGAGGTAGAGCCGGGCCAGCGCCGAGACGGGTTCCGCCACAGGGAAGGCGCCCGCCCCCTCGAAGGCATCCACGGCGCTGTCGCCGAGGGCCAGCGCCAGATCGGCGTCGCCGGTGCCGAGCAGCCGTAGGTTGTCGATGCTCGCGGATGTATTGCGGACGCGAAGGTCCAGGGACCGGTCGTGCGCGTTGATTTCCCGCGTCAGGCGCCTGCCGAAGACTCCGTAAGGCGCGCCCGTCACCCCCGTGGCCATGACGATCGGGCGCCGACCGTGCCACGAGGGCCGTACGGCAGGAATGGACGCGGCACCCACTGCCGCCAGGACAAGCAGCGAGCGCCGGGCTGTCGGGGAACGAGCGGTCACGCGGTGAGCGTAGCCCTGCGAACCGGTGCCCTCCCCCTGTGGGTGCCGAATATTACGTCGATGCAGTTCAGCCCTGCTATCGCGCCGACGACAGCGGTCGGCAATGGTCTCTGCCCATGCTCGTACGCCTGGCCTGCATCGCCGTCTCCCACGCCTTCACCGCCCTGCGGCTGATCCCGATGAACGACCACGACAAGGACATCGAGATCCTCGCGCTGCGTCACCAGCTCGCCCCACTGCCACGAACCGCCCTGCGCCGGCTACACAAGGTCCTCGACACCCTGCAGGACCTCCTGAGGTGATGGACCGGTACCTGCACCACCTGCGGCCAACCACTCACCAGAGCAAGAACCTAACGAAGCACTACTTAGGCCCGACACCGCGCAGCTTCAAGATCTTCACGGCAGTACCCACCCGCAGCAATCAAGCACGCACCCACAGAGTGCAAACAAAATCGTTGACAATTCTGTTCGCCTAGATTTAGCGTCGACACGCACTCACTCAGGGAGGGCACATGCCGGAGGAAGCCCGTCCGGGCTCCGGGGAGCAGGCCAAGCAGTACGCGCTCGATCAACTGCGGAAGGCGATTCTGCGCGGCGAGATGTCACCGGCCCAGCGGCTGGTGGAGAACGAACTCGCCGAGCAGTACGACGTGACGCGGGCGAGCATCCGGGCGGCGCTGCTCGAACTGGCCTCGGAGGGCCTGGTCGAGCGGATCCGCAACCGCGGCTCGCGGGTCCGGGTCGTCACGGTCGAGGAGGCCGTGGAGATCACCGAGTGCCGCATGGCGCTCGAAGGGCTGTGCGCGGCCAAGGCGGCTCAGGAGGCCACCGACGCGCAGCTCGACGAGCTCACCGGGCTCGGGGACGCCATGTCCAAGGCGGTGGAGAACGGTGACCCGCTCACCTACTCCGACCTCAACCACGAGTTGCACGCCCGCATCCGGGAGATCTCCGGCCAGCACACGGCCGTAGGGCTCCTGGAGCGGCTGAACGCCCAACTGGTGCGGCACCGCTTCCAGTTGGCGCTGCGGCCGGGGCGTTCGCAGCAGTCCCTGGGTGAACACCTGGCCATGATCGAGGCGATCAGGGCCAGGGACCCGCAGGCGGCCGAGGCGGCCGTCCGCGCCCACCTCCGCAGTGTGATCGACGTGTTGAGCGCCGACTGACGCTGCATCGGGGGCGGGTGCACACCTGTCACCAAGGAGATGCAGCATGACCAACGGCCACGCGCCCGCCACCGGGACACCACGATCGACCCTGGTGGTCACCGCGCACGCCGGGGACTTCGTGTGGCGGGCCGGCGGCGCCATCGCGCTCGCCGCCGCCCGCGGCGAGAAGGTGACCATCGCGTGCCTGACGTTCGGGGAGCGCGGCGAGTCCGCCAAGGCCTGGCGCGAGGGCAGGAAGCTCGACGAGATCAAGGCGCTGCGCCGCGACGAGGCGGAGCGCGCCGCCGCCGCCCTCGGCGCCGAGGTCCGCTTCTTCGACGCGGGCGACTACCCCCTCGTCGAGACCGCCGAGCTGACCGACCAGCTGGTCACCGTCTACCGAGACACCCAGCCCGACGTCGTCCTCACCCACCCCGCCGAGGACCCGTACAACGGCGACCATCCGGCCGCCCACCGCATGGCACTCCAGGCCCGCATCCTCGCGCAGGCCATCGGCTACCCCGGCGAGGGCGAGATCATCGGCGCCCCGCCCGTCTTCTACTTCGAGCCGCACCAGCCCGAGATGAGCGGCTTCAGGCCCGAGGTCCTCCTCGACATCACCGAGGTCTGGGACACCAAGCGCAAGGCCATGGAGTGCCTGGGTGCCCAGCAGCACCTGTGGGAGTACTACACCGACCTCGCCGTACGCCGGGGTGTGCAGCTCAAGCGCAACGCCGGGCCCAACCTCGGGCTCGCCCACACGACCATGGCCGAGGCGTACATGCGCCCGTACCCGCAGATCGCGAAGGAGCTCGCCTGATGCCCGGCGTCATCGTTACCGGCCCGCCCAAGGCCGAGCCCAAGGACGTCGAGGCGCTCGCCGGGTACGGGGTCGCCACGATCCACGAGGCGATGGGCCGCACCGGCCTGCTCGGCCACCACCTGCGCCCGAACCAGCAGGACACACGTATCGCCGGCACCGCGGTCACCGTGCTGTCCTGGCCCGGCGACAACCTCATGATCCATGCGGCCGTGGAGCAGTGCGGGGAGGGTGACATCCTCGTGGTCACCACCACATCCCCGTCCACGGACGGCATGTTCGGCGAACTGTTCGCGACCGCGCTCCAGTACCGGGGTGTGCGCGGTGTCGTCACCAACGCCGGGATCAGGGACACCGCCGAGCTGCGCGAGATGGGCTTCCATGCCTGGTCGGCGGCCGTGTCCGCGCAGGGCACGGTGAAGGCGACCGGCGGCAGTGTCAACGTTCCCGTCGTCATCGGGAGCCAGACGATCCGGCCCGGTGATGTCATCGTCGCGGACGACGACGGTGTCGTGGTCGTGCCGCGCGAGCGCACCGCCGAGGCCGCCGAGAAGTCGCGGGCCCGCGAGGAGAAGGAGGCCGCCACCCGTGCCGCCTTCCTGGAGGGCCAACTGGGCCTCGACCGCTACGGGTTGCGCGACACGCTCGAGCGGCTCGGCGTCGAGTACCGCACGTACGAGGAGCACACCTCGTGACCAGGACCGAGCGCCTGCGCTGCATGCTGATGCGCGGCGGCACCTCCAAGGGGGCGTACTTCCTCGCCGACGACCTGCCCGCCGACCCGGCCGCCCGCGACGAGCTGCTGCTGCGCGTGATGGGCAGCCCCGATCCGCGCCAGATCGACGGCATCGGAGGCGCCCACCCGCTCACCAGCAAGGTCGGCATCGTCAGCGCCTCGCAGGACCCGGCCGCCGACGTCGACTACCTCTTCCTCCAAGTCGGCCTCGACGAGGCCGTGGTGTCGGGGCGTCAGAACTGCGGCAACATCCTCGCCGGCATCGGCCCGTTCGCGGTCGAACGTGGCCTGGTGCCCGCGGACCAGGACAAGACCTCGGTCCGTATCCGCATGGTCAACTCCGGTGACCTCGCCACGGCCACCTTCCCGACGCCCGGCGGCCGGGTCGAGTACCGCGGCGACGCGGAGATCTCCGGCGTGCCCGGCACGGCGTCCGCGGTGGTCATCGAATTCCCGCCGGGCGAGGGCGCGCTGCTGCCCACCGGGAACGTCCGCGACATCCTCGCCGGTGTCGAAGTGACCTGCGTGGACAACGGCATGCCGACTGTGCTCGTCCCCGCCCGATCCCTGAAGGTCACCGGCGACGAGGACCCCAAGGAGCTGGAGGCGGACGAGGAGCTGGCCGCCCGGCTGCGCGAGATCCGGCTCGCGGCAGGGAAGTCGATGGGCCTCGGCGACGTTTCCGACGCCACCGTGCCCAAGCTGACCCTGCTCGCCGCACCCCGGGACGGCGGCGCCGTCACCACCCGCACCTTCATCCCCGTGCGCTGCCACACCTCCATCGGTGTGCTCGGCGCGGCCAGCGTCGCGGCGGGCCTGCGGATCGAGGGCAGCGTGGCGGACGGCATCGCGAGCGCGCCCGAGAACACCGACCGGCTGCGCATCGAGCACCCCACCGGCTTCACGGACATCGAGACCAGCCTCACCACGGGCCCCGACGGGCTGCCCACGCCGCGGCGCACGGCCGTCGTCCGCACGGCCCGCAAGCTCTTCGACGGCACGGTCTTCCCGCGCTCCGTCGACACTGCACCCCTCCCCGCACAGAACTCAGGAGGTCCCCGATGACTCCGCCGCTCGGCGACATCGCGCACATCGGCCACGCCCAGCTGTTCACCCCGGACCTGGACGCCAGCGTCGGCTTCTTCACGGACTTCCTGGGCCTGACCGTCTGCGGCCGAAACGGTGACAGCGTCTACCTGCGCACCTTCGACGACTACGAGCACCACAGCCTCGTCCTCACCGCCCGCGACCAGCCCGGCCTCGGCCGGATCGCGCTGCGCACCTCCAGCGCGGACGCGCTTCAGCGCCGCGTCAAGGCCGTCGAGGACGCCGGCGGCACCGGCCACTGGGTCGAGGACGAGCCCGGCATCGGCAAGCTCTACGTGACCACCGACCCGGACGGCCACGAACACGCCCTGTACTGGGAGAGCGAGCACTACCGGGCCCCCGACGAGCTGAAGCCGGCCCTGAAGAACCAGCCGCAGGCCAAGCCCAACCGTGGTGTCGGCGTGCGCCGCCTGGACCACATCAACTTCCTGGCCTCCGACGTCCTCGCCAACGCCGAGTTCCAGCAGCAGATCCTCGGCGCCCGGCCCACCGAGCAGATCCGCCTCGACACCGGCCGCGTCGCGGCCCGCTGGCTGACCTTCACCAACAAGTCGTACGACGTCGTCTACACCGAGGACTGGACCGGCGCCAACGGCCGCCTGCACCACATCGCCTTCGCGACCGACAACCGCGAGGACATCCTGCGCGCCGCCGACCTCGCCATCGACAGCGGCGTGTTCATCGAGACGGGCCCGCACAAGCACGCCATCCAGCAGACGTTCTTCCTCTACGTCTACGAGCCCGGCGGCAACCGCATCGAGCTGTGCAACCCGCTCACCCGCCTCGTCCTCGCCCCCGACTGGCCGCTCATCACCTGGACCGAGGAAGAGCGCAAGAAGGGCCAGGCCTGGGGCCTGAAGACCATCGAGTCCTTCCACACCCACGGCACCCCGCCGATCAAGCCCTGACCCGAGCCTTGGCCCCAGGGGCGGTGGCTGACTGCCCCTGGGGCCAAATCGTTGCCGAGATTGTCAACAAAACCGTTGACGAAGCGGTCGTGGCTTCCTAACGTCTACGCCACAGCGAGCTCGAGGCTCCCAGCGGAGTCAGCAGCTCAGGGGCACGCTCCGGCCGTCTCGCATCCGGCCGCGCGAGCCGCACCGCCACGCTCCCTACGCCCTTGCAGCCTGGGACCAGGCCTCGTCCTGCCGTCCCGCACGAGAGGAAACAACGATGTCCTCCTCCGCCACCTCCCCGCTCGCCCAGGCGAGCAGGCCAACGGCCCGCCGAAGCCGAAACGCTGTCGTCGCCCTGTGCTGGGGACTCGTCCTCCTGGACGGCATCGACACGTTCATCTATGGCTCCGTACTCCCCAAGATGCTCGGCAGCCACAGCCTCGGGCTCGCACCCGACGTCGCAGGCACGATCGGCAGTTGGTCCAATTTCGGCATGCTGCTCGGCACGATCCTGTCGGGTATGGCGTCGAACTGGATCGGGCGTCGCGTCACCGTTTTCGCCAGCGTCGCAATTTTCACTCTGGCCACGCTCGGCACCGGCTGGTCACAGTCCACCGGCCAGTTTGGCTTCTTCCGCTTTGTGTGCGGCTTCGGCCTCGGCGCGCTGCTGCCGATCGCGATCTCGTACGGCATGGAGTTCACCTCGCGCGGCCGCCGCGCCCTCGCCACCGGCATCATCATGACCGCACACCAGACCGGCGGAGCCCTGGCCCCGCTGATCGCACTGTGGCTGGTCGAAGACTTCGGCTGGCGCTCGGCCTTCATCGCCTCCGCGATCCCGGCCCTGATCCTGCTGCCGATCGCCTACAAGATGCTGCCCGAGTCGCCCACCAACCTGCTCACCCGCGGCCGTCACGCCGAAGCCGGGCAGCTCGCCGCCGACTTCGGCACCGAGCTGCCCGAGCCGAAGGAGCGCAGCACCGACAAGCTCGACGCCCTGAAGAATCTGTTCCGCGGCGGCCAGTGGACTACGACGCTCTGCTTCTGGCTCACGTCCTTCGCGGGCCTTCTCCTGGTCTACGGGGTCGGCCAGTGGCTGCCGAAGATCATGGTCGACCTCGGCTACGACACCGGTGACTCGCTCCTCTTCTCCACGTTCCTGAACGTCGGCGGCATCTGCGGCATGCTCATCGCGGGCCGCACAGCCGACAAGATCGGCCCGCGCAAGGTCGTCATCGCCTGGTTCATCCTGACCGCGGTCTTCGTCTACCTCATGGGCGTCAAGATGTCGATCGGCCTCCTGTACATGGTCGTCTTCTTCGCCGGGCTGCTGCTCTTTTCCGGCCAGACCATGGTCTACGCGACGGTCGGCACCCACCACAACGACGAGGACCGCCCCACCGCCCTCGGCTGGGTCTCCGGAATGGGGCGCTTCGGTGCCATCTTCGGCCCGTGGATCGGCGGTGCGCTGATCGCGGCGGGCAACGCCGACATCGGCTTCACGATGTACGCCTGCGCCGCTCTGATCGGCGCTGTGATGATGGCGCTGGCCGCCCTCACAATCAGGACGCGCTCGGCGCAGCGCTGACGCCGCATGGCGGGCCGCGTCACTTCAGCGATCCACCCGACGGAGCCCGCAGCGCCCGCTCAAAACCAGTGAGACCGCTGCCGCAGATGCCCTATCCGGAACCTCCGCAAAGCCGCCCCGGATCGTCGAATCCGTGGTCGAACCCTCGCGATGCGAACCGGTCGGCGGCGACGCGCCCCTGAGCCGACCGCGCCCCCTTGAACAGGCGTCGTCGAACGCGAGCGCTCGGCCACTGACGCCGACAGCACAGGTTGCGCCCGCCACACCACCTCCCGTCCGGGTACGCCGGAGGGCAGTCGGTCCACCTCGATTCGAGGTGAGGTCGGGTTTGAGTGCGGCCAGACGGTGCCGTCGGCGTCCCGCCGTTTCAGATTGCCGGCCCAGCCCGGCATCACCCCTCATCACGATCGCCACCTCCACCGTCTGCAGACGCGGCGAGGGGAGCCCCTCGGCCAGGTCTCCTCGCCCCTCGGTATCGCGACCTCATCGGCCTTCCTGAGAATGTAAGCACAATTGTTGTGCAGATTGTTAACAAAGCTATAGCGTGCACGACGCCTTGCACCCGAGGCATCCGGCGAACCACTCGCTACTCAATGAGGAGACTCCATGCGGCGGCTCTCCGCGTCCCCACGACGCACCGCTCTTGCCCGCACAAGACGTCAGGAGGGGCACACTCCGACCCGCAAGCGCCGCCTGCGCGGTATGGCGATCGTCGGCTCGCTCGCGCTGACGACACTCGCGACGCCGGCCTCCCTCGCGGTCGCGTCCGACTCGCACGAGCGCGGCCATGTCGTGGACTCACAGGACGCGGCGCTGGCGTTCGACAGGAGCGCCTACACGACGATCACCGTCACGGTCGACGACCAGCCGGTGAAGGTGCGTTGGTACAAGGAGCTCTGCTACGTCGACAACCCGGTCGCCGCCGCAGCGCAGCAGCCCGGGATGGGCGGTACCACCACCATCAGCAACACCCGTTGCGGCTACGAGAGCATGAACGTGTTCGTGCCGGAGAGCGCCTTCAGCAACCAGCGGGCGCCGATCTACTTCGCAGTGAACAACAGCGGCTGGATGGCCAGTTACGTCAAGTCGAGCGTGACCGCAGGCGCCACCTATAACAGCTCGACCAGCAACGTCGGTGCGGCGCTGAAGGCCGGCTACGTCTTCGTCGACGTGGCGAACCGCAGCCGCGGCCTCGTGGGCGCGGATGGTTCGTCGCCGGGCAAGGCACCGGCGGCTGCGGTCGACGCGAAGGCCGCGGTGCGCTATCTGCGGCTCAACGACGCCGCGATGCCGGGCAGCGCCGAACGGATCGTCGTCAACGGCACCAGCGGCGGCGGCGCCCTCTCCTCCATCCTGGGCGCCTCCGGCAACGACACCGAGTACGACTCCTACCTCAAGGCGATCGGTGCGGCCGGCATCGACTCCAAGGGGAACAGCACGCTGCGCGACGACGTGTTCGCGGTCAACGCGTACTGCCCCATCACCGACCTCGGCAACGCCGACGTCGCCTACGAGTGGCTCTACAACATTCTCGGCAGCCGCGACGCGACCGGCTCGAACGCGCACCCGGCCGACGCGGCGTCGATCGCGGCCAAGTTCCCCGCGTACGAGAAGAGCCTCGGTCTGCGCAACCCGGACGGCTCGAAGCTGTCGGCCGGCACGATGCTGGACACCATTGAGAAGGAAGTCGTCCGCTCGGCGGAGACATATCTGAAGGCCGACCCGGCCCACACCATCCCGGCGCTGGGCGAGAACTTCGTCATCACCTCCGGCGGCCCGGGCGGGTCCACCACGAAGTCGTACGTCAACGACTGGCTGGACGTCGACAACGCCGCGAACAAGGTGCGTTCCGTCGACATGACGAAGTACCTGAAGTTCGTAGCCACCCAGGCCACGCTGAAGTCGACGCCCGCGTTCGACGCGGTGGGCGTGTACGGCGACACCACGAGCGGCACCGAGACCAACCTGTTCGGCTCGTACGCCCAGAAGTACATGAACTACACCGAGTTCAGCTGGGACCACAACAACGTCCCGGGCGACGGCAGCGGCCTGGACGACACCGGACTGACCTGGAAGCAGTACACCGCCAAGAAGTCCACCACCGTGGACGATCAGATCCACCTGATCAACCCGATGGACTTCATCGGCACCAAGAACGCCGACACGGCGCCGCACTGGTATGTCCGCAACGGCACGCGGGACCGCGACACCTCGTTCATCATCGGCATCAACCTGGACCGCGCGCTCAATGCGGACCCGCAGGTCGGGGATGTGGACTTCCAACTCGCCTGGAACCAGCCGCACGCCGGCAACTACGACGTGCCCGAGGCCATGGCCTGGATCGACAAGGTCGTGAAGAAGGCCGGCGACCCGCTGACCGACGGGCACCGCGGGTAGGACCGGTGCTCGGCCGGGGAACCGGCCGAGCACCTCTCGTCCCGTCAGGCGTCGGTCCAATCGGGCAGGAACCGTGTGACGTCGACGTCCTGGAACGGGGCGCGGACGAACTTGTCGCGCAGTTCCCAGGGCACGGTGCAGTCGAAGATGACCTTCGTCGAGATGCCGTGGTCGGCGTTGGTCCACAGGAACTCCGGGTCCGCCGACGGATCCAGTGGATGGCAGCGGACGCCGGGGATCGGGATGACGGAGCGCTCGGCCTGGAACCGCGTCGTCATCGCCCACAGGACGTCGTCGGTGTCGAAGATGTCGACGTCGTCGTCGACCAGGATGACGTGTTTCATCTCCGGGAACGCCCCGAACGCCACGATGGCGGCCTGGCGTTCGCGGCCCTGGTCATTGTGGTCGCGCTTGTGGATCTGCAGGATCCCGACGTACTTGCCGCCGCCGGCGGGGTGGGCGTACACGTTCTTGACGAGGCCGGGCAGGGCGTCGTCGAGGGCCTGGGTCAGGGATCCCTCGGTCGGGATGCCGGCCAGGCTTACGTGCTCCTCGCCGGGGCCGACCAGCGTCTGCAGGATCGGGTCGGTGCGGGTGGTCACGGCCTTGACCTTGACGACGGGCAGCGAGGGATTGGCCACCCCGTCGTAGCCGGGGAACTCGGGCATCGCGAAGCCGGTGCCGGAGTGCTGGTCCTCCGCGACGCGGCGGCCGGGAAGGATCTCGCCCTCGATGACGATCTCGGCGGACGCGAGGGCGTACTCCTCGACCGTCCTGGCCTTGACCAGTTCGACGGGCGAGCCCTTCAGGCCGCCAGCGAACTCGAGCTCGTCGAACCCGTACGGCGTCGACGGCGGCTCGAACGAGATCGCCATGTACTCGACCGGCGAAATGCCCATCGAGATGGTGATCGGCATCGGCTTGTCCATCGCCTCGTACTTCTCGTACATGAAGCCGATGTGGCGCCCGGTCTGCATGAAGACCGACAGCTCGTCCTTGTCCTGCACGCACAGCCGGTGGATCGTCACGTCGTGCTTGCCGGTCTCGGGGTCCGTTCCGCGCAGCACCGCCATGCAGAAGTACGGGCCGGAGTCCTCGGGGGTGTTGGTGGGCGCGGGCAGGAGTGTACGGATGTCGAAGCCGGGGTCGGAGGCGAGGTGGACCTGTTCCTGGCACGGGGCCTCGTCGACGATGAGTGGGTCCTTCGCGTGCTGCATCGCATGGAGCATGTGCCGTCCGAGCTGTTTCACGTCCGCGCCCAGGAACGTGGCGATGCGTTGGCGCGCGGCGAGCACGCCGACGATCACGGGGATGTCGTAGCCCTTGACGTTCTCGAACAGCATGGCCGGGCCGACCCTGGTGGGGCGGGTCACCGTGCCGCCCGCGCCGACCTTCTTGTAGACGCCGGCGAGTTCGGCGGTGGGGTCGACCTCGACGGAGGTGGAGACGAACTGGCCCGGCTGCCGCTTCAGCAGCTCGATGCCCTCACGCAGGTCCTTGATCGGTGCCTTCGGCGCGGGCGCGGTCCTGTCGCTCATGCGTCCAGCCTTTCCGTGAGAGAGGTCAACTGGTCGAAGAGCGTGGCAAGTTCGCCGTCGCGCCGTTCCAGGGGTGCGAGGGCGTCCTCCGCGAAGTCGGTGAAGAGCGAGAGCGCCACGCAGGCGCGGACGTCGAGCATCTGAAAGTTGGCCACGATCTGACGCCACTGCTCCACCGCGCGCACGCCGGCATCGGCGCCGTACGAGACGAAGCCGACCGTCTTGCCTGCCCACTCCGAGCCGAGCGAGTCGAACGCGTTCTTGAACGACCCCGGCACCCCGTGGTTGTACTCCGGAGTGATGAATACGAAGCCGTCGCATGCGTCCACCGCCCGGCTCCACCGGGTCACGTGGGGGTCGTCATACTGCTTGTTCGCCGCACCGGGAACCGTCGCCGAGGTGAGCGGCGGGACGCCGAACTCCTTGAGGTCGAGGAGTTCGTACTCCGCGTCGGCGCGCTGGGTGACATGCGCCTGGACCCAGTCGGCAACCGTCTTGCCCCTGCGTCCTTCGCGGACGGAACCGATGATGATCCCGATCTTCATGCGTCCTCCCCCGCGGGCTCGCCCTGCGGGCCGCTCCTTCGGGCGCTGTCCCGCAGGTCCTGGTCCCAGCGCGGGAAGACGTCAGTGCGCAGACCGAACTGGTCGAGGGCACGGCCCACGGTGTGGTCGACGATCTCCTCGATCGTCGACGGCCTGGAGTAGAAGGCCGGGACCGGCGGGAAGACGGTCGCTCCGGCCTCGGTCACGGCCGTCATGTTGCGCAGGTGGATCAGGTTGAGCGGCGACTCCCTGACGAGCAGGATCAGCGGTCGTCGTTCCTTCAGCGTCACGTCGGCGGCGCGCGACACCAGCGACGACGTCACCCCCGAGGCGATCTCCCCCAGGGTGCGCATCGAGGTCGGGGCGATCAGCATCCCCGACGTCTGGAAGGACCCCGACGACAGCGGCGCACCGACGTCCGTGTGGTGGTGGACGACGTCCGCACGTCCTTCGAGGTCGTCCTTGCTCAGGTCCGTCTCGTAGGCCCGCGTCAGCGCGGCCGACTTCGACACGACCAGGTGGGACTCGATGCCCAGCTCACGCAGGATGTCGAGCGCCCGCACGGCGTAGACGATGCCCGTGGCGCCGGTGACACCGACTACCAATCGGGTGGGTTCCTCGGTCCTGGCCACCATGCGGCGCTCCGTTCTCGCTGGGTCGGGCGGCGTCCACCGCACCGGGGCGAGGAGCGGAATCAGCCACACCCACCTTGTCCATATTTACCCCACTTCTTCAAGGCGGGCGTGCGGGCATGTACGGAGCGGGGAGCTCCCGAAGGGTCAGATTCCGGCCGACCCCGCGCACGAAGCACCGCCGCTCCCCCTGCCTCCGGGTACGGCGGTGGGGTCGGCGAGGATCCGCGCGCGACCCGCGGCGATGGCACCGTGCAGCGCCGCATCGGGGCCGAAGACGCCGGGCGAGACGGCCACGGGAAGCGTGGGGAACGCGGCGCGGCGGGGATCCATGCGGACCTTGATGCCCGGCAACAGCCAAGGCAGCCACTCGGCGAGGTGACCGCCGAGGACAATGCGCTCGGCGTCGACCATGCCGATGATCGACTGAATCGCGGCACCCAGGGCACGCCCTGCCCGATCCAGAGCGGCCAATGCCCGAGGCTCTGCGGATTGCAGGCGTCGGCCGAGTTCAGCCAGGGCGGCGCCACTGTCGTGCGGTGCGGCAAGGTCGCCGAGCCCGGCGGCATCGAGGACGGCGCGCGTACTGATGTATGTCGTCAGGCAGCCGGTCGCGCCACACCGGCAGGCAGGCCCGTCGAGGGTGACCGGGATGTGGCCGAGCTCCCCTGCCAGGCCATAACTGCCGTGATGAATACGTCCGTTGATGATCAGGGCCCCTGCGACACCGGCGTCGGACTTGACATAGGCGACAGTGCCGCCGGGATCGTCGCCCGCCGCAGCGAGGGCGTGCTGCTCGGCCAATGCCGCCATGTTGGCGTCATTGACCACATCGACGGGGCAGGACTGCCCGGACAGCCGGTCTGCGACGAGCGCGGCCAGCTCCGGCGCGTGCCAGCCGCGGCCGGGGTCGTCAGCGCGTGCATCCGTGACCGGCCCTGCCATGGCGATCACCAGGCGACCGTGGTGCACACCGGGGGCCGCGGGCACGGACTCCGTGACAGCGGCAGCGATGGCGTCGGCCATCCCCTCGCGCGGCCCGAACGGCCCCTGGTGATGCGCCAGCTGTCGAGCGCCGCCGGGCGAGCCCGCGAGGCCCGCCGTCATTACGGTGATGTGCTCCCAGGTCACGTGAACAGCCGTAGTCCGTACCCTTTCGGGCACCAGGCGCAGCAGTCGGCGCGGCCGACCCCGGGCGCCCGTGACGGCAGCACCCACCTCCTCCACCAGCCCGCGTGCGACGAGGTCGGCGACGAGCGCGGTCACCGAGGCGTGCACCAGGCCGGTGCCGGCCGCGACCTCGGTGCGCGCGCAGGGGCCGTGGTCGGCGATGTGCCGCAGGACCAGGGCGAGATTGCCGCGGCGGACGGCCGCGGAGTCGGCGGGGATGTTCACGTCCTCGATTCTGCCTGCTCGCGGCGGGCGCGCGTACCTTCATCGTCTTCTAATTTTTCAACCATTGAAAATAATGGGCTAGGTTCCGCACACTCGACTGGGACGGGCTCAGTACCTCCGTCCCGGCCGCACATCGTCCGACCCATGTGACCCCCGCACACGCAGCAACGCGTTTGCCGCGATGAGGAGACAACCGTGAAGCACAGGGCAGTGAACCGCAGGACCGTCGTCATGGGGATCGGCGCCACCGCCGGTGTCGCAGCCATCGGCGGTTTCGCCCTGAACGCGCAGGCGGAGAACAGCGACACCGCGAGCGGATCCGACGCCTCGGGGGCGTCGGACGCGCTGGTCTTCGACAAGGATGACTACACCGAGAAGACCGAGACCATCGCCGACGCCTCCGGCACGGACCGCGAGGTGACCTACCGCTTCTACAAGCCGCGCAACTACGTCGCCCATCCGGTCGACGACACCCACCAGAGCCTGTGTGTCAGCGTTCCGGTGAAGGTCGACGGCAAAGCCGTCGACGCGAGTCACGCACCCATCGTCCTCGCGAACGCGGTGGGCGCCTACATGTCCTCCAGTGTCGCCGAGGCGACCGGCGTGGGGCAGAACGCGTTGGAGATGACCGGCATGGGCGGCTCGTCCGGCGGGATGCCGAGCGGTATGCCCAGCGGGATGCCGTCCGACGGTGCCGGCGGCGGTCCGGGCGGCGGCGCCGGGGCCGTCAACGGCATGGTCAACCTCGCCAAGCTGGCCCTCACGGCCGGCTACGTCGTCGTCGAGCCCGGCGCCCGCGGTCGCAGCCTGACCACGTCGGACGGCACGTACTACGGAACCGCGCCGGCCGCCATCGTCGACCTCAAGGCCGCCGTGCGCTACGTACGCTTCAACAAGGGCCGCATCCCCGGGAACACCGACCGGATCGTGTCCACCGGCACCAGTGCGGGCGGCGCCCTGTCCGCGCTGCTCGGCGCCTCCGGCGACAGCAAGCTCTACGACAAGTACCTCAAGGACCTCGGCGCGGCCCGCTCCTCCGACGCGATCTATGCGACGGGCGCGTGGTGCCCGATCACCGACCTGGAGCACGCGGACGGCGCCTACGAGTGGAACTGGGGCAGCAACGCCACCCAGTCCACCGGCAAGGCCGTCGACCAGACCGTCTCCAAGCAGTTGCAGTCCCAGTTCGCCGAGTACCAGGCGTCGCTGAAGCTGCACGGCCTGCACGGCTACGGCCCGCTGACGGCCCGCAACTACGAGGACTACCTGCTCAACCAGTACATCCAGCCCTCAGCCACGGCGTACCTGGAGGGCCTGTCCGGCTCCGACCGTGCCACGTACCTCGCCAAGAACACCTTCATCACCTGGAAGAACACCAAGGCGACGTTCACGTGGCAGGACTTCCTCACGCACGTGGGAGCGCGCAAGAAGACCGCGCCGGCCTTCGACGCCTTCGACCTGTCCGCCGGTGAGAACAACGAGTTCGGCTCGAACACCACCGAGTCCCGCCACTTCACCGCCTACAGCCAGAAGAACGACACCACCGGGCTCACCGCCAAGCGCGTCGACAGCGACATCCCGGCGCTGCTCGATCTGATGAACCCGATGCACCACCTCGGGAAGAGGAACCCGGGCCGCTCCAAGCACTGGTGGATCCGGCTGGGCACGAGCGACACCGACACCGCGTTCACGGTGTCCGCCAACCTGGCCGCCGCCGCGGCAGGCCTCGGCGACACCGTCGACCACTCCTTCTACTGGGACAAGGGCCACGCCACCAATGAAGACCCGGGAGACTTCCTCACCTGGGTCGCCCAAGTGACCGGCTACCAGGGCTGACCTGGGTACGGGTCAGGCTTCGCCGAACGACCGAGCGATCACCAGGGCCGACCGCACCGCATGCGCCACGCTCGTGAGCGTGGGGTTGCCGGCGGTCGGCGTCGGGATGACGCCATTGCCTCCCACGAAGAGGTTGTCGAAGCCCCAGACACGGCAGGAGGGGTCGCACACCGACGTGCCGTCCTCGGCGACACCCATGCGGAACGTGCCCTGGTAGTGCAACGAGGACCCCGGAGGCATGAGCATGGGCTCGCGCCCCGGCGCGAACCGGCCGAGCGCGTCGGCGACGCGTTGCTGCACGGCCGTGACGCGCGCGATGTCGGCGTGGTCCTTCTTGGTGAGGGTGTATTCGGTGTGCACCTGCGGGAGCCCGAAGCGGTCGGTCTCCGTCTCAGAGAACACCAGCCGATCGTCGGCCGAGATGTCCTTCGGCACGAAATAGCCCATGCCGATGACCTGCGTGCCGTCGTCCTTCGCCCCGTCCGCGAGCGCGATCGGCGAGAGGTCCATCTGCATGAGCTGCCCGTGGTACGGGTGTGCCTCCGAGTACGGAACCCAGTGCACGCCGACCAGCGGATCGGTCACGCGGTTCGCCGCGTAGGCGCCCGGTACCTTCTCCGGGTCGAGTGCCACCCCCGCCATGACTTGCGTGTGGTCGTTCAGATAGCGGCCCAGCGCTTCCGGGCGGATACCCGAAGCCCACAGCAACTGAGGGGTTCGGATGCCGTCACAGGCGACGACCACCACCTTCGCCTCTTGCGAGTAGGTCTCCCCCGTGCGCAGGTCCTTCAGGCGCGCACCGGTCACCCGGCCTTCCTCGACGAGGAGGGAGCGGCACAGTGTCTCGCTGCGCAGTTCGAAGGTGCTGGGCGGGTCGGTCGCGAGGCGGTCAAGCACGATGTCCGTGCCCGTCCAGTACAGCGTCCCGTCGGGCTTGACCGTCACGGCCAGTGGCATGGGCTGCACCCGGCGGTCGAGGGGCAGTTCGGCGTCGAACTCCTTGGCGAGCGCGGAGCACACCGCCTCGCCCACGGGGCTGGTGGCGAAGGCGTCCTGGGTCACCTGCAGGATGTGTTGGGCCCGCTCCAACGCGGTGTCCCATTCCTGCGGGTCGATGAACTCGGGCATTTCTGTCCCCTGCGGCCACGGGCACGCGCCGGTCCAGTGCGCGGCCATCCCGCCGACGCACGTCGACATGGCGGCGGCGTGCATCGCGGTCGGCGGCATCGCGGCGGCCGCACTCGGATCGAGATAGGCGGTGCCAGGACGGGCTGTGTCGGGCGTCGGCGGTTTGCCCTCCGTGGCGATGATGCGCGCAGTCTCCGCCTCATCGGCGTGCTCGGACTGGGACATGGCCTGCGCCCGACGGCGCCGTTCGATCCCGGCGATGTTCTTCACGTGCACGCCGGGCACGGACGTGAGCTGCGGACCGGCGTCCACGAGCAGGATCGAGAGATCCGGGTTCTCCTCCGTGAGCACGCGGGCATAGGTCGATCCGATGGGACCGCTGCCGATGATGAGTACGTCCGGCATGAGGCTTCTCTCTGTCCGACGGGTGAAGGGGACTGTTGCAAGTTCAGGCACGCAGCAGCCCGCGCATGAGGGCGTGGTGGCGACGTACTTGCTCGCAACTGTCGACCTCGAAGGCGTCCTGGATGAGGCGCTGGCCCTCGTACTCGCTGTCGAGTGAGCCCGTGTAGCCGCTCGCGGCGATCGTGGACAGCACGTCGGCGTACGGAATCGCCGCCTCCGCCCCGTCCTCGATCTCGTAGAACTTCGCGTGAACATTGCCGACGTAGGGCATCAACGCCGTCAGGTCCGCGACCGAGTTGGTGCGCGGGCCGAACGCGCCGGAGTGACCGGCGAGGGTCAGCGCCACCTCGGTGCCGCCCATCTCCCGTACCCGCGCGACGACTTCGCCGGTGGGTCGTGTCTCGGCGAACGCACCGGTGATGTAGTCGAGGATCTCCTCGCCGACCCCGCGGCGGCGCGCCTGGGCGAGCAGCGCCTGCGGCATCCGCTGGCAGAACACGCCGAGGTCGAGCGTGAAGCCGAGGTGCTTCGTGCCGGTCTTCTCTATGAGGTCGACATAGGACGTCGTGAGCGGGCCGCCGAGTCGTACCGGTGCGTGGATCTCCGGGAGGATGCGGATGTCGAGGCGTTCCGCGTCCGGCAGCGCGGCGCGCACGAGTTCCGGCGCGGCGTCCTCGACCGGCCCGGTCGTCGGACGGATGGCCCGGAACCCGAGCCGCTTCGCGAGTTCCATCTGGGTCACGAGCCGGCCAACCGCCTCCTCGTGCGGGAGTGCGCGGTGACCGGCTTGGGCCACGTCGACGAAAGTGTCCATGACGGTCGGGGTGAGGCCGTGCAGCTCGATCAGCCGATGCCACTCGTCGACCCACGCGGTCGACGGCTGCGGGTAGCCGGGCATCATCTGCTCAGGCAGCAACTGCACGCCCGTGGCGCCGATCGCGGCGACCTCCGCGACGGCATCCGCGAGCGTCATCCGGCCAAGGAAGTACTCGTACTGGTAGCTGTAGAGGCTCACCCCGAGGCGCTGGGTGGTCGGCTCCTGCACGGGGTCGACGATCGTCATCGTCCGCTCGCCGTGACTGACGAACCCGGGGGCCGGCATGTAGGAGGGGAACACCGTCTCCGACAGACGGATGTCGTGCGGTCCGGGCGGGAGCGCCGTGCCGCTGAGCACACTGATCGTGGCCCGCGCGCCGTACTCCCAGCGCACCTGCTCCTCGCCCGCCATCTCATCGAGGGTGTACTCGCGGCCGTCGACGGTGAACCGGATGTCCTCGCGGCGGCACGGCTCTCCGTCGACGCTGACCGCCAGGTTGCTGACGATCGTCAGCGGCACGCCGCGGTAGTAGCCAATCCGGGCCTCGAAGGCAAAGCCGACCACGCGTCCGTCGCGCGTGACCGGGCGGAAGCCCCGGGTCTCGATGAGGTGGTTCTCGTTCATTTTCGGCTCCTGGTGAGTGTGTCGGCTCTCCGTGCCTCCGCGGACGACCTGCGCTACACGTCGTCGCCCGCAGAGGCACGCATCGCTTCGAGCCGGGCGGTGTTGGCGTCGTTGCGGTCCTCGCTGATGCGGTAGAACGCGAGCGGGACCACGGCGAGGATGAAGGCCGCGGCGGGGAACACGTTCGCGACGACGTTGATGCCGTCCAGCACTTCCGCTGTGGGATGCGCGCCCGCGGCGTAACCGAACGCGCCGAGCAGAGCGACGCCGACGGACGCGCCGACCGCGGTTCCGACCTTCTGCGCGAAGCTCACGCTCGCGTAGCCGGTGCCGTCGCTGCGGATGCCCGTGCGCACCTCACCGTCGTCGATCGTGTCGGGCACCATGCTCATCATGATCGCGATGCTGAAGTTCGCGATGCCGTAGACAGCCGACAGGATGACGACCACCCACAGGTTCGACCAGCCGACGACCGTGAGCAGCAACAGTGCCGCGGCCGATCCCAGCGAACCGATGATCGCGAGGCGCTTCTTGCCGACGCGGCGAGCGATGGCGGGATTGGCGAAGGCGACGATGCCAACCACGCCGGCCAGCGACGGCACCATCATGAGTGGGCCGATGAGGTCGGGCCTGCCCACGTTGTTGATGAGGTAGTAGATCACCGTCGACATGCGGCCGAAGAAGCCCAGCATGACGAGGAGGAAGGCGACGGCGAGCGCCAGCAGCGAGCGGTTGCTCATCAATGCCGTCAACGTGGACTTCGGCGTCGCGCGTTCGCGGCGTACCGGCGTGACGACTTCCTTCGTGCGGAAGAACAGCGCAAGGAACAGCACGAGCGAGAGCACGCCCATGACGAGCGCGGTCAGCGTGTAGCCCCTGACCGTCATCGCCCCGCCCTTGCCACTGAATTGGATGATGAGCGGCGCCGAAACGAGAGAGATAAGCACCGCTCCGACGTTCGTCCCGATGAGCCGGACCGAGTTGAGGGCGACACGGTCCCGCGTGGACGGTGAGAGCACCATCGAGAGCGAGCCGTAGGGCACGTTGACGACGCTGTACACGACACCGAGCACCATGTACGTCCCGATCGCCCACCCGAAGCCGGCTCCGCCGTTGCCGAACGGTGCCGTGAAGGTCAGCACGACCATGACGGCGAGCACTGGCGAACCGAACAGGATCCACGGGCGGAAACGCCCGAACCTGCTGCGGGTGCGCTCCGAGAGCCCGCCGATCAGGGGGTCGACGACGGCGTCCAGAATGCGCGCCGCGAGCATGAGGACGGCCACCGCGCCCGTGGCCAGGCCGACCGAGTCCGTGTAGAAGACCGTGAGGTAGCTCGTGCCCAACGACCACGCGAGCTGGCTCGCGACGTCACCCAGCCCGTAGATGGCCTTGGTGCCGAAACCTAGATATGCCCGGTCGTTCACATCTGTTGAAACTCGGCCTTCGTCGGCCTGGCTTTCAATGGTCATTGACCTCACCCCATTGTGGTCGCGTTACCGGTTTCGGACGCGTAACTGTCAATTCCGATGTCTCGCCCGGGCCTGGACGCAGGACGAATCCGCGATCCATCCGGGCGCCTTCCGGCATGCCGAGGAGAACGGCATGCGGAACAAGGCCGGGATTCCGGCACACGCATTTGGTGGATTTCCGCCGACGGCGGGCTATCGCCGGGCTTCGATCAGGCTGAGTTGTTCGAGTATCGATCCTGGTCTTTTGCGCCCCATGAGGCGCTGTAGGAACGAGGTGCGGTCGAGGATCAGGTCCCGGAACGGCCGCAGCGGGGCAGACGTGTGATGAAACAGGCGCCCGTTGCGGTAGGCCAGTTCGGTCTGCCACGCAGTGTGCGCCTTGCGGGGTTCCTCGTACTCCGTGAGCGCCGCCGCCACCTGTGCGAGGTCGGTCAGGTTGCGGCCCGCGAGAGCCCTTCCGAGGAAGTAGCCGTCCTCGATGCCCATGCCCGCGCCGTAGGCGGCGTACGGAGAGGTGGGATGTGCGGCGTCCCCGACGAGCGTGACGCGGCCGAGCGACCATGTGGGGATCGGTGGCCGGTCACGGAGCAGCCACGTCTGCACGCACGTGCTGTCCGTGGAGGCGACGAGCTCCGGCATCGGACCGGGGAAGTTGCTCATCAGCCGCGCGGCGTGGCCCTTCAGGTCCGCCGGAGCCGGCTCTGCGGGGTCTTGGGCGCCGACCACCCACCACTGAAAGCCGTCCCGGCCCTTGTGCCGGATGCTCGTGTGGGACCCCTGCACGGCCCGGTCGTGCATGATCACCGCTTGACCCGGTACCGCGCCGGTGTCCTCGGCGAAGGTGTAGCCGCCGATGAGGCGGAGCCGGTGTTCGCGCACGGGGCCGTCGTTCCAGAGTGTCTGCCGCACGATCGAGTTGATGCCGTCCGCGCCGACCAGGACGTCGAATTCCTCGGCGGCGTCGTCCTCGAAGTGGAGCACCACCTTCGCGGGGTCCTGCTCGACGCGGACGACGTTGCGGCCCGTGTGCAGGAGGCCCGAAGGGAGCGCCGCGAGCATGCGCTCGTACAGCTCCGGGCGGAGCAACCCGATGAAGGTTCCCCCGAATTCGCGCTCGATCTCGGGCGGAAGTTCCACCTTCGCCCTCAAGTGGCCGCGAGCGGACCGCAGCTCCTGGCGGCACGGCGCGCCCAGGTCGTCTGTGTCGACGCCGAGGATCTCGAGCGCCTTCAAGGGCGGCGGCCAGAGGTTGAGAATGTTGCCGGCCGGTTTGGCCTCGGGAAAGCGCTCGAAGAGCGTGACATCGTGGCCCGACTGCGCAATGGACATCGCCGCTGCCATTCCCGCCGGCCCGCAGCCGAGGACTGCTACGCGCCCGGATGCTTCTGAGGTGCTCATGGCGGCTCCATGTCGGTGAAGTTTCCGGGAACTTACAAAGCCGGCGGTTCCCCGACTATCCCGAACGTGCGGCACCTGGCCACATCCTGCAGTGGTGTCCGCCCAGTGCTGCCGGGCCGCGGTGACTCCGTCAGGCCATGGGGCGCAGCCGCTCCGGAGGTTCTCCGTTGAAGGCTGCCGTCAGGATCCTGTCGAGGCTGTCGCCGCTCACGCGGCGCGGGTTGGCGTAGGGCGCGGAGAGCGCCTGCTCCCTGACCGTGGCCAGGCCCGTCGGGTCTGCGCCCAGCTCGCGCAGGGAAGCCGGTACTTCGAGCTCCTGGTTGAGCTGCCACAGCCTCGTCGATGGATCGTCGTGGCCCAAGGCCTGCCCCATGCGGGCACGGGCTTCCGGTGCTTCCTCCAGGTTGAAGGCCAGGGTGTGTGGCAACAGCACGGCATGGGTCTCGGCATGAGGCAGGTCCAGGCTGCCGCCCAGGGCGTGGCACAGCTTGTGGTGCAGGGACATGGTCGTCAGACCCAGGCATGTTCCGCTGAGCCACGCCGCGTAGAGGGCTGCTGACCGGGGCCCGTCGGCCGTCGGGTCGGCGACCACGGCCGGGAGGGCGGCGGCCATCGCGCGCACCGCTTCCTGGGCCATGAGATCGGTCAGCGGGGAGCGGTCGGGGGCGTAGAGGGCTTCGGCGGCGTGGGCTATGGCGTTGAGTCCGCTGGTGACCGACACGCCGGCGGGCAGGGAGTGCGTCAGGTCGGGGTCGTACAGCACGGAGACGGGGCGCACTCTCTCGGCGCGTCCGGTCGTCTTGGTCTGCCCCTCGGTGATGCCCCACACGGGTGTCATCTCGGATCCGGAGTAGGTGGTGGGGATCGCGATGTACTGGAGATTCGCCTCGAGTGCCAGGGCCTTGGCCAGGCCGATCGCCGAGCCGCCCCCGACGGCGACGCATGCCCTGGCTCCGAGGGAGGCGGCGGTCTTCCGTGCGGCCTCGACCGTGGGCCGCGGCACGTGCATGCGTGACTCGTCGAAGACGCCCACGACCGTATCGGGAAGTTCGGTCGCAAGCCGGTGGGCGAGTTCGCGCCCGCTGTTCGAGCACAGCAGGAGTACGGGGCTGAGCACCGATACGGCCAGTTCGTCGCCGAGCGTGCTCAGGCTCCCCGCGCCGAAGACCACCTGCGTGGGCTGTGCGGGAACGGTGAAGTGGCCGCCACCGACATCCCGGTTCATGCGGACTCCCTACCCCGGGCCGGCTCGAGCACCAGGTCGATCTCGGCATGGGCGAACGGCCCGGCCAGGCCGTGCCGGGCGGACTCTTCCGCGTCGTCGATGCGCTGGAACTCGCGGATCAGGCTGCTCTTGACCGCGAAGACCGCGTCCGACTCCAGGTAGGGACTGTCCGCCACGAAGATGTGGGTGGTCACGGGAGAGTGGCCGTCGGCCGTCGCGATGAAGTGGATGTGCGCCGGGCGGTAGGGGTGGCGGTTGGTGGCCAGCAGAAGTTGGCCCACGGGGCCGTCGGTGGGGATCGGGTAGTGGGAGGGGACGACCGTGCTGAACCGGAACCGTCCCTCGTCGTCCGTGGTGAACAGGCCCCGCCCGTTGCCGGGCGGCAGGACGTCCGGGCGTTGCACGTCGTAGAAGCCGTCCTCGTCCGCCTGCCATACGTCCACGCTCGCCCGCGCCAGGGGCGTGCCGTCGGCGGACAGGACGCGCCCGGTGACGAGACACGGCTCGGCCTTGCCGACCTCGTCGATGCTGGCCCCCAGTTCCCGCCGAGGCGACTCGGTCATGTGGAAGGGGCCGAGGACCGTGGCTTCGGTGGCTCCGGACGACTTGCGGTGGTTGATGTTCTCCACCAGCGAGGAGACACCAAGCACATCGGAGAGCAGCACGAACTCCTGGCGGGTGTCGTCGCAGGTGTGTCCGGTGGCCGTGAGGAACTCGACGGCCCTTTCCCATTCGTCGAGGGTCGGTTCCATCTCCCGGATCGCGGCGTGGAGGTGTTTGACGAGGATGGACAAGCAGTTGCGGAGCCTGGGGTCGGGTGTGTCCCCGAAGCTGGCGATGGTGGCGTCCGTGAGGGTGGTCTCGTCGAGGTCGGCGGACGGTGCGGACCCGGTCATGGGGTGTCTCCTGTCGGTGTGCTGGGCGCGAGCCGGCCCGCACCGCATGCAGGGGAGGCCTGGCAGAAGCGGTGCGGGCCGGCGGTCCTACATGGGCGGCGCGACGAACAGGCCGGGGTCGACGTCGTTGAAGGAGCGGCCGGCGACGAACTCGTTCATCTGGTTCGCCGTGCCCCACTGATCGATGATCTCGGGGTTGGTGAGGTCGTGGATGGAGGGGTGCCAGGTGTCCTCGTCGACGAGTTCGAGCTCCGTCGTGTACTCCACGGTGTTGCCCACCGGGTCGAGGAAATAGCTGAAGGTGTTGTCGCCGGCGTGGTGGCGGCCGGGGCCCCACACCTTCTCGACGTCGCCGCGCAGCATGCGGCCCGTGCCGCGCATGAACTCGTCGAGGCCGCGCAACTCGAACGACGCGTGGTGCAGGGCGACATGCGGCCCGCGTGCGATGGCGAAGCTGTGGTGGAGCGCGTTGCAGCGCAGGAACCACATGAACTCGCCCTTGGAGCCGATGCGGAGGGTGTCGGACAGCCGGAACTCCAGGTGCTTGACGTACCAGGCGACGGTCTGTTCCGGGTTCGGGGAGTTCATCACCACATGCGACAGGCGTACGGGGATCGACTCGCGTTCCTCGATCTTGCGGTGCTTGCGGGTCGCGACGTCGGCCGATACCTCGACGACGCGGCCGTCGCCGTCGAAGAAGCGCACCCCGTATCCGCCACCGGGGGTCGTGAGGGGCCGCGGTTCGTGCACCATCTTGACGCCCTGGCCGATCAGCTTCTCGGTGAGTGTGTCGACGTCTGCGGGGGTGGCGGCGCCGAACGAGACCAGGTCCATGCGCTTTTGGGCGTCGCGCCGCAGCCGTACCACGTACTGCTCGGGCGAGCCCTCGGCCGCGAGGAAGGAGACCCCGTTGTCGTTGTGGGTCTCGGTCAGGCCCCACGTTCCGGTGTAGAAGGCGTGCTGGGCCTCGAAGTCCGGCATCGCGATGTCGATGTGCCGCAGGTGTGTGATCAGGTGTTCGGTGCTCATCTCAGGAGCCTTCCTTGGTCAGACGGGCGGTGAGCCAGTCGGTGATGGTCGGCATGACCGGTCCGGTGCCCATGTGGCCGCCGGGGAAGAGTCGCGCGGTCTTCGGGTCGCCGTGGCGCAGGCTGAGGTGGATGTCCTCGGCGCTGTTCTGCCGGTCGTCGATTCCGTTGACCAACAGCAGCGGGGCGCAGGGGCGTTCGAGGATGCCCTGGTCAAGGAGGGAGAGCTGCGGGCAGGCCGCGACGTAGTCCTCGAAGGTGCGGCCGCCGAAGATCCGCGAACGGGCGGCCATCAGGTCCATGAGGTACGAGGAGGCGTTGCGGGACTTCTCCTGCCACTCGGGCTGGAAGGTGAGGTGCACTCCCCCGCCCCAGTTGACGGCCGCCGTCAGCCGCTCGCGGTGGGTGTGGGCCAGTTTCATGGCCCAGTAGCCGCCGAAGGAGAGCCCCAGTGCGGCGCAGCGCGACGCGTCCAGGTCGCTGTTCTCCAGCCAAGCGAAGACCGGGTCCCACTGTCGTTCGGCGTCGGGACCGGCCAGGACCGGGGACTGCCCGACGCCCGGCTTGTCCATGTGGAGGGTGGCGAAGCCGCGCTCGCGCAGCTTCCGGCCGCGGGCGTACGTCTCTTCCTTCCAAACGTCGATGCCGCCCCACATCATCACCACCGGCGGCCGCTCGACGCCGCGGGGCCGTGCCACGAAGAAGGAGACGGTGTCTCCTTCGTTCTCCCCTCCCTCGAAGGGGACCGTGACGTGCTCGACCGGCGGGTCGTCCAGTGCTGTCGCGTGTGCGAAGTAGGCCCGTGCCTGCACGTAGGCGTCGAGCTTCGCGGGGTGGACGGGAGAGGGGTAGCGGCCCAGGAAGGCGAACTGGTAGGCCTGCCACCATGCTTCGCGTGCTTCCTTCAGGTCACCGCTCTTCTCCTGGCTCCCGGCGCGGTCGGCGAAGTCGGCGGCGATGCCGGTCCAGTGCCCGGCCCAGGTGACCGGGTCGGTGCCGGGAAGGGTGTCGATGGCTCGGCGGGCCGCGGCCTCGTCGATGGCATTGAACGGGTTGCGGCGCTCCGCGAGATGGGTGCGGAGCCAGTCCTGCGCGTCGTGCAGGGTCCGGGTCAGGTCAGCGCTCACGAGGAATCACCGGCAGCAGCAGTCGGGACGGGTAATGGGTGTTGTGGTGGACGTGATGCAGCGTGGTTCGGGAGCTGCCGACGTGGTACGGCACGTACTCGGCGTTGGTGGCCCCGGCCACGCCGGTCGGGGTGTCCATGCTGGAGATCTCCAGGCAGATCCGGTGCCCGCGGCGGAACTCGTTGGCGGTGGCGAGGATCTCGATGTCGTACTCGACGACCTCCCCCGGCTCGACCGGTCGGCGTGCGGCACGGGTGAGCTTGTGGAACGGCTTCCATTCCGTGGAGCGCTGCTCGTCCAGGGCGCGGTTCGACGCCTTGAGCCAGCCACGGGTCAACTCCCGCTTGGGCAGGTTCTCATCGATGTCCCGCTCGCCCTCGCGGACCGTGCGCACCGAGGGGTCGGGGCCGACGTCGGAGAGGGTGACGATCCAGTTGGTGTCGTCCTGGTCGATCGCGGCGAACAGTTTCAGCACCGCGGGTCCCGCGATGGTGAGGTCCTCGCTCAGCGGCTCCGACAGGTAGCGAAGCGTCGACACCTGTCGGGTGTGAGTGAGGGGCATCTGCACGAACGAGTCGGGCGGGACGGTGTCGTCGGCGGAGGCAGGCGTGAAGGGCGTGGGCTTCAGCCGCTCCCAGCTGTTGAGGTAGAAGGGCGTCCACTGTGTCTCGGGCAGTGGCCAGTCCTCGCCGGTGCGCCACTCGTTGGCGCCCGTAACCCAGTAGCGAACGGGCGGCTCGTCCATGACGCCGGTGTCCATGCCCTTGAGCCAGTGGTCGTACCAGCGCAGGATCTCGCCGTGCAGGCCGTGGAAGGGGCGCTCCAGGTGGGCGGGGCCCGCGAAGAGCATCTTCTTGGAGGACGTGTCGAGGTGGCGCCAGTAGGTCTGCGCTCCCTGCAGATGCGTCTTGTACGTGTACGCGTACCAGCCGGACCCTGTGTAGACGGGGATGTCGATGTCGGCGATCTCGCGCTCGCTGCGCTCGACGGTGCCTTCGGGCTCGTACGGGTCGATCAGCACGTTGAAGTAGGCCGGCAGGTGCTGGCCCTTCATCGTCAGCACGTTGTACAGGTGCGGGTGGAGCTTGTAGTCGTCGTTGTTCATCGCCTCCTTCCACAGACTGTGCTTCTCGGCGGTCAGTTCACCGGGCGCGCCCTTGTCCTGGTGGAACACGCCGAAGTGGGAGACGAGGTAGCGGAACAGGTGGACGACGCCGCCCGGGTACTCCTCGCGGAAGCCGCCCAGCGTGCCGTACGCGCCGCGCGGGTCAAACGGGAAGATCGCCTTCAGGTGCGGGGGCCGCTGTCGGGCCACGTACATCTGCTCGGCGCCGAAGCCGGAGATGCCGACCATGCCGACCTGTCCGTCGCACCAGGGCTGGGCGGCGATCCACTCGATCAGGTCGTAGGAGTCCCACGTCCGCTCCCCGCCGCCCTGCGACTTGCCGACGGCCCGCGGCGAGCCGATCACGTGGATGTAGCCGCGGGAGGTGAGGAAGCGGGTGTCGCCGGCCTCCTGCGGGCCGCACCACAGCGGGGACCAGGAGGGCTGCGGAGGAATCGTCTCCGCGATGTCCGGGCCCTGCAGGTCCTTGTTGTAGATGGCGAAGGCCAGCAGGGCGGGCAGCGGCGTCTCGGTACGCGGGCGGTAGATGTCCACGCAGAGTTCGACGCCGTCGCGCATCGGGACCCGCACGTCCCGCTCGGCGATGAAGTCGTCGTAGTCGGCGGGGCGGTCGTAAGTCGTTGGCAGGGTCTCGGAATTCAGTGGCAGCGCGACTGGCCGGTGCGAGGCGGTCATGGGTAGTACACCTTCATTTCTACGGTCCCCGGGCGGCGGGGCTGACATCGGCTCGAAATCAGATGGGCTGAGCCATCACCTGGTGGCAGCGGTCCTGCACCTTGTGGGCCTCGCCGTGGTGGCCGTCCCGCTCCAGCTCGGCCACCTGCACCGAGGTCTCCACCACGAGTCGACACCGTTCCCGGCGGCGTTGCTCGAACGCTTCCAGCGCGGATTCGACGTCCTCGTGCGACCCGAGTTCCTCGGCCAGCACGAGGCTGTCCTCGATCGCGAGTGCGGCGCCACTGACCAGCTGGGGGGACGGCGCGTGCGCCGCATCTCCGATGATCACCACGCGGCCCTGGTGCCAGGGGGCACTCACCACACCGGCCTGCACCGGCCTGCGCACCACGAGCTCGGCATCCTTGATGGTCGCCGCCATCTCGGCGACCTTGCCGGAGAACACGCCCAGCAGATCCCGCATCCGGTCGGCCAGTTCGTGCTGCGGAAGGACACCCTGGTCCGCGTAGTTCTCCGTGACGAAGGCGTATGCCTGGTCACGGGAGATCGGGATCAGTCCCGCGTTGTGCACGGGACCGGCGAAGGTGTGCAGCATGGTGGCCCATGCCGGGCGGGGCACGATCGCGCGCCACACCATCTGGTCCGTGTACTCGGCCTGGGACGGGATGCCGAGCATGTCGCGCACCTTGGACCGGATGCCGTCCGCGCCGATCACCAGGTCGACGTTCCGGACGGTGCCGTCGGTGAGCCGCACAGTCACACCGTCGGCGGTCTGGTCCATGGCGTCGACGCTCATGCCCGTGTGGAGCACGGCGCCCTTGGCGGATGCGGCTTCGCGCAGGATCTCGTGCAGCGCCCCGCGGCTCAGACCGGCAAATGCCGGCAGCTCGGGCCCCAGCAGCAGCGGAAGATCGATGACGCCCCGGGCTTCGCCCGCGGCGTCGCAGTTCGCGATCTGGGTGATCCCGAATCCGCGGTCGATGCAGGGTTCGGCAAGCCCGAGACCGTGCAGCGCCCGCAGCGAGGGCCCCGTGAGGCTCAGGCCCCAACCGGTCACGGACCAGTCGGGGTTGCGCTCCGCCACCTCCACGGAATGACCACGGTCGGCCAACGCGATGGCCGCGGTCATCCCGGCGATTCCCCCTCCCACTATGAGGACTTGGCGGCGTGCGTCGTCGCGCGGATTCATTCGGCCTCCATCGGCTGATTGCTTGATGGGGTGACCGTAGAACCGCGTGAGCGTCACAACTATCCGGATCGTGTGGCGGCTGTCCGCATCGTGCGCCGAGGTTCCCTGCCCTCTTTGCGCAGGTCAGAGCAGTAGCGAGGAGCGACTTCCCCCTCTGGCCGCGCTTACGCGGGAACCGGAGCAGTGCCGCACATTCGGGATAGCGGGGAATTCGTGCCCGATGTAGCGTCTCGCCCCGTCCATCTCATCTGGAGGCTCTGTGCATGCTTCGCCATCCCACGGCACGAAGCTCCCGGAAAGCCCGGGACACGTTCCCGTCACGCCTTCCGAACGGTGTCCGAAGGCAGGACGCCGTAGCGTTTGCGATAGACGGCGGAGAACCGGCCCAGGTGGGTGAAGCCCCAGGCGAAGGCGACATCGGTCACCGAGCGGCCGCTGGTGCACAGTTCCTCGTGCACGTGTCGCAGACGCTGTTCGCGGACCCACCCCATCGGAGTGTCGCCCACGCCCGCCTGGAAGTGCTCGTGGAGTGTGCGGACGCTGCACCCCACGGCCTCGGCGATGTCCGAGACGGTGAGTGGCTCGGCCAGGTGCCGCTCCGCGTACTCGAGCGCGAGGCGCAGGATGCGCGAGCGGCCGGACGAAACGGCCGGTCGGGCCAGCGCGTCGGAGTAGTTGTGCTGATGCATGGTCAGCAGTGCGGCCACGAGCGTGCGGATGTGGTGCAGTTGCACAGTCGGCTGGTCGAAGAGGCCTCCGGGCAGCTGGCTGGCCTGGGAGAGCATGAACCGCACGAGTGCCGCGATCCCGGCGCCGGCGGTGCCCGTCAGGTCCAGCGCGGGAGCGAACTGCACGGGGCGCCTGGGCTCCCTGCCGAGCAGTGCGGTGAGTTCGGCGTCGACAACGGAGCGATCGATCTTGATCCCGATGGACTCGGTGGCGTGCGCGCCCGGTGTCAGCCGCTGCCGGGCGCCGGCCGGCATGATCACCGCTGTGGTCGGGTCGTTGACGATGCGCGCGTCTCCGACCTCTGACAGCACGGCTCCGCTGGGGGCGAGATTGAGGTAGTAGGGGCCGGTGCTGGCCGGCGGGGCGATGCTCACCGCCAGACCTGAGCGGAGGTACCCGACGGTGAAGCCCTCACCGACTATCGCCCGCAGTTCGTACTGCTGCCCCTCGCAGCCGGGCGCGGTCAGCGCCACGGTCGGCGCCCCGTATGCCTGGTTGATGGCCGCGACGAACTGCTCGGGGTCGGTCGAGCGCACCAGGGGGAAACGGCCGAGGATCTCGGTGCCCGTGTCGGGACGCTCCGTCGGCAAGTGCGCGTAGGCGTTCGTCATCGGAACTCCTGTGGTGCTTCTGCGTGCCGAGGCGACAACCGTTGTACTGCGATTCGGTGCCGCGACTCCTGGAGAGCGTGTTTCAAGCAAGTTATGCTGTTAATAAGCGCAAGTCAACGAAACAGAGACGGAAGCCTCGCGAGGGGCCGACGGACGGACCCGCCCCATGCCCCTTCAGACCGCAGGATCACGGGCTGTCTCCCGACGCCTCACGGCTCGCATGCTCGAGTACATTCGCGCGGAAACGGCCACCACACGCGGCGAGTTGGCAGAGCTCACGGGACTGAGCCGCTCCAATATCGCGGAGCGTGTGGGCGAACTGGCCGCTCTGGGCCTGGTCGTCGAGGCGGGCACGGCGCGCTCGACGGGAGGCCGCGCTCCCGTTCGGCTCCGGTTCAACCACCTGGCCGGCTGCGTCGCCGCCGTGGATATGGGGACCACCGGGGTCAGAACCGCGATCACCGATCTGCACGGTCGCACCCTGGTCGACGACCTCTTCGAGTGCAGGGTGTCCGCGGGGCCGCAGGCATCGCTGGCCGCGATCGAGAAGTCCCTCGAGTCCCTGCTCGAAAGCAGTGCCGTGGCGGGGATCCCGCTTACGGGCATCGGTCTCGGCTTCCCTGGGCCCGTCCAGTTCGCCAGCGGACACCCCACCTCGCCGGCATCTGCACCTTCCTGGGACGGCTATCCCATCCGTGAACAGTTGGCCCGGCGATTCGAGGTCGATGCGTGGGTCGACAACGAGGCCAACATGCTCGCACTGGGAGAGCTTCGCCTCGGTGCCGCCCGTCGGGCCTCGGACGTCGTCGTCGTCAAGTTCGGCACCGGCATCGGGGCGGGCCTCGTCTCGGGCGGACAGCTGCAGCGGGGGCACCTCGGAGGGGCCGGGGACATCGCGCACGTCTCGGTACCAGGGGCCACGTCCGCCCGCTGCTCGTGCGGCAGGGCTTCGTGCCTCACCACGGTCGCCAGCGGTGCGGCCCTGGGCCGTACGGCCGTGTTGCTGGCCGAGTCGGGCGCCTCACCCACGTTGCGGGAGCTCGTGACGGCGGGCCGTACGCCCACCGTGGACGACCTCGCGCAGGCCGCGGCCGGCGGAGACCTTGCCTGCATTCGGGCCATCGAGGCGTCGGCAAGCCATCTCGGCCACGTCCTGGCAATGCTCGTCAACGTGCTCAACCCCGAACTCGTCCTGCTGGCGGGCCGGGTGATGGAGTCCGCCGACCTCGTTCTGCCGGTCGTACGGCGGACGATCTATGCCGAGAGCACGCCACTCACCACACGGGCGCTGCGCATCGAGCGCTCGGCGCCGGACGGCCATTTCGGCATCTCCGGCGCGGCCTTGACCGTCGTGGACAAACTGCTGGAGCCCGAGCGCTTGGGGGCCTGGCCCGCAGCGCGGAGCCAGACCCTCGAAGCGATCAATCACTGAGCATCCGTGGTGTTCCCCACCGGCTCCGCGGGCGCTGCCCCACCGTGCCCCGGCTCTACCTGCGCGTTCACCGACAACGGACGGCGCCGCAACAGGAACACGGCCGCGACACCTGCCAGCAGGCCCGCGACGGCGCAGCACTTGATGGCACCGTCCAGCCCACCGGGCACGGAACCCAGCGCCCCGACGGCGATGGGCGAGAGGAACTGGCCGAAGTAGAAGGCCGAGGTCCAGGCCGCCGTACCCCTCCCCCGCTGATCGAAGGAGAGCCGGGCGGTGGTGCCGATGAGCAGGGACGGGAGCAGAAAACCGCAGCCGACGCCGGCCACGAACGCTCCGACCGTCACCGTGGCCCAACTGCTCCCTTCACTGATGAGCACAAGCCCGAGAGGGCCGACGACGAACGCCGCGATCAGGAAGCGCCCCGCGCCGTGCCGGGCCCACCGCACGAAGGCCAGTGAGCCGGCCACCACTCCGGCGTTGGCGATGGCCGCCGAGGCCCCGATCGAGCCACTGCCGACGTCGAGGTCGTCGAGCACGAAACTGAGCTGCACCTGCAGCACGAAGAACAGACAGGCCGCGCCTACCACGGTCAGGACCAGCAGCGGAGCCAGGCTGCGCCAGGGAAGGGCCCCCACCCGACGGCCGGTCGCCCCGGTCGCGGCGCGACCGGGGCGGGGCTCGCGGAGTGTCAGCACCATGGCGGCGAAGAGCGGCAGTGCCGCGGCGTAGACCCAGAAGGGAGTGCGCCACCCCGAGGCGCCGAGCGCTCCCCCGACGGCGAGGATGCCGACCGCGGCGACGGACGTGATCACCGAGTGCCAGGACATGCAACGGTCCCGCCGCGCACCGGTGAAGTAGTCGCCCAGCAGCGTCATGGAGGTCGTCATGACCGCCGCCTCGACGACGCCGAGCAGCAGCCGGCTGAGAAGAATCAGCGGCAGGGAGTCGAGCCACAGCGGTGCGGTGCCGACGATCGCGTAGGCCAGCAGGGCACCGAACAGCAGCCGCGTCCTGCCAAACCGGTCCGTGACCGATCCGGCGAGCGGGCCGAGCACGGCGATGCCGAGCGCCGGCAGGGTCATCAGCATGGGAGCCAGCGTGTCGATGCCCGGTGCGTCGGCGAAGGCGCGCTCGAACTGGGGCAGCACCGGGGCTATCAGCAGCGACCCGAGAACGGATGCGCAGGCGGCGGTCAGGAGAAGGGCCGCGTGCATCGTTCCCGGCCGCCAGGCCGGCGACGAACGGGCGGAGGGGGCTTCGGACGGGCTCATCGGCTGTGGCTCCTCGAGGACGGGCTGTTCAGGCGAGGGGCGACAGTAGGAACGCGGCGGCGTGACCACTATCCAGGGCGTGCGCCGAGTGGCCGATTCCTGCGAGCACCGCAGCCGGGCCCGCCGCGGGTCCCCGGTATCGGACTCCGTCGGCAGCCATGAGGTCGGGATTCGACACTATGGCGCCGAATCTTCATTGACTAATGCCGCGATGCGGCAATAGTCTTCCGCAAGACAGCGTAAGAGGCCAGGGAATGTACCCGCCCTCGATCCATCGCACAGATGGCCATCGGCCCCGCAGGCAAGCGCCACACCGGCGCCACCCCGCATCGAGCCGCCATACGCCGCTAGGGAGCAACCCGATATGACATCACCGCACTCCGCGCAGCGCGGAGTGAGCACCGCCGGCCCCGCACAGCCCGTCGAGACTGTCGACGTTCTGATCGTCGGCAGCGGGCCGACAGGGTCCGCGTACGCCCGCGTCCTGGCCGACGAGGCGCCCGGCGCCCGCGTGCTGATGGTCGAAGCAGGCCCCCAGGTCTCGTCGCCCCGGGGCCGCCACGTCAAGAACATCACAGACCCCGAGGCGCGCGTCGCGGCACAGACCGCCTCCCAGGGACCCGACCGGAGCGCCCGCGACGGCGACCCGGTCCACTCGCGCCCGCCCGGTGTCATGGTGCGGCCCGGCACGTACCTGCTGGGCGACAAGGCCTCGGGGGTGCCCGGCGAGGACGGTTCCGCCGACGGCACGGTGGGGATGCCGGGGGCCTCGCTGTCGACCAACGTCGGTGGCATGGGGGCGCATTGGACATGCGCCTGCCCGCGCCCCGGCGACGGTGAGCGCATCACCGACATTCCCGCCGCCGAGCTGGACACGGCACTGGGGCGAGCCGATGAGCTCCTGAACGTGACCACGAGTGCGTTCACCGACGCACCGTTCGCGGAGGAGGTGCGCAAGCGTCTCGGTGCCGAACTCGACGCGGGCCGGAAGCCTGAGCGACGGGTGCGGACCATGCCACTGGCGGTCGACACCTGGTCCGACGGCAGCAGGCACTGGTCGGGCACCGATGTCATCCTCGGCGATCTGGCCGAGAAGGACACCGCCTCCTTCGAGTTGCGCCCGGACACACTGTGCCGCCGACTCTTGCTGGAAGACTCGGCCGCGGTCGGCGCCGAGATGGAGCACCTGCCCTCCGGCCGCCGGACAACGGTGCGCGCACGGTGGGTCGTTGTCGCCTGTGATGCCCTGCGCACCCCCCAGCTGCTGTTCGCCTCCGGTATCCGGCCGACCGCGCTGGGGCGCTATCTCAACGATCAGCCGCAGATCGTCGTCGCCGTCCGGTTGGACCCCACCATCCTGGCCGCGGCCCGCGAGACGGCGGCCGCTGAGCGCCCGGACGCCACCTTCAATCCGGTCAGCGGCGTCAGCTGGGTCCCGTATGACCACGAGACCCATCCGTTCCACGGCCAGGTCATGCAACTCGACGCCTCCCCCGTCCCGTTGGACGAAGAGGTCGAACCCGGCTCCATCGTGGGTCTGGGGTGGTTCTGCGCCAAGGACGTGCGCGCGGACGACCGGGTGGAGTTCAGCGCGACGGAGGTGGACGGCTTCGGCATGCCGGCGATGACCCTCCACTACCAGTTGACCGATGTGGACCAGGAACGCATCGAGGCCGCCAAGACCGCCGCCGCGCGGGCGGCACGGCTGCTGGGCACCTTCCTCGACCCCCGCGGGCCCCGGCGCCTGCCCAGCGGATCGTCGCTCCACTATCAGGGCACCGTGCGCATGGGGCCGGCCGACGACGGCACGTCCGTGTGCGACACGTACAGCCGCGTGTGGGGAACCGACAACGTCTATGTCGCCGGGAACGGTGTGATCCCCACCGAGACCGCCTGCAACCCCACTCTGACCTCGGTCGCCCTGGCGGCCCGAGGCGCACAGGACATCGCCCGCCGGTATCGCGAGGAGAACGCCCATGTTTCCTGACCGCCTCATCGTCCCGGAAGAACTGGGAGTCGAGGAAAGTACTGCCGGAACCACCGCGGTCACTTTCCGGGTACGACTGCCGTGGTACCGGGCCCTGCCCATGGACGGCCTGCACCTCTCGGGCATCGCCTTCGACGGCCGGCCGGTCGGGCCCGGCCAGCTCGACGTGGAGATCGACGGCGCCTGGATGCCGTACGAGAAGGTGGCGGGCCTGCGCGACGCGTGGTGGTTCGTCCTGGACCCGCTGCGTGTCCGTATCCGCGATCTGCAGCAGGTCGCCGAGGGAGAGCACGAGGTGACGGCGACCGTCGGGGCACGCGTTCCCTACATCGTCCTGGGCACCAAGGCCCTCGTCATCACCGAGACCCTCACCCGAGCCCTCCCCCGGAGCACAAGGAGCGCCGCATGAGCCGCCAACTGCCGAAGCTGGGCGTGACCGCTTACAGCTTCACTCCCCAGTACCACGGCCTGGAGCTGTCCTTCGAGGACGTCGTCCGCCGCATCGGCGATCTCGGCATCGGTCCCGGCCTCGAAATCGTCGGCTTCCAGAGCATCAAGGGATTCCCCGTCATCCCGGACGGCTTCGCACGTCAATTCCGCGGCCTCGTCGACGAGTACGGTCTCGAGCCGTCGTGTCTGGCCGTCAACGCCGACCTGGGACTGCTGCCCGACCGTCTGCTGTCACCGCAGGAGATGGCCGACTACCTCGCCCCGCAGGTACGCGCCGCCGCCGAGCTGGGCTTCCCCACCGTACGACTGCAGAAGCCCGCCTCTCCCGAAGCCGTTGAACTCCTGCTCCCTGTCGCCGAAAAGGCTCAGGTCAAGATGGGCTTCGAGATACACGCGCCCGACAGTGTGCACAGCGACTGGGTCATGGCGCTGCGCGAGCTGTACGCCCGGCTCGACTCCCCCTACCTGGGCTTCATCCCGGACTTCGGTTCCAGCACCCGCCGGGTGTCCCCGAGCGTGTGGGAGGAGTACCGGCGCCGCGGTGTTCCCCAGGAGGCCCTGGACACACTCAACGCGCGGTGGAACGAGATCCACGGCTCCGACCAACGCCCCTCGGAGAGCGAGCTGATGGGCGAGTTCTCCGAACTCGCCAACTCGCTCGGCCTTGGCTCCTTCGCCCATCCTCTGGCGATGTTCTGCGCCGGCATCCACGGCCACCAGGACCCGCAGGACTGGGCGGAGATCGGCCCTCAGATCATCCACGTGCACAGCAAGTTCTTCGCGTTCGACAAGGACGGCGACGAACCCGCGATCCCGCTCGGCGACCTCCTCAAGGTGCTCGTCGACGTCGGCTACACCGGCTACCTCAGCAGCGAGTGGGAGGGCTGGCACTGGGACCCGAGTCCCGATGCCGCGGAGATGGTGCGGCGACACCACGAACTCAGTCGCGGCATCCTCGCATCGCTGTAGCCGATGTGGCGAAGACGAGTCGACCGGCCGACGGGCCGGAGCAAGGAGCAACCGTGACACCACCACCTCCCGGGCGCCGTGCGCGCGGGCCCCGGACCGCGCTGCGCGTGCAGGTGCGGCGGGTCGAGCGCCTGACGCCGCGCATGACCCGGATCGTGTTCGGCGGCGACAGCCTGGCGGGGTTCGGCGTCGGCGAGTACAGCGACCACTACGTCAAGCTGCTGTTCCCCGTGCCGGGCGCCGACTACCCGGTCCCCTTCGACCTGGGACGCATCCGGGAGGAGCAGCCCAGGGACCAATGGCCGCGCATGCGCACCTACACCGTGCGGCACTGGGACGCCCGGGCCCAGGAGCTGAGCGTGGACTTCGTCGTCCATGGCGACGAGGGCCTCGCGGGCCCATGGGCCGCACAGGCGACGGCCGGTGACGAGCTCTACCTGGTGGGTCCCGGGGGTGGCTACATACCTCACCCCGAGGCCGACTGGCATCTGCTCGTCGGCGACGAGAGCGCTCTTCCCGCGATCGCCGCGTCCCTGGAGTACCTGCCCTCCGATGCGGAGGCGTACGTGTTCATCGAAGTGGCCGGCCCCGAGGAGGAACTGGAACTGGCCTGCCCGGGCAAGGCAGTGATCCACTGGCTGCACCGCGGCGACAGTCTCGTGGGCGAGAAGCTGGTCCCCGCGGTTCGTGCCCTTCAGGCACCCGCAGGTCGCCCCCATGCCTTCGTCCACGGAGAGGCGGCCTTCGTCAAGGAACTGCGCGGGCTGCTGAGGACGGAGTGGAAGGTGCCGCGCGAGCAGCTGTCCGCCTCCGGCTACTGGCGCGCGGGCCACGACGAAGACGGTTGGCAGGCGTCGAAGCGACAGTGGAACCATCAGGTGGAGGAAGAGCAAGAAGGATCCCCTTCAGCCGCCTCATGACATGACTGCCACCGGGGCCGCAGCCGATCCATCGGCTGCGGTCCCGCGTCGCGTTGATCACCTACTCCCCCTTCCGCCCGACTCGCCGATGCTAATGTCGCATGGCGGCAAAAGAGTGGAACTGGTGACGCATTGAGGAGTGGGACGATGGCAGCCAGGAGCGGGGCGGGAGCCGGGCCGGAGGATCTCTCACAGTCCTTGCTGGACATGTTGCGGTTCTCGGGGCCTGCCACGAAGCCTGTATTGACCGCACGTGTCGGGGCGGGCCGCACCCTGGTCACACAGAAGATCAACGAGCTGATCGACGTGGGCCTGGTGTCCGAGGACCGCGTCGGCCGGTCCACCGGTGGGCGGATCCCGCGCGAGGTGCGCTTCCGCAGCGAAGCGGCCGCGGTCCTGGGCATCGAAGTGGGCAGCTCCAGCCTCGATGTCGCCATCACCGACCTGGCCGGCCGCCCCGCCGTCACTCATCACGAGCCGTGGGACATCACAAAGGGGCCTGAAGCAACCCTGGATCGCCTCGAGCAGATCGTGAACCAGCTCCGCGACGAACCCCAGGCGCCCACCGTGCCGCTGGTCGCGGTCGGTGCGGGGCTGGCCGCTCCGGTGGAGTTCACGACCGGCAGGCCCATTTCCCCGCCTTACATGCCCGGTTGGGACGGATATCCGGTGCGCGACCGGCTCTCCGACCGGTTCGGAGTCGAGGCCTGGGTGGACAACGACGTCAGCGCCATGGCCTTGGCGGAACTGCGCGCGGGCAACGCCCAGGACGCGTCGGACTTCCTCTTCGTCAAGCTCGGCCTCGGCATTGGTGCCGGCCTGGTCTCGGGCGGTGTGCTGCACCGTGGTGCCGACGGCTGCGCCGGGGACATCGCCCACATCCCGGTGGCGACGAAGTCTCCGGCACTGTGCCGCTGTGGGCGCCGGGGATGCCTGGCCGCCCACGCGAGTGGCGCGGCGCTGACGCGCGAGGCCCGGCGTCTCGCGGACAGCGGCGAGAGCCCCTACCTGGCGGCCTTGGCAGCCGAGGGCACGACACTGGAAGCCGCCCATGTCACGGCGGCCTCGCACGCAGGAGACCCGGCGGCGACCGAACTCCTGGCACAGACGGGCCGATTCATCGGAACCGCCCTCGGCACGTACGTGAGCTTCTTCAACCCCTCTCTGGTCGCGATCGGCGGAGCGGTGTCGCAGGCCGGTGACATCCTGCTGGCAGCCATCCGTCAGGCGGTCTACGAGTTCTCGCTGCCGCTCGCCACCCGCCACCTGCAGATCACACCGTCCGACCTGGGCGACACGGCAGGCGTCGTGGGCGCCGCCTGCACGGCTCTGGACGCGATGCTGCGTGCGAACCGCCTCGACTGGTGGGCGGAGCAGCCGCTGAAGAACTGACGGCGGGCCCGGCCGCCCCCTGCACGGCCGGGCCCATGACGATGCACCGTGTCAGTCCGAGGGTTGGGCGAACACCGCGTCGAAGCGCGTGCCCGCCGGAGCGAAGTCGAGACCGCGCAGGAACTCCAGACTGGCCGGTGCCCCCTCGTCCCGGGACATGCCGGCGTCCTCCCACTCGACCGACATCGGCCCGTCGTACCCGATCGCGTTGAGCATGCGCACGCAGGCCTCCCACGGCACGTCCCCGCGGCCCACCGAGACGAAGTCGAAGCCTCGCCGGGGATCACCCCAGCTCAGGTGCGAGCCGAGGACGCCGGACCGTCCGTCGAGCTGGATCTTCGTGTCCTTGCAGTCGACGTGGAGGATCCGGTCCCGAAAGTCGTGGATGAACGCGCGCACGTCTACGCGCTGCCACATCAGGTGCGAGGGGTCCCAGTTGAACCCGAAGGCAGGGTGATGGTTCACCGCTTCCAGCGCACGCTGAGCGGTCCAGTAGTCGTAGGCGATCTCGGACGGATGCACCTCCAGGGCGAACCGCACGCCCTGCGCCTCGAACGCGTCCAGGATCGGGATCCAACGGTCGGCGAAGTCCTGGTATCCCCGCTCGACCACGTCCTCCCCCACCGGCGGGAACATGGCGACGTAGGGCCAGATCGCAGACCCGGTGAAGCCCACCACGACGTTCACTCCGAAGCGGCGTGCCGCCTGCGCGGTGACTTTCATGGTGTCGGCCGCCCGCCGTCGGACCCCCTCAGCGTCCCCGTCGCCCCACACCGATGCGGGCAGGATCGCGCGGTGTCGGGCGTCGATGGGGTCGTCGCAGACGGCCTGGCCCACCAGATGAGCGGAGATCGCCCAGCAACCCAGTCCGTACCGGTCGAGGATGGCCCGGCGTTCGGCCAGATAGTCGTCGTCACTCACGATCCGATGCACATCGAAGTGCCGCGGGTCGCACGCGATCTCCAGGCCGTCGAACCCCCAGTCCGCGGCCTTCTTGGCGATCTCCTCGAAGGTCAGATCGACCCACTGGCCGGTAAACAGGGTGTGAGGACGGGACACGTTGACTCCTTTGCGCTGTCTCGCTGGTGACATCAGCTGCCGGTTCGCCCGCATCGCCTCCGCGCCCCAGCACCCATGCACTGTCACTGATCGACGAACTTAAGTGATGGCATACCCGCATGTGCCGCTACTGCGTTAACCTCTTGCCAGCCTGCGGCAAAGTTAGGCCGCACAGCGACGTAAGTCAACGGCCTGGGCCGCACTGGCCAGCTACTGAAGAAGGGGAATCACCCATGCCCGCCCCATCTCGCTCACCGGCCAACGGTCATGACGCCGTGACCGGCACCCTGCTTCGCCTGGTTCGCTCCGAGCCCACCGCCACCCGTGCCTCGCTCATCGAGCGCTCCGGCATGGGCCGGACGATCGTCACGCAGCGGGTGAACGAGCTGGTCGATGTCGGACTGCTCGCAGAAGCCGGCATGGACAAGTCCACGGGCGGCCGCGCACCCCGCACGGTCCGTTTCAGGCGCGAGGCTGCCTGCGTCGTCGGCATAGAACTGGGCGTCTCCAGCCTCGAGGTGGCGCTGACCGACCTGGCGGGCCGCGCGCTGGGGTTCCACGAGGAGGCCTGGGACGTCACCAGGGGGCCCGATGCGACGCTCGACCGGATCGACTCGATCATCGAGACGCTGCTTGCCACCCACCGGCCTCCGGGGACGCCCATGGTCGGCATCGGCATGGGCCTGCCCGGCCCGGTGGAGTACCTCTCGGGCACTCCCGTCGCACCGCCGGTCATGCCCGGTTGGGCCGGCTACCCCGTGAAGGAACGCCTCACCTCTCGTCACGAGGTGGGCGCCTGGGTCGACAACGACGTCAACGTCATGGCGATGGGCGAGCTGCAGGCGGGAAACGCCGCAGGGGTCCGCGACTTCCTCTACGTCAAGGTCGGCACCGGCGTCGGCGCGGGGCTGGTGTCCCGCGGGCGCCTGCACCGGGGAGCGGGCGGCGCAGCCGGGGACATCGGGCACATCGCGGTGGCCGACGCCGCCCCGCTGCCCTGCAGGTGCGGCAAACGCGGTTGCCTGGAGACCCTGGCCGGTGGCGCCGCTCTGGCCGCGGCCGCCTCGGCCAAGGCGCAGGACGGCGACAGCCCGTTCCTTGCGGCACGGCGCGAGGAACGGGCCGACCTGACCGCTCGCGACGTCGCGGACGGAGCCCGCTCCGGCGACCTGACCTGCATCAATCTACTCAAGGCAGCCGGAGAGCAGATAGGGCGCGCACTGGCCGCCATGATCAACTTTTTCAATCCCTCGCTCGTCGTCATCGGCGGTGGTGTCGCCCTCAGCGGTGACCTCCTGCTCGCAGCCATCCGGCACAGGGTCTACGACCTTTCGCTTCCACTGGCCACGCGGAGCCTGCGGGTGGAGATGTCTGCACTCAGCAATCAGGCAGGCATGATCGGCGCCGCCTTCACCGCGATCGAAGAGCTGCTCTCGCCGCAGCAGTTGACCACTTGGACACACCACCTCACGGACACATCCCCGCCGCAGCAAACCGCTACGGCCTGAATCCCCTTCCTGCACGCCACCGCACCAAGGAGCACCCATGTCCCGTCCCCTCAAGGCAGGCATCATCGGCACCGGTTTCATTGGAGGCGTCCACGCCCGTGCCGCGCGTCAGGCCGGTGCACACCTTGCGGGGGTGGTGTCCTCCACTCCCGAGCGATCCCGAGTCGCGGCCGACGCCCTGGGCGCAGACCGCGCCTTCACCTCGCCCGAAGACCTCATAGGCGACGACGACATCGACGTCGTACACATCTGCACCCCGAATCATCTGCACGCCCCACTCGCGATCCGGGCTCTGGCCGCGGGCAAGCACGTCATTTGCGAGAAGCCCCTCGCGCTGAGCGCGGCCGAGGCAGCCCGCCTCGTCGCGGCGGCGGAGGACGCGGGACGCGTGGCAGCGGTCCCCTTCGTCTACCGCTACTACCCGCTCGTCAGGGAGGCTCGGGAGCGGCTGCACAGCGGGAAGGCCGGGCCGCTCAGGCTCATGCACGGCAGCTACTTGCAGGACTGGATGTTGCGCGAGGACGACGACAACTGGCGTGTCGACGCGGCGTTGGGTGGCGCTTCCCGAGCCTTTGCCGACATCGGCTCACACTGGTGCGACCTGGCGCAATTCATGGCCCGTCAGCGCATCGTGCGGGTCAGCGCACGCAAGCTCGTCGCTCATCCCGAGCGACGGCGGGGGGAAGGCGCGGCCTCCTTCACCAACGGCTCCGGCGCGGCAGGGATACCCACCTCCGTGGACACCGAGGATGCCATGTTCGTGCACTTCGAAACGGGCGACGGCGTGCTCGGGTCAGTGACCATCAGCCAGGTCTCCCCGGGGCGCAAGAACCGGCTCTGGATCGAGCTGGACGCCGGAGAGGAGTCCCTGGTTTTCAACCAGGAAGAGCCCGAGACTCTGTGGTGCGGCCGCCGGGAGTCAGCCACCATCCTGTGGCGCGACCCTGCCCAACTCTCCTCTGCCGGAGGCCGGATGACGGCGCTCCCCGCAGGACACCCCGAGGGGTACGCGTCCTGCTTCGACGCCTTCGTCCGCGACACGTACGCGGCAATCGCCACCGGAGACACCCCGGAAGGCCTGCCGACGTTCGCCGATGGACTCGCGGCCGCCTCGATCACGGACGCGGTGCTGGCCTCGGCGGACAGCGAGCAGTGGACCGAGGTCGACCAGCACACGCCACACGCAACATGACCATCACTACAGCCAGCTGGGAAGCTCCGGAAGTGTTCCGCCCGACACCGCTCGTAGCCGCGGACCGGCGAAGCCACGCGTCAGCCAGCGTGCCAGGTCCGCCGCCGGTCCCTCGACCACGTTCCCCGACGTACCGGCCGTGCGCTCGTCCTGTGCCCGGTCGGTCGCCCGGACAGAGACATCGACGGACTGGGCCCCTCGGCGACGGACGAGCACATCGTCGATCAGGACGTCTGTGAAGTCGTCGGGGAAGGCACCGAAGTCACCTCCGCCCGGCAAATCACATGCGTGGATCCACACCTCCCGGCAGCGCAGCCAGGGGATCGTCGTCGCCGGGACCGTCCGGCCTTGGGCCGTGACGACCGACGTCCGCCAACGTTCATCATCGATGCGCCCGAGCGCGGCCGACAGCCGGTCCTGCTCATCTACGACGAAGTCGCGCAGGCGAGCGGTAGACCATCCGGCTCCGGTCTCGATCTCTTCCGCCCGCGCCGACGCGTCTGCGTACATGGGTGTCTCGATACCTGTCTGCGCCCAGTCGGCGAGGCGGGTGAGCGCTCGTGCGTTGTGCCCGACGTGGGAGAGCAGATGCTTGCCCGTCCAGCCCCGCAGCGCCGTCGGCCCCGCCAACCCGGCATCGTCGATGCCCTTCAGGCAGGAGACGAAATACGCGTGGCCCTCAGTCATCCACTGCAGACAGACGGAAGGCGCGCCGTCGGTCACTTTGCCGCGCCCCTGACCGGGGTGACAAGTTCGCCGATGCCCTCGATGCGGGTGACGACGGTCTGGCCGTGGCGGAGGTAGCGCGCGGGCTTGCGGGCATGGCCGACGCCGCCGGTGGTGCCGGTGGCGATGATGTCACCGGGGTTGAGGGTGATCAACGTCGAGATGTAGCTGACGAGATCTGCCGCGTCGAAGACGAGGTCGCCGATCGTGGACTTCTGCATGACCTCGTCATCCACGATGCAGCTGATCTCCGCGTCGGGGGACAGCTCGTCCGGGGTGATCAGACAGGGGCCGAGGGGGGTCGTGGCCTCCCAGGTCTTGCCCTGCAGCCACTCCTTGGTCCGGTACTGCCAGTCGCGCGTGGTGATGTCGTTCAGGATCGTGTAGCCGGCGATCGCTGCCTGGGCGGTCTCGTGGTCGGCCCGCCGGACGCTGCGGCCGACGACGACGGTGAGCTCGGCTTCCCAGTCGACCGCGTCGGACTCCGGCGGCAGGGTCAGCGTGTCGTTCGGACCGATCAACGCCTCGGGGTACTTGGCGAACAGAGTGGGGTACTCGGGGAGGTCGCGGCCCATCTCCGTGATGTGCGTGGCGTAGTTGAGGCCCACGCAGACGATTTTGCCGGGGTTCGGGACGACCGGAGCGAGGCGGTCGGCCTCGACCCGGACGAGGGGGCCTTCGGCAGCTGCCACGACCGACTGCCAGTCCTCCCGGCGCAACAACTCCCCGACGTCGCCGGGTCCGATGTCCACGTATCCGCCGTCCTCAACGCGTGCGACCCGAAATCCGTCCTCGGTACGTACAGTTGCGAGCTTCATGCCTGGTTGCCTTCCATGTTGGTGCGGTTGAGGTGGAGTCGCTCGAAGACGGGGGTGTCGCTGAACCGGAACAAATCAAGACCTTGATCCGTGGCCAGGCTCAGCGGTTGCCAGGAGGGGACGGCGAACAGGTCGCCGCGTTCGACGCTCCACGTGGTGTCGCCCACGGTCACCTGTCCGGTGCCGTCGAAGACCTGGAACACGGAGGAGCCGACTTCCTGGTGCGCGGCCGTCTCCGTGCCATGGGCGAGACGGTGGAACTCGGTACGCAGCGTCGGCAGGATGTCGTCGCCCGTGGTCGGATTGGTGTACCGGACGGCGGCGTGGCCGGGTTCCACCGTGACGGGCTCGCCCTCCGCCTCCAACGCCAGTTGCTCGGCAAGCGCACGGTCCGTGTACTCCCAGCGGTAGGCAAGCAGCGGGGTGGCAGGGGTGGGATCAAGGTGTGTCAGCGGGCGTAGCCCGGGGTGCGCCCAAAGTCGCTCGGAACGGGAACGTTCCGGTGCTTCGCGGGTCTCGACCTCGTCGAGCCCGAACTCGAAGAAGGTCGCCTCGGTGTAGTGCTGAAACGGGATGTCGAGGCCGTCGATCCACGCCATCGCGGTGTCGCTGCGGTTGTGGTGGCCGTGCCAGTTCCAGCCGGCCTGCGGCAGGAAGTCACCACGCCGCATAGCCACGGGGTCTCCGTTCACCACGGTCCACACACCCTCGCCCTCCACGACGAAGCGGAAGGCGTTCTGGGTGTGGCGGTGGACCGGGGCGTCCTCCTGCGGGTTCAGGTACTGGATCGCCGCCCAGAGCGTCGGCGTCGCGAACGGGCTGCCGCCCAGGCCCGGATTGGCGAGCGCGATGGCGCGGCGCTCACCGCCGCGGCCGACCGGCACCAGTTCGCCCGCCTGCTCCGCCGCCGGGAGCAGGTCCTTCCAGCGCCACAGGTGGGCGAGCGCCTTCGACATCGGCTGAGGCGGCATCAGGCCGCCGATCTCCGTCCACAGCGGGACGAGGAGCTGCCGCTCGAAGTCGCGGTAAAGGCGCTCCAGTTGAGGGGTGCGCTTAGGTTGATCGGCTGAGTCCATGGCCTGGATGTGCACCGGTGACTCGACAGGTGGCATGTGAATACTCCCGAGTTCCTGACGGCCATTGCGCCGTCGACTCCGTCTGAATGCCGAATGCCCGCATCCTCGCCACCTTCCTGCTCTACGGGATAGGTTTTTCTGCTGTGAAGAATGAACCGCCCTATCCCATCGCCTCCGTCGACCACGCCCTCCACCTGGCCCTCCTGCTGCGCCAAGAAGGGCCGCTGCGGGTGAGCGAGGCGGCACAGCGCCTGGGAGTCTCCGTGTCGACGGCGCACCGGCTGCTCGCCATGCTGGTCTACCGGGAGTTCGCACAGCAGCTCCCCGACCGCCGCTACGAAGCTGGCAACGTACTTCGCCCGACCGCAGCGACCGAGGCCCCGGTCGCACTGCTCCACCGGGTGTCTTTGCCACACATGGAGGACCTCGCCCGCGACGTGGGGGAATCGGTCAACCTGATCGTGCTGACCGGAAGCGAGGCACGGTTCATTGCCACTGCTGAGGCCGAGCAGGTTTTGCGAGTAGGAAGCAGGGCGGGACGCACGCTGCCGGCTCATCTCACGGCGGGCGGCAAGGTACTGCTGTCGACCCTGCCGACGGAGACCGTCAAGGCGCTCTATGAATCGGATGCCGCCGAGAACTCCGCAGTGGACGTGCCCCGCCTGTACCGCGAACTCAGCTTGATCCGTAAGCGCGGATTCGCGATCAACGATCAGCGCACCGAGGCCGGCCTCACGGCCGTTGCCGTCACGGTCCAGGACGGGTACGGCCAGGACGTGGCCTCGGTGGCGCTGGCGATGCCCAGTGTCCGTTTCGCCAAGGAGCGGCTGGCCGAATGCGTGAAGGCGCTGCACGCGACCGCCGCGAACATCACTCACGGACTGACATGAGGGGTCGGTGAAGCTGCCGGCCCAACTACGTCCGCCGGCTGTCGTTCATCGCCTGCCTCCCACTGCGAACTGGGTGAGGTCCTGCCCGGCCGTCACTCTGCCTGTGAACGTCTTGCGTACGTGCTTGACCCAGGTGTCGTCCGTGACCGCACGAGCATCGCCGGGGGCGATGTGGCTGAGCACAACCTCGCGTACCCCGGCGCTGGAGGCGACCCGCCCGACCTGCTGCGGCGTCGTGTGAGCCTGCTCCATGTGTTCCATGAAGCCGGGTCCGTAACCGACGATGGTGTCCGCGTTCGCGGAGAACCAGTCCAGGTCGACGACCTCGTGGACAAGGATGTCGCACCCGTCGGCGAGCCGGGCCACGTTGTCGCTGAACTTCGTGTCACCGGAGAAGGTCACTGCCCCTTCGTCGGTGTCGAACCGGAAGGCGAACGATGGGAACACCCGACCGTGCGGTACCAGGATCGCGCTGACCTTAACCCGGTTGTCCTCGAAGACGCGGAAGGGCCGCATCGCCGGGGACGTGTGCGTCGCCGATGCCTTCGAGCCGGCGGGAAGCGCGATGTCACGTGCCTCGAACAGCGCCTGGTGGTTGGTCTGGGCACCTTCCTCGGTGTTGCGGATGTTCATGTCGTACGCGTAGCCGGCCAGCAGGCCGCGGAACATGTCGGCCGTTCCGGGGGTGGGGTGCGCAGTGTTGACCAGAGGTACCGACTTGCCGCCGTAGGGTTCCGGGAGCGCGCCCGCCCGGCCGGGGCCGTGGATCGGTATGGGCCGGCTGAGTGCCCCAGGGGTCGTCCAGAGGAGATTGAACAGGTCAAAGAGGTGATCGGAGTGCAGGTGGGTGATGAACATTCCGCTCAGTGATGCCGCCTCCAAACCGGCCTGGCCGAACCTTCGGGCGGTCCCGAGCCCCGCGTCGATGATGTAGGTGCGTTCTCCCACCACCAGGGCTGAGCCGATACCGGCCCTGCCGGGCGTGAAGGCGGGGCCCGAGGCGGTTCCAAGGAGGATCAGTCGGGTGCGGGAGCCATTGGCGTCGCCCGACAGTGACGTGGGCTCGGCGGGAGCAGTCGTGGTGTGGCCGTTCGCCGAAGCGATGCCGGTGCACATGCTCCATGCGGTTGCGGTGGCTGCGGCCAGTACGCCCACGGCTGCCCGTCGGGAAGGGAGGGTGGCAGAGGAGCAGCAGTGCTCGATTCCGGGCACGGAGGTCTCGCTTTCGGCTCAGGAAGGTTCCGGACTGCGGCAGCGCATTGTTCGGCGCGCGGGCCGGAGGACCGACGCGTGGATGCGCGTTACGGGCAGGAATGTGCGGCACACGAAGGCGGATGGGTTGGTGCGAGCGGCAGCCTCCCAAGGGTGACTTCTCGGCCGTCGCCTTGGGCGTGAGGGCGACAAGGCAGTTGGAGAGCGATGACGAACCCGCGGGAGGCTGCCGTCCTGTGGAGGCGGCCGGGGTTCGGAGGCTGAAGTTTGGCCTGCCGTGCGGCAAAGCCAACGGGCTATCACACGGCGCCACACAAGCAGGAGAAGAGCGGGCAAAGGATCGCCAGCACAGCTTGGAAGGAGACCGCGTTGCGGCCCCTCCCAAGCCCGTACAGGCCACGGGCCCGGATCGCCTAGTCCGGCAACGTCCCGCCGATCAGGACGAACGCAAGCACGCACGGCTCCTGCGACCGGTTGGCCCAGGCGTGTGCGGTGCCGCGCTGGACGAGGACGTCGCCGGCAGTCATGCGGACCTCGGTCTCGTCCAGCACCGCCCAGATCTCGCCGTTCAGGACGATTGCGTAGTCGATGGACTCCGTTGTGTGGAAGGCGAGCGGCTTGACCTCCTTGCCGTCCGTATCGAAGCGCCACTCCTGGTCGGGGGGAAGCTCCAGGATTCGGAAGACGGAGCCGTTCTTCGAGGGACCGACGCTGCGCGCCTCGTCACCGGCGACCGGGTCGGCGTAGGGAGATGTGTTGTCCGCCGGGCTGCTCTCGGTCCGCCACACATCTGTCGCCACATACGTCGGTGTAGCGTGCCCGACCTTGCCGCGCACGACGCTGTCGTCGACGATCGTCGATCGGCCGTCGGCATTGACTCCTGTGACCAGGCGACGGACCTTGCGGGTGGTGGCCGCGGGTTCCACATCGGCGGAGAAAGGGTTGTACGCGCCCAAGGGTTTCTCTCCTCTTGCGGGATTCGGTGGCGACTCTGTGCCGCCGGTTCGATACGCCGGTTTTCAGGCGACGGACCGGCGATGTTGACAGACCGACCCCGAGCGAGCCATCCGCTTCCTGCGAGAGTTGTCCGCAGCCTGCGGTGGACCGAGAACACACCTGCGGCAGGAGACGTCAGGACAGACCCGCGGACTCCTCCTCAGCCAGCCTGATCAAGCACTCACGGAACCACCGATGGCCTGGATCGCGATCGGTCCGCTTCGTCCAGGCCATGATTTCGGTGATCGGCTGGAGTTGCGGGATCGGCGGCTCAAGCAGTCGGATCCCGGCAGCACTTCCGATCTTGCGTGCGAGTCGCTCGTGGACCAGCGTGACGAGCCTCGTGCCGCTCAGCAGGAACGGCGCCATGCCGAACCCCGCGGTGATCTCGGTGTTGCGCGACACGCCGAGGAAGTCGAGCTGCATCTCCGACAGGCCCCGCAGATGTCCCGAGGACGCTGCCAGGTACGGGAGCGTCGTGAACTGCTCCAGCGTGATCTCGTCGCCGACCTCGGGGTGATCCTTGTCGACGGCGACCAGGTAGCGGTCCTGGAACAGCACCCGGTGCGGGAATTGCTCATGCTCCTCGAAGGCTTCCCTCGGCATGACCAACAGGTCCGCCCGGTGGCCACGGAGTTGCTCCGCGAAGTCGTCACCCGTCGGGAAGATGTTCAGCCGGATTCCGGGCGCCTCGACGGACAGTCGGGCGATCAAGGGCTGCAGGAATGTCATCGTCAGGTAGTCGTTGGCGATCACCGAGAAGGTCCGCTGGGCCGTGGCCGGGTCGAACGCCTCACGCTGGGACAGCACGATCTCGATGCCGGTGAGCAGTTCACGCACCGGGCCGACGAGCGACTCGGCCAGGGGCGTGGCGACAAGCCCGCGCCCCTCCCTGGTCAGGAGCGGATCGTTGAAGAGTTTCCGCAGGCGGGACAGGGTCGATGACATCGCCGACTGGCCGATCGACAGCCGGTGCGCGGCATGGGTCACGCTTCGCTCGATCATCAGCATGTCGAAGGCGACCAGCAGGTTGAGGTCAACGCGTCGAAGGTCCACGCCACCACATTAATTGATGTCATCAATGCCAGGCATCATCAGGAATTGTTTGTGCACGGTGATCGGCATCACTACGTTCGGATGAACGACGCGTGAACGCGTATTTCGTCGCCGCTGTCGCCGCCACCGAACGAGGAGAGAACGTGACGAAGCCTCTGATCACCCACCTGCGCCATGTGGCGATTGCGGCCCCGGACCTCGACCGCCAGCTGGCCTTCTATCGCGACCTTTGGGGTCTGACCACCGTCGAGTCGGACACCGGCGTGCAGTTCCTGGCCGCCGAGGGGTCCCCCGAGCAGTACATCCTGCGCCTGCGGAAGGACGACCAGAAACGACTCGACCTGGTCTCCTTCGGGGCGGCCTCCGCGGGGGACGTCGACACCCTCGCGGCCCAACTGGCCCAGCAGGGCGTCCAGATCGTCCACCCCCCGAAGAAGCTGGACACCCCCGGCGGGGGGTACGGGTTCCGGTTCTTCGACGGCGACGGACGCGCGGTCGAAGTCTCCTCGGACGTCACCTCCCGGGGCTTCCGTGCGATCGAGGAACGCGAGTCGATCCCGGTCCGTCTTTCGCACTTCGTCGTCAACTCCCCCACCCCCGAGGCAACCGTCGACTGGTACGTCAAGCACCTCGGCTTCAAGCTCTCCGACACCCTGTGTCTCGGCCCCCGCGGCGACTTCATGTGGTTCCTGCGCTGCAACGACTGGCACCACTCCTTCGCCGTCGCCCGGGGACCGCACGTCGCCGTCCACCACGTCTCCTTCGAGATGCGAGGCATCGACGAATACCTGCGCGGAACCGGCCGGATGCTGCGTGAGGGCGTCCAGAAGATCTGGGGGCCCGGCCGTCACAAGGCCGGGGACAACACCTACTCCTACTTCCTGGACCGGGTCGGGAACTGCGTCGAGTACACCACCGAGCTCGAGACCGTCGACTGGGACCAGCACCACCCGTCCGTCTACGACGTCACGAAGCCCGACTTCATCGACCAGTGGGGCACCGCGAACCAGATGAACGAGTTCGTGGCCAAGCAGCAGTTCAACGACCCCGACCGCGGCGTATTCGTCGCGCCCCCGCTCTAACCCTTCCCCTGAACAGGAAGTCATCGATGACTCTCACGAACGACCCCCCGTCGTCGACACCCTTCTCCACCCCCCTGAACGTGCTCCTCGACCGGGCCGAAAAGGACATGCAGGAGAATCTCGTCCCGGCCGAGATCTTCAACAACGACGATGTCTTCACGGCCGAGATGGAGCGGATCTTCACCAACACCTGGGTCTTCGTCGCCCACGAGAGCGAGATACCGAAGGCCGGTGACTTCGTCCAGCGCAGGATCGGGCTCGACCCGGTCATCGTGACCCGTGACGGCAAGGGCGGCATCAACGTGCTGTCCAACTACTGCCGCCACCGCGGCACGCAGGTGTGCCAGACCGACGCGGGCAACTCACGCTTCTTCACGTGCCCGTACCACGGCTGGACCTACGCCAACGACGGACGGCTGGTCGGCACGCCACTGATGCACCGCGCGTACGGCGAGCCACTCGACCCGAATCAGTGGAGCCTCAAGCGCGCACCGAAGGTCGAGAACCGCAAGGGCTTCGTGTTCGCCTCCCTGTCCGAGGACGTTCCTCCGCTGGAGGAGTGGCTCGGCGGCGGTGGTTGGATGCTCGACCTCGTCACCCAGCTGCACCCGGACGGCATGCGGGTCGCGGGTCCGCCCGAGCGGTACATCGTCAACGGCGACTGGAAGACGGCTGCCGAGAACTTCGCCGGCGACGTATACCACCTGCCAACTCTTCATGCCAGCGTCCAGGAGATCGACCTGCTCGAAGGCATCCAGGCCACCTGCGAGATCGGCCGGACCTACGAGTTCGAGAACGGTCACACCTTCATCGGGCACGCATGGACCCAGGCCATCGATCCGAGCTTCACGTTGTGGGGCTACCCGGAGGAGTACAAGGAGCAGTTCGACCTCGGCTCCCTGGACGAGACCCAGCGGTTCGTGGTCGACCACGAACCTCCCACGGTGGGGACCATCTTCCCCAACTTCAGCTACATCCGGTTCTTCTCCCCGCTCCCGGACGGCCCACCGGCAGTCGTCACCAGTTTCCGCCAGTGGCAGCCCGTCGCTCCGGGCCAACTGGAGCTGTGGAACTGGCAGTTCGTGTGGAACTTCCAGGACGAAGACACTGCACAACGCGACTACATCGGCGGCCAGTACCTCTTCGGTTCGGCCGGCATCTTCGAGCAGGACGACACCGTCGCCTGGGAGGGGGTCCAGCGTGCCGCCGCCAGCCCATGGATGCGCAAGGAAGGGCTGAAGTTCAACTACAAGCAGGGAGAGAACTCGCCCGTCGACGACACTCCGGATCCGAACTGGAGGGGGCCGGGCGTCCACCGCAACACCGGCTACGGCGAGCACGTGCAGTTCAACTTCCTTCGCCAGTGGCTGCGCACCTTGAAGGGCGAGACGGCCACCGGCGACGAGACCACCGAAGGGACGCCGGCATGAACACCGCCGAAGCCCCGGACACCCTCACGGTGACCCCCGCGACGCACACCCTCGTGGCGCAGTTCCTCGCACACGAAGCACGGCTCCTGGACGAGGCACGCGAGGAGGAGTGGTTCGAACTGCTCGACGACGACCTGTTGTACACGGTGCCATCGCGTCAGTCGACCGCACCGCGTGACACAGAGGTCGACCGGTCCGCCTGGCGCATCCGCGACACCAAGGCACACATCCGCACCCGGCTCGCCCGGCAGAACACCGGCCACGCCTACTCCGAGGTACCCCCGTCCCGCACCATGCGGCTGGTCGGCAGCATCGAAGTACGAGAGACGTCCGAGGCCGATGTCGTCGAGGCGTACAGCGCGCTGCTGCTGTACCGGCAGCGCGGGATCGACGTCCACTTCGACCTCATCCCCTGCCGCCGCAACGACAGGATCCGGCTCACGGCCGCGGGCCCGCGGCTCCTGTCGCGCGAAGTGATCCTGACCGAGACCAGCCTCAAGACAGCCAACCTGGGAGTGTTCCTGTGAGCCGCGTGACCGTCGACCCGGGGCGTTGCACCGCCTATGGAATCTGCGTCGGCATCCACCCCGAAGTCTTCGCCGTCCCGCCCGGCAGCCCCGTCGCCGTCATCACCCGCGACGTGCTCTCCGAGGACGATCTGGAAGATGTCGAGGAGGCCGTCCGGGCCTGTCCGGCGCAGGCCCTGCACCTGATCGAGGGCTGACCATGAGCTCGGACAACGACGGCATCGTGATCGTCGGGGCTTCGGCAGCGGGCCTCTCCGCCGCCGACGGCCTGCGGGAGGGCGGGTACACGGGTCCGCTCACCGTGCTGGACGAGGAGGCCGATCCGGGGTACGACCGGCCGATGCTCTCCAAGAGCCTGCTGGCAGCCAAGGAGCACGTCGCGCCCGCCGCACTGCGGACGCGAGACCAACTCGCCGCCAAGCAGATCGAGTTGATCGCCGGCCACGGCGCCAAGGGGCTGGACATCGACCGCCGCCTCGTGGTGACCAACTGCGGCGAGGCCATCGGCTGGCAGCACCTCGTCATCGCGACCGGTGTCACCGCGCGCCCGGTCGTGACGACCGGCGGCACGCCCCTGCCCACCCTGCGGACCCGCGGCGATCTGGCCGCCGTCCGGCTGCTCGCGACGAGCGGGGAGCCGGTGACACTCGTCGGAGGTGGGTTCGTGGGCCTGGAAGCGGCCGCCGCGCTCCGCTCCCGCGGCGTCGACGTGACGCTGCTGTGCGCGAATCACCTGCCGCTCGCCGGAGCCCTCGGGGACGCGATCGCCATCTGGCTGCACGGTCTGCACCTGGCGAACGGAGTCCGATTCAGACTCGGCTCCGCCACGCACCGAGTGGCGGAGACACCGCAGGGCTACGACATCCACCTCGCCGACGGTCGCGCGGAACAGGCCACAAACGTACTCGCGGGCATCGGAACGGAGCCGGCCACCGACTGGCTCGTCGGATCGGGCGTCCAACTCGACCACGGTGTCGTCACCGACGCGGCCGGTCGCACGAACGTCGACGGCGTGTGGGCGGCCGGTGACATCGCCTGCCGTTGGGACCAGAGCCGCCGTCGCCACCGGCGCTTCGAGCACTGGACCCACGCCATCGAGCAGGGCCGCCGCGTCGGACTCAACATCGCCCGCGGTGAGGCCACCGCCCACGACGCGGTCCCCTACGTCTGGACCGAGCAGTACGGACTGACCCTCCACATGCTCGGCGAACGCCGCCCCGGCGACACCGACATCGTCGTCGAGGGCTCCATCACCGCCGGTGACTTCGTCGTCGTCCACGGCACGGACGACGAGCTGCACGGCGCCACGATCTGCGGCCGCGTCCGCGCCCTGCGGACCCTCAAGAAGCTGCTCCGTGCCCGTGCGTCGCTGAACGACGCGCTGGGCAGCGCGGCGTCCGCCTGATCCCCACTCTTCGAAAACCCCCAGCAAGGACCCCTCATGCAGATGCTCGACAACCATGTCGTCCTCATCACCGGCGGCGGCTCGGGCCTCGGCCTCGGCCTCGCCCGCCACTTCTTCGAGGAAGGCGCCCAGGTCGCCATACTGGAGATCTCCGCCGACAAACTGACCGACCTCAAGGCCGAGTTCGGCGACGACGTGCTGCTCGTGCGCGGCGACGTCACCCGTACCGAGGACCTGATCGCCTGTCGGCAGTCGGTCCTGGACCGCTTCGGCCGCATCGACGCCCTCGTCGGCGCGCACGGCATCTTCGACGGCAACATCCCGCTGCGCGACGTCCCCCTGGACAGGGTCGAGTCGCTGTTCGACGAGGTGTTCCACGTCGACACCCTCGGCTACATCCTGGCCGCCAAGGTCTTCGTGGACGATCTGGAGAAGACGGGCGGCTCCATCGTGCTGACCTCCTCCACCGCGGCCTACGCCGCCGACGGCGGTGGACTCTTCTACACGGCGGCCAAGGGCGCGGTGCGCAGCGTGGTCAATCAGCTCGCCTTCGAGTTCGCTCCGAAGGTCCGGGTCAATGGGGTGGCCCCGTCGGGAATCGCCAACAGCCAGCTGCGCGGCCCCCATGCGCTCGGCCTGGAGGACAACAAGCAGTCCGACATCCCCAAGGAGGACTTCGAGGCGCAGTTCGTCAGTCTCGCGCTGCTGCCGACCCTGCCGACCCCGGAGGAGTACGCGCCGCTCTATGCCTACCTCGCCTCCCGCAACAACACCACGATGACCGGGCAGACCATCGTCGCCGACCAGGGTGTGTTCAACCGCGCAGTGATCAGCAACGGCACCGCCGACCGCGTGGGGAAGTGACCATGTTCCGCTACTTCCCCACCAATTACGTATGGAGCCTGTCGGTCAGCATCGCCATGAACTGCGGCGGTCAGATCGGTGAGGTGGAACAGATCTGCGCCCCGCTCGTGGACGCGGCCAAGGACGGCGACGACACCGGCACCGAGAAGTTCTTCCAGTCGTGGTGCGCGTTCGCCGACGGACTCGTGCGCGATGCCGAGCGGAACCTCGCGGACGGGCATGCGCTGTCGGCCGCCGCACGCTATGCCCGCGCCTCGGTCTACTACCTGGTCGCCGAGCGCATGCAGAGCCGGCACTACGCACCGCGCGAGGTCGCCTACCGCAAGTCCGTCGAGACCTGTCGGCTTGCGATCGAACACGGCCGGGAGCGGGCCGAGTTCGTCGAGATCCCCTACGAGAACACCTCGTACCCGGCGCTCTTCGTCCCCGCCGACGGCGAGCCCCCGGTGGGTGGATACCCGGTCATGGTGTTCTGCAACGGCCTGGACTCCATGAAGGAGATGCTGTTCAGGCTCGGGCTGCCGAGGGAGCTCGCGCGCCGCGGCATCGCGACGCTCTGCGTCGACCAGCCGGGCACCGGCGCCTCGCTGCGCGAGCGGGGACTTCCCGCGATCCACGACAGCGAGCGCTGGGCCGGTGCCGCCGTGGACTACCTGGAGACCCGGCCGGACGTGGACAGCACCCGCATCGGCATGAGCGGCGTCTCGCTCGGGGGCTACTACGCGCCGCGTGCGGCCGCCTTCGAGAAGCGCTTCAAGCTCTGTGCCGTCTGGGGCGCCAACTACAACTGGGGCGAACTCCAGAAGCGCCGTCTGCAGCGCGAGGGCGAGAACCCCGTGCCGCACTACTGGGACCACGTCCAGTGGGTGTTCGGCAAGACCGACCTCGACGACTTCATGGCGTTTGCGCCCAGCATGACGCTGGAGGGCGTGGTCGAGCAGATCACCGTCCCGTTCCTCGTCACGCACGGCGAGGACGACCGGCAGATCCCGATGGAGTTCGCCGTGCCCGAGTACGAGAACGCCGTCGGCAGCCCCGACCGCCACTTCAAGGCGTTCGGCCGCGCCGAGGGCGGTTCGTCGCACGCCGGCGCGGACAACGAGTCCGTTCCCTCGCACTACATCGCCGACTGGGTCGCCGACCGCCTCTGAAAGGGAGCCATGACCACTCCATCCCCCGCCCCCGGCTGGACGATCGGCACCGACGTCGGTGGCACGTTCACCGACCTGTGGCTCCGCTCCCCCGACGGCGAGTCCTGGGTGTGCAAGTCCCCGACCACCTCCGACGTGGTGACAGGCGTGATCAATGCCGTCCATCTCGCCGCCGAGACCGTCGGCCTCGACACCAGGGAACTGTGCTCCCGGATCACCCGGTTCGGGCACGGCACCACGGTCGGCCTCAACTCGCTGCTGACCGGGCGCTCGGCGAAGACCGGACTCATCACCACCGCCGGATTCGGCGACGTCCTGGAGATCGGCCGGCTGCGCCGCGGCACCGCCGGCCTGCAGGGCCTGGACCTCGGCGACTACCACCTGCGCGGCCAGGTGGCGCCGCTGGTGCCCCGTCCCCAGGTCGTGGAGGTGACCGAGCGCATTGACTCGGACGGCACCGTCCGCACTCCGCTGGACGAGGCCGACGTGCTCGACGCGCTCGGCCGCCTGCGGGACCTGGGCGTGGAAGCCGTGGCCGTCTGCCTGCTGTGGGCCACGGAGAACCCGGCCCATGAACTCGCCGTCGCCAAGCTCGTCGAGCAGAAGCTGCCCGGCTCCTTCCTCTCCCTCTCGCACGAGATCGCGCCCTCGGTGGGCGAGTACGCCCGCGCCTCGACCACGGTGGCGAACGCGGCACTCGGGCCGGTGCAGGGGCGCTACCTCACCCTCCTCGAAGAGCGGCTGGCCGCGCTCGGCATGACCGCCCCGATCATGATGACGACGAGCGCGGGCGGCGTGGTCCCGGCACGGACCGTCACCGAGCGCCCGGTGTCGAACCTGCTGTCGGGACCGGCCTCCTGTGTCGTCGCCGGACAGAAGCTCGGCGCGGAACTCGGCGCCCCGAACGTCCTGACCATGGACGTCGGCGGTACCAGCTTCGACGTCGGCGTCGTCACGGACGGCGTCGCCCTGATGAGCGACGAAGTCACCGTCGGCGGCGCCGACATGCGCGTACCCAGCATCGACATCGCCTCGATCGGCGCCGGCGGCGGCTCGATCGCGGCCGTCGAGGGCGGCGTCCTGAGCGTCGGACCGCGCAGCGCGGGCGCCGAGCCGGGCCCGGTCTGCTACGGCAAGGGCGGCATCGAGCCGACGACCACCGACGCCGACCTGGTCCTCGGCGTGCTCGACCCGGAGCAGTTCGGGAGCGGGGGCATCGTCCTGGACCGCGAGGCCGCCGAGCGGGCCATCGCGGAGCGGGTCGGCGCGCCGCTCGGCCTCGGCGCCGTCGAGGCGGCCAGGGCGATACGCGTCGTCTTCGACAACGCGATGGCCGACCTGCTGCGCGCCGTCACCATCGAACGCGGCCACGACCCACGGGAGTTCACCCTGGTCGCCGGTGGCGGATCCGGCCCGTCGCACGCGTGGGCGCTGTGCCGCGAGGCGGGCCTTGCCGGCTTCATCGTGCCGCCGACGGCCACTGCCCAGTCGGCGTTCGGAGCCGGCACGTCCGATCTCAAGACCACGTCGTCGCGCACGTGTTACCGGCGTGTGCTCTCGGAGGTCGGCCCGAGCAGCGAGGACGCCCGCGTGGTCGCCGATGCCCTCGCGGACACGAGTGCGCGTGCCGCCGCGGCGCTCCCCGACCCCGCGCTCGGCACTGTCACCCACACCGCGTCCATCCGCTACTTCGGCCAGGCACACCACGTCGACGTCACGGTGCCCACTTCGCCGGACAAGGATGCCCTCGCGGAGCTTCTGCACAGCTTCGAGGAGGAGTACGAGCAGTTGTGGGGCAAGGGCTCCGGCTTCCGGGAAGCGGGCTTCGAACTCCTCTCGGTCCGTTCCGTGGCGGCGCTTCCGTCTGCCACGGCGGACGGGCACGGCACGGGGGAGCCGTTCACCCGGCTCGGCACGCGTCCGGTGGTGTTCGACGACGCCGCGCACCCCGACGAGACCGCCGTGTACAGCGTCCGGCGTCCCGCGGCCGGTCAGGAGATCGCCGGTCCCGCGCTCGTCCAGCTCCCCGGCTGCGTCGTGGTGGTCCCCCCGGGCGGGGTCGCCACCACGGACGCACTCGGCCTCATCCACGTGAAGGTGAACTGACATGACCTCCGCAATCGAGGTGGCCCCCGTCTCCTTGGACGACGCGAGTACAGACCCGGTGATCCGCCAGGTCGTCCGCAGCCGGCTCATCGCCATCACCGACCAGATGCGGCTCGCGCTGCAATCCGTCAGCGGCAGCCCGACGGTGACGGAGGCGAGCGACTTCTTCACTGGCATCTACCTGCCGGACGGCGCGTTCGTGACGATGGGCCACCAGGTGACCTTCGAGGCGCCTCCGGTGGGCTCCCTCATACGTCACCTGCTGGGCAACGGCACCCGGCTCAAGGACGGCGACCGCATCATCGGCAACGATCCGTTCATCGGCGCCCTGCACCAGAACGATGTGCAGATGTGCGCACCGTTGATCGTCGACGGTGAACTGCTCGGCTGGGCGGGGGTGATGGCGCACGAGACCGACATCGGCGGCATGGACTTCGCCTCCTGGTCGCCGAAGGCCACCGAGGTGTGGCAGGAGGGGTTGCGCATCCCGGCCGTCAAGCTGGTCGACGGCGGTGAACTGCGCCAGGACGTGCTCGACATGATCCTCACGGCGTCGCGCCTGCCGGACCAGGTGGGCCTCGACATCCGGGCGTTCATCGCCACCCTGAACGTCGCGTCCGAGCGGCTGACCGAACTCTCCCACCGGTACGGCACGTCCACCGTGCTTTCGGTGATGCACACGATGGTCGACGACGCCGAGGCCCTGGTCCGTGCGCGGCTGCGCGAACTGCCGGACGGCGTCGTGCACACCCGCGACTTCCTGGAGCACGACGGCAAGCAGAACCTGCTGTTCGTCATCGACTGCGTCCTGACCAAACGCGGTGACAGTCTCCACTTCGACTTCTCCGGCTCCTCCCCTCAGGCCAACGGCTTCGTGAACTCCTCCCGCGCGGGCTTGGCCGGCGGCGTCGCGGGCGCGGTGATTCCTACCCTGGGCTTCGGCATCCCGTGGAACGAGGGCCTGTTGCGCCCGGTGGAGATCTCGGCGCCCGACGGTCTCGTGTGCACCGCGGTGCCTCCGGCGCCGGTCGGGTCGGCCACCGTCGAAGCCGTGTGGACCGTCAGCAACGTCGTCTCCGCGGCGCTCAACCGGCTGCTGCTCGCCTCGCCGAAGTACGCGCACCGCGCCCAGGCCGTCAGCAGCGGCACCATGGCGACCTTCAACCTGTCCGGCCGCGACCGGCACGGGAAGGTGTTCGGCCTGCACCTGATGGACCCGCTGGCCGGTGGCTTCGGCGCGTTCGCCGACCACGACGGGCAGAACGCGGCCGGGCCGATCAACGCGCCGTGCCCCTCGATCGCCGACGTGGAGGTCAACGAGCAGAAGAACCCGCTCTTCTACCACTACCGGCGTCTCGCCCCCGGTACCGGCGGCGCCGGCCGCCGCCGTGGCGGGCTCGGCGCCGAGGTCGGCATCACCGTATCCGTACCCCAGGCCGAGGCGCTGGTGATGACGCACGGGGCCGAGGTGCCGAACTCCGTCGGGCTGGGCGGCGGCCTGCCCGGCTCTATGATCAGCCAGCGCTTCCGGGCGGGCGAGGGAAATGCCCAGCGCCTCGGGCCGAAGCCCGGCTCCTTCCCGATGACTCCGGCGGACCTGTTCGAGGTCTCCTGGCAGGGGGGCGGCGGCATCGGTGATCCGCTCGACCGCGACCCCGCCGACGTCCTGGACGACATCCGCTACGGCCTGGTCACCCGCGACGAAGCCCAGGAGACGTACGGCGTGGTGCTCGACGGGGGCGGCGACGCGGTCGACGAGACCGCCACGTCGGCCGCCCGCCGGGAGCGGCGTGCCGCCCGACTGGGCGTCGAACCGGCGGCCGTCAAGGATCCGTTGCCCGTCTCAGAGGCGGCTTCCGACGACACAGTGCGACTCGGCGACCGTCTCCTGCTCACGCGGGCCCCGGCCACCGGGCAGGTCCAGGTCCAAACCCCCGAGGGTGTCGTGCTCGCCACCGACTCGACCCGGTGGCGCGAGGGAGCGCACCGCTTCGCTCTGACGCTGCCGCGTTCGGTCGGCGCGCCCCTCCACTCGGACCTGACGGTCACCGGGTGGGCCTGCCCCAGCACCGGTGCCTTGCTCGCGGTCGACGTACATCTCACCGACCAGGAACCGTTCCACGACCTCGAACTCGACCTCAGCTCGCTGCGCTGAGCCGGGACGACCACGGGAGACATCCGATGAGCCGAAAGATCATTCTCACGATCGCCCCGACCGGGGGCATGGCAACGAAGGAACAGAGCCCTCATCTGCCCGTCACTCCGCAGGAGATCGCCGATGACGTGGCCCGCTGCTGGGAGGTCGGTGCGAGCGTCGTCGCCGTCCACGCCCGCCGCGAGGACGGCCTGGCCACCTGTGACCCCGATGTCTACTCCGAGATCAACTCCCTGATCCGAGCCCGGACGGACATCGTCATCAACAACTCCACAGGAGGCGGCATCCACGGCGACATGCCGGTTCGTCTCAACGACGAACTGTGGGAGCTTGACTGGCACCAGAGGATCAAGGGCATCGAGGGCGTCGGCTGCGAGATGGCCACTCTCGACTCACACACCATCACGGCCAGCACTCCCGAGCGGGAGTATCTCGTCACGACGACCCCGAAGCGCACTCGCCGGCTGCTCGATCAGATGACCCAGCGCGGCATCAAGCCGGAGTGGGAGGTCTTCAACCTCGGGCACATCATGTCCGACTTCACCACCCTGACCGCCGAGGGTCTCGACTCCCCGCCGTACTACTGCAACATCGTCCTCGGCGGCCAGCGCAGCTTCCAGGGCGGCCTGCCGTACACCCCCAAGATCCTCCAACTGCTCGTGGAACACCTGCCTGAGGGAACGCTCTGGGGTGTCTCTGGCATCGGACCGACCCAGCTTCCGGCGACGACCCATGGCCTGCTCCTCGGCGGCCACATGCGAGTCGGTCTCGAAGACAACCTTTACTACTCGCGCGGTCGGCTCGCCACCAACCTGGAGCTGGCGGAGCGCGCCGTGCGCATCATCCGCGAACTCGGTTACGAGATCGCCACTCCCAGCGAGGCACGCGACATGCTGGGCCTCAAGCAGCTCGACGAGGTGACCACATGAGCGTCTACACCGCCTCTGGCATCGTCGCCTGGTCCGATACCGATGCCTCCGGCCGTTACCACTACACGGCGGCGTACCGGTGGGCGGAGAACACCGAACACGCTCTGTACCGGGAGGTGATCCCGGACATCGACATCGGCAGGTTCCCCCGCCGCGCCACCGCGGCCTCGTACCACCAGCCGCTGATGGCGGGCGCTGAGTACACCGTCAGCCTCGAGGTCGAGCATGTCGGGAACTCGTCCATCACCTACACCTGGGACGTCATCGGCCCGAACGGCGTCTGCGTGCGCGGCGAGCACTCGGTCGTCCACGTCGGCGCCGACGGCCGACCGGCGACCGTTCCACAGACGCTGCGGGAGCGTCTGGCTCCGACGACGGCGGAGGTCTCGTAATGGACAAGCTCGTGGCTTCCGCCACCGAGGCAGTCGCCGACATCGCCTCCGGCAGCACCCTCGCGGTGGGCGGGTTCGGGTTGTGCGGCGTACCCGCCGTACTGATCCGGGCCCTGCTCGGGGCCGGGGTCGACGAGCTGGAGACGGTCTCCAACAACGCGGGGGTGGACGACTGGGGTCTGGGCCTGCTGCTCGGCGCAGGCCGTCTGCGCCGGGTGGTGGCCTCGTACGTAGGCGAGAACAAGGAGTTCGCCCGGCAGTACCTCGCCGGAGAGTTGGAGGTCGAGCTCACCCCGCAGGGCACGCTCGCCGAGCGGATGCGGGCCGGTGGTTCGGGCATCGCGGCGTTCTACACGCGCACCGGCGTGGGCACCCAGGTCGCCGACGGCGGCATGCCCTGGAAGTACGCGGGCGACGGAACCGTCGATGTGGCTTCCCCGGCCAAGACGGTGGCGACCTTCGACGGCGTCGACCATGTGCTCGAGCACGCCATCGTGGCCGACTTCGGCCTGGTGCGCGCCTGGAAGGGCGACAGGCACGGCAACCTCGTCTTCAAGGACGCGGCCCGCAACTTCAACCCGCTGGCAGCCATGTGTGGACGCACCTCGATCGCCGAGGTGGAACATCTCGTCGAGCCCGGCGACATCGACCCCAACGAGGTTCACCTACCTGGCGTCTACGTCCATCGGGTCGTCGCCCTCACGCCTGAACAGGCTGCAGACAAGCGAATCGAGAAGCGGACTTTGCGGCCCGACGAGACGTGGGGCACCGGAGACAAGGAGGAATCCGTGCGATGAGCTGGACACGCGAACAGATGGCCTCGCGCGCCGCCGTAGAGCTCAAGGACGGCGACTACGTCAACCTGGGCATCGGTCTCCCGACCATGATCCCGAGTTACGTCCCCGACGATGTGGAACTGGTGCTGCAGTCGGAGAACGGCATCCTCGGAACGGGCCGCTACCCGACCGAGGAAGAGGTCGACCCGGATCTCATCAACGCCGGCAAGGAGACGGTGACGGTGCGCCGCGGCGCGAGCTTCTTCGACTCCGCGACGTCCTTCGGGATGATCCGCGGCGGCAAGATAGACGCGGCAGTGCTCGGCGCGATGCAGGTCTCCGCCGGCGGGGACATCGCCAACTGGATGATCCCCGGAAAGGTGGTCAAGGGGATGGGCGGCGCGATGGACCTGGTCCACGGCGCCAAGAAGGTCGTTGTCCTGATGGAACACGTGGCCCGTGACGGCAGCCCCAAGATCGTTAACGAGTGCGCCCTCCCCTACACAGGCAGGGGCGTCGTTCAACGGATCATCACGGACCTGTGCGTGTTGGACGTCACCCCTGCCGGCCTGCGCCTCGTCGAACTCGCCCCGGGCGTCACCCTCGACGAGGTCCGAGCCAAGACCGAACCGTTGGTGCTCGATTCCATCGCCCGGGATGCGAGCCACACATGAGGAGCGGCCCGCGTTCAACATCACCGCGCGGACCGAAGATGGTCGACGAGCGTGTACAGCACTCGCCGCGTCGACGGCCAGTAACTCGCTGTCTTTCAAGTGCTCGAGCGCCGCCACCTACAAGTGCCGGACGAAACTCGAAACTGCGGTTCAGGGTGTCCGATGCGGACTCACGGATTTCGGTGGCAGTGACTCGTGTGAAGAGACTGCACGATCACCGAGTGGCTCTGGATACACGGGTTCAGTACCCGTATCCCTGAGTGCCTCCTTTCCGGTCATATAGCGTTACGAATACGCCACCTTTTGCGCTGCCCTCATGAACACTGGGGCGCGAAGGGCACAGATGGGCCTCGTTGCTGCAAAACCGCAGAGATGAGGGTGATCTTGGACGTTTCAGGGGAACTGGCCACAGTGGGGACGGCTGCCGCGTCGGCGTTGGTCGTGGCCATGGCGGGGGATGGATGGCGTGGGTTCCGGACCTGGCTTGGGCGCTGGTTCGGGGACGAAAGCGACCGGCAGCTCACCCGACTCGACCGCGACCGCGAGGCACTGCTGTCCGCGCCTGAGGGCGAGCGCGAGGACCAGGCCGCCGGCCTGTCGGCCGCATGGGCTGTGCGACTACAGGACGAAGTGGACGAGGCCCCTGAGGCGGGCCGTGAGTTGCTCGCGTACGTGAAGCAGTGGCAGGCCGAGAACGCGCATGCAGCACCACAGGTGGGGGCGCTCAGTCAACGGGCAAAGGCCAAAGGGAAGTCCCGGATCACACAGGTGGGCCGGGATCAGATCACCGTGCGCCCGGAGCGACGATCGTGAGCGCCGGGGGCAAAGACGCCAAAGAGCAGGTCCGGCAAGAAGCCGAGGCGTCCGAGAATAGCGTGATCACGCAGGTGTCTGGAGACTACGAGGAGCACCACCACCGCTACGTGCGCGAATGGCAGTATCTGAAGTCTGTGGCTGTCGACGCGGAAGAGGCCCGACTAGTCGACCAAGCCTACGTCCACGCAGAGGGAGACTCCCCGTACGGGGAGCGGCAGGTCGCACGCGGAGTCCGGCTACTCAACTCGACGATGGGACGGCACAACGTCCTCGTGCTCACGGGCCCCGCCGACACCGGGCGCCGGACCACAGCTCTGCGCGTGCTGCGTGACGCCGGGGTGGAGCCGAAAAACCTCCAAAGCCTCACCCTGGACTGGGACCGCCCGCGCACTGAACAGCTTCCCACAACACCTCAGCACGGCTTCGTACTTGACCTGTCCGACTACAGCAGCCTACCCAGGGACTTCTACGAAGGTCTGGGCAGCTACCAGGAAGAGGCCCTCTCTTCCGGAGCCCACCTGGTGATCCTGGCCACCCCAGCCACCTGGCGGCCTCGCAATCTCGCGAACGTCCCACGGATCGAGCATGTGGCCCCTCCCGCACTGGCCGTGTCCAGGTCCCACCTCAAGGAGCTCAGGGCCGAGCGGTTGTCCTGGCTGGAGGAGGCCACCGATCTGGCCCGACTGCTGACTCCCGCCACGGCCCCCGACGACGCTGTCTGGCTCGCCGAGCTCATCGCGGAGGCAGACGACGACGGCCAGGGCGAGGTGAAGGAAGAGTTCGAGGGATGGCAGAGACATCTCCTGCAGTGGTTCAAGGACCACGACGACGCGGAGCATCTCCGTGACCGTGCGCTGCTTATCGGGACGGCCTTGCTCGACGGACTCCCTGCGGATGTCGTCATGGCCGCCGCTGACGAACTCTTCAAGCAGGTGAAGGGGAAACTGCCACTCGGTGGCGCCTTGGCCGGCCCCGACCTGGAGGCGCGCCTTGAGATCATCGAAGCAGAACGAACCGAGAACGACGGACTGTCGCTGAGCGACGTGCGCCACGGCCTGGACGAGGCGGTGCTCGCGCATGTCTGGGTCCAACGTCCGCATCTCCGCGGCGACCTCCTACGCTGGGCCTCGCAGATCACTACGCCGAAGGGCATCGCCGCGAAGTACCGTCCAAAAGTAGCTGCGGCGCTCACACAGTTGGCCACGGGGCCCGGAGGTCAGGCGGTCCTGGGGATCGTCAAGGAATGGATCGCCACGGGCAGCGAGCCACAGCGCCGCCTGGCTGCAGGCGTGCTGGAGAGCACTGCCATGCATCCAGGTGTCGGTGTTGCGGTTCGGAAGTACCTCTACGACGCCGCCGGCCAGGAGAAGTTGAGCGAAGCACTCGCCCAGACCGTGGCCGAGGTATGTGCTGGCCAGCTCGGGCACGAGTATCCGCGCGTCGCGCTGACCCGACTGCGAATCCTGGCAGGACGCAGCGACCAGCGTGGAGCGCAGGCCGTCGCGGAGGCAGTACGCGACCTGGCTACCGAGCCGGATCTCCGGCCACTGGTTCTGAGCGAGATAGTCGACTGGGCCGAGAGCAACGACGCCAGGATCCGAGAGGCCGGCACACGAGCGTTTCTGGCGCTGACTGAGCTGGCCGGCGAAGCACCACTCGCCCTGGCATTGGTGGAAGATCTGCTCGCCGAAGACGGGCCGGGCATTGAGGACCACGTCTTCGTGCGAGGATGGCGCGCGGCCTGGCGCCATGAACCCGCGGCTGAAGCGGCCAAGAAGTCGCTGGCCACCTGGCTGGACACGCCGTCGGTACCCAACAGCCATGCGGTGAACATCGCTGTAGAGGTCTTGAACGGCAGCAGCATCGACGCACGCGCAGCCGATCTACTAGTGGGCCAGAGCGCGACAACGCCTGAGGGGCGGAATCGCCGCGTTCAGGTATTCAACCGGATCCTGCCCCCTGCCACAGAGGAAGCTCGACCATCCAACAGAGCCGATGATGTCGGCGAACAGGTTGAATCTGACGGGGAGTTGAACGAGCCCGCAGCATGAGTCTGTTCGCCCGGCGCCGCAACGTCCCAGAGCCGGGGCCATCCGAGCAAGAGACGGCGTCGGCCCCGGCCACCCTCGATACGGGAACCCCCTTCAGTCTTCGCGACGAGCGCGCGCCAAGTCGCATACCAAGCGTCCACTTCACCGTCTCCATCAGCGGCATATGGAGCCTCGATGGCTCTGCCTTCCAGCACCACGCACCGGACGCTCTCGCACGAACCCATTTGCGTGGACACACAACTCGCATTCTCAGACGCCACAGCGTTCTGGAGATACCAGCGGCCCAGGACGCAGTGAACGCTGTCATCGCACGACCGCTCACTCCCGAACCAGGCCTCACCGTGCACGGCGAGGCCTGGCTGACACTGACGGACGCCGATCTGTCCATTGCAGAGGAGCACCTCAAGCGCACCCAGCATGGAGATCTGGAACGGGAGGAGATGCGACACCGCATCGACTTCCTCCGGAGCGTCCTGTCCGACCCCGACCAACGCACCGTCTGGTGGATCGACCAATACCCGGAGCGGCTCGCCGAGCTCCATCAAGTGCAGGAGGCGACTGCAGGCGTCACCCCGCCGCGCGATCACACCCACAACACCGTGGAGGACGAAGTCGCCCGGTTCGTCGATCAGTTGCTCGCCGAGATGCGAACCCCACAGCAGCGCGAAGTCTTCCTGCGGGCCCTCACCCAGACCCTGCGCGCGCTCGGCAGTACAGACCTAGAGCACGCCGCAGCCCGTTTGGCGACCTCTCCCTCCGCCCGACCTGGAGCAGACACGACATGAACCTCCACGCGAGACGCTGGTTACTCGCACCGATGCGCCAGTGGCGCACCGCCCGCCTCATTCACCGACACGGGCCATCACTCGACTACGACACCGCCTGGGCCCTGGTCACCCTGTCCCGCAGCCCCGATGAATTCGCGTTCGTGAAGCAGGCTACGCGCGAGGCAAGACCGATCCGCGAGGCGGGGTTTCACTACGACGACTGGAACTCACTCTCCACCCGTGAGCGCACACGCAGGCAGCGTTGGCTCAAACGCCACGGCAGCACTCCGCTTCAGCAACTGCAGGTTGATGAACTGCAGTTGCTGAACGCTGGACTCCGGGTGGTCGAATGGGGTCCGGCTCCCGGCTGACCTCGCCCCAGCACAATCAGCTCAAGCTGTGATCGGCGACCGCCGCCAGTGCCAGCTGCCATCCTGTCGGACACCAAGGGGGTGTGCTCCGATAGACACTCAGCATGTGCGACGCCCCGCCCGAGGAATCCGATCACCTGCGTTCAGAACTCAGCCACGTGGCGTACCCCTACCAGGTCTCCTCCAGCCGGACCAAGTCGCACTTCGCGGGGACGCTGGCCTCCCGCACCGAATCTGGAGGTCCCATGCCCCCGCAGTTCATGGACGCCAAACAGACTGCCGAATACCTCAACATGTCCGTCACTTGGGTCTATCGCGACGCACCACGACTGGGCCTCTCCGCCTACAAGTTCGGTGCCGGCAGGAACGCAAAGCTGCAGTTCAAGGTGTCCGACGTCGACACTTGGGCTCGGCAACAGCGCCTCGGGTGACCCAGTAGTGGCGCCGAAGCCTCGCCGCCGGGCCTCTACCACGGTCAACCTCAAGACCTCGCCCATGGGCGAGGTCTTCGCCGTCTCCATCAGGCCGCAAGGTCGTGCAGACCTCGGTCGAGAAGCCGCGCCGCCCGGCCGACCGAAGCCGGCATGAGGTGACGGTAGATCCGGAACGTCACCTCGATGCTTTTGTGTCCCATCCACTCGGCGACATCGGTGATGGGGATGTTGTGTGCCAGGCAGTTCGCCGCGAAGAAGTGCCGGTACCCGTAGATCGACATGCCTTCGGGAATGTCCACCTCCTTGCCCGGCAGCTTCCGGTACCAGATGTAGTTGATCGTGCTGTGGTTCATGTGCTTCGCACGGGTCCCCTGGAGGACATACCCGTCGTCGGTGGTTCCGTGCTGTTCGACGAAGCGCTCGATCGCTTCTCGGATGCTGCGGGGCAGCGGGACCTCACGGAACTGCCCGCGCTTCCTGTGCTTGAGCTTCTCAATGCTCTTCGTCCGGTAGTGGACCTGCTCCGTGACGCGGTAGACGTCGTCGGCCACGATGTTGTTCACGTTCAGGGCCAGTGCCTCTCCGTTGCGCAGACCGCAGCCGGCCATCATGTCCACGAACATCGAGAAGCGGTCGTGGTCTGCGGCCGCCTTGATGCCGGCGATCTGCTCCTTGGTGGGCACGATGGCCCGCTCGGCCTCGTACTGCGGCGCGTCGACGTCCTGCAGGGGGTGCTCTTCGATCGCGCCCTTGCGGTGGGCGTCGAGCAGGAGCGTCTTGAGGAAGACGTAGACCTTGAACTGAGTGGGGTCAGGTGTTCCCAGGCGGTCCATCGTCGTGAGGAAGTTCTCCACCACCATCGGGCTGAAGGTCTCCACACGACGTGACCCGAGCTCCGGGATCAGGTGGTTCCGCGCGAGGTGCTCGTACTCGTAGGCCGTGCCGTACGCGAGGCGCCGCTGTCGGCCCATGTAGTCACCGATGAAGTCCTCGAACCGCATCTGCCCGTAGTGGCGGATGAGCTCAGCCTTGGATGCAGGGGTGCTGGACTTTCGCGCGTACAGCTCGACGAGCCGCTCCTTGGCGGCGTCCTGCGTGCGGAAGCCGGACTCTTCCCGCTGCTTCCCGGCCGCGTCGCGGTAGCGGATGAAGTACGGGTGCTGGCAGCGGGTGGGCTGGCTGCAGCCGCACGGCTTGGCGAACGTGCCCATGCCGCGGGCGAGCTGCTTGGGGATTGCTGGCAATGTACTGACCTCGGGCTCTTGCTGACCTTTTGCTGACTCAGCGCCCGTGATTGTGGTTTCGATCTACGGCCGCACCAAACGGCGCGGCTCGTCGGCCGCGGCGGTGCGGCCCGAGTGACATCAATGTGTCGACTCGGTCAAACCGCGTGTGAGCTGGGAGTTTCCGAGGTTAGCGTCAGGATCATGACAGAGACGATCACGACTGCGGCCCCTCCCGCCCACCCGGTCCGACAGCTCCTCGCCGCCTCCGTCGGCAACGCCGTCGAGTGGTACGACTGGTACGCCTACACCTTCCTCGCCACCTACATCGCGGACCAGGTCTTCCCCGAGGGCGCGGACAACTCGCTGGTGCCGCTGCTGTCGACGTTCGCCGTGTTCGCGGTGGGCTTCTTCATGCGGCCCGTCGGCGGGCTGCTGATGGGCGCGATCGCGGACCGGCGCGGGCGGCGCGCGGCACTGACCGTCACGATCCTGCTGATGGGCGGCAGCAGTCTGCTGGTGGGACTGACTCCGACGTACGCGACGGCCGGTGTGCTGGCGCCCGCCGTGCTGGTCCTGGCGCGTCTGCTCCAGGGCCTCTCGGTCGGCGGCGAGTTCGCGGCCTCGACGACCTTCCTGGTGGAGTCGGCGGGGCCGGGCAGGCGCGGCCTGTTCTCCAGTTTCCAGTACGTCTCGACGACGGCCGGGCAGCTCGTCGCGTCGGGGATCGCGACGGTGCTCGTGGACACGCTGAGCGAGGACCGGATGAACGGCTGGGGATGGCGTCTGCCGTTCGTGTTCGGGGCCGTCCTCAGTCTCGTCGGTTTCTGGATCCGGCAGGGCGCGCAGGAGACCCGCAGCGCCGAACAGCAACGGGCGCCGCGGCCGGGACTCTTCGAGGCGTTGCGCCGCCATCCGCGCCAGTCGCTGCTGATCTGCGGCATCACGGCGGGCGGCACCCTCGCCTACTACACCTGGACGTCCTATCTGCCGACGTACGCCGAACTCAACGCGGGCGTCGCCAAGTCGGACGCGCTGCTGGCGGGCACCCTCTCGCTGGCCTTCTTCGCCCTGCTCCAGCCGCTCGGCGGGATGCTCTCCGACCGTTTCGGACGCCGCCCTCTGCTGCTCTTCTTCGGCGTGGGCTTCGCCCTGCTGAGCGTGCCGCTGCTGCATCTGCTGCGCGACTCCTTCGCCGTGCTGCTCCTCGTGCAGTGCGCCGGCATGGTCCTGCTGACCGGCTTCACCTCCATCAGCGCCGCCGTCAACGCCGAGATCTTCCCACCCCGGGTGCGGGCGGCCGGGATCGGCTTCCCGTACTCGCTCACGGTGGCGCTGTTCGGCGGCACGGCGCCGTACGTGGGGACGCTCTTCAAGGACCTGGGGCACTCCGGGCTCTTCCCCTGGTACGTCGCCGTCCTGTGCCTGCTGTCCTCCCTGGTGTACCTGCGGCTGCCGGAGACGGCGCACAAGAAGCTGGAACGCTGATGTCTTACGCCTGACGCCCGGGGGGGCGGCCGGGGCAGCCGGGGCGAGGGCGGGCGCGGGGCCGTACGCCGTACGTCGCCCGCCGCACGTCGCCCGCGTTACGGCGACTGGGTACGGCGGGGAGGCCGCTGGTGGTGGCCGTCCCCGCGGGGGTGGAACTCAGCGGCGACGCCCGCGCGGTCGCGGCACCTCCAGTTCCTCCAGCTGCGGCCCGTCGCCCTTCCGGACGCGCTGCCAGGCCTCCCGGTACAGGCCGTCGACGGGCCGGGTGGGCACGACGACGCCCAGGACGGGCGTCTCGCCGTCGAGCACGTCGTACAGCGGCAGCTTCCACCGCTCCAGCGGCTGGTGCGGGTGACCGGGCCGGGTCCAGCCGCCGGGCAGGAACAGCGAGCGTCCGGCCTTGGCACGGCTGCCCTCCACCACGAGGTCGGTGGCGGCGAGTTCGGCGCGGGCGGCACGGAGCCGGGCGGTGCCGCCGCGTTGTCCGCCCCAGCCGGTCCAGCGGGCGGTGTTGCGGTCGGTGGGGTCGGGCATCGCAAGCAGCATCAGGTACAGGACGGCGGCGTCCGCACCGAGCCCGTAGCGCCCGGCGACCTCCGTGACGAGGTCAGGCACCGACCGGGCGGGATCCTGCGGCCACCACAGCCCGTCCCGGTCGCGCTCACCGGCCGCCGGGTCCCCGGGGTCGGCGAGCAGTTCCGCGAAGCGCCCGTCGTGGACCAGACGCAGGGCGGTCTCCTGGGCGTCCGGCCGTGCGCCGGTGAACAGCGCCGCCAGATACGGTTCGTGGCCGTCGGCGTCGAGCAGGGCCGGACGCACGGCCGCGATCGGCTTGTACCCGTTGGTGTCGAACTCGACCGCCCCGTAGCGCTCGATGCCGTCACCGCTGTGCACCGGGTCTCCGACCGTCCGCCGGAACTCCGCCGGGTCCGTGCGCCGGTCGAGGGCGAGCAGCAGGCCGGGGTGCGACAGCCGCTCGTGCAGCGCGGTCAGTACGCGGGGCAGGACGGCGCGTACCGGGTCGCCGGAGGGGAGGCGGTGGGCGAGCCACGCGGCCAGGGCCACCGAACCCTTCAGGACGTCGTTGTCGAAGCCGGGGCACCGTTCCCCGCTTTCGAGGTGGTACGGTCCGAAACTCCAGGTCAGGTCCCGCGTCAACCGGGGTTCGGTGGCCAGGTCGACGAAGCCCCGCAGGGCCGCGCCCGGCGCCCATCCCGGCGAGTCCACGGTGCGGACGGCGTCGTGCACCACGTCCTCGGCCACGGGGGTGCGCCTGCCCAGCCGCTCGTTCCAGACCTCGGCCGCGCGGGCCGCGTCGGGGCCGTGGGTCCACAGCCGGGACGGGTCGCCGGGGAGCAGTGCCGCCACGACGGCCTGCCGGGCACCCGCGTCGAGGCGGCGCAGTTCGTCCTTGGCCACGCTCGCGTCGGTCGTCTTCACCGCGATCGTCCGCAGCGTCGCCGGGGGCACCGCCTCCCGCTCGTCGTCGACCCGGGGCAGGCCCGCGACCACCAGCCTGGCCATGGTCGGGGTGACGCCGGTGAGCCGCGCGAACTCCTCGGCGACGGCCGGGTACCAGGGCGCCGGCCCGCGTTCGGCGAGCTCGGTGAGGAACGCGGCGGCCCAGCCGGCCGGGCGGACCGGCCCCCGCACGAACGGCCCGTCGGCGACCAGGGTGTACGGGGCGGGTGTCTCGAACCGGCCGGAGGGATCGTGGAAAACCGCTCCGTAGCACCTCCCCGTCGTGCAGTCCTCCGTGTCCCATGCGCTGAGGAACCGGGACGCCCGGTCGGTGAAGAGCAGGAACGCGCCGCCGCCGAGGTCCAGCACGGTCTCGTTCGTGTGGCACCCCAGGGCGTCGGGTACCTCGAACAGGCTCTGGTCCAGCCGGAGCCTGACCCTGCGCCAGTGGCCGGGGTCCAGATCCGTGAGTCCCTGCTCGTCGAACTCCGCGAGGAACGCCCGCAGCGCCTCCCGGTGCTCGTCCGGGGTGGACTGCGCACCGGCCCGCAGCGCGACGACCGCGGGCAACTCCGGCAGGGCCAGGGCGTCCACCTTGCCCAGCGACTTCTGCTGTTCGACGCCGAGATGGGTGCGGCCCGGGGGAACGGGCTCCGCCGTGCCCCGCATCGACCGGCCCAGCAGGCCCGGCAGGTCGTAGATGCGGTGGTCGGATCGGTAGTACCGGGGGCGCCGGCCACGGCCGGTCAGGCCGACGCCGTTCACCGCCGCTTCGAGCAGTTCGTCGCCCACCTTCTGCCTGGGCCTGTCCGGGACGGCGGTGCCCGCGATCGCGGTGTCGAGCCGGGCGAGTGCCGCGTCCAGGATGCGCTGCTGCACGGCCGCGTACCGCACCACGCCGGTGATTCCCGCGCGCAGCGCCTCGTGTTCGACGTCCGGCAGCAGGGTGCGGACCAGGCCGGGCAGCGCCTCACGCCCGCTGGTCGTGCCGCCCTCCTCCGGTTCCTGAGCGGGCGGCTCCTGCGTGGGCTGTTCCTGAGCGGGCGGCTCCGCCACGGCCGCCGTCAGCAGCGCCGCCGCCGTGTCCTCGCCGATCCCGCGCAGTGCGGCGGAGCCCTTCGGGTCGCGTGGCCGCAGCAGGTGCCAGTAGCGCAGGGGCGGCATCAAGGGGGTGCCCGCGCTGAAGGGTCCGGCCGCGTGACCGTTGCCCGTGTCGCCGACCAACGCGCCTTCGGGGTCGCGCACTTGAACCTGCCGGGACGCCTCGTTCACGGTCAGGAGCCGGTCGGTGCCGGGGTACTGCAGCACGTTCTCCGGGCGTTGTCCGAGGCCGGGCGGCACGACGACCGTGCGGCCGGCCAGGTCCTCGCCGCGCCAGGAGCCGTCGGGCAGCCGGACCGTGCGCCAGCCGAGCAGCCCGTCCACCGGTGCGGACAGCGGCCCCGGCACGACGGACGGGGCGGGCAGCAGCCGGCAGGCCTCCAGGGTGCTCCCCTCGGGCGCCGCGCGCAGCCCCTCGCGGAACCAGTCGGGCCCGCCGCGCTCCCCCGGCGCGTCGGCGACCGGGTCGTACGTGTGCCAGTCGCTGTTGGTCTCGTCGGAGTAGTCCCTGATCCACACCCAGTACGAAGTGCCGTCACCGATCACCTGCCGCCGGTGCGGCACGTGTGTGTCGCCCCTGCGCAGCACGCCGTGGCCGGTGGTCCGGCCGCCGCCGGGGAGGGGGAGGGAGGCGGGCGGCATGCCGTTCGTCCCGCCGGACCCGTCCGCGGCGCACAGGTCGCCGTAGCGGACGTCGCCCTCCACCGGTACCGGTGACGGCGGACCGGCATCGGCATCGGCGCGGTACCAGAATCCGCGCGAGTCGTGCGTGTCGAACGAGTACCAGGTGACGAGGAGCGCCCCGTCCACGTACCGGAGGTCGCAGTGCCCGGGGGGCACCCCGTCCGGCAGGCGCAGCTCGTGGTTCAGCACGGTGCCCTCGGGACCGATCACCCGGGCCCGGGTGCCGTTGAGGACGATCAGGTGCGGCCAGGCCTCACCCACCCGCGTCTTCCTCGCCTCGTCCCGGGAGGCGGGTGTGCCGACCGCCTCGTCCCAGGCGGGCCAGCCCAGTTCGTCGAGGATTCCGTCCCGCAGGGTGCGGGCGAGAGTCGGGGCCACAGTGGCGGCGAGCGTGTCGCGCACCTGCTGCTCCACGGTGGCCAGGGCCGCTCCGGGCAGCCACTGGAGCGTTTCGAGCGGACTGTGCAAGCCCCTGGCCTCGGCCAGGTTCAGGCGTACGGCCGCACCGCAGACGCCGGCCACCCAGGGTGCCAGCAGTCTCCGTCCGCCCGGCGTCCCCGCCAGCGCGAGGACCGTGCGTTCGCCTCTGCCGTCCCAGTTCCTGGTGGGGCAGCCGCCCAGGAAGGCGTCCCGGAAGCGGGGGTCGGCCGCCAGGGCCTCGAGGTCGCGTCGCTGCTCGCGCTTCGCCCAGCTGTCGAGGTCGAGGGAGCGTCCGGCCGGGTCCGCGACCGGGATGCGCAGGGCCAGGAGCTGGTCGAGGAGGTCGACGTTGCCCGTCAGAGCCGGCAACGAACCTCCCGTTTCGGCCAGTTCGGCGCGGATGGTGTCGGCCAGCCGGTCGACGAGCGGGTACAGGCCGGCCGGTGCGAAGGCGCGCCTGGTGGCCTCGCACCGTTCGAGGAACCGGCTGAGCCAGCCCGCGGTGCCGTCGGGGGAACGGACCTCGGGGGGCAGGCCCGCGTCGTGCAGACCGGCGACTGCCCCGGTCTTCTCCAGCAGGTCGAGCCACTGGTCCAGCTCCTCCCGCTCCCACTCCGAGGGCAGCATCCCGAGCAGGGTGCCGCGGACCGCGGGCTCGCTGCGGGTCAGTGCGACCAGGGCGGCCCGGTGCGCCTTCCACCAGCCGGCCGGTGCCTTGACGGTGCCGGGCAGCGTCAGCATCTCCCGCAGGTACTCCGTCTCCCCCACCTGCGCGTCCTTGCCCGCGGCGGCCTTCGCGAGCCGCCGCAGGTCGGCCGCGCCCGGACTGGACGGGGGCAGTCCGTGTGCGGCCAGCCGGACGAAGAGCCCGCGCAGGTGCCGGAACGCCGTCGCGGCCGGCACCCGGGACGTGAGGCCCTTGGCGTAGCTGGAGAGCACCTTGGTCGGCATGGCGCCGGCGAGGGCGAACTCCAGGAAGACGGTGTCCATGCGGGCCTCGTCGAACGGCAGCGCGTGTGCCGTCTCGGCCTTGCGCGCATTGACGAACATCTGGGCGGCGTACGCCCGCTCGTCGGCGGCCAGGAACACCCGGCCGGCCTCCTCGTAGAAGGTGGGCAGGAAGTGCGGCACCGAGCCCGCCAGGCGCTCCCCGATCGACTCGTAGGCGGCGCGGGCCTTCCTCGCCCGGGACCGCACCGTCCGTGCGACCTTTTTCATCTCCGCGACCAGGGACATCGCCAGATGCCCGTCGGAAGGGTGTCTGACCAGCACCCACTCGGGGAAACCCATGGCCCGTTGCTGTCCGATCCCGACCTCGACGGGCTCGCCCTCGGGCCGCAGCCCCAGGAACCCGTCGGGCGGGTCGCCCGCGCCCAGCCGTACGACGACCCTGCCGTCCACCCCCGGGTGCCGGAAGGCGCGGGTGAACACGGGCACGGCCCGGTCGCCTCCGCCGGTGGTGCCCGGCGGCAGCACCGCACCGGCCCGCAGCAGCTCCTCCACCTGTGCCTCCGCCGTGTTCCGGGCGGCGCCGTCGTTCGTCGTGGCGTGCCTCTCCCCGGTGTCCGCCGCGGTGTCCGCCGTCCCGTTCACTCGGCGCCGTCCGTGGTCGTCGTGCGGCCCGCGTGCAGGGCCGCGGCCATGCGCATGCCCTCCGACCAGGCGAGGGGCCCGACGTCGGACAGCGGCAGGCGCCGCTGCCCGTCCTCGTCGTACCAGCCCAGGTTTCCGGTCCAGGCCTTGTCCTCGGTGTAGGGGTCGCTCATCGCGACGGAGGCGGTGAAGACGCGCCCGGCGTCCCTGATCCGTGCCACGACGCTGCTGCCGGACACCTGGTAGCCGAGGGCGGTGGCACGGGAGGCGAGGTGGAACCACGAGCGGTACTCCGCTTCGGCGAACTCCGTGACGACGTAGTCCCGTTCGGTGATCGCGGCCGGTTTGCGCCAGGTGGCCCGGTGCAGTTGTTCCACCCCCTGCAGCACGCCCAGTCCGGCGGCGAAGGTCCGCAGCCCCTCCAGGTCCGGGAGGAGCACCGGATGGGGCATGGTGACCGTCGGGGCCGCCACGGACACGGTCCCGCCGTCCCGGTTCACCAGCCGCAGCCCGTCCGCCGGGTCGGCGCCGCGCAGCAGACCGACCTCGCCGGGGCCGTCACCCACCACGACGATGTCGCGCAGCGCAGCCTGCCACGCCTCGTCGGGCCAGACCTGGGCGAGCAGTCCCGTCGGCACCGGCAGCGCGGACACCATCCAGGTGGTGACCTGCGCCGCGCAGTCGGCCGCGTGACGGTCCAGCCACTCGCCGAACCGCTGGAGTTCGAGCACTTCCGCACGGTCCCGTATCTCCGCGGGCACGGTCCGTCCCGGCTTCCCGCCCGACGCGGACCGGGCCACCACCCGGCCCTCCACCAGAGCGACTTGGTACGTGTCGCCCGCTGCCAGCCAACCCATCAGTGCTTCGCCTCTCCCACGGCTCGGAACCCGCCACGGCACCCCGGGACGGCCCCGGCCGGCGCACCCCCTGTGACGGTGCCGAAAGACTAGGGGCACCCACCGACAGTCCCCCTCGCCGGCGACCTTTCAGGTCGTCTGTTCCGCCGCCTCGCCGGCCCCGGCCGCCCACAGCCCGCGCACGTGGCCCAGGTGCCGGGTCATCACGGCGCGCACGGCGTCCTCGTCGCGGGCGAGCAGCGCGTCGAGGATCTCCAGGTGCTCCTCCGCCGACGCCTGGAGCCGCCCCTGCTCCACCAGCGCCGTCAGCCCGTACAGCCGGGAGCGGCGGCGCAGGTCCCGTACCACCTCCACCAGGTGGGCGTTGCCGGCCAGGGCCAGCAGCCCGAGGTGGAAGCGGAGGTCGGCGTCGACGTACGCGATGAGGTCGCCGGCCGCCGCCGACGTGACGATCTCCTCGGCGACCGGGCGCAGTGCCTCGAGCGCGACGGCGTCGGCACCGACGGCGAGTGCGGCGGTGGTCGGGATCTCGATGAGCGACCTGATGTGCGTGTACTCGTCGAGCTGGCGCTCGGATACGGCGGTGACCCGGAAGCCCTTGTTGGGCACCGTGTCGACGAGCCCTTCCTTGGCGAGGTCGAGCATGGCCTCGCGGACCGGGGTCGCGGAGACGCCGAAGCGGGCGGCCAGGCCGGGAGCCGAGTAGACCTCGCCGGGCCGCAGTTCGCCCGCGATGAGGGCGGCCCGCAGCGCCTCGGCGACCCGCTCGCGGTGGCTGGGCTTGCGGCTGCCCAGGACGGGCAGGGCGGGCCGGGGGTGCGGCACGGGTGGTGGGTACGGCAGGGGCGGAGGGTGCGGCACGGGGCCGGTGGCGGTCACAGCACGAACCCCGCGGGGAACGGGTCCTCGGGGTCCAGCAGGTACTGGGCGGTACCGGTGATCCAGGCGCGGCCGGTGAAGCTGGGCAGGACGGCGGGCTGTCCGGCGACGTCGGTGGTGCCGAGCAGGCGTCCGGTGAACCGGGTGCCGATGAAGGACTCGTTCACGAACTCGGTGTGCAGCGGCAGTTCGCCCCGGGCGTGCAGCTGGGCCATGCGGGCGCTGGTGCCGGTGCCGCAGGGCGAGCGGTCGAACCAGCCGGGGTGGATCACCATGGCGTGCCTGGAGTGGCGGGCGGTGGCGTCGGGTGCGGTCACCTGTACATGGTGGCAGCCACGGATGGACGGGTCCTCCGGGTGGACGGGTTCACCCTCGGCGTTGATGGCAGCCATCAGGGACAGACCGGCGGCGAGGATCTCGTCCTTGCGGGACCGGTCGAAGGGCAGCCCGAGCCGCTCCAGCGGCAGGACGGCGTAGAAGTTGCCGCCGTAGGCGAGGTCGTACGTGACCGTCCGGCCGTCGGGCAGGGTGACCTCGCGGTCCAGGCCGACGGCGAAGGCGGGCACGTTGCGCAGGGTCACGGCCCTGGCCGCGCCGTCCTCCACGGCCACCTCGGCGACGACGACCCCGGCCGGGGTGTCGAGGCGGATGGTGGTGACCGGTTCGCTCACCTCGACCATGCCGGTCTCCACCAGGACGGTCGCCACGCCGATCGTGCCGTGCCCGCACATGGGGAGGTAGCCGGAGACCTCGATGTAGACGACGCCCCAGTCGCAGTCGGGCCGGGTGGGCGGCTGGAGGACCGCGCCGCTCATGGCGGCGTGGCCGCGCGGCTCGTTCATCAGCAACTGTTTGACGTCGTCGCGGTGTTCGCGGAAGTACAGCCGCCGTTCGTTCATGGTGGCGCCGGGGACGGTGCCGATACCGCCGGTGATCACCCGGGTGGGCATGCCCTCGGTGTGCGAGTCGACGGCGTGCAGGACGAGTTTGCTGCGCACGGCGCTGCTCCCCTACGCCAGTCCGGCCGCGAGGGCCTTCTCGGTGGCGGCGCGCACGGCCGCCTCCTGGGCGGGCAGCAGCGGAACGCGCGGCGGGCGGCAGGATCCGCCGTGCCTCCCGGCCAGGTCCATGGACACTTTGATGGCCTGCACGAACTCGACCTTCGAGTCCCAGCGCAGCAGCGGGTGCAGCTGCCGGTAGAGCGGTTCCGCCGTGGCCAGGTCGCCCGCGGCCGCCGCGCGGTACAGCTCGACGCAGGCGGCGGGCAGCGCGTTGGGGTAACCGGCGACCCAGCCCTTGGCGCCCGCGAGCGCCAGCTCCAGGAGGACGTCGTCGGCGCCGACCAGCAGGTCGAGTTCCGGGGCGAGTTCGGCGATGCGGTAGGCGCGGCGGACGTCGCCCGAGAACTCCTTCACACCCTGGATGTGGCCCTCGCCGTGCAGCTGGGCGAGCAGTTCGGGCACCAGGTCGACCTTGGTGTCGACGGGGTTGTTGTACGCGACGACCGGCAGGCCCGCCTTCGCGACCTCGGCGTAGTGGGCGAGGACCGAACGCTCGTCGGCACGGTAGGCGTTGGGCGGCAGCAGCATCACCGCGCCGCAGCCCGCCTCGCGCGCCTGCTCGGCCCAGCGGCGGGCCTCCGCCGAGCCGTAGGCCGCGACACCGGGCATGACACGCCGTCCGCCGATCGCCGCGACCGCGGTCTCGACGACGCGGGTGCGTTCCTCGGGGGTGAGCACCTGGTACTCGCCGAGGGAGCCGTTGGGCACGACGCCGTCGCAGCCGTTGGCGACGAGCCAGGCGCAGTGCTCGGCGTAGGCGTCGTAGTCGACGGAGAGGTCGTCGTTGAGGGGGAGGGCGGTGGCGACGAGAACGCCGCGCCAGGGGCGGGGGCGGGGGTCGGTCATGGGAATCCTTCCTCAGGACGGTTCGGGGTGAACCGGCCTCGTGGGGTCGCTCGTTCGGGAGGGCGGCGGCCGGGAGCGGTTCGTGCGCGCGAGGTGTCCGGGCGGGGGCGCCCGGACGCGGACCACCCGGACGCGGACTACCCGGACTACCCGGTCGGGGGCGGGCCTGACGTGGGCCGGCGGGACGTGGGCCGGCCGGGCGTGCGCTGCTCGGGGGTGGGCAGGTCGGACGTGGACAGGTCGGGCGTGGACAGGCCGGGCGTGCGCTGCTCGGGCGTGGGCAGGTCGGACGCCGACCGGTCCGACGCGGGCAGGTCGGACGAGGACCGGCCGGACAGGGGCTGTTCGGACGAGGGCCGGTCCGAGGAGGGCTGCTCCTGCCCCGACGAGGACCGGTCGGTCAGCGAGTGGCCGGTCGACGAATGGCCGGTCGACGAATGGCCGGTCGGCGAATGGTCCTGCGGGGGCTGGTCGAGGGGTGTCCGGGCGAGGACGCCGAGGGGGACGGGGCGGGCGAACGGCCGCCGGGGCGCGTCCGGTCGGCAGCCGGCGAGACCGGCGACGGCGGTGGCGCACATCCGTCCCTGGCACCAGCCCATCCCGGCCCGGGTGAGCAGCTTCACGGTACGGACGTCTCCCGCGCCCAGGTCGTCGGCGGCCGCACGGACGGCACCGGCGGTGACCTCCTCGCAGCGGCACACGACGGTGTCGTCGGCGACCTGTTCGGTCCAGTGGGCGGGCGGGGCGAACGCGTCGTCGAGGGCGGCGGCGCCCGTGCGCAGCGACTCGCGGGTGCGCGCGGCCGGTGCCCACCCCGCGGGGTCGGGCACGGCGCCGCGCAGCCGGGCGGCGGCCGAGCGTCCGGCGATGTGCCCCTCGGCGAGGGCGAGGGAGGCACCGCCGACGCCCGTGGTCTCCCCCGCGGCCCAGACGCCGGGGACGCTCGTGCGCTGTTCGTCGTCGACGGTCACCGTCGGCCCGTCCCGGCGGCAGCCGAGTCCTTCGGCGAGGTCGGTCTGCGGGAGCATGCCGTGGCCGACGGCGAGCGTGTCGCAGGGCAGGTACCGCCCGGTGCCGCGCCGGACGCGTCCTTCGGCGTCGAGGGCGGCTACGGTGACGCCGGTCAGACGGTCCTCGCCGTGGGCGCGGACGACGGTGTGCCGGGCGAGGGGGCGGACGCGGTGGCGCAGCAGCCGGGCGGCGTGTCCGGCGCCCTCGGGCAGCTTGCCGGCCAGGGCGCGGGCGTGGCGGGCGACCCGGCGCGGGTCCGCCGACTCCACGAGTGCGGACACCCGGGTCCCGGCCGCCGCGAGGCCGGTCGCCACCGGGAGCAGCAGGGGGCCGGTTCCGGCGACGACCGCGGTCCGTCCGGGCACCACGAGGCCGTGCTTGAGCATCGCCTGGGCTCCGCCGGCGGTGACGACGCCGGGGAGGGTCCAGCCGGGGAAGGGCAGGACGTGTTCGTGGCCTCCGGTGGCGAGCAGTACGGCGTCGGCGTGCACGGTGGCGGGCTGGTCCTCTTCGGGCCCGAGCAGCGCGTGCACGGTGAAGGTGCCGGACCCGGCGGTCACGGTCCACACGTGATGGCCGGTCAGCAGGCGTACGCCGCTCGCGGCGAGTCCGTCCCGCAGCCGCTCCCAGGTGCGCCACTGGTGGTGCAGGGCCCGGGGCCGCCGGGCGTTCAGCTCGGCCGCGGGCTGGCGGAAGTACTGGCCGCCGGGCCCGTCCGCGGCGTCCAGGACCGTGACGTGCACGCCCCGCGCGTCCGCCGCCAGCGCCGCCGCGAGACCGGCCGGACCGGCCCCGACGACCACGAGTTCAGTCCTCATGTCCGGTGCCCTCCTGGGTACGGATCACGTCGCCCGGCCGTACGGGGACCAGGCAGGCCCGTTGGTTCGGGCGGTCGTTGACGGTGACCAGGCAGTCGAAGCAGACGCCGATGCCGCAGAACACGCCGCGCGGCCGGCCGGATCCCCGGGTGGTGCGCCAGGAGGTGACGCCGGCCGCCCACAGCGCGGCGGCGACTGTCCGGCCGGGCAGTGCCTCGACCGTCCGGCCGTCGACGGTGACCGTGAAGGCGGGTTTGGGCCGCGCCCGGACCAGTCGCAGGGGATTCACCGGGCCTCCTCGAAGCGGTCGGGACGGAACGGGGCGGGGTCGAGCAGGGGTTCCCGGCCGGTCAGCAGCCCGGCGATCACGTGGCCGGTGCCGGTGGCCAGGCCGATGCCCGCGCCCTCGTGCCCGCACGCGTGGAAGAGCCCGGGCGCCCCGGGGTCGGCCCCGATCGCAGGCAGGTGGTCGGGGAGATACGGCCGGAAGCCGGCGTAGGTGCGCAGGGCCCGCACACGGGTGAGGAAGGGGAACAGCCGGGTCGCCCCGGCCGCCAGTGCGCGCAGTGCGGGCAGCGACACGGACCGGTCGAAGCCGACCCGCTCCCGGCTGGCACCGATGAGGACCGGTCCGGCGGCGGTTCCCTCCACGACCGGGGAGGTCTGCAGGTCGGCCGAGTCGCTGGCGACGTCGGCGACGTAGTCCGCGGCGTACACCTTGTGCCGGATGCGGGGCGGCAGCGGCTCGGTGACCAGGACGTAGCCGCGCCGCGGGAGTACCGGCAGCCGTACGCCGGCGAGGGCGGCCACCTCGCCGCCCCACGGTCCGGCGGCGTTGACGACGAACGGGGCGTGCACGTCGCCCCGTTCGGTGCGCACACCGCGCACGGCACCGCCGGGGCCGCGCAGAACGCCGGTCACCGTGCGGCCGGTGCGCAGCCGGGCGCCGGACGCGCGCAGCAGGTGGGCGGCGGCCAGGGCCGGCATGACCTGGGCGTCCTGCGGATAGTGCACGGCGCCCGCGAGCCCGGGGGCGAGCCGGGGCTCCAGGTCGTGCAGCCGGTCTGCGGTGACACCCAACGCCGTTACCCCGGCCGCCCGTTGACCGGCGGCGAAGGCCTCGAGACCGGCCAGCGCCTCGGGGGTCTCGGCGACGACGACTCCGCCCTTTTGCTCGTACTCGGTCTCCCGGCCCAGTTCCCCGGCCAGTTCGCGCCACAGGCGGGCGGAGAGCAGGGCGAGTTCCAGTTCGGGACCGGGCTCCTTGTCGGACACCAGGAGATTGCCCTCGCCCGCTCCGGTGGTGCCGCCGGCCACATGGCCACGGTCCACCACGATCACGTCGAGGCCCTCGCGGGCGGCGTACAGCGCACAGGCCGCGCCCGTCATCCCGGCCCCGACCACGACAACATCGCAGGTCAGCGACTCGTTCACCTCAGTACTATGTCACACACCACACCGGCTGAGAAGAGGGCAGGAGCGAGGTGGGGCGGCGGACGCAGGCCACGGCTCCGTCCCCGGCGGTCACTCGGCCGCGGGGACGACCCTCAGGTGGGACGGGGAACGGCGGGCGCGCGGGGGACGGTGCGGCGCACGGGGCGGCTCACGCAGCACCAGCGTCAGCCGCGTGTACCCCAACTCCTCCAGCGCCCGGGGGGTTTCGATCACGACCCGGCACTCGGTGGATCCCCGGCGCGGGTCGGGGTGGTGCAGCGGACGTACGGCACCGTCGTGCTCGACGGCCCGCGCGCCGACGGCGCGGATCCAGTGCGGCAGCCCCTGCCGGTAGGCGGCCTCCATCAGGGGGTCCTGAGCGATGTCGCGGCGGACGGCCTGCAGGCCGGAGTCGGGGCCGTAACGCTCCAGGCTGGCGGCGAAGTGCGCCAGCATGGGCAGGCACCAGCTCGACTCGTGCTCGCCGAGGACGGTCGACGCGTCCGGGTGGAAGAGGACGAACCTGAGGAAGTTGTCGTCCGGCATGGCCGTCGGGTGCGGTCCGACCCCCTGGAAGAGTGTCCGGAAGGCACCGTTGGCCAGCACCACGTCCCAGCGGTGGTCGACGACGAGCGAGGGGAAGGGGACGGCCTCCAGGAGGGTGCCGTAGTCCTGGAGATACGCCTGGGCGTCGGGGGACGCGGGAGCAGGCCGCGGCGCCGGCCGCTGCCCTCCTGCCTGAAATGCCATCGGGAGGTCACCCCTCTTGCCTATGCGGCCTTCTCGCGGCGTCCCGATCCTGGTGCCCCGACGCGAGGCGTGTCAACTATCGTGGCATTTCGTGCCTGTTGACGGCTGAAATAGGCCACAGTTGTGGCGAGACCTGGATGTGGGTACGAGCGGCAGGCTACTCTCCGGGAAGTCCACGGCAATCGCTTGTGAGAAGCCTGTGAGGCCTGTGAGAGACGTGGGAGAGCTTTCGGTGACGGGTGGCTTCGAGGGGCGTTGCCCGGCGGGTTGTGGTTCCGGAGGCCACGATTCCGGAAGCCGCGAACCCGGAGGGCTTGGCTCCGGAGGGTACGGCTACGACGGTCGAGGGGCCGACAGCCGCGAAGCCGACGGTGATGGCCCCGACCCGGGTGGTTTCGCGGAGCAGGGCTTCGAGGGCCGTGGCATCGAGGGCCGTGGCTCCGAAGCGCCGGGGTCCCTTCCCCAGACCGTGCTCGCCGCCGTCGTCGCCAGGGTCGCTGCGCTCGCGGAGCGCCTCGGCGTGCCGCACACCGAGGTCTTCGACGTCGGTGGCCTGTCCGCCGCCTCCGGTGTCCCGGAGTCCGTCGTCGGGTCCCTCCTCGGCGGACGCCCGGCGGGCGAGCCCGATGTGCAGGCCCGGTTCGTGCAGCGGCTGGACCTGTTGCGCCGTACCCGGCTGAAGCCCAACGGCCGCAAGTACACCCAGCAGGAGATCGCCGACGGTGCCGGCATGTCGCGGCAGCAGGCCGGCGCGCTGATCAACGGCGACCGGCGGCCCACCATGGAGCACTGCGACGCCATCCAGCGCTTCTTCCGGGTGCACGCCGGATTCCTGACCGCCGAGGACCCCGAGGCGCTCGCGGGCGCCCTCCGCCACACCGAGCAGGAACTCCTCCAGCAACTCGCCGACCGGGAGCGGGAGGCGTCGGTGGCCGCCGACGGCGACCCGCTGGAGCGGCTGCTGCAGGACCACGGTGTGCGCGGCATCGCCTGGCGGGCCGCTCAACTCCCCACCGACCAGCACCGCGACAAGGTCGCCGAGTGGCTGGACATGCTCCTGGAGAACGTCAAACGACCCGAGTCGTGAGCCGTCTTCGGGCCGTCGTGGGCTGTCTTCGGGCCGTCGTGGGCGGGCTGTCTTCGGGCCGTTGTGAGCCGTCTACGGTCGTCGTGGGCCGAGATGGGCCAGGTGGGCCGTAGTGGGCCGTAGTGGGCCGTAGTGGGCTGATCCGTAGTCGGCCGGTCTGTCCTGAGCCGGTGGAGCCGGCACTGAGCGCGGTGCGGGCGCCGGAAGAGGCCGAACGCCCCGCGCGGGCGCGTCGCGTGGCGCGGCTCGGCCGGATTGTCAGTGGTGGGCGGCAAGCTGGGAGGGTGCCGCCGCTGTGCGGGGGTGCGTGACCGCTGACGTCGTTGTGGGGAGAGCCGACCGATGACCACCGCCGTACTGACCGACCACGAGCGCACCGCAGTCCAGGCCTACCTGCGTCTTCTGCACACCGTGCGGGCCGGTCTCGACACCGCGGCGGGTGCGGCCGGCCCGCCCCGCCCGCCCGTCGTCCCACCCGCGGTACTGGCCGAGGCCGAACAGGCCCTGGAGGCCGCGGGCCTGGCAGGGAACGAGGAGGCGTTCTTCCGGGTGCTGCGCGAGTGGTGTCACCACCCGTGACCCGGCAGCGGCGGTCCGAGGGCCGGCCGGGCCGCCCGTCAGGTGTGCGGGACCGCGACCGCCGTGGCGACCAGGCCGTCCCGGGCGGTCCAGCGGCCGTCGAAGTGGGTCAGCCTGCGGCCGCCCACGGTCGGCCCCGGCACCAGGAGCGCGGCGCGCAGGGTTCCGCGGCGGGGGTCGTCCGGGTCCACGCGGATCTCGATGTCCGCCTCCGAGAAGTCCAGCCACTGCCGGGTGAGGGGGAACCACGCCTTGTAGACCGACTCCTTGGCGCTGAACAGCAGCCGGTCGAAGTGGACGCCGGAGCGCTCCCCCGCCAGTCGGCGCAGTTGCTCGGCCTCGGTGGGCAGGGACACACTGTCCAGGACCCCCTCCGGCAGCGGACCGTCGGGTTCCGCGTCGATGCCGAGGGAGGCCAGGTCGGTGGCGCGGGCCAGGGCCGCGGCACAGTAGCCGTCGCAGTGGGTCATGCTGCCCACCAGGCCCTCCGGCCAGCCCGGCGCCCCGCGTTCGCCGGGCAGCACGGGCTGCGCGGGCACGCCGAGCTTCTCCATGGCCCGACGCGCGCAGGACCGTACGGCGGTGAACTCCCGGCGCCGCTTGGCGACCGCCCGGGCGACGATCGCCTCCTCCTCCGGGTAGAGCGGCAGGTGCCCGGTGTCGTCGTGGGCGTACGCCGCCACGGAGACGACGGTGGGGGGCAGCAGTTCCTCGATCACCGGGCGGCCTCCTCGCGGGCGGGCGACGGCAGGATGCGGCGCAGCCGCCCGGGCGGGTCGGACCGCTTGCGCCACTCCCGTGGGTAGCCCACCGACACCTCCTCGAAGCGGACGCCCTCGTGCCAGGTCGTACGCGGGATGTGCAGATGGCCGTAGACCATGGTGTCGACGCGGAACCTGCGGTGCCAGTCGGCGGTCAGCCGCGTGCCGCACCACATGGCGAACTCCGGGTACCAGAGGATCTCGGTGGGGTGCCGGTCCAGCGGATAGTGGTTCATGAGGACCGTGGGCAGCCCGGCCGGGAGTTCGGCGAGCCTGCGCTCGGTCTTGGCGACCCGTGCCCGGCACCACGCCTCGCGGCTGGGGTAGGGGTCGGGGTGGAGCAGGTACTCGTCGCTGCACACGACGCCGGTGCCGTGGGCGTACTTCAGCCCCTCCTCCTTCGTCGCGCATCCGGCGGGCAGGAACGAGTAGTCGTAGAGCAGGAAGAGGGGTGCGACGACCGCCGGTCCGCCCGCGCCCTCCCAGACCGGGTAGGGGTCCTCGGGCGTCGTCACGCCCAGCTCGCGGCAGAGCTCGACGAGGTGTTCGTAGCGGGCGACCCCGCGCAGGGAGACGGTGTCCTTGGGGTGTGTCCACAGTTCGTGGTTGCCGGGGGCCCAGACGACGCGTCGGAAGCGTTCCGCGAGCGTGCCGAGCGCCCAGCGGATGTCGGCGACTGTCTCGGCCACGTCGCCTGCCACCAGGAGCCAGTCGTCCGGGGACGCCGGGTATGTCTTCTCGACCAGCGCACGGTTCTCCGAGTACGCGATGTGCAGGTCGCTGATGGCCCAGAGCGTGCCCGGGGCGTCGCCCGTCGACGTCATCCCCACCCCTTCCCGACGTCCCTCCGACGTCCCTCCGACGCCACGAGATCACATCCCCGACCCTGTCACAAGAACGGCCCGCGCCGGCCGCACGGGGCTGGACCAGGGCCGGACCGGAGCGGGACCACGGCGGGACCGGGCACGACCCACGGCGGGACCGGGGCGCGACCCACGGCGGGCCGGGGCCCGTCCGGGGTGCCGCGACCGGGGGGCGGCGCATCCGTGTGACGCTCGTTGCGCTCCGGGGCGCACGTACCCCTATGATCGCCCCAACACCACCGCCACGCCTTTTTCTTCGCGCAGCGCGGCTCGGTGACCCTCCAACCCCCTGGCCGGGCACGGCCTGCTTCGCCCTGCCCGCGCGGACCCTGAAAGGCGGCCTGCATGGTTTCTCCCGTACGCGTCTGGCTCAACCGTACGTACGCGGAGAACGTCTTCTTCATGGATCAGCTGCGGAGAAATCCCGCCGACCGGGCCGTCGAGATCCATGCCACGCACGGCGACCCGGACTCCCCCGTGCTGGCCGCAGCCGACACCGCCGACCTGGAGCCGGAGGGGCTGTCCCCGGCGGGTTACGTCGAGTACGCCCTCGCCCAGTGCGAGCGGCGCGGGATCGACGTCTTCGTGCCCCGGCTGCACCAGTCGGCGATCGTGGCCCACCGGGCCGACTTCGAGGCGGTGGGTACGGCCCTGCTCGCGCCGCCGCCGGAAGCGGTGGCCGTCTTCCACGACAAGGTGATCGCGTACGAGGCGGTCCGGGCGATCGGTGTGCCGGTGCCGCCGTGGTGGCGGGTGCGCACGGCCGGCGAACTGGTCCACGCGGTGGAGGAACTGGAGGGGCTCGGCCACCGGGCGTGCTTCAAGCCGGCGTCCGGGGCGGGCGGTGTGGGCTTCCGGATGGTCACCCGGGACCCCTTCTCCCTCGCGCACCTGAACGGTTTCCCGAGTCCCTCGGTGCCGCTGCCGCTGGTCCTCGATGCGCTGCGGGCGGCCGAGGAGCCCGTCGACTGGCTGGTGATGCCGCGCCTCGAACAGCCGGAGGTCTCGGTGGACTGCCTCACCGGGCCGGACAACCGGGTACGGCTCGCCGTGGGCCGTACCAAGCACGGTCGCCGCCGGGGCTTCACGCTCCACGAGCAGTGGCTGGCGCCGGCGCGGCGGATCGCCGAGGCGTTCGGGCTGCACCACCTGTCCAACGTGCAGTTCCGGATGTTCGGCGACCGGCCCGTGCTGATGGACGTCAACACCCGTCCGGCCGGCGGGCTGCACCAACTGGCGCTGTGCGGGGTCAACATGCCGTGGGCGGCGGTCCGGCTGGCCCTCGGCGACGACCCGGGCGAGCTGGAGCCGCCGTTCCTCGGCCAGGACTACACGGTGGTGTCGGGCCCGCGCCCCCTGCGCCCGGTGCCCCCGTCCCACCAGCACGCGGACGTGCCCGCGGCGTCGGCACCGCTGCCGTCCGCGCCGGTGCCCTCCGCAACGGGCCCGCTCGCGGCCCCGGCCACCGCCCGGCTGGACGCTCCCGTCCCCGACCCGGCGGCCGGTGCACCGGCGTAACGGACTCGGCAACGCGATCGGACGGTTCCCTCCGCGCCGGGGGAACCGTCCGGCCACCGGCCCTGTCGCCGACGTGCGCGCGGGCCTACTCCAGGTACGTCAGGCCCGGATGGGCCGCCGTGTAGCCGTCGACCAGGCGGCGCGCGACGTTCACCGAATCGACCAGGGGGTGCAGCGCGAAGGCGCGTACGGCCGTCTCGCGGGAGCCCGTCTCGGCCGCGGCGAGGACGTCGCGCTCGACGGCCTTGACCGCGCAGACCAGTCCGGTGGCGTGCCCCGGCAGCGGGTCGACGGCCACCGGGTGGGCGCCGTCCGCGTCGACCAGGCACGGCACCTCGATCACGGCGTCCGGGTCCAGGACCGACAGGGTCCCGCGGTTGCGGACGTTGAGGATCAGGGTGGTGCGTTCGTTGCGGGCGACGGCCCGCATGAGGGCCAGCGCCACGTTCTCGTAGCCGCCGGACAGGTCCTCGGCCTCGCGTTCGCCCGCGCCCGCCGTCTCCCGGTTCTCCGCCATGTAGGTGGCCTCGCGTTCCGCGCGGGTGCGGTCCCAGGTGGCCAGCGCGGGCGCGTCGGGCGAGCGCATCTCGTCGTAGAAACGGGCCTGCTGGTCGCGCAGGAAGGCGCCGCGGGTGCGGTCGGCCTCCTGGTAGGCGCGGACGGTCTCCCGGTTGAAGTAGTAGTAGTGCAGGTACTCGTTGGGCACGGCGCCGAGCGAGCGCAGCCACTCGGCGCCGAAGAGCCGGCCCTCCTCGAAGGAGCCGAGCAGCTCCGGGTCCGCGAGCAGCCGCGGGAGCTGGTCGCGTCCGGCCACGCGCAGGCCGCGCAGCCAGCCGAGGTGGTTGAGGCCGACGTAGTCGATCCAGGCCCGGTCCGGATCGGCGCCCAGCACGCGCGCGACGCGGCGCCCGAGGCCGACCGGCGAGTCGCAGATGCCGATGACGCGGTCGCCGAGGTGCCGGGACATGGCCTCGGTGACGAGACCGGCGGGGTTGGTGAAGTTGATGACCCAGGCGTCCGGTGCCAGCCGGGACACGCGGCGCGCGATGTCGACGGCGACCGGGACGGTCCGCAGCCCGTAGGCGATGCCGCCCGCGCCGACCGTCTCCTGACCGAGCACACCCTCGGCGAGCGCCACCCGCTCGTCCTCGGCCCGTCCTTCCAGGCCGCCGACGCGGATCGCGGAGAACACGAAGTCGGCGCCGCGCAGCGCCTCGTCGAGGTCGGTCGTCGCCGTCACCTCCGGCGCGTCCGGCACTCCGGCGGCCTGCTCGGCGAGCACCCGGGCGACCGCCGACAGCCGGGCGGCGTCCAGGTCGTGCAGGACCACGCGGGTCACGCGCCCCTCGGCGCGGTCCCGGAGCAGTGCCCCGTACACGAGCGGCACCCGGAACCCGCCGCCGCCCAGAATCGTCAGCCTCACGTCCGCACCCCTTCTTCCGTCGCCCTCCGACCGCACCGGCCGCCACTGCGCGCCGCACCGGCCCGCCGCCTCCGAGGCCGCACGCGACCGTCACCTGCGCGACCGCACCGGCCCGACCGCACCAATCGGTCCGACGCCGATCATGGCACGTCCGCCTGGCGGGGCGAGGCCACGGCGCCCGTTCCGGCCTTCTCCCCTCCTCCCCCCTCTCTCCTCTCCTCCCTCTCCCCTTCCTCCCTTCTCCCCCTCCCTTTTCCCTCCAAGACTGACGACGGCCACCCGCGCCCGTCCGGCACGTTCGCGGACGTACATGACGTTCACGGGCCGAACTCCCCTGCGCAGCAAGGAGTTTCTCGGCTTCACCTCTTGACGGCGGCTGCGGCGCAGAGCACATTGGCCGCACTCTGAGAGCGCTCTCAGCAACTCCCCACGGAGCGCCCTCGGGGCGTACCGCTTCCCACTCCCCCTCCGAGAGGCGACCCCCGCATGAGAGAGACTTCCGGTAACCCGCCCAGACGCCGGCCGCTGCGCCGGGCACTGGTGGCCGTCGTCGGCACGCTCGGCCTCGCCGCGGCGGCGACGGTGGCGACCGGCCCGTCCGCCGGCGCCAGCGTCCCACCGCCCCCGTCCGGCTGGACGCAGGTCTTCGCGGACGACTTCGACGGAGCCGCCGGGTCGGGCGTGAACACGGCCGACTGGCAGTACGACACCGGCACCTCGTACCCCGGCGGCCCCGCCAACTGGGGCACCGGCGAGATCGAGACGATGACCTCGTCGCCGAGCAACGTCTCGCTGGACGGCAGCGGCAACCTCCGCATCACCCCGCAGCGCGACGGCGCGGGCAACTGGACGTCGGGCCGTATCGAGACCAGGCGCGCCGACTTCGAGCCCCCGGCCGGCGGCAAGCTGCGCGTGGAGGCGCGCATCCAGGTCCCGAACGTCACCGGGACCGCGGCCAGGGGCTACTGGCCGGCGTTCTGGATGCTCGGTTCGCCCTACCGGGGCAACTACTGGAACTGGCCCGGCGTCGGCGAGATCGACATCATGGAGAACACCCAGGGCCTCAACACGGTCTGGTCGACGCTGCACTGCGGCACCTCCCCCGGCGGCCCGTGCAACGAGACCACCGGCATCGGCGGCAGCAGGGCCTGTCCCGGCGCCACCTGCCAGGCGGGCTTCCACACCTACGGGGTGGAGTGGGACCGTTCGACGGGCGTGGAGGAGATCCGCTTCTACGTCGACGGCATCAACTACCACACCGTCCGCGCCAACCAGGTCGACGCGACGACGTGGGCGAACGCCACCGACCACGGCTACTTCATCATTCTCAACGTGGCGATGGGCGGCGGCTTCCCGGACGCCTTCGGCGGTGGCCCGGACGGCGCCACGCAGCCCGGCCACTCGATGCTCGTGGACTACGTCCAGGTCCTGTCGGCCGGTGGGAGCGGTACCACACCGCCGCCGACCGGCGGTGACCGTGACGCGTACAGCGCCGTCGAGGCCGAGTCGTACGACGCCCAGTCCGGCACGCTGACCGAGGGCAGCTCGGACTCGGGCGGCGGGAGCAACCTCGGCGCGCTGGCGAACGGCGACTGGGTCCAGTACAAGGGCGTGAAGTTCGGTTCGACCGCGGCGACGCAGTTCAAGGCCCGGGTGGCGAGCGGCGCGGCCGCCGGTGTCAGCGGCCTGGTGGAGGTGCGCCTGGACAGCCGCACCGCCACGCCGGTCGGCAGCTTCGCCGTGGGCAACACGGGCGGCTGGCAGTCCTGGCGCACGGTTCCGGCGAACATCACGCCCGTGACCGGCACGCACGACGTGTACCTGACCTTCAGCAGCGGTCAGCCGGCCGACTTCGTGAACGTCAACTGGTTCAGCTTCGGCCGCTGAACAACCGGCCGGCACACCGGCGTCGCGGCCCCGCAGGAGGGCGAAAGGGGGCTCCACGCGCGCGTGGAGCCCCCTTCGCCGTACCCGGCCTCCGCGCGGCCTCCGCGCACGGGCCCCACACCCCCGACGCCCGCGCGCGGGCCCCGCTCAGCGCAGTTCCGCTCGGAACACCGCCGGTGTCTGGTCCGTGTGCTGCTGGAAGAACTTGGAAAAGTTCGCCGCGTCCGGGAAACCGACCGCCGCGCCGACCCGCCCGATCGGCATCTCCGTGTGGGCGAGGAGGCGCTTGGCCTCCAGGACGACCCGCTTGTCGATGAAGCCCTTGGGTGTCTCGCCGGTGGCGGCGCGGACCGCGCGGACGAGCGTGCGGCGGGAGTAACCGAGCGCGTCGGCGTAGGCGCTGACGCTGTGGTTGGTGGCGAAGCCCCGCTCGACCGCCTCCCGGAACAGGACGAATGTGCGGTCCCCCGGCGTGTCCACCCGCCCCCGCGCCCGGTCCGCGTCGGCCGCGAGGTGGGCGAGGCGCAGCAGGAACGCGGAGAGCGTGTGGCGCAGTACGGCGGTGTGCAGGCTGAGCGGCAGCGTGGTCGCATCCTCGTACTCGCGCCGCAACTGGTCGAGGGAGGCCGTCAGCCCCGCGAGCCGTGCCGGGTCGGGGCGGAGCAGTGGCGGCAGGTCGTAGCGGTAGAGGCCGGTGGCCTCCACGGTGGCTCTGGGCAGGAAGCCGGGCTGCATGGTCAGCACCGTTCCGCGGTACTCGCGCTCCGGCGAGAAGCGGTGGACCTGGCCCGGACGGATCCACAGCAGCTCGCCGGCCGTCGCCTCGTACTCGGCGAAGTCGATCATGTGACGGACCGGTCCGCCGGTGAAGAGCATGACGACGTGGAAGTCGATGCGGTGCACGCGGCGCAGCGGGGCCTGCGCGTGCCAGGTGCGGCCGGAGCCCATGGGCCCCACCTGCATGCCGACGCCGAGGAGGCTGAGATCGACCGGGAAGGGGAACGTTCTGATCCCGTCGCCGCCCCCCTCGGAACCGCGGTCGTCGCCCGCGAGGCCGCCGTCTTGAGTGTGTTCGTCCGCCATGTCCTACTCGTGCCGTCCCGCCCGCGCGCCCCGGGGCCGGGGCGTGTCCCAGTTTCACCACAGGCTGGCACACCGCAACCTTCACTCTCAAAAGTCAGACTTTTAATCTTGAACGCGTCAGGTCAGTTCCTCCGCTTCGATCGAGGATTTCTTGAAGATGAGTACGCAGACGAGCACGCGGACAGTGGACAGCGCGGACCGCTTCGAATGGACCGGACTCGACCGGCGTGCCGTCGACACCGCCCGTGTCCTGGCGGCCGACGCCGTGCAGAAGGTGGGCAACGGCCATCCGGGGACGGCGATGGCCCTCGCCCCGGCGGCGTACACGATCTTTCAGAAGGTGATGCGGCACGACCCCGCGGACCCCGAGTGGACCGGCCGTGACCGCTTCGTCCTCTCCCCCGGCCACACCTCGCTGACCCTCTACACGCAGCTCCACCTCGCCGGGTACGAACTGGGCCTCGACGACCTCAGGGCGTTCCGCACGCACGGCTCGAAGACGCCCGGCCACCCCGAGTACGGGCACACCGCGGGTGTGGAGACGACGACCGGTCCGCTGGGCCAGGGTGTCGCCAACGCGGTGGGCATGGCGATGGCCGCCCGCTACGAGCGCGGCCTGTTCGACCCGGAGGCCCCGGCGGGCGAGTCCCCCTTCGACCACACGGTCTGGGCGGTCGTCAGCGACGGCGACCTCCAGGAGGGCGTCTCCGCCGAGGCGTCCTCGTTGGCCGGTCACCAGCGCCTCGGCAACCTCGTCCTCCTCTACGACGACAACCACATCTCCATCGAGGGCGACACCGCGACCGCGTTCTCCGAGGACGTGCTGAAGCGGTACGAGGCCTACGGCTGGCACACGCAGCGCATCGAGCCCGCCGAGGACGGCGACGTCGACGTGCACGCGCTGTACGCGGCGCTGACGGCGGCGAAGGCCGAGACCGGACGCCCCTCCGTCATCGCCATGCGCACGATCATCGCCTGGCCCGCGCCGAACGCCCGGAACACCGAGGCCTCCCACGGATCCGCCCTCGGCGCGGAGGAGGTCGCCGCGACCAAGCGCGTCCTCGGCCTCGACCCGGAGCGCTCCTTCGAGGTCTCCGACGAGGTGCTCGCCCACACCCGCCGGGCCCTGGACCGGGGTGCCGAGGCGCACGCCGCGTGGCACAGGCGGATCGCCGCCTGGCGCGACGCGGCCCCGGAGCGCGCGGCGCTGTTCGACCGCGTCGTGGCGGGCCTGCTGCCGGAGGGCTGGGCGGACGCCCTGCCGGTGTTCGAGACCGGGAAGTCCGTCGCCACCCGCGCCGCCTCCGGGAAGGTGCTCCAGGCCCTCGGCCCGGTGCTGCCGGAGCTGTGGGGCGGCTCGGCCGACCTGGCCGGCTCGAACAACACGACGATCGACAAGACGTCGTCCTTCCTCCCGGCGGACAACCCGCTGCCGGAGGCCGACCCGTACGGCCGCACGGTCCACTTCGGCATCCGCGAGTTCTCGATGGCCGCCGAGATGAACGGCATCGCGCTGCACGGCAACACCCGTGTCTACGGCGGAACGTTTCTGGTGTTCTCCGACTACATGCGCAACGCGGTGCGCATGTCGGCGCTGATGCAGCTGCCGGTGACGTACGTGTGGACGCACGACTCCGTCGGGCTCGGCGAGGACGGCCCCACCCACCAGCCGGTCGAGCACCTGGCCTCGCTGCGCGCGATCCCGGGTCTGAACGTGGTCCGCCCGGCCGACGCCAACGAGACCGCGACCGTGTGGGCCGAGATCCTCCGGCGGCACTCCGCCGATCCGGCCCCGCACGGCCTCGCCCTCACTCGTCAGGGCGTGCCCGTGTACGAACCGAACCCGGACGCGGCCCGGGGCGGCTACGTCCTCGCCGACGCCTCCGCCGGCGACCCGGACGTCGTCCTGATCGCCACCGGCTCCGAGGTCCAGCTGGCCGTGGCGGCCCGGGAGGCCCTGGAGGCGGAGGGCACGCCCACCCGCGTGGTGTCGATGCCGTCCGTCGAGTGGTTCGAGGAGCAGCCGCGCGAGTACCGCGACAGCGTGCTGCCGCCGGCCGTGCGGGCCCGGGTCGCGGTGGAGGCGGGGATCGGCCTGACCTGGCACAAGTACGTCGGGGACGCGGGCCGCATCGTCTCCCTGGAGCACTTCGGCGCCTCCGCCGACGCGAAGACCCTGTTCACCGCCTTCGGCTTCACCGCCGAGCACGTGGCCGCCGCCGCCCGGGAGTCCCTGGCCGCCGCCCGCGGCTGAAGCCCGCCCTGCGAACCCCGCCAAGCCTGCGAAGCAGAAAGAGAAGATGATCACTGTGACCGATACAACCGCCACCGGGTCCGCGCCCGCGACAGCACCGGTGGGAGCCCTGCGGCGCCTGGCCGACCAGGGTGTCTCCGTCTGGCTCGACGACCTGTCGCGGCGGCGGATCGAGTCCGGCAGCCTGGCCGGGCTGATCAGGACGAGGAACGTCGTCGGCGTCACCACCAACCCGTCGATCTTCCAGGCCGCGATCGGCTCCGGCGAGGGCTACGAGGAGCAGCTCGCCGACCTCGCCGTCCGGGGCGTCGCCGTCGACGAGGCGGTCCGCATGATGACCACCGCCGACGTCCGTGCCGCCGCCGACGTGCTGCGCGAGGTGTACGACGCGACCGGCGGCCGGGACGGCCGGGTCTCCATCGAGGTCGACCCGCGGCTCGCCCACGACACGCGGGCCACGGTCGCCGAGGCCGGGCAGCTGGCCTGGCTGGTCGACCGGCCCAACGTGATGATCAAGATACCGGCGACGAAGGCGGGCCTTCCGGCGATCACCGAGGTCGTCGGCGCCGGCATCAGCGTCAACGTCACGCTGATCTTCTCCCTGGAGCGCTACCGCGAGGTCATGGACGCCTATCTCGCGGGTCTGGAGAAGGCGCGGGCCGCCGGGCTCGACCTGTCCGGCATCCACTCCGTGGCCTCCTTCTTCGTCTCCCGTGTCGACAGCGAGATCGACAAGCGTCTGACGCTGCTGGGCACGGACGAGGCCCGCGCCCTGCGCGGCCGGGCGGCCCTGGCCAACGCGCGCCTGGCCTACGAGGCGTACGAGAACGTCTTCGCGGGCGACCGCTTCACCGCCCTCACCGGTGCCCGCGCCAACCCCCAGCGCCCCCTGTGGGCGTCCACCGGTGTGAAGGACCCGGCATTCCGGGACACCCTGTACGTGGAGGAGCTGGTCGCTCCCGGCACCGTGAACACGATGCCGGAGGCCACCCTGGACGCCGCCGCCGATCACGGCGAGGTCCGGGGCGACACGGTCACCGGCGGGTACGCCCAGGCCCGGGCCGACCTCGCGGCCGTGGAACGGCTCGGCATCTCCTACGACGAGGTGGTGGAGCAGCTGGAGCAGGAGGGCGTGGCGAAGTTCGAGGCGGCCTGGCAGGACCTGCTCGCCGCCGTGACGAAGTCCCTCGACAGCAAGGGAGTTGACGGGGAATGAGCGAGGAGCTTCCCGCTACGACGGTCCGCGAGACCAAGGCGACGAAGGAAGCCAAGGAGGCGCGGACGGCCCGGGAGGCCGCGGGGCCGCTGCACGCCGAGGAGGCCGAGGAGGCCCTGCAGGCACGGACCGCCGACGCGGCCGAGGCGTCCGGACCGGCCAAGGGCGCCCGGGGCGCGAAGAAGTCCCGGACCGCCCGTGCCGCCAAGGGGGCGAAGAGCGGGAGCGCGGGCGCGAGGGCCGAGGAGCCGGTGGCACCGCTCGACTGGAGCAACCCCCTGCGCGATCCCCAGGACCGCCGTCTGCCCCGTATCGCGGGCCCGTCCGGCCTGGTCATCTTCGGCGTCACGGGCGACCTGTCCCGCCGCAAGCTGATGCCCGCCGTGTACGACCTGGCCAACCGCGGTCTGCTGCCGCCCGGCTTCTCGCTGGTCGGCTTCGCCCGCCGGGACTGGGAGGACCAGGACTTCGCCGAGGTGGTGCACGACGCGGTCAGGGAGCACGCGCGCACGCCGTTCCGCGAGGAGGTCTGGCAGCAGCTCTCCGAGGGCATGCGCTTCATCCCCGGCGACTTCGACGACGACCACGCGTTCGACCAGCTGCGGGGGGCCGTGGAGGAGCTGGACGCCTCGCGCGGCACCAGCGGCAACTACGCCTTCTACCTCTCCGTGCCGCCGAAGTTCTTCCCGAAGGTCGTTCAGCAGCTCAAGAAGCACGGGCTGACCGACGCGCCGGACGGCTCCTGGCGCCGCGCGGTGATCGAGAAGCCGTTCGGCCACGACCTGGGCAGCGCCCGCGACCTGAACGCGCTGGTGCACGAGGTGTTCGACCCGGAGCAGGTCTTCCGGATCGACCACTACCTGGGCAAGGAGACGGTCCAGAACATCCTGGCGCTGCGCTTCGCCAACCAGATGTACGAGCCGATCTGGAACCGGTCCTACGTCGACCACGTGCAGATCACGATGGCCGAGGACATCGGCATCGGCGGCCGGGCCGGCTACTACGACGGCATCGGCGCCGCCCGCGACGTCATCCAGAACCACCTCCTCCAGCTGCTGGCGCTCACCGCGATGGAGGAGCCCGCCTCCTTCGACGCGCCGTCGCTGCTCACCGAGAAGCTGAAGGTGCTGCGCGCGGTGCGGCTGCCCCAGGACCTGGGTGAGCACACGGTGCGCGGGCAGTACGCGGGCGGCTGGCAGGGCGGCGCGCAGGTCCCCGGCTACCTGGAGGAGGAGGGCATCGACCCGGCCTCCACCACCGACACCTACGCGGCGGTCAAGCTGGGGATCGACAACCGCCGCTGGGCCGGGGTGCCGTTCTACCTGCGCACCGGCAAGCGGCTCGGCCGCCGGGTCACGGAGATCGCGGTGGTCTTCCAGCGTGCCCCGCACTCCCCCTTCGACTCCACCGCGACGGAGGAGCTGGGCGAGAACGCCATCGTGATCCGGGTCCAGCCCGACGAGGGCATGACGGTGCGGTTCGGCTCGAAGGTGCCGGGCACGTCGATGGAGATCCGCGACGTGTCGATGGACTTCGCCTACGGCGAGTCCTTCACCGAGTCCAGCCCGGAGGCGTACGAACGGCTGATCCTGGACGTGCTCCTGGGCGACGCCAACCTGTTCCCGCGCCACCAGGAGGTGGAGGAGTCCTGGCGGATCCTCGATCCGGTCGAGGAGTACTGGGCCTCGCACGACAAGCCCGCGCAGTACGCGTCGGGCGGCTGGGGACCGCGGGAAGCGGACGAGATGCTCGCACGAGACGGACGGAGCTGGCGCAGGCCATGAGGATCGACCTGACCGACACCACGGCAAGCAAGATCAACAAGGCGCTGGTGCAGGGCCGCCGGGCCATCGGCACCCCGGCCGTGGGCATGGTGCTCACGCTGGTGATCGTCACCGACGAGGAGAACGCGTACGACGCGATCAAGGCCGCCGAGGAGGCCTCGCACGAGCACCCCTCGCGCACCCTGGTCGTCATCAAGCGCCACCCCCGCAACCTGCGCGACCGCACCCGCTCGCACCTCGACGCCGAGGTCCGGGTCGGCTCGGAGGCGGGCACCGGCGAGACCGTCGTGCTGCGCATGTACGGGGAGGTGTCCGAGCACGCCGACTCGGTGGTGCTGCCGCTGCTGCTGCCGGACGCGCCCGTCGTCGTGTGGTGGCCGGTGCAGGCGCCGGACAACCCGGCGAAGGACCCGCTGGGCGCGCTGGCCCAGCGCCGCATCACCGACCTGTACACGGTGGAGCGGCCGATGGAGGTCCTGGAGCGCCGGGTCCGCGCCTACGCGCCGGGCGACACCGACCTCGCCTGGACCCGGCTGACGCTGTGGCGCTCGATGCTGGCCGCGGCCCTGGACCAGGCCCGGGTGCCGGTGACCTCGGCGGTGGTGGAGGCCGAGGCGGACAACCCGGCCGCCGAGCTGCTGGCCCGCTGGCTGGAGGCCCGGCTGCGGGTCCGGGTGGACCGCGTGGTCACCGACGGCCCGGTCGTCACGGCCGTGCGCCTCGGCACCGCGAACGGAGAGATCGTCATCGACCGGCCCGAGGGTCCGCTCGCCACGATGACCCTGCCCGGTCAGCCCCCGCGCTCCCTCGCGCTGAAGGTGCGCGCCACCTCCGAACTCATCGCCGAGGAGCTCAGGCGCCTCGACGCCGACGAGATGTACGCCGTCGCCCTGCGGGGCGAGGCCGGCAAGGAGAGCCCCGTCCATGTCTGACACCCCGAAGCTCGACCGGCGGCCCGAGTGGACCGCGCTCGCCGACCACCGCAAGGACGCGCTGCCGCGGCCGGACCTGCGTGAGCTGTTCGACCGGGACCCCGGGCGGGCGGAACGGTACGTGGTGCGCGTCGGCGACCTGCGCATCGACTACTCCAAGAACCTGGTCACCGACGAGACGCTGGCGCTGCTGCGGGAACTGGCCGCCGCGACGGACGTGTCCGGGCTGCGCGACGCGATGTTCCGCGGTGAGCGGATCAACATCACCGAGGACCGTGCGGTGCTGCACACCGCGCTGCGCGCGCCGCGGGACGCGGTGATCGAGGTCGACGGCGAGAACGTCGTACCGAAGGTGCACGCCGTCCTCGACAGGATGGCCGCCTTCGCCGGCCGGGTCCGCTCCGGCGAGTGGACCGGCCACACCGGCCGCCGTATCCGCAACGTCGTCAACATCGGCATCGGCGGCTCCGACCTCGGCCCCGCGATGGCGTACGAGGCGCTGCGCGCCTTCACCGACCGCTCGCTGACCTTCCGGTTCGTCTCCAACGTCGACGGCGCCGACCTGCACGAGGCGGTCCGGGACCTGGACCCCGCCGAGACGCTGTTCGTCGTCGCGTCCAAGACCTTCACCACCATCGAGACGATCACCAACGCCACCTCGGCGCGGTCGTGGCTGCTCGACGGGCTCGGCGGCGACGAGAAGGCCGTGGCCCGGCACTTCGTCGCCCTGTCGACGAACGAGGAGAAGGTCGCCGGGTTCGGCATCGACACGGCCAACATGTTCGAGTTCTGGGACTGGGTCGGCGGGCGGTACTCGTACGACTCGGCGATCGGGCTGTCCCTGATGATCGCCATCGGCCCGGACCGCTTCCGGGAGATGCTCGACGGCTTCCGCATCGTCGACGAGCACTTCCAGAGCGCCGAGGCCCCGGCCAACGCCCCGCTGATCCTGGGCCTGCTGGGCGTCTGGTACGGCAACTTCCTCGGCGCGCAGTCGCACGCGGTACTGCCGTACAGCCACTACCTGTCGAAGTTCACGGCATACCTCCAGCAGCTCGACATGGAGTCCAACGGCAAGTCCGTCGACCGCGAGGGGCGCCGGGTGCGGTGGGAGACCGGGCCGGTCGTCTGGGGCACGCCGGGCACCAACGGGCAGCACGCGTACTACCAGTTGATCCATCAGGGCACCAAGCTGATCCCGGCCGACCTGATCGGCTTCGCCCGGCCGGTGGCCGAGCTGAGCGACGGGCTCAAGGCCCAGCACGACCTGCTGATGGCCAACCTGTTCGCCCAGGGGCAGGCGCTGGCCTTCGGCAGGACCGCCGACGAGGTACGGGCCGAGGGGGTGCCCGAGGAGCAGGTGCCGCACCGCACCTTCCCCGGCAACCACCCGACCACGACGATCCTGGCCGGCGAGCTGACCCCGTCCGTACTCGGCCAGCTGATCGCGCTGTACGAGCACAAGGTGTTCGTCCAGGGCGCGGTCTGGGACATCGACTCCTTCGACCAGTGGGGCGTCGAGCTCGGCAAGGTGCTGGCCAAGCGCGTCGAACCCGCCCTCACGGAGGGTGCGGACGTGCCCGGCCTCGACCCGTCCACGGCCGCGCTGGTGGCCGCCTACCGTGAACTGAAGGAAGTGCACTGACATGCAGATCGGTCTTGTGGGTCTCGGCAAGATGGGCGGCAACATGCGCGAGCGCCTGCGCAACGCCGGCCACACCGTCGTCGGATACGACACCAATCCCGAGCGGGCCGACGTCGACAGCCTGGTCGAGCTGGTCGACGGCCTGGACCGGCCGCGCGCCGTCTGGGTGATGGTCCCGGCCGGCGGCGCCACCCAGCACGTCATCGACCAGCTGGCGACGCTGCTCAAGCCCGGCGACACCGTGATCGACGGCGGCAACTCCCGCTGGACGGACGACGAGAGGCACGCCGAGGAGCTGGGCAGGCGCGGCATCAACTTCGTCGACGCGGGCGTCTCGGGCGGCGTGTGGGGTCTGAAGAACGGCTACGCGCTGATGGTCGGCGGCGAGAAGGAGACCGTCGACGACCTCAAGCCGGTCTTCGACGCCCTCAAGCCCGACGGGCCGTACGGCTACGTCCACGCGGGCAGGGTCGGCGCCGGGCACTTCTCCAAGATGGTCCACAACGGCATCGAGTACGCGATGATGCAGGCCTACGCCGAGGGCTGGGAGCTGCTGGAGAAGGTCGACTCCGTGGACAACGTCCGCGAGGTCTTCCGGTCCTGGCAGGAGGGCACGGTCATCCGCTCCTGGCTCCTCGACCTCGCCGTCAACGCCCTGGACGACGACCACCACCTGCAGAAGCTGCGCGGCTACGCCGACGACTCCGGCGAGGGACGCTGGACGGTGGAGGCGGCGATCGACAACGCGGTGCCGCTGCCCGCGATCACGGCCTCCCTCTTCGCGCGGTTCGCCTCCCGGCAGGAGGACTCGCCGCAGATGAAGATGATCGCCGCGCTGCGCAACCAGTTCGGCGGCCACGCCGTGGAGTCGGCCGACAAGGACGGGAAGTAGGCGGCGGCGGAAGCACGTTGACGTGATCGGCCGGTTCGGGTCAGAGTCCCTCCCTGATGGAGATCAACGACCTGACACCGGCCGAGACACGTGTGTGGCGCGCCTTCGCCTCCGGCACACTGGTGGACTTCCGCGTCGCGGACGACGAGGACCCCGCCGACGGCGCGGCGTGGGGCCCCGAGCGGACCGTGCGCGCGAGTGTGCTGCGCGCCCTGCTCCTGGACGGCCCCCAGGAGGACGGCCGGGTCGCCACGCTCAGTGTGGCCGGTGCCCGGGTCACCGGGCGGCTGGATCTGCAGTACGCGACGGTCGACCACCCGGTGCACCTGCGTCACTGCCACTTCGAGGAGGAGCCGAGGTTCTTCGCGGCGCGGCTGCGCGAGCTGAACCTGAGCGAGTCGGTGCTGCCGGGGATGATCTCGCACGCGGTGCGGGTGGAGGGCGTACTGCGGCTGACCCGGGCCCGGTTCGGCGGCATGGTGCGCCTCGCGGGCGCGGAGGTCACCGGGAGTCTGTACCTGGAGGGCACCCGGATCGACGCACCGGACACCGACGGGCCGGTGCTCCAGCTGAACCAGGCGGTCCTGGGCGCCGACCTGTGGGCGCCGGGGCTGCGCGCGGGCGGCGAGGTACGGCTCACCGGTGCCCGGATCGCCGGCACGGTCAACCTCACCGACGCGGCGCTGGGCCGGCCGGGCGGCACCGCCCTGCTCGCCGAGACGCTCGCGGCCGAGGCCGACGTACTGCTGCGGCACGCGGACGTCCGGGGCCGGCTGGAGCTGCGCGGCGCGCGGATACCCGGCCGCCTCGACCTCTCGCACGCGCGGCTGGCCAACCCCGGCGGCACCGCGATACGGGCCAGCAGCTGCGTGATCGGCGAAATCTGGCTGCGGGAGGGCCCGGTGGTGCAGGGGGCGCTCAATCTGCGCCGCACCCAGGTGGACGTACTGTTCCTCCAGCCGGAGGTGGTGCCGGACCTGGTCCGGCTCAACGACCTGACCTACACCGCCCTCATCCCGCACGAGCCCGCCGAGCGGCGCCTGCCGATGCTGGAGCAGGGCGACAGCTATCTCCCCTTCCTCTACGAGCAGTTGACCGCCGCCTACCGCCGTATCGGCGACGACGACGCGGCCCGCCTCGTGCAGCTCGCCAAGCAGCGGCGGCGCCGGCGCACCCTGCCCTGGTACGGCCGCCTGTGGGGCCACCTCCAGGACGTCACGGTCGGCTACGGCTTCCGGCCGGTGCGGGCGGGCGGCTGGCTGCTGTCGCTGCTCGCGGCCGGTGCCCTCGCGTACGGACTGCACCACCCGCCGGCCCTGAAGCCGGACGAGGCACCGGAGTTCAACCCGGTGTTCTACACGCTCGACCTGCTGCTGCCGGTGATCTCCTTCGGTCAGGAGACCGCCTTCGCGCCCGAGGGCTGGTACCAGACGCTGTCCTACCTCCTCGTCGTCACCGGCTGGATCCTGGCCACGACGGTCATCACGGGCCTGACCCGCACGGTCAGCCGCCAGTGAGCCGCGCGCCCGCGTGCCGGGCGGCCGCACGCGGCGCGGGCTCATGGTGGTCCGAGCCGGGTCGCGACGAGGTCAGCTCCGCCGAGGGCGTTCGATGGACACCTTGGGCAGTCTCCGGGCCAGCGGGGCGGGCAGCCACCAGGCCCGTGCGCCGAGCATCTGCAGGACGGCGGGGACGATCAGGCACCGGATGACCACGGCGTCGAGCAGGATGGCGACGGCCAGACCCAGTCCGAACTGCTGGAGCATGCGGTCGGAGCTGAGGACGAACGCCCCGAAGACGAACATCATGATGGCTGCGGCGGCGGTGATGACCTTGCCGGTGGAAGCGAGCCCTTCGCGCACGGACCGCGAGGGGTCTTCGGTGCGCACCCATTCCTCGTGGATGCGGGAGACGAGGAAGACCTCGTAGTCCATGGAGAGCCCGAACACGATCGCGAAGATCAGGGCCGGGATGAAGGCTTCCACGGGCCCGGGCTGGGCGCCGAACCAGCCGTGCTGGAAGACCAGGGTGATCACGCCGAGCGCGGCGGAGATGGACAGGAGGTTCAGGACGGCGGCCTTGACGGGGATCCAGACCGACCGGAACACCAGCAGGAGCAGGAGCGAGGAGACGCCCACGACGACGGCGACGAACAGGGGCAGTCGCTCGGCGAGTGTCTCGGAGACGTCCTGGGAGGCGGCCGTGGCGCCGCCGACCAGCACCTCGGCGCCCGTGGTGTGCTCCAGGGGCGGGGCCACGTCGTCACGCAGCCGGTGCACGAGTTCCACGGTCCCCTCGTCCTGCGGGGAGGTCGTCGGATAGACGAAGACGGTGGACAGAGCGCCGTCCTCGGAGGGCAGCGCGGGGCCGGCCTCGGCCACGCCGGGGGTGGTGGCGAGTTCCGACCGGACGGCGTCGCCGGCGTCCTGCCCGCCCTTCACCAGGACGACGAGCGGACCGTTGAAGCCGGGGCCGAAACCCTCGGCGAGCAGCTCGTAGGCGTGGCGGGACGTGGTCTCCTGCGGGTCGTTGCCCGAGTCGGCGAAGCCCAGGCGCATGCCCAGTGCCGGCGCGGACAGGGCCAGGAGCGCGACGACGCCGGCCAGCAGGGTCGGGACCGGGCGTCGCTGCACGGCGCGGGCCATGGCGCGCCAGCCGTTTCCCTCGGTCCTGCCCTTCTTGGTGGCCGTGGCCTGCTGCTTGAGGACATGGCGTCGGATGCGGCCGCCGAACAGGACCAGCAGGGCGGGCAGCAGCACCAGGGAGGCGGCCATGGTGATCAGGACGGTGACGGCCACCGCGAGGGCGATGCCCTGCAGGGAGCCGAGTCCGAGAGCGACCAGGCCCAGCAGGGCGACGATGACCGTACAGCCGGCGAAGAAGACCGTGCGGCCGGCGGAGTCGAGGGCCGTGCGGCTGGCCTCGGCGGGCCGGGCGCCGGCCAGCAGCTCCTGACGGTAGCGGTAGAAGATCAGCAGCGCGTAGTCGACGCCGACGCCGAGGCCGACGAGCATCAGGATGGGCGGGGTGAAGTCGGCGACGGTGAAGACGTGCGAGGCCAGGGCGATCAGACCGATGGCGCCGCCGACCGCGAACAGCGCGGTGATCAGCGGCAGCGATGCCGCGAGCAGTGAACCGAACAGCAGCACCAGGATGACCAGGGCGGCCACGATCCCGGTCAGTTCGGCGGTCGGTCCCGCCTTGTCCTCCGCGTTGCGGGCGGCCTCGCCGCCCACCTCGACCCGGAGGTCCTCGGTGGCGGTGCGCTGCGCGACGTCGATGATCCTGGCGACGTCCTCCTTGGGGACGTCCTCCGTCTTGCCCTCCAGGGTGACGGACGCGTAGGCGATCGTGCCGTCCCCGGACACCGCCGAGGCATCGGCGAAGGGGCTGCGCACGTCGGCGACGCCCGCCATGTGCTTCACCTCGGCCAGCATCGGCTCGATGCCGGCCCGGGCGCTCGCGACGCCACCGGGGTCCTTGAAGACGATCTCGACGCTGTCGCCCGCCTGGTCGCTGCCGTGCTCCTTGAACAGGTCGGTGGCCGCCTGGGAGTCGGTGCCGGGCAGCGAGAAGTCGTTCCGGTACGCGGAGCCGGCCGCGGTGGAGCCCAGCGTGATGGCGGCCACCACGGCCACCCAGAGCAGGAGGGCGGCCCAGCGGTGACGCTGCGCCCAGCCGGCCAGGGCACCGAACCGTCCGACGGGCGCGGAGGCGGCGTCCTGCGGGGCGGGCGGGACAAGGGACGCGGCGGAGCCGCGGGGGGAAGACATGATGCCTACCTCGGATTCGAGCGAGTGTTGCCTTCGGCCGTCGCCGCCCCCACGACCGCTCCCGCGACAGCGGGTACGCCGAGCGCCAGCCCGGCGAACACACCGCTGACCGTGATCGAGAACGTTCCGGCGACGGCGACCAGCAGGATCCCGGCGGCGGTACCCACCAGTGCGCCGACGAGGGCAGCACTGATCCGGGTGGAAGGGGAAGACGACGACATGTCCCCGATCGTGCTCGTGTCCCCCGGGTGACGGCGTCGGCCCACGGCTGACAGCCGGTCTGCACCAGCGGCAGGAGGCGACAGCCGCGCCGTACACCAGGGGATGTACGGCGCGGCTGCCCCCGTACCTCTCCGGCACGGAACGCCGACGCGAATGCGGACACAACGCACTGGTCACTGCCGTGACGCAGGCAGAATGAAGCAATGCCGCAGCTCGATGTCACACGCCTCCGCCTGCCCTCGGGGCCGGGTGCCGACCTGGCGCTCGCCGGGATCGTGCTGGTGCTGGCAGGGGTCGCCGAGGGGCAGCGACTGGGCCCGGGCTGGGACGCGACCGCCTCGGTGATCGGGTCCTGGCTCCTGGCGGTGGCGGTGTGCGCGGCGCTGCCGCTGCGCCGCCGCCGTCCGGTGGCGGTCGGCTGGTTCGCGGTGCTCGGCACCGGCGTCTACTACCTGCTGAGCACGGTGGACGGCCCGCTCGTCGTGATCCCGGTCGCCGCGCTGTACACGCTGGCGGCCCGGGGACGGATCCAGGCGTCGGTCGCCATGGCGGCGGTGATGGTCATCGGCGTGGGGGCGGGGGTCCTGGTGGGCACCGGCGACGTCAACGGCACAGCGGTGTTCATGCTGACCGGGTGGCTGGTCGCGGTGGTGGCGCTGGGGGCGATGCGCCACGGCCGGGTCGCGTACGCCGAGGAGGAGGCGAGGCTGCGCGCCACGCAGGAGCGGCTGCGTATCGCACGTGACCTGCACGACGTGGTCGGCCACACCATGTCGATGATCCACGTGCAGGCGTCGTCCGCCCTGCACCGGCTGCCGAAGGACCCCGCCCGGGCGCCGGAGGCGCTGACCGCGATCAAGCAGGGCAGCAAGGAGGGGCTGCGGGAACTGCGCGCCACCCTCGGCGTACTGCGCCAGGTCGACGAAGCAGCCCCGAGGGCTCCCGCGCCGGGGCTGTCCGGGATCGACGAGCTGGCCTCCTTCGCCGCCGGGGCCGGCCTGGACGTACGCGTCGAGCAGAGCGGAACCCACGCGCCGCCGCCGGCCGCGGTGGACCTCGCCGCCTACCGCATCGTCCAGGAATCACTGACCAACGCCGTCAAGCACAGTGGTGCGCGTCGGGTCGTCGTCGGGATCCACCACGGCGACCGGGAACTGGCGCTCAGTGTCCGGGACGACGGACGCGGCGTGTCCCGTTCCGGGCAGGGGGGCGGCAGCGGGATCGCCGGCATGACGGAGCGGGCGCGCGCACTGGGCGGAACGCTGAGTGCCGGGCCCGGACACGAGGGCGGGTTCGTCGTCCGGGTGCGGCTACCGTTCTCAGACCACCACGAGCCGAGCGGCGGAGCAGTTGATGATCAGGATCCTGCTGGCGGATGATCAGCGCCTCGTGCGCGCCGGGATCCGCGGCATCCTCGACGACGAGGACGACCTGCGGGTGGTCGCCGAGGCCGCCGACGGGCGGGCCGCCCTCGCCGCCTGCCGTGAACAGCGGCCCGACGTGGTGCTGATGGACATCCGCATGCCGGTCATGGACGGGCTGGAAGCCGCTCGCCGCATCGCCGCCGACGAGGCGCTGACGGCGGTCAAGGTGGTCATGCTGACGACCTTCGACCTCGACGAGTACGTGTACGGGGCCCTGCGGGCCGGCGCCACGGGCTTCCTGGTCAAGGACACCGAACCGGCGGAACTCCTGCACGCGGTGCGCGTCGCCGTGCGGGGCGACGCGCTCATCAGCCCCTCCGTCACCCGTCGGCTCATCGCCGAATTCGCCGGCCGGCCGGACCACCCGCGGGAGCCCGACCAGCGTCTCGACGCGCTGACCGGCCGCGAACGCGAAGTAATGCGGCTGATCGCGGCCGGATGCACCAACGACGAGATCGCCGCACGCCTGGTGGTCTCGCCCCTGACCGCGAAGACGCACGTCAGCCGCATCATGGCCAAACTCGGCGCCCGGGACAGATCACAGGTCGTGGTCATGGCCTACGAGTACCGCATGGTCAGCCCCGGCTGGCTGACGGACTGAACCCCCGGCTGCCACCGGACTCCCGTGCCGCCGCGCTCTGTCCGCGGTCCAGTCGCCCCAGCCATCGGATCAGCGGGGCAGTGGATCGGTGGATCGGTGGATCGGTGGATCAACGGGTCGGTGGATCGTGCGTTCCGAAGAGGCGTGGGCGGGGTATGCCGGACGGGTCTTCGTAGAACGATCAAGGAGAACGATGACGATGCCACCCCTGCGGCAGGAGGTCGACGCGGGCGCGGCCGGGCTGGACCCCGCGGCACTGGACCGGCTCGACGGGCACTTCGCCCGGCAGGTCCACGACGGCCGGCTGCCCGGCTTCCTCGTGGCCGTCGCCCGCGGCGGACGCGTCGCGCACCTGAGCGCGCACGGACTGCGGGACGTCGCGGCCGGGCTCCCGGTGACCGCCGACACGCTGTGGCGGATCTACTCCATGACCAAGCCGGTCACGTCCGTGGCCGTGCTGACGCTGGTCGAGGAAGGACGGCTGTCCCTGGACGACCCCGTGGACCGGTATCTGCCGGCCTTCGCCGAACCGCGGGTGTACGTCGAGGGTCCCGCGGACGCGCCCGTGACCCGGCCGGCCACCGGTCCGGTGCTCGTCCGGCACCTCATGACCCACACCGCGGGCCTCACCTTCGGCTTCTACCGCTCCCACCCCGTGGACGCCCTGTACCGCGCGGCCGGGGTGGAGTCGTCGGTGCTGCCGGGCGCGGACCTGGCCGAGACGGTCGACCTGTACGCGAGCCTCCCCCTGCAGTTCGAGCCGGGCACCGAGTGGAACTACTCGGTGGCCAGCAACGTACTGGGACGGCTCGTGGAGGTGGTCTCCGGACAGCCCCTCGACGTGTTCTGCACGGAGCGGATCTTCGGACCGCTCGGCATGACCGACACCGGCTTCCACGTCACCGACGCGCAGGCGGAGCGGCTGGCCGAGCTGTACGGCGAGACGGAGGACGGCGGCATCGAACCGGTGCCCGGACTGCCGCTGCGCGGCCGGCCGCGGTTCCTGTCGGGCAGCGGGGGCCTGGTCTCCTCCGCGTACGACGTGCACCGCTTCGCGGAGTTGCTGCGCCGCCGCGGTGAACTCGACGGCGTCCGGGTGCTCGCCCCGCACACGGTGGACCTCATGACCCGCAACCACCTGCCGGGCGGCGCCGACCTGCGGGCCGTCGGCAGCCGTCCGGTGCACGACGAACCCGGCAACGACGGCGTCGGCTTCGGGCTCGGCGTGTCGGTGGTCGTCGACCCGGACCGTACCCGGTCGCCCTCCGGTCTCGGCACGTACGGCTGGAGCGGGGTGGCGACGACCACCTTCTGGGTCGACCCGGGCCGTGACCTGACGGTGCAGTTCATGACCCAGGTGCGGCCACGCGCTTCGCACACGGTCTACCCGGACCTGAAGCGGCTGGTGCACGAGGCCCTGCGGGACTGACCCGCACCCGCACCCGCGCGACCGGTCAGGACGAGACGTGGGCCACCGCGTCCAGGTGCGGCAGGTGGTGGTCGAGGCGCTCCCGCTTGGTCCGCAGATAGGTGATGTTGCTCTCGCACGGCGGTATCAGCAGCGGCACCTGCTCGGCCACCTCGATGCCGTGCCGCACCAACGCCTCACGCTTGCGCGGGTTGTTGGACATCAGGCGCACGGACCGCACTCCGAGGTCGTCCAGGATGCGGGCGGCGACACCGTAGTCGCGCGCGTCGACCGGCAGGCCGAGGGCGAGGTTCGCCTCGACCGTGTCCAGGCCCTCCGCCTGCAGCGCCATCGCGCGGAGCTTGCCGAGCAGCCCGATGCCGCGTCCTTCGTGGCCGCGCAGGTACACCACGACGCCGCTGCCCGCGCCGGCCACCTGTCGCAGAGCGGTGGCGAGTTGGGCCCCGCACTCGCAGTGCTCGGAGCCGAACGCGTCCCCCGTCAGGCACTCGGAGTGCAGGCGGGTGAGCACTCCTTCGGCGCCCGGGTCGCCGTGCACGAGGGCCACCTGCTCGTCGCCGCGTTCGTGGTCGAGATAGCCGTACGCCCGGAACTCGCCGTACACGGTGGGAAGCGGCGTGACCACGACGCGTTCCACGTCCGTGCGCTGCGACCGCTGCGAAGCCTTCTTGCCGAGTACACCAATTTTTTCTGTCATGATTCTCGCGTTCCTCAACAGACTGCTCAACGGATTACTCAACGGACTGCTCAACGGAAGACCAACCGAAAGACCCACCGAAAGACCCACCGAAAGACTCACCGGAGACGAAAGGCCGTACGGGTATGGATGTTTCACTGGTGCCGGCGGACACGAGCGCGGACGTGAGGGAACGGGGTTCCGCTGTTCCCCGGCAGGTCGCGGTACTGCCGGTCGGGAGTTACGAGCAGCACGGCGCCCACCTGCCGCTGGCGACCGACACGCTCGTGGCCTGCGCCGTGGCCCGGGAGATCGCGGCCGGCCACCCGGTCCACCTGCTCCCGCCGGTGACCGTCGGCTGCTCGCACGAACACGCCGACTGGCCGGGGACGGTGAGCATCTCCTCGATGACCCTGCACGCGGTGGTACGGGACATAGCCGACTCCCTTCGCCGTTCGGGCGTAGAGGCGCTGGTCGTGGTCAACGGGCACGGCGGGAACTACGTGCTGGGCAACGTCGTCCAGGAGGCCGCCGCGCGCGGTGAGCGGATGGCGCTGTTCCCGGCCGCGGAGGACTGGGAGGCGGCGCGGCAGCGGGCGGGGGTGCTCACCTCGCTGCTCACCGACATGCACGCGGGGGAAATAGAGACCTCCATTCTGCTGCACGCACACCCGGAATCGGTACGGCCAGGTTACGAGACCGCCGATTTCGTCGCCGACGACCGACGTCATCTGCTCTCCCTCGGTATGTCCGCCTATACCGATTCCGGCGTCATCGGGCGGCCTTCACTGGCATCTGCGGAAAAGGGGAAGGAACTGCTGGCGAGCCTCGCGGATTCCTTCGGGGCGTATTTCTCCTTCCTGACGGCCGAGGACCTTCCCGCACCGGTGACGGGTGCGCCGGAGCGGGGGCGGTCGTAGCGGCGGACGAGGAGGACGACGGCGCCGGGCAGGCTCGCCACGAGGCTGAGCACCCCGTACACCACGGCCACGCCCAGCCCGGTGCCCGCCCCGAGCCCGGCCGCGCCGAACGCCCAGGCGGTGACGCCCTCCCGGGGCCCCCAGCCGCCGACGTTCAGCGGCAGCCCCATGGCCAGCAGCGCCAGCACGGCCAGCGGTGTCAGTTCGGCCACGGAGGCATCGCTGCCCGCCACCCGGGCGGCGACCACGAACATCGCGAGGTGCCCGGCGAGTACGACGACGGACGACATCGCGACGCCCGGCAGGTTGCGCCGGGACAGCAGCGCCTCGCGCACCTCGCCGAGCACCGACCGCAGGGCCCCGCCCCGGCGTGCGGGCGCCCGGTTCATGCGCAGGGCGAGGAGGACGGCGAGCGCGCCGGCCGCGGCCAGGGCGGCGAGCGGTGCGACCTGCCGGGCCCCGGCCAGCACCGGGGAGTCCATGGTGAGCAGGACGACGACACCGACGGTCGTCAACGCGGCCTGTCCGGCGGCCCGTTCCAGCACGACGGACCGCACACCGCGCGCCAGGTCGCCGGCGCTCCGCCCGTGCCGTACGGCGCGGTGCACGTCGCCGAGGACGCCGCCGGGGAGGGCGGCGTTGAGGAACAGGGCGCGGTAGTAGTCGGCGACGGCCGCGCGCAGCGGCAACCGGATGCGCAGACCCCGGGCCACCAGGACCCAGCGCCAGGCGCTGAACACCGTGGTGACCAGCCCGATCCCGAGCCCCGCGAGCAGCGTGGGCGCGTCGATCCGGCGCAGTCCGTCCAGGAAGGCACCGGTGCCCGTCCGCCACAGGAGCACACCGAGGATGACGGTGCCGGCGAGGGTCCCGAGGTGGGCGCGCAGTCCGCGGCGGGCGGAGGGCGCGGACGGCTCAACAGGCGCCGGTTGTCGGCTGGTTGCCGGTGGGACGTCTGCCCGCACCACCGTCGGCGCGCTCACGGGGTTCCGCCCGCCGGCCGGCACAGCGCCAGCAGGTCGGTGTGGTGGACGACCACCCGCAACTCACCGGCCGCGCAGATCGCGAGGCGCTCGTACAGGTACCGCTCGGCCCGCTCGTGCAGATCGGGTCGCTGCTCGACGGCGGCGCCGACCCAGCCCCGCAGCCACTGGGCGGTGAGTTCGGCCTCGTCGGGGCCCAGCCGCCAGGGGCTGGGGTGGGCGTGGACGGTGGCGCCGTGCGCCGCGAAGGCGTCCGCGGCCGCGGTGACCGCCTCGGGGCCCAGGAGTCCCTCGCGCCGCTGGTGTGCGTTGAAGGCCTCGGTGATCTCGGCGTCCAAGGGATGGACGGGGGTGAGGTCGACGCGTCCGGCGACGGAGAGGGTCAGCAGCGCGGGGCAGCCCGCTTGGGCGCAGGCGGCGGCGAGGTTGCCGACCTCCTCGGTGGTGAGGACGTCGAGCAGCGCGGACGCCGTCACCAGACCGGCGCCGGTCAGCGCGTCCGGGGTGAGGCGGGCGAGGTCGGCGCGCCGCGTCTCGACGGTGACACGGCTGCCGTCGGCGGCCGAGCGCGGGGCGGCGACGGCGGCGAAGTGCAGGAGGTAGGGGTCACGGTCGTGCAGGACCCAGTGCTGGGCGCCGTCGAGGAGCGGGGCGAGCCAGCGGCCCATCGAGCCGGTGCCGCAGCCCACGTCGTGCACGATCAGACCGCCCGACCGCGTCGGCCGGTTGGCGAGGCGGATCCGCAGCGGATCGAGCAGGTCGTGCGCCCGCGCGGCGCCGTCGGCGGGCTCCCGCAGGCGCAGCCACTCGGGGGCGTAGCGCGGGGGCTCGTCTGCGGCGCTCCGGGGGGCTGCGGCGCTTCGGGGGGCTGCGGCGCTTCGGGGGCCTCGGTCCGTGGCCCCGTGCTCCGGCTCCGGTCGCCGGTTCGGTTCCGGTTCCTGTTCCGGTCCCCGGTTCGGCTCCGGCTCCGGTCCCCGGTTCGGTTTCGGCTCCGCTTTCGCCTCCGGGGCCTCTCGGAGGCGAAGGGTGGCGCGTTCGCCGACGGACTGCCCGTACTGGTCGTAAGCGTCCCGCGGACCGCGCGGGGCCGGGACGGCCGTCCCGGTGTGCGCTCCGGCCGCTGCTCCGCCAGCCGCTCCGCCAGCCGCTCCGGCCGGCACCGTGGACCTGTTCATGCCGCCCTCCGGGGTTCGCTCGGCAGCCGGTGCAGCACGCCGGCCAGGCTCTGGGCCGTGCTCGCCCAGCCGTTCAGGGCGGCGCGGCGGCCACGGGCGGCCGCCTTGAGACGGCGCCGTACGTCCGCCTCCCCGAACCAGCCGCGCAGCTCGGCCGCGAGCGCGGCGGGGTCCTCCGGCGGGACGAGGATGCCGGGGACACCTCCGTCGGGCGCGCGTCCGACCGCCTCGGGCAGCCCGCCGACGTCCGTGGCCAGCACGGGAACACCGCGCGCCAGGGCCTCGGTCACCGCCATGCCGTACGTCTCGGCGTACGAGGTGAGGACCATGAGGTCGGCGGTCGCGTAGGTGGCGTCCAGTTCGGCACCGGCCCGCGGGCCCGCGAGCACGAGCCGGTCCTCCAGACCGTGCCGTGCGATCAGCTCCCGCAACCGGTCCACGTACTCCGGCTCCTGGCCGAGGCCGCCGACGCACACGCAGCTCCACGGCAGTTCGGACACCGCCGCCAGCGCCTCCACCAGCCGGTGCTGGCCCTTGCGCGGGGTGACGGCGGCGACGCACACGAGCCGGGAGACGCCGTCGGTGCCGGGCGCGAGCGGCGCGATGTCGGCGCCTGGGGCCGCGACGTGGACGCGGGCGGGGTCGAGGCCGTGGTGGGAGACGAGGCGGCGCACCGCCCAGTCGCTGGTGGCGACGACGGCCGGCACGGCCCGCAGCACGGTGCGTTCGCGGGCGTCGAGTTCGGCGGCGACGGCGGGCTCCAGGCCGGTCTCGTCGCCGAGCGGCAGGTGGACGAGGACGGCCATGCGCAGCCGCTCCGCCTCGGGCACGACGACCTCGGGCACCCCGCAGGCGACGAGGCCGTCGAGCAGCACGACGGCGCCGTCCGGCAACCTCCGCAGGACACGGGCGAGTTCGGCGCGGGCGGTGTCGTCCGGCCGGGGCCAGTCGCCGTCGACGGGCAGGCCGCGCACCCGCCAGCCGAAGCCGGGCAGGTCGAGGCGGACCCGGCGGTCGTAGGCGTTGCCGCCGCTCGGGGCGGCGGGGTCGTCGACCCCGCCCGGCATGACGAAGTGCACGGAGCGCAGGGACATGGGGACGATCCCGTCGTTCCTCGGGGGCGCGGGCCGCGTGGGGCGCGCGGGCTGCTGCCCTGACAGTTGTGCGGGGACGTAGGCCAGACGCGTGCGCGCGGCCGTCGCACCGCCGGTCGTGGCGGTGTCGGCGACAGTGGTGGCGGCGCTGGCCGTGCCGGCGGCGGTGGAGCTGAGGGACGTCTCGGTCACAGCGCACGCTCGTAACTCGCCCAGGCGACGTGCGACTCGTGCAGGGTCACGGTGAGCCCGGCCAGGCCCGCGGCCCCTTCGCCGAGCGCGCCCTTGTGCACGCGTTCGGCGAGCCGGTCGGCGACGACCTTGGCCAGGAACTCCGTGGAGGTGTTGACTCCGGCGAAGTCGGGCTCGTTGTCGAGGTTGCGGTAGTTCAGCTCGCTGACGACGGCACCCAGTTCCCGGGTGGCCAGTCCGATGTCGACGACGATGTTGTCCTCGTCCAGCTGCTCGCGCCGGAAGGTGGCGTCCACGAGGAACGTTGCTCCGTGCAGGCGCTGCGCGGGCCCGAAGACGTCGCCGCGGAAGCTGTGGGCGATCATGATGTGATCGCGGACGGTGATGCTGAACAACGGACGACCCTCCAGGTGTGGCACGTCTTTTCCCCCGCCGGTCGCTGCGCGGGGTGCCGTCTATTACGGCTGGGTGCCTTGCCTTGTTCAGTCGGCCGTACGTCTTCCTCAAGGTCAGGCGCCGGTGCCCGTGCGGACGTCCTCCTCGTCGTAGCTGATCCGGTGGCACAGGGCGGCGATCTCACCGGAGGCCAACCGCGGCATCAGCTCCGGCAGTTCACCGAACGCGGACTCGCCGGTGACGAGCGCGTCGAGTGCGGGGTCGGCGAGCAGGCCGAGGGCGAGGGCGAGCCGGTCGGCGTAGGTGCGGGTGGCGGCGCGGGCCGGGGAGACGGTGCCCACCTGGCTGCTGCGCAGGGTCAGGCGCCGGGAGTGGAAGGCCTCGCCGAGCGGCAGGGCGACGCGCCGGTCGCCGTACCAGCTCAGTTCGAGGACGGTGCCTTCGGGCCGCAGCAGTTCCAGGGAGCGGGCGAGACCCGCGTCCGTGGCACTGGCGTGGACGACGAGGTCTCGGTCGCCGAGGGCTTCGCCGGGCGGGGCGAAACCGACACCGAGCGCGTCGGCGACCGTGCGCCGTGCCGGGTCGGCGTCGACCAACTGGACCTGGACGCCGGGGAACCGGGCCAGCAGGGCGGCGACGGAGCAGCCGACCATGCCGCCGCCGACCACGGCGACGCGGTCGCCGAGCAGCGGTGCGGCGTCCCACAGGGCGTTGACGGCGGTCTCGACGGTGCCGGCCAGTACGGCCCGCCCGGCGGGCACCGCGTCCGGCACGGGGGTGACGGCGGTCGCCGGGACGACGTACCGCGTCTGGTGCGGGTGGAGGCAGAACACGGTCCGTCCGACGAGAGACTCCGGCCCCTCCTCGACCACGCCGACGCTGAGGTAGCCGTACTTCACCGGCCCGGGGAAGTCGCCCTCCTGGAAGGGCGCGCGCATGGCGGTGTGCTGGTTCGCGGGCACCCGGCCGCCGAAGACGAGGGTCTCGGTGCCCCGGCTCACGCCGCTGAAGAGCGCACGCACGAGCACCTCGCCGGGGCCCGGCACCGGCAGCTCCACGTCCCGGATCGCGCCTACGCCGGGTGCCTCCAGCCAGAACGCACGTGCCCTGCGTGTCATCGGAACTCCTCCTGAACGATCGGGAAGCCACCCACGTACCGAGGGATGCACAAGCCGCGCACAAGGTAGCGGCGTTGATCGACTCTGTCACACGGCCGGAGGGTGTTCGGTGGCCCTGAACAACACGTACGACGCACAGGACTTCTGCGACGCGTACGACGCGAGGCCCGTCCAGCAGGAGACCGCGGTGGGGGCGGGGGCGCAGATCGTGCTGCTGTCGGTGCTCGGCACGGCCATCGGCATGGGCACGGCCGGCTGGCTGACCGGCCTCGCCTTCGCGTTCGCGAGCTGGGCGGTGCTGTCCCGGGCCCTGCACCGCTCCCGGCTGCCGTCGTTCGGCCCGGCCAACCGCGTCACCCTCGGCCGGGCCACCCTGGTCGGCGGGGTGACGGCCCTGGTCGCGGACTCCTTCCGCAGCGCGCCGCCCGTCTCCCTGCTGGTCGGCCTGACGGCGGTGGCCCTGGTCCTGGACGGCGTGGACGGCAAGGTGGCCCGCCGCACCGGCACGTCCAGCGCGCTGGGCGCCCGCTTCGACATGGAGGTGGACGCGTTCCTCATCCTGGTGCTGAGCGTGTACGTGGCGATGGACCTGGGACCGTGGGTGCTGCTGACCGGCGGCATGCGGTACGTGTTCGTGGCCGCGGCCCGGGTGTGGCCGTGGCTGACCGCGCCGCTGCCGCCGAGCACGGCCCGCAAGACGGTGGCCGCGCTGCAGGGCGTACTGCTCCTGCTGGCGGGCGCGCAACTGCTGCCGGGGGCGGCGAACGCGGGCGTGGCGGCGCTGGCCCTCGCCCTCCTCGTGTGGTCGTTCGGCCGGGACGTGCTGTGGCTGTGGCGCAGTTCGCGGATGCCTGCCGCCCCGGCCGGGGCGGTGCGCGAGCTCGTGGCCCGCTGAGCCGCACATCCCCGCACGGCACGGGTCCGGTGAGTCCCTCTCCTGTGCCCTATGCCGCGGCGCCCACCGCCCCGTCGGCCGTGCCGGTGCTGTCGGCCCCGTTGGAGCGGGCCGAGATCCGCCCGCCGAGCAGGACGGTACGCCGGCGGGTGAAGAAGCGGGGCAACGAGACCATGGCGGCGTTCAGCAGGCCCGACTGCACGCTCGGCCGCCGTCCGCGGTCCAGGGTGCGCATCGCGGTCGCGACCACCTGCTCCGGGGTCTGGTAGCTGCCCCGGTAGGCGCCGCCCTCCAGCCCGTCGAAGAACTCGGTGCGGGTGAGGCCCGGGGCGAGCGAGAGCACCCGCAGCCCGGTGCCGCGGGACTCGTACCACAGGGCCTCGGTGAAGCTGAGGACGAACGCCTTGCAGGCGGCGTAGACCGCCATGCCCGGGTTGGGCGAGTAGGCCGCGGCGCTCGCTACGTTGACGAGGACGCCCCGGCCGGAGTCGCGGAGCGGCTCGATGAACGCCCGGGTGAGGTCGACGAGGTTGGCCACGTCGACGTTGATCTCGTCGGTGAGCCGGTCGGGGTCCTCCCTGTGGAAGGCGCCGTTGGTGCCAAAACCGGCGTTGTTCACCAGGCCGTCGACGCGGATGCCCCGTTCTGCGAGATCGGCGGCCAGCCGGCGCCCCGCCCCCGGCTCGCTCAGGTCGAGCGGGGCCACCGTGGCGCGCACACCGTGCCGCGTCCGCAGTTCCGAGGCGAGTTCTTCCAGGCGCTCGCGGCGCCGTGCGACGAGGACGAGGTCGGAGCCGCGACGGGCCAGTTCGCGGGCGAAGGCCGTACCGATGCCGGAGCTGGCGCCGGTGACGACCGTGGTCTGACCTGAGTAATTGATCGGCGTCATACTCTGCACCCTAAGCAGTTACTTGCACTCGGTGCAACTGTAGGCATGCAATGCAAAGCTATAGGCTGCGTGCATGGCCGACACCCCCACGCTCCGGGAGCGCGCACGTCGAGCGGCGCGCGCGGAGATCACCGCCACCGCCCTCCAGCTCTTCGCGGAGAACGGCTTCGAGGCGACGACGATCGACCAGATCACCAGCGCCGTGGGCATCTCGCGCCGCTCCTTCTTCCACTACTTCGGCAGCAAGGAGGACCTCGTCCTGGGCGACACCGAGGCGCTGGGCGAGTCGGTCCGGGCGGCGCTGGAGGCACGCCCCGAGGACGAGTCGGCCTGGACGGCCGTCCGGGCCGCCTTCCTGACCATCCGGCCGGCGGACAGGACGCCGGAGGAGCAGTTCGTCCTCGCCCGCCTCCACCACGAGGCCCCCTCCCTGCGCGCCCGGCACCTGGAGAAGCACCTGCGCTGGCAGAGCCTGCTCGCCCCCGGCGTGCAGCGCCGCCTGGGCCTGCCCCCGACCCCGGACCCGGACCCCCGCGCCCTGGCCTTCGTCGCCGCCGCGCTGGCCTGCTTCGACGCGGCCGTCGACGCGTGGTACCGCTCCGGCGGCGCGGACGACCCGGTACGCCTCTTCGACGAGGCGGTCGCGACACTGCGGGCGTAGGACGGGCAGGACGGGCCCCGATCCGGTACTCAGGGACCGGGCCGGGGCTGGGACTAATGCTGTGACTGCGACTGCGACTCTGAGCGAGACTGGGACTGAGACGTGGACCGGGAGCCGCCCGTCCGCCCCCGCGGCAGCATCCCCGCCGCCATCACCGGCACGGCGGCCAGCACCAGCCACGGCACGGCGACCGGCAGCCCGGCGTCCAGCAGCAGGCCGGTCGCGGAGCTGCCGGCCAGCACGATCAGCCCGGACACCGAGGACAGCGCCCCCGTGTACAGCCCGAGCCGCCCCTCCTCGGCGAGGTCGGGCACCCAGGCACGGGCGACGGGCGCGACGAGCATCTGCCCGAGGGTGAGCAGCACGACGAACCCGGCGGCCGGCACCAGTCCGCCGTTCCCCGTCCACCCTGCGGGCCGCGCCACCCCCACGACGGCGAACCCGACGGCGATCAGCACCAGCCCCGCCACCATCGACCGCCGGGGCACCAGCCGCTTCCCCGCCCACCGGGTCACCGGCAGCTGCGCGCTCACCACGAGCAACGAGGACAGCGCGAAGAGCCAGGCCAGCGGCGCCTGCGACCCGGCGGCCCGCTCCACCTCGGCCGGCAGGGCGAGGTAGAGCTGGTTGTAGGCGAGCAGATAGGCGCCGTACGCACAGCACAGCGCGAGGAACCGCCGGTTGCGCAGCAGCAGCCGCGCCCCGCCCGCCACCCGGACCTGAACCCGTCCGGGGATGCGCTGCGGCAGCAGCCACGCGTGCCCGGCGAGGACGAGCACGAACACTCCGGCACCCGCGAGGCACGCCGTACGGAAGTCGACGGCCAGCAGCAGCGCCCCCAGCAGCGGCCCGACGAAGGCACCGGCCTGCCCGGCGACGGTGAACAGCGCGAGCACCCGGGTCCGGTCCCCGCCCCCCTCCGCCTCCCACACCACGGCCTGCCGGGCGACCTCGGACTCGACGGCGGGCGAGAACAGGGCGGCGGCGAACCCGATCAGCAGGACGGCGCCGACGACGGCCCAGGTCCGCTCGGCGAACCCCAGCCACACGAAACCGCCGATCCGCAGCACGCACCCGGCGAGCACGACGGGCCGGATGCCGTACCGGTCGGCCAGGGCCCCGCCGACCACGAACAGCCCCTGCTGGCTGAAGGTCCGCAGCCCGAGCACGAACCCGACCAGCCACCCCGCCATGCCCACGGTCTGCCCGAGGTGCTCGGAGAGGAAGGGCAGCACGGCGAAGAAGCCGACGTTGAAGGCGAGTTGGGTGAGCACGAGCAGCCGCAGCAGCGGAGAGAGCGGAACACGCCGCACGGCCTTCGCACCCCGGCGCACGGAGGACATGGCACTCATCGGACGACGACGGCTTCCTTCTCGACGACGGCCTGCCCGCCACCCGCTCGCCCGCCCCCGCCCGGGGAGTCCGGACGGGACGGCGCCCTTCTCCGGCGCGGCCCGCGGCGCAGCGCGCCGGCCGCGGTGACGGCGAGCGCACCGAGGAGCGCCAGCACGGCCGCGGGAGCGAGGACGGCCCAGGGGGCGCGCTCCGCGTAGGGCTGGTTCTCGGCGAGGAGCAGCCCCCACTCGGGCGACGGCGGCTGGGCGCCGAGCCCCAGGAAGCCGAGGGAGGCGAGCGCGAGGGCGACGCCGGGCAGCCGCAGCAGCGCGTGCCGGAGGACAGGGGGCAGCACGGCGGGCAGCAGTTCGTGCCGCAGCAGATACGCCCGCCCCGCGCCCAGCCCCTTGGTGGCGGTGATGTGCAGGGTGGCGCGTTCCTGGCGGAGCAGGGAAGCGGTGTGCGTGGCGAGCGGCGCCCAGGCGACGGCGCCCACGGCGAACGCCGGCGTCGCCGCCCCGCTCCCGACGGCGGCGGTGACGAGCAGGGCCAGGAGCACGGGCGGCACGGCGTTGACCATGTCGACGAGCGGCGCGGAGACGCGGGGCACCAGCCCGAGAAGCACCCCGAGCAGCAGTGCGGCGGCGCTGATGGCGGAGGCGAGGAGCAGCGTGTCCAGGGCACCGTGCCCGACGCGGGCGAGCAGGTCGCGCCCGAGCGCGTCGGTGCCGAAGGGATGCGCGAGGGAGGGCGCCCGCAGCCGCTCCCCGGTGTCGAGGGCGAGCGGGTCGCGGACGAGCCCGGCCCCGACGACGACGATCAGGACGGCACCGTAGAGGACGGGCGGGAGCAGTCGCCCGGGCGGCGCGGGCCGGTGCAGCGAGGAGAGCGCACCGTCCCGCAGCGCGGGCCCGGTCAGCATCCGGGCCGCGAGCCGGGCGCCGCCGGTGGCGAGCGCGGCGAGGAGGACGAGGGCGAGGGTCCCGGCCTGCAGTACGGGAAGATCCTGCGCGAGGGCGGCCTGGAGCGTGGTCCGCCCCAGCCCGGGTATGTCGAAGACCTGCTCGACGGCGACCGCCCCGCCCGTCAGACCGACGACGAACAACCCGAGGTTGGGCAGCAGCGCGGGCACGCACCGCCGCACGGCCTGCCGGGCCACGGACCTCCCGGTCAGCCCGCGCGCCGCGGCGGCCAGCGCCCAGGGCTCGGCAAAGGCCCCGGGCAGCAGATCGTCGAGCAGCCGCCCGAGCACGGCCCCGGCGGGCAGCCCGAGGGCGAGCGCGGGCAGCACGGTCCACTGGGGCCCGTACCACCCGAGCGCGGGCAGCCACCCCAGCTGCACCCCGACGAGGGTGGCGAGCACGGAGGCGACAAGGAACTCGGGCAACGAGGCAAGCACCGCGGACCCCGTGCCACCGCTCCTCCTCCCCCCGAGCCGCCGCTGTCCCCCGAGCCACAGCGTGCGAGCGCACACGACCCCGGCGGTGACGAGGGCGACGAGCAGGGCGACCCCCATGAGCAGGAGCGATGCCCCCAGCGCCGTCACGACACCGGGCAGCACGTCACTCCCCGAGAGCCACGACTCCCCCAGGTCCCCCCGCAGTACGCCGCCCAGCCAGCCGCCGAGGACGTGCGACGGCCCGCCGTCGACCCCGAGCTGCTGCCGGATGTCGTCCAGCACCTCGGGCGACGGCTCGCGCTCGGCGGACCGCGCCTTGAGGACGGTGTACGCCGGATCGGTGCGGGTGAGCCACGGCAGCAGCCCGACGCCGCACACGAGCCCGCCCGCGAGCACGACCCGCCACACCACGGTGGCCACCCGCTGCCGCACGGCTCAGCGCCGGGTGCCGGTGCCGACGAGGGCGCGCTCGTACGGGTCGAGGATCACGCCCTGTACGGAGTCGGCGACACCGGTGATGATGCGCTGGTGCACGAGCGGCACGACGGCGTCGCTGCCGAGGATGCGCGCCTCGGCGGCCATGGCGGCGTCCTGCCGCTCGGCGGTGTCGGCGATCTTCTCGGCGTCGGCGACGGCGCGGTCGACGTCCTCGTCGCAGAGCTGGGCGATGTTGAAGCCGCCGTCGCAGGTGTAGTCGCTGGCGAGCACGGCGACGGGGTCACCGGTGTCGAGGAGCGTGTTCCGCGCGAGCACGAACGCGTCGAACTTCCCGTCCAGCGCGTCCGCCTCCAGCCGCGAGTACTCCCGCACGGTGAGCTTCACCGTGAACCCGGCCTTCTCCAGCTGCTGCTTGACGACCTGGGCGGCCTCGGGCAGCTCGGGCCGGTTGTCGTAGGTGGCGAGCCGGACGACGTCGTCACCGCCGGGCTCGGTTGCCTTCGCCCGCCCGACGGGCGCACTCCGCTTCCCCTCGGCCCAGGTCACAGCGGGCCCGTAGATCCCGGCCCCGGCGTCGCCGTACCCCTCGTACACGTCCTTGGCGAACACGGAGGTGTCGACGGCGCCACGGGCGGCGGCCCGCAGCCCGGCATCCTTGAAGGTCCCGGAGGAGGCGTTGAACAACAGGCTGGTGGTCCGGGTGGTGGCAGTGTCGCGCCGGGCCCCCTCGTCGAGCGACGCGGCCTGAGCCACCGGAACGGCCTCGGCGATGTCCAGCTCACCGGTCCGCAGGGCGTTGGCGCGGGCGGTGCCGTCGGCGATGAAGCGGGCGTCGATCCCGGAAGCCTGGGCGCGGCCGCCCCAGTAGTCGTCGAACCGGTCGAGGGAGGCAGAGGTGGCGCCGTTGACCTTGGTCAACTCGAAGGGCCCGGTGGCGGTACCGGCAGCATCGGTCCGACCGCCCTTGTAGGCCTTGGCGGAGAGGATGGCGAGGCTGGGACTGGAGAGCCGCAGCGGCAGTACGGGATCGGGCTCGTCGGTGGTGACGCGGACAACCCGCTCACCGCTGCCCGCCTTCGCGGAGAGGCTGACACCGGCGAGGGCGGCGGGCGCCGGCTTGGCCCGGGTGGCTTGTCCGAGGGAGTCGGCCACGGCGGCGGGGGTCACTTCACTGCCGTCCTGGAAGGTGGCGTCCCGAAGGGTGAACTCCCACACCTTCTCCCCGTCCCGGCGCCACGACTCGGCGAGCGCGGGGGCGGCGGAACCGTTGGCGTCGAGGCCGGTGAGACCCTCGGTGACCCCGAGCCGGCTGAGGAGGGTGGCGTCGGCGCCGTACGGCGAAAGGTTCTCGGCGGGCGGAAAGGCAAGGGCGACACGAAGCCGGTCCCCGTCCCCGCCCTTGCCACCACTGCCGCCCGAGTCGCCACCTCCGGAGGCGAAACAGCCGGCTGTCAGCGGGGTGAGCAGGAAGGCGGCGAGCAGCCGGGGGCGGCGGTGGGAGCGCATGGTCCTCGGATCAATCAGAAAACGGACGGGCGAGGGGACGGACAACGAAACCCGCCCCTACTTGGAAACGATTATCACGCGAACGTCACCCCATCGGAACGTCGAAGTGCACGATGCCCTGCCCCCCACCAGCATCTTCCCGCTCATCGTGCACGACCTTGGCAAGCGACCGCCAGAACGGCTCGGCCCCGGTCACGGCGGGGTCGGTGTGCAGATAGACGGCCCGATAACCCCCGTCGGCACCGGCGAACGCCAGCAACTCATCGACAAGTCGACGCGCAAGCCCACGCCGCCGATGCTCGGGCCGCACATACACCCGCCGCAGCTGCGCGGTCACGCCGGACGGATACCGCTCGGCTACGTGCACCGGGTTCGGCGGGTGCACGGGCCCACGCGAGTCGAGCGCCCCAGTCGCCACGACCTCCCCGCCCCTCCCGTCCACGGCAACGAGGAGCGTGTGCCGGGCGGGGGTCAGATACGCCCCGGCCAGGTCGATGACGTCGCGGTGCCAGCGGGGCACGTACCCGGTGCCGAAGTCCCGGTAGACGGTGTCGAGCATGACGGCCCGGGCGGCGTCGAGATCGGCGTCCGTCGCGGTCCTGATGCTGTAGTCACTGTGGCGCACTTGCACATCGTACGCATTAGGTGAACACGGGCAGCGAACGCCCCTCACCTGCGCCAAGCCCTCCGCCAGAGGCCGGGGCTTCAAGCCCGGGGACGAGGGGCTGGACGACATCTGACGCGGGTGGGGGCCCGGTACCTGTGATCAGACCGAGCCCCACTCATCGTGCACGGCTCAACTCAGCGCTCGGCAGCCATCCTCACGAAGCCGTCCCATGCTTGGGGACCGAACGCGAGCCTGGCCTCTGCGGGCTGCTTCGAGTCCCTCACGAGAACAATCGTGGAGACTGCGGCGACCTCGACGCATTCGCCACCGTTGCCTGTGCTGTAGCTGCTCCTGTACCACGCGGCCTCGGGCACAGCCGCCTTGCTGTGCTGCACGCTCATGTGTCTCCCATCAGTTGCTCGATGAACGCGACTGACTCGCTCGGTGTCAGCGCCTGTGACCGGAGGATGCCATAACGCGCTTCGAGCGTACGCACGTAGGTGGTGTCGGTGTAGAGACGGCTCAGATCCTGTACTTCGGCGTAGGCGAGGCGTTGCCCTCCGTCGACGTCGATCAACGAGAAGGGTCCGCTCAAGGCAGCGTTGTCCTCTCGACCAATCGGCATGACCTGCACCTCAACGTTCCGGGACTGACTGGTGACGAGGATTTGTCCCAGCGTCTCGCGCATGACACTCGGACCGCCGATCGGCCTGCGCAGTACTGCTTCCTCGATTACGAAGCTCATCAGCGGAGCAGGGCGCCGCCGAAAGACCTCCTGACGCACCATGCGCGCCTCGAAGCGCTGCTCGATCATCTCGTCGTCCAGCAGCGGTCGCTGCATATGGAAGATGGCGCGTGCGTAGTCCTCTGTCTGCAGTAGTCCTGGCACGGCGTACACCGCGTAGACATTCAGCGCCGTGGCTTTGGCTTCAAGACGCGCCATGTCCCGGAAGAACGCCGGATACTGGGCTCGCCCCACCTCCTCCTTCAGGGCGGTGAGCACTCCCCCGGCCCCCAACACCTCATCCGCCTTCTCGATGAACTGAGCCTGCGGAATCCGCCTCCCCTGCTCGATGGACGCCACCGTGTCCGCCGAGTAGCCCATCCGCTTCCCGAACTCAGGCCGCTCCAGCCTGGCCCGAATCCGCAGCAGCTTCAACTGCCGTCCGAACGCGGCGACTACACCCGCCCCCGGCTCGTCCCCCGCCCTCCGGCCGCCCTGCACCGGTACCGCCGCCTGTCCCCGACCGGCCTCTTCGTCCCGAACGCTCGTCATGACCCGCACCTTTCCCGTACCGCTCCGTACACCGTCGGATGCCGCCGCGTACGAAGGGGTCGCGTCGGCGCGTCACCACTGGTCACGCTAGGCCACGATGCGCCACCGTGAGTACGCGACCGCAGCACAACCACCCCTGCCGGTGACGGCTCACGTTGCGGTGCCGGCATCGCTTCGTCGGTCTCCGTACCGTTCCGTACACCGCTGGCGACCGCCTCGTACGAAGGGCCGCGTCGGTGCGTCACCGCTGGTCACAGCGGGAAACGAAACGCCACCGTGAGTGCATGACCTCGACTCGACCTCCCCTCGCGACGCACCGGTTCACGAAGTGCTTCAGCTCCTCCCCGCACGGTGCCCGACTCGCCCGGCGCATGTGCGAGCACCGGCTGGACACCTGGGGCGTCTCGCACGGCAGCGACGCGCACGGCGTCGTCTCGCTCGTCACGGCCGAGCTGTGCGCCAATGCCGTCCGGCACGGGCATGTGGCCGGTCGTGACTTCCACGTCCTGCTGACGGCCGACCCGGCCACCGGGACCGTACGCATCGAGGTCACCGACACACGCGGTGAACGCCTGCCCGCACTCCCGGCCGCGTCGGGCGCCGACGGCGAGGGCGGGCGCGGCCTGCTGCTCGTCGAGGCGTTGGCCGACCGATGGGGCTGCCGACCGCGCCGCTCGGGCGGTCCCGGCAAGACGGTCTGGGCGGAGTGCGCCGCGCCTGGCCTGATCTCGCCGCCCCTGACCCCGTAGGACGTCGCCTCGTCCCCACCGGCTGAACTTACGAGACCACAATCCGGCTTGACCGGGCGGTCGGTGAAGCTGCGCACGAACTACCGCAGCACGCAGGAGATCCTGCGCTGGCCCACGGCGCTGCTGGTCGGCGGTCCTGTCGCCCGGTTGGGGGACGCCGAACTTCGGATTCGGGACCCACGTACAGCGCCCTCCAGTACACCGGCGTCCGCGTGTCCCACCACAGCACCGGTCGTGTGACGTCACTCTGAGCCGTTCCTCCGCACGTAATCGACTCGGAGGAACGGACGATCTGTCCAGGTGAGGACCCGCGGGGCTGGATTTGTGTGGGGAGGGACGTAACCAACCGGTGCGATACAGGGAGTTCGGCCTCAACGGTGAACAGAAGGTAGCTAATATCGCCTCAATCTCAGCGAGAGGGGGAGGACTTTTTGACAGACGCATCCGGTGATCATTCCACTGCCAAGTGGTTGGCAGTGCTCGGTGGACTCGCCTCCGTGGTCTCGATCCTGGCCTGGCTGGGCCTGAGCGACGCGGCCGAGCTGAAGGACCTGTTGACCAGCTCGTCCCCATCGAGTTCCAGCACGACCCCGTACACTCCCCCGTCGACCGCCGACACCACCGATGACCCCGGTATGAAGGAGAGGAACACCGACGACGAGTCCGGGCCCGAGTCACCGACGCCCACTCCGGATCCCACGGAAGAGGCATTCAAAGCCGTCTCCGTCAGCGACTGCCTGGCGGTCCACGACACGGGCCGGGGAGGCGCCACCAGTATCGACTGGAGCTCCGATGCGCCTCCGGACCCCGTGCCCTGCGCTGACGTGCGGGCTCAGGTTCAGGTGACCGCCACCGACACGGACTGCCCCACCGGCTACGGGAAGTCGTACTGGAGCTACTGGTCCGACGCCACCAGCACCACCACGAAGCTCTGTCTCACCCGCATCTACCACGCCAACTACTGCCTCCTCGGCCAGCAGTCCGGCGACTCGATCTCCCTCGGCCTGATGACGGCCGTGGACTGCCAACGCAAGCCGGTGCCTTCCCCGTACAACCAGATCATGAGCATCACAGGGGTCTACCGCGCCCCTGCGGGCGCCAACGCGAACAACTGCCTCCGGGTGGCAGGCGACCAGACGCCCTACTGGACTGCCCTGGTGGACGACGGCGCCACGCTGCTGTGCACCACGATCTACCAGGGTGGCTGACGGGGACACCAGTTCCTCCCTCATCTCCCGACTGCGGGTGCAGGAAGGCCCGTTAGCGCTCGGCAGTACTCCCGTATGCATGTGTTTCGACACGTCACCGGTCGCCTGACGGCACGCTAAGGTTCCGCTCAAGGGGAGGAGCGGGCCGTTGTACGGCTCGCCGAATCAACGCGCGGAGACGGCAGGCGGAGGTGCAATGCACCCCGCAGTTCGGCCGGCCGCGGAACAGTCTGGGGGAACACGCCATGACAGATGTGCCGAGACACGTCGCCGACGCGGACGAGGCCGACGAAACCGCCGAAGCCGCCGACCAGAAGGTGGTCGAGCAGGAGCAGGCCGCGATCAGGGACTTCGTCAAAGGCCTGAGCGGGGACGACATCAAGTCGGGCAACTGGTTCACCAAGCTCGCCGCTCATGCCATGAACACGTACACCGAGAAGGTCGACTGGCAGTACTTCCAGGACCGTTACGCGGGTGTGCCCGCGGATGTCATCGTGGACCAGCGGATCAAGATGGCGGCCCGGTACGCCGCGCTCGAAGGCGGTCTTTCCGCCGGGGCCTACACGGCGACCGTCGCCGCCACCATCGGGACTCTCGGGGGTGCCTCGCCGGCTACGGTCCCCGCGGCCGTGGCGACCATGACGGTCGACGTCGCCTTCCTCACCCAGCTCCAGCTCCGCCTGGCCTACGACATCTCCGTTCTCTACCGGGTGCCACTCGACGTGCACGACCCCGACGACCTGTGGAAGCTCATACGCGTGGCGCTGACCATCAAGAGTGGCGAAGTGGCCAACAAGACCGTGTCCAAAGCGGTCCCGGTCATGGTGCGACCGTTGGTCAAGCGCTTCTACTCGAAATCGGCGCTCGCCGCCGGAAAAGCACTGCCCGTCGTCGGAAAGCACCTCCTGCAACGCAACGTCATCAAGATCGGCATCCCGCTGGTCGGCGTCCCCCTCTCCGTCCTGCTGAACCGCTACACCACGCTCGTCGCCGGCCGGCACGCGCGGGCCGTCTTCCGCAACGAGGCGCGGGTGATCGAAATCGCCGCGAGGATCAGCGAGCGCAGTCGGCACCCGCAGTTGGTGGTGTGGGTCGCGTGGCTCGTCATCAGGGCGAACGCGAAGGCCAGGATCGCCGACGACGAGGCGCTGCTGATGCGGCATCTGGTAAGGATGGTCAGAGAGCGGCACCAGGTCGTCGATGAGCAGCTCGCGCAGGTCGTCGACATCGACCCGGCCGAGGTGTGGAAGCGTGTGGACGCCGAGCCGGGTGATCTCAGCGACGTTCTCGACGCGGCGGAGCGGGTGGCCACCGTGGACGGTGACGTCAACTCCCGTGAGAAGGCGATCCTCGCGGAGCTCGGGGAGCGGTGCCGCCGGGACTGACGTCGTCGCACGGCACCGCGCGCACGCCACCCCCGGCGGAACGCCTGCGCCTGCCCAGAGGTTCACCGAAGCCGGGCAGGCGCGACGGCATCGCAGATCCGCCGACGACGCGGATCGTCCGGGGCCGGCGTCCGGATGCGGTCACCGCCAGGCGGTCGCCTCGGTGCCGTGAATGCAGTAGTAGTCGTACGTGCCTGCACCGCCCGACTTGGGGACCGCGCAGCCGGCGACCTCGAACTCGCCGTCGCCCACATGCACCATCGGGGTGTACTGGTCGTCGTCGAAGTGGATCTCGGCACTGCGTTTGGCCCCTCCGGTCGCCTCGATGGTGACCAAGTCGCCCTTGCTGCCGTGCTCGATCTTCGCCCACACGGCCTGGCACTCCTCGCTGTAGCGGAGTTGGAGGACCGCCGGGTTGCTGGTGGCCGGCTTGAAGGTGCGCGCGCCCTCGTCGCAGCCCTGACGGCCGGGATTCTTCCCCTCACACGCCTCGCCCGGACAGGTCGGTTCCTCCAACACCTTGTTCAGGACGTGCTCCCCGAGCGGGGAGAGGACCGCGGCCGTCAATGATCCGACGATCGCCACGGCATAGGCCACGATCGTCGTGTTGCTCAACCGGCGCCGTCCTGTGGGCTGCTGGGAGTCGGTGGGCTGTGGGGCGGACTGGGAAGGCTGTGTGGAGGGTTCGGGAGGCGTAGCAGGGCTTCCGTTGTTGCTGCTTGTGGTCATGAAAACCGCCTGGTGCTCTGGCCTGGAAGAGGCAGGATCCATCCCATGGGGTCACGGGGAAGAGCACACGCCGGGTTGCGCGGGCTGCCCGCCCGACTCATGTCTTCGCTGGTCGTGTGCTTCTTGTTCCGAGAAACGACACCCGCCGGGCCGGGCAACGGGGCGCGCGGGAACGACGGGAGGGCGCGCGACGCGCGGGACCGGTTCTCCCGTACAACACCCGCCTGTACACCCGCACGGCGTGCTCTTCACCGCCACTCCAGGAACAGCGTGCGGTTGGTCAGGGACTCGTGGACGATGCGGGTCGCCTTGCCTTCCCCCGAGGTCGGCACGGCCCGGAAGTCGGTCCCGTCGCTCCAGTGGCCATACCGGTCGTTGGGCAGGTGGACGGCGACGATGAACCGCATGCCGTCCGTCGAGACCAGCATCCCCTCGGCGATCATGGGGTTGGCATTGATCTCGCTCGGGTGAACCACCGGGATCTCCGCTCCCTCCACACGACCGGAACGGGCGTCCACGGCCCGGAAGGAGCCGGACTGGCCCCGGCACAGCACCTGCTCGTCACCGATCCAGCCGAGGATGCCCACGCATCCGCTGAGCAAGGTGGCCGAGTGGGCCGACGACTCCGTGAGCGGCCCGGAAGAGTCCGGCGTGTCGAAGACGTGCCCGAAGACCTTCGGCGCCGTCGCCGTGAGGCGGCGGCCGTCGGGAGCGAGGTGGACCATGTTCGCCTGGACGGCGTGCGGGGGCTTGCCGGAGACGACCAGAGGGAGATCGTGTCCGGCCGCCGGGCCTTCGTCCGACACCCCGTGGTCCCCCTCGGCGGGCCGGGAGCCGATCCTGTACTCACCGTCGGAGTCGGTGTACGTGAACCACACACTGCGCCCGTCGGGCGACATCACGGCGTTCTGCTCGTCGTCGCCCGTCGCACGGCTCAGACGTACGGAGTCGTCGGAACCGGTGCCGCTTTCCAGGAAGCCGGCATGTGTGCTCTTGCCGTCAGGGTCCCGGAACACCACCGCCATGCGGGTGAACGCCAGGTCGAACAGGGCGCGGACCCGCGGGGACATGTACTCAAGGTCGTCCACGCCGTAGGGAGACGGCTCGGTCGGCATCATGGCGCACAGGTCTACGAGAGGGCTGTTGACCGCCTTCATTTTCGGGAAGTTGGCGAGAGCGACGTCGTCCGGAAGCCGGAAGTAGCGCTGCCCGCGCGGCTCCCACCGCTCGGCGTCCCATGCCTGCACCAGGACGCCGACGCCACCCGAAGCCGAGCCACAGGTCGCTGTGATGACCGTGTCCTCGCGGGTGAAGGGACTGTCCGGAAGGGCGTACTCCCGGTTTCCGTCGTCGGGAGCCGAGGGTACGGACGTCGGCGTGTTCCGCTTCTCCTTGCTCGGTTCGGCGCTGCATCCCTGGACGCACAGCACGGCCAGGAGAACTAGGGCCGCGATTCTGCCGACTATACGACGCACTTCGACAGATCCTCTTGGTCGCACAGCCTCCATGGCTGGACGACGAAAACCCATTCCTGCCGGGGGTCCAAGGGCGCGGAATCCGTGTGTATGCGCAAGGGCTCTCCCTTGCCGTCCTTCAACTGGATCCACTGCGTTCTCTGGTAGGAGTCGGTGTAGCGGACCTTCAGGCCCCACTCGCACGACTGCCCTGGTGGCGCGATCGCCTGCACCTTGAAACCGCCCGCCGGCTGGCCGCCTCCGACCTCGATGTAACGCGTGCTGAAGTAGGGCTCGCCCTGTCCCTCGGTCTCGTCGCTCAGCACGGGTTCGCCGGCGAGAGGCGGAAGGTGGAGTTGGATGCCTTCGTAAGCCGATCCGCCCTGCCTCGGCAGCACAACCACGGTGTGACCGGTGCTCTTCCGACAGGTGAGGTCGGTGATCTTCCAGCCGGTGATGATCACCGAGGTGGACCGGGTGCTCATCACGTTCATCTGGAACACGTCGGCGTATCTCCCGATGGCCTCCGACGCCAGCTGCCTCTTGTACCGTTCGGGGGCGTACTCCATCGCGGCCTCGTGCGCGAGCGGGTGACCGCCCAGTTCCTTCAGGTACGAGAAGGCGGCCGATCGGTTGCCGCCGGCCACCAGCTTCCGCTTCTCGTCGGGAGTCAGGGCCCGGTCGAGAACCATCGTCCAGGTATCGGGCTCGTCCTCCTCCGGCCGCACGGACACCGTGAACGGCACCTTGTCGGCGTCGTACTCCGCGTTGGAGTCGTTCTCCTTGACGACGCCGGGTTCGATCATGACGTATCCGATCAACGTGTCCCGGAAGACGGCCACGAAGGCGAGCAACAGCATCACGACCAGGGTCACCGCTCTTCGACGCCGGGATGAACCCGGCGCCAGGCCGAGCGTCTCGGCGACGATCGAGGCGAGACTCTCCCGAGACCCGCTGCTCTCGTCGGCGTCGCTCGACTGCGAGGGTTGCGCGGACGGGGTCGGCGCGTCACCTGCGGAGTGGTCCTCGGCCTGCCCGTCCGGTGCGGCCGGCTCCGCCTGGCTGTCGGCCGCAGCGTCCGACTGCGGCTGCGGATGCGGCTGCGGATGCGGCTGCGGTCTGCCGTCCGACGACCCGGTTGTCGTCATACGTGTTCTCCCCCCACCACCTGAAACCGTTCAATCCTTGCTCGGTTTCCGGCCTTTCACCACAGCTGTGCCATGCAAGGAATCGGACGCGGGTCCGAAGGCCCCGTCCCCTCGGCCCAGCCCGGGGACGGGCGCGCGAGGGTTACTTCTGCTTGACGTCCGTGCAGTTGACGTCCTCGTCCGGCAGGCGGCCCGTGGTGAGGAAGTCGACCGTCGCCTTGTCGGCACAGGCGGAGCCCGTGTCGTAGACGTAGTGGCCGCCGTTGTCGACGCCGAGGAAGGCCGAGCTGTCGCCGAGGGCCTTGTGGAGGCCGACGGCGCCCTCCCACGGTGTGGCGTTGTCCCGGCGGTTCTGAAGGATCAGCGTGTTGCGGGGGCCCTTGCCGGTCACGGTGACGGGCTGCTCGTTCGGCTTGTCCCAGTAGGCGCAGGTCCAGATGTTGCCCGGCATTCCCGCGGTGAGGGGCCACTCCTCCCGGTCGGCGGCGGCGCGCTCGGCGTAGCCGTCGGCGTCGTGCGGCCATTCCGCGTCGCCGCAGGTGAGAGCCAGGAACATGGTGGCCTGATTGTCCGCGGGGACGCCTGGGGACGTGGGGGCGTCGGCGAAGACCTGCTCGAGAACCGCCTTGTCCGCCTCGGTGACGCTGCCGTCGGCCAGGTCGGCGGCGGCCTTCCAGAAGGCGGTCAGCGGTGCGAGCGTTTCGTTGCGCTGGAGCATGCTGTACGTGATGTTCCGCAGGAGCGGCCCGTCGAGGGAGAGCGGCGTGCCGGGTACGGGGGCGGGCTTGCGGTCGAGTCGGTCGGCCAGGTCCAAGTAGGTCTGGGTCACCTTCTCGACGCTGTCGCCCAGTCCCAGGGTGCCGTCCTGCGCGGCGGCGACGGCGGCCGCGTCGGGGAAGCGGTCGGCCATGCCCTTGCCCCAGGTGTCCGCCACCTGGTCGGCCCACACCTTGGTGGGGTCGACGTTGCCCTCCAGGATCATCCGGTCGGTCTGCTTCTGGAACAGGGACCGGTAGACGGCGCCGAGGTAGGTGCCGTAGGACTGGCCCCAGTAGGAGATCTTGCGCTCGCCGAGCGCTTCGCGTAGGCGGTCCATGTCGCGGGCCGTGTTGGCCGTGGTGAAGTGTTTCAGCTTGTCGCCGGCCCCTTCGGCGCACGTGTCGGCGTTGGCCTTGGCCAAGGCCGCGTTCTTCGTGATCGAGCCGTCCGCGGCGGGGTACGGGAAGAGGGAGGCCACACTGGGGTCGTCGAGACCGCAGCTCTGCGGGGTGCTGTGCCCGACGCCGCGCGGGTCGAAGCCGATCAGGTCGTAGCTGCCCAGAACGGACTTCGGCAGGGTGGACGCCATGGTCGCCGGCATGTCGAGGCCGCCCAGGGCCGGTCCGCCGGGGTTCAGCAGCAGGACACCGCGCCGCTCGCCGGTCTTGGCGGCGGCCAGCCGTGAGACCGCCACCTCGATCTTCTCGCCGTCCGGGTTGTCGTAGTCCAACGGGACCTTGAGCGAGCCGCAGTCCAGTTCCGGGGCTCGCTTCGCGCCCTTGGCCGGCTCGGGGCACTCGCCCCAGGTGATCTTGGGGGTGTCCGCGCCTTGCGGAGCCGCCTCGCTCCGGTGCGCCGCCCCGTCCTGCGTCGCCGACGTGTCCTCGGCCGTCCCGTCGCACGCGGTCAGCGCGGCTCCGGCAAGCGTCGAAACGACCAGTGCCGCGGCGAACCGGCGTCCTCCCGGAAGTCCGTGCCATCCGGAACTGTGCGTCCTGCTCACGGTGTTGCCCCTCTGCTGCTCGGCTCGGCGGACCAGTGGTCCGGCCGCTGTGCTGTCAGCCGTCGAGTCAACTGGAGGTCGTCCGCACGGGGCTTCACCCCGGAGTGGACAGCTCGGGTAGCTCGCTCGGGTGACCACAGGGGCGACGGCACGTGCGACGATGCTGTCGGCGGCCAGGCACCGGCTTCCTCGCTCCGTACCGCAGGGGCGCCGGACGCTCAGCCCCGGCCGTCGTTCCCTGCCACACCTGCCTGATACGCCAGAACAACCGCCTGTACGCGGTCGCGCAGGTCCAGTTTGGTGAGGATGCGGGAAACGTACGTCTTCACGGTCTCGGAGCTGATGACCATTTCGGAAGCTATTTCGGCGTTCGACAGTCCTTTGCTGATCAGGACGAGGACCTCGTACTCGCGGACGGTGAGGACCTTGAGACGTTCACGCTCGGGCGAGGTGCGGGCGGTGGGACGCAGCCGTTCGGCGTGGCGGCCGATCAGGGCACGAGTGACGGCGGGGGCCAGGAGGGACTCGCCGCGGGCGACGGTGCGTACCGCCTGGATCAGCTCGGGCGGTTCCGCGTCCTTGAGCAGGAAGCCGCTGGCGCCGGCGCGCAGGGACTCGTACACGTACTCGTCGACGTTGAAGGTGGTGACGATGAGGATTTTCGCGGGGTTGGGAGACTCCGGGCCGGCCAGGTGACGCGTGGCCTCGATCCCGTCGAGCAGCGGCATGCGGATGTCCATGACGATGACGTCCGGCTTCAGCTCCTCCGCGCGGCGGACCGCGGCCCGGCCGTCCGTGACCTCCCCCACGACCTCCATGTCGGGCTGGGCGGAGAGGATGGTGACGAACCCGGCGCGCACGAGGGCCTGGTCCTCACAGATCAGTACTCTGGTGACGTCCGGTGGAACACTCATGCTGCACATCCTGCGGGTAGGTGTGCGTGCACGCGAAACCCGCCCCCGGTACGGAAGCCCGCCGCGAACTCGCCGCCCAGCATCTCCACTCGTTCCCGCAGCCCGGCCAGGCCCCGGCCTCCGGACATGTGCGGGCCGCCGTCCCGGAGGGCGGCGGACTCGGCCGCCTCGTCGGCGTTGCCCATGGTGGTGACCTCGACCTCGGTCCAGTCGGGGGTGTGCACGAGTCGTACCAGTGTCCGGTGGTCCGCGGCGTACTTCACGGCGTTGGTGAGGGATTCCTGCACGACGCGGTAGACCGCGAGGCGGGCGCCCGCCGAGAGGGCCGGCGTGCCTTCCTCGATCAGCTCGACGGGCTGACCGCCCGCGCGGATCTGCTCCACCAGGTCGGACACCCGGCCCGGCATCACCGGTCGCTCCTGGGGCTGCCGGCGCTTCTGGGGCTCCTGGGACTCCTGGGACTCCGAAGCGCCGGTTGCCTCCAGCACACCGAGGAGGAAACGGAGTTCGGCCAGTGCGCGGCGGCCGGAGCCGTTGATGGCGTTCAGGGAGTCGGCCATCCGGTCCGGCGACTCGGTGAGGTACTGGGCCGCGCCGGCCTGGACCACCATCGCGGTCACATGATGGGTCACCACGTCGTGCAACTCCTTTGCCATACGGCTGCGTTCCGCGGCGATGGCCACCTGTGCGGACAGGTGCCGGCGTGCGGCCTCCTGGGCGCGTTGCCTGCGCACCAGGGCACCCAGTCCCCACGCCACCATCACGACCAGGTAGTAGAGCAGGTAGTCGACCAGACCGGCGGGCGAGCCCAGCGCGTGCAGGGCGACGCAGAAGAGCACGTATCCACCCGTCGCCGCCAGTGGTGCGGCCCACCGGACGTGATGCTGATGAGCACCCGCGGAGTACAGCGCGATGTACAGGCCCACGGTGCCGATGGTCGGAGGGCAGCCGAGGGACTGGTGGAGCGCGAACGACGCCCCCACCACCGCGAGGCAGGCAGCCGGCCACCGGGTCCGCACCGCGAGTGGCAGAGTCAGCCCCAGTGTCAGCAGCACGCTCGCCACGGAGGCACCGTGCACGGCGAGGTCGCCGAACTGCGCCCCGATACGTGACAGGGGCGGGGTGAAGGCCAGCACCATGAGGACGAGCGCGAACTCGCGGTTCCTGGCAGCGACGGGGCGTGCTTCCCACCAGCTCCACAGCAGGCGCAGCCGGGTGGCCGCGGCGACCGGCAGGCTCGGGCGGGAGGGAAGACCTCCGCCCTTGGCCGGCAACGCGTGTCCGGCCCGGGAAGGGGGCGCCGCCGATCCGTCGGTCACTGAACTGCCCCGGCGTGGAACGGGTTTCGGGCAGGCAGGTGATACGCCGCGCCCGAGGGATCAAGAACTGCCTGCTCTTCCATAGTCACCCATGATCGATCCATTGCGGCGCCGGACGGCATGAGGGCCGGGCCGTGGCAGGTGCCCCGTGATTCACCGCCGCCTGCGGGCAGAACCCGCCCGGCATGCACACCACTTGGCACCGTAGGCCGGACGCCACCGCCCGACGAATCTAACGCCTGGCGCGGGGCGGAGACAGTCGCAGCCCCGGCCGCGGGTGAGCGGCAGACGGCATCGGTGCGGCCGCCGTCCCCGCGTGCTCGTCGGCCGCAGCCCGACTGAACGACGACCCGGTACCCGCGGAGCGTGCCCGTACGTTCACGTCCGTTCACGCAGTGTGCGGATCGAGGGCTTCCTGCGGATCGCGCGCGCGTTCCGCCTCCTCCGGGTCGCCACCCTCGGCCCCCGCCGCCATCGGTGCGAGGGCCTTCCCCAGGAGGTGCGCCAGGCTGGTCAGCTCGTCCGGGGACAGGCGTGCGAACGGCGTCAGGGCCAGCGTCGCCCCGATGACCGCCTCCCGCACCCGTCGACCCTCCTCCGTCAGCGCCACCACGCGTGAGCGGCGGTCCGCGGGGTCGGCGGAGCGTTCGGCGAGGCCGCGGTTGGTGAGCTGGTTCATGACGAAGCTGAGGTTGGGTGCGTTGCAGTAGAGACGGCCGGCCAGCTCCTTCATCGAGGGCGGCGCCTGGTCCGGGTCGATCGCCCACAGGGCGTGGGCGGTCGCGGGGGTCAGGCCGTGTTCCGCCAGGACGGCCTCGACCCGGTCACTGGTCTGCAGGAAGAGCTCGTGGTTCGCCGCCACCACCGTCTCGAGGGTGCTTCGCGTCATGGGTCCCATCCTAGCCTTTTTACTTCGAGACTCGAAGTGTATGTTTGACCCCTGTTACTTCGAGGCTCGAAGCAACAGGGGGTAGGTCCGTCCTGCATCCAGCCGCACAGGAAGCACTCACACATGTACGACTACACGCGCACCACCGCCCTGGTCACCGGAGCATCGAAAGGGCTGGGTGAGGCCTACGCACGGGAACTGGCCTCCCGCGGCGCCCACTTGGTGCTGGTCGCCCGCTCGGGCGACGCGCTCGAGGCCCTTGCCGGGCAGATTCGCGAGGCGCATTCCGTCCGCGTCGACGTGATCGCCGCGGATCTTTCGGACCGGCGCTCGCCGCAGGCCGTCGTCGACGCCGTCGACGAGCTCGGCCTGGACATCGATCTTCTGGTCAACAACGCCGGGACGGGGGCCGTGGGGCCCTTCCTCGGCCGTCCCCTCGGCCCCACTCTCCAGTCCGTCGACGTGAACATCACCGCGTTGGTCGGCCTCGTGCACCTCCTGGGCGCCCGCATGGTCGCCCGCGGCCACGGCGGTATCGTCAACGTCGCCTCCACCGCCGCCTTCCAGCCCATGCCGTACCAGGCGAGCTACGCCGCGACCAAGGCCTTCGTACTCTCGTTCACCGAGGCGCTCGCCGAGGAGGTGCGAGGCACCGGCGTGCGTGTGATGGCGGCCCATCCGGGAGCCACCGACACCGGCTTCTTCGACGGTACGACCGCGTCCATGAACCCGAAGGCCACGGACGCTCCGGCCGACGTCGCCGCCAGGACGCTCGACGACTTCGCGCGTGGCCGGTTCCTCTCCTTCCCCGGCCGCGCCTCCCAGCGCGCCGGAGCCTTCGTACCGCGTCTGCTGCCCCGCGGCACCGTCACCCGCCTGACCGGCAACCTGAACCGCAAGGTGGGGTTCCAGGACGTCAGCGACCTCGACCCCGCCCGGGAGAAGTGATGACCGGGTTGAGTGAGCCGCTGCGCCTGGGCAGCGGTGCCGTGCTGCCCAACCGGATCGCCAAGGCCGCGATGGAGGAGTTGCTGGCCGCGCCGGGGCAGGTGCCCGGTGACGCGCTCGTCACGCTCTACCGCCGCCTGGCCGCCGGTGGTGCCGGGCTCCTCGTCACGGGACACGTCATGATCGACCGCCGCGCGGTCGCCCAGCCCGGCGACGTCGTACTGGAGCAGGACACGCCGCTGGAGCCGTTCCGGCGGTGGGCTCGGGCCGGGCGGTCGGCGGGCGGGCAGGTCTGGATGCAGATCAATCATCCCGGGCGCGTCATACCCAAGGACCTGGCCCGCACCACCTGGGCCCCCTCGGCCGTGCCCATCGAGGTCGGCGGTCTGTCCAGCATGTACCCGACCCCCCGGCCGATGAGCGACCAGGACATCGAGGCGACCGTGGAGCGCTTCGCCGTGACCGCGCAGCGGGCCCGTGAGGCCGGCTTCGACGGGGTGGAGGTCCATGCCGCACACGGCTATCTCCTCTCCCAGTTCCTCTCCCCCCTGGTGAACCGGCGGGACGACCGGTGGGGCGGCAGCCTGGCCAACCGCGCCCGGCTGCTGCTCGACGTGGTGGGCGCGGTGCGCGAGCGCGTCGGTACGGGCTTCGCCGTGGGCGTGAAACTGAACTCGGCCGACTTCCAGCGCGGCGGCTTCGACACCGACGACGCACGTGACGTCATCAAGATGCTCGCCGACGTGGGAGCGGACCTGGTGGAGCTGTCCGGCGGCAGCATCGAGAGCCTGGCCACCGCCGGCGCCCCGGCGGACGGCCGCACCCTCGCCCGCGAGGCGTACTTCCTCTCCCTCGCCCGGCAGCTCGTGGACACCTCTCCGCTGCCGCTGATGCTGACCGGCGGGATCCGGCGTGGCGCGGTCGCCCAGGAGGTGATCGACTCCGGGGTCGCGGTGGCGGGCGTGGCCACGGCGCTGGCGATCGATCCCACTCTGCCCCGGCACTGGCTGGCCGGTCGCGAGGTGTCGGCCGAGCCGCCACGCACCCGGCTGCGGAACAAGACCTTCGCCGCCGCGGCCCTCCAGTCCGTCACCTCACGGCGGCTCTCGCGCCTCGGACACGGCAAGTCGTCCAGGACGCCCTACTCCCCCGTCGTCGCCCTTCTCCTCGAACGCCTCGTCCGAGCGCGGCGCCTGCGCGGCTATCTGAAGTGGCACACGCCCGGCTGAGCCCGGCCACGCTTCCCGGGCGGCACCGGCTCCCGGCTGAACCCGGCCACGCTTCCCAGGCGGCACCCGCTCCCGGCGGAAGCGGCGGGCCCGGTCGCCCTCGCCCCGGCAGCTCCCTCAGCCGGGCGTGCCTTCCTCGCTGCGGCGGTTGGCCCGGTCCACCTCGGCCATGTGTGTCTCCGCCCATTCCCGGAGCGCGGCCAGCGGTTCCTCCAGGGACAGGCCGAGGGGAGTGAGCCGGTAGTACACGCGCGGCGGAACCGTGGCCTCCACCCTGCGGCCGGCCAGTCCGTCCCGCGTGAGGCCCTGGAGGGTGACCGACAGCATCTTCTGCGACACGCCGGGCATCCTGCGCTGCAGCTCCGCGAAGCGGATCTCCTCCGGGGACGCCTCGGCAAGGACCTTGACGGCCATGGAGGTCCACTTGGTGCCGATCCGGTCGAGCAGGCGCCGGGTGGGGCACTGGGGGTCGAACAGGTCCCCCCGGCGGCCGTTCGGGGAGCGTGACGTCGAGGGGGTCACCTGGAGCTCACCACCTGTGGCAGAAGTGCGGTCTTGGCCCACTCACCCTAGTTACCTATCGTTCTGTTGTCACCATTGGTAACTACCCTATTTGCCCTACTGCCTACTGCCTACTGCCTACTGCCTACTGCCTACTGCCTACTGCCTACTGCCTCAGGGCTGCCCAGGAGGATCCGTGTCTGTCACTCTTCGGCGCATCGCCGTCAACGGCGTCGAGCTCAACGTGGCGCTTCAGGGGGAGGGTCCCGCCGTCCTGCTGCTGCACGGGTTCCCGCACACCTGGCAGGTGTGGACCCGTGTCATCGACCGCCTCTCGGAACGTCACCGGGTGATCGCCCCGGACACGCGGGGAGCGGGGGCCAGTACGCGGGCCGCGGGCGGGTACGACGCCGCGACGCTGGCCCGTGACGCCGAGGCACTGCTCGACGCCCTGGGGGAGCGGTCGGCAGCCGTGGTGGGCATCGATGCCGGTACTCCCCCGGCCTTTCTGCTCGCCATGCGGCGGCCCGACCTCGTCACCCGGCTCGTGGTCATGGAGTCGCTGCTGGGCACACTGCCCGGCGCCGAGTCGTTCCTTGCCCGGGGGGCGCCCTGGTGGTTCGGCTTCCATTCCGTGCCCGGGCTGGCGGAGACGGTGCTCACCGGGCACGAGGAGCAGTACATCGACTGGTTCCTCGACACCGGATCCCTCGGGGAGGGCGTCGAGCCCGCCGTGCGGGATGCCTTCGTACGTGCCTACACCGGGAGCGAGGCCCTGCGCTGTGCCTTCTCGTACTACCGGGCGCTGCCCGCCAGTGCCGAGCAGATCCGGCAGTCCGTCGCGGGCGGCGGCCGGTTGACCGTGCCCACCATGGCCGTCGGTGCCCGGCCGGTGGGAAGGGCCCTGGAGCAGCAGCTGCGGCCGGTCACCGATCGCCTCGTCGGTCACCTCGTCGAGGACTGCGGGCACATCATCCCGCTGCACCGTCCCGAGCGGCTGCTCGGTCTCCTCGTGCCGTTCCTGGGCGGACCTCAGCCGGCCACGCCCAGCGCCGTGAGCAGCATGGGCAGGGAGGCGTGCAACTCGCGTTCCCAGTAGGGCCAGCCGTGGGTTCCGGGGCCGTAGAAGTGCGTCGTCACGTGCCGCGCGCCCACCCGGCGCAGTTCCTCGGTCAGGGCGTGGTTCTGGCGGTTGAAGTCCGCTTCCAGCGCGCTCGTGCTGCCCGGTGCGTCCAGGGGGCCTGTCGTGCCGTCGCCGCAGGAGAGGTAGACCGGGATCGACCTGAGCCGCTTGGCCAGGTGGAAGGGGTCGTGGGACTGCCAGACGCGGCGTTGGGCCACCGGGTCGCCCCAGACGCGGAGGGGGTCCTCGTCGCCGCCCGGTCCGGCGAAGAAGCCGAGGATGCGGTCGGTCGACTCGTCGTTGAGGAGGGGGTGCGCGGAGCCGGAGTAGGCCGCGGTCGCCCGGAACATGCCGGGGTGCCGGGCGGCGTACGACAGGGCTCCCTGGCCGCCCATCGACAGGCCGGCGACGACGCGGGTGCTGCCCGCGCCCCAGTCGCGCTCCAGCAGCCTGCGCAGTTCCACCGTGTGGAAGGTCTCCCAGGCCGGGTCGCCGCCGCGGCCGTGGTTCCACCAGTCGCTGTACCAGCCGTTCCAGCCGGCCTCGGGCATGACGACCAGGACGTCGCGCAGGCTGTCGGTCTCCGCCACGTCGGTCATCGCGGTCCACGAGGTGTAGTCGCCGCAGCAGCCGTGCAGGAGCCAGAGGGTGGGCCAGTGCCGGCGGTGCCGGCGGCCGTCGCCGAGGTCGTTCGGGGTCCAGCCGTCGGGCGTGAGGAGGCGTACCTTGACCGTGCGGCCGCCCAGGGCCGCCGACCGTACCGACAGGTCGACCTGCCGGTCCGCGACCTGGGTGACGGCGACCACCTCGGCGCCGGTGCGGTGGGCGGAGTCCGACGGTGTTCCGGCGGCGTGTGCCGAGGCCGTCGGGGTGAGGGCGGCCAGGAGGGCAAGGAGCAGGACCAGGAGGGCGGCCGGGGTCAGGAGGGCTCCGGATCCGGGGCGGGGCAGGACAGTGGGCGACTTACCGGGCACGGCGGCTCCCTGGGGATGGGTGGGTGCTCTTCGTCGCGTGGGGCGCAGAGCCTGGTGGGCACAGCCTGGTGGAGCGTCGCACCGACCGCCCCGGCCGAGTGCTGCGCACCAGTATCGGCCGGGCACAGCTCCCGTCAAGGTGATCCCCACGGTGACTTCCGGGGCCCGGAGTCTCAGGGGACCCTGGCGACACCGACGTAGAAGCCGCTGCGCTCCTGTACGGGTGCCGGTTCCTCCTGGTACCACTCGGGGGCGAAGACCAGTCCCGGGGCGACGAGTTGCAGCCCCTCGAAGAAGGGCTCGACCTCTTCGCGGCTGCGCATGCGCAGCGGGATCGCGCCCTTCTTGTACGCGGCCTCGGTCTCCTGCTTCAACTCCGGGTGCTGGTCCGCCGTGCCGTGCGACAGGAGCAGGAAACTGCCCGGAGCGAGCGCCTCGACGAGCCTGCGGACGACACCGTACGGGTCCTCGGCGTCCGGCATGAAGTGGAGGAGGGCAATGAGGGAGAGGGCCACGGGGCGGTCGAGGTCGAGGAGCCTGCCCGCGGGTTCGAGGATCGTCTCCGGCTGCCGCACGTCCGCGTGGAGGAAGTCGGTGGCGCCCTCGGGGCTGCTGGTCAGCAGCGCTTCCGCGTGACGCAGGACGATCGGGTCGTTGTCCGCGTAGACGATCCGGGCGGACGGCTCGATCGCCTGCACGACCTGGTGCAGATTGGGTTCGGTGGGGATGCCGGTGCCGATGTCGAGGTACTGGTCCACGCCGTTCCTCGCCAGCCAGGCGGCGGCGCGGTGCATGAAGGCGCGGTTGCGGGCGGCGTTGCCCCGCGCTTCTTCGGGGAGCGTCTCGCCGACCTTCTGGTCGACGGGGTAGTTGTCCTTTCCGCCGAGCAGCCAGTCGTAGACGCGTGCGGGGTGCGGCCTGCTCGTGTCGATGTCGGGTCTGGGTCCGGGAGTACCTGGTGTCACAGGGTTCTCCTCCTCCGTTCTCCTCAGTTGTTCTTCGGCGCCGTTCTTCTACGACGTCCCTCCGCGCCGTTCTCCCTCCGTGCTCCGTGCCGTTCTCCCTCCGCGCACGGGACATGCACGGGAGTTACGCGCAGGGAAGTTACGGATCCCACGGAGCCGGAGTCGTCAGCCTAGCCCGGCCGTGACCGTTCCGCCCTGGCCGAAGGGCTGTTGGCGGTGACCGCCCCCGCCTGGTCGGTGGCCGCCCCCGCGGGAACCCCGGCCGGCGGAAGTCCGGTCCGTCCGTGCCCCGCGCTCCGCCCCCGGGCATGCCAAGATGATGTTCCGGCAGTCACTCGCCTCGGTCTTTCCGCGGGCGGCGCACGAGTTGAGGACGGAGTCAGGCTGTATGACCTCCCTGAGCGGCGGCGAGAGCGCCGCCCACCCGAACCGGATCGACACGAGCAAGCCCCACCCCGCCCGGATGTACGACTACTTCCTCGGCGGAAAGGACAACTACGAGGTCGACCAGCGGGCCGCCGAGCAGTTCATGAAGTCGGCGCCCGAGGTACGCGAAGGGGTCCTCGCCAACCGGCACTTCCTGCACCGGGCGGTACGGCACGTGGTGGCCGAGGGCGGCGTCCGGCAGATCCTCGACATCGGCACGGGCCTGCCCACCGAGCCCAACGTGCACCAGGTCGCGCGGGCCCTGGCTCCGGAGACCCGGGTCGCGTACGTCGACAACGATCCCATCGTCAGCACCCACTCGCGGGCACTGTCGGACGACCCGGACACCGCTGTCGTACTGGCGGACCTGCGTGACCCGCGGGCGCTACTCGACCATCCCGAGGTCCGTGAGGTCATCGACTTCGACCGGCCGGTGGCGCTGCTGCTCGTGGCCGTCGTGCACTTCGTGTCCGAGGCGGAGGACCCCGCGGGCATCATGGCCACCCTCCGCGACGCGCTGCCCGACGGTTCGTACCTCGTGCTGTCGCATGCGACCGGCGACGCGCACGAGGACCGGCGGGAGGAGGCGGCGGCCGTCTACAGGAACGCCACCGCCTCCATGAACCTGCGTTCGCATGCCGAAGTCCTTGAGCTTTTCGGGGACTTCGACCTGGTCGAGCCGGGCCTGGTCCGGGTCACCGACTGGCGCCCCGACGAGGCCCGGCGCCCCGACGCCCCGGCGATCGGCATCTACGGCGGAGTCGCCCGCAAGAGTTCCTGAGGGAAAGCAGCCGCCGGACCCCGCCACGCCGGCCCTGCCCCGTCCGGCGTGGCGCTGCCCTGTGACGCCCGGGTCAGGGGGGAACGGCCGTCCACCCCCGCGCTCCCTGCCCCGCGCCCTGCCCCGCGCCCGGCGACGCGGGGCCGGTGAAGGCGGCGAAGTGGTGGCCGCTGCGGGTCGCCGTGGCCCGTCCCACGGCGACTCGGGAACCGGCTGGGTTCAGGTCTCGTACGCGCCGTCACCGCAGGACCGGTGACGCACCAGGCCGCATCGCGTGGCGCAGTGCGACGGAGAAAGCCTGGCGGAACAACGCGACCTCTGCCCCCACTTGTTGAATGCCGTTCACATGAAACGGTCGCAACCCTTGACGTGTCCCGGCTAACGGATGAAACATGCACACGCAGAGAGCGCTCCCTCACCCCCACTTCGTTCACTTCCCGAACAAGGAGAGCCGCCCCCCATGCCCTCTTCCCCCACACACTCCCCCACGCCCGAGCCCTCCGGCGTGCGTCGGCGCGCCGTCCTCGGTGCGGCAGCCGCCGTTCCCGTGCTGGCCGGTCTGGCCGGGGCGGGTGCCGCCGCCGCGGAGTCCGGCGACGGCACCGGCGAGAGCCCCGCCCGCACTCCCCGCGCGCTGCCCGGCGGCGGCGACCTGGGGCCGAACGTCATCGTCTTCGACCCCTCGACCGCGAACATCCAGGGCAGACTGGACGAGATCTTCAAGGAGCAGGAGTCGGCCCAGTTCGGCACCGGCCGCTACGCCCTGCTGTTCAAGCCCGGCACCTACAACGGCCTCAACGCCCAACTCGGCTTCTACACCTCGATCGCGGGCCTGGGCCTGTCGCCCGACGACACCACCATCAACGGGGACGTCACCGTCGACGCGGGCTGGTTCGACGGCAACGCCACGCAGAACTTCTGGCGTTCGGCGGAGAACCTGGCCCTCGTGCCGGTGAGCGGCACCAACCGCTGGGCGGTGTCGCAGGCTGCGCCCTTCCGGCGCATGCATGTGCGCGGCGGTCTCAACCTGGCGCCGGACGGCTACGGTTGGGCCAGCGGCGGCTACATCGCCGACAGCCGGATCGACGGCGAGGTGGGTCCGTACTCGCAGCAGCAGTGGTACACCCGGGACAGTTCGGTCGGCGGCTGGCTCAACGCCGTGTGGAACATGGTGTTCTCCGGTGTGGAGGGCGCACCCGGGCAGAGCTTCCCCGAGCCGCCGTACACCACGCTCGACACGACGCCCGTCTCCCGCGAGAAGCCTTTCCTGTATCTCGACGGCGACGAGTACCGCGTCTTCGTGCCGGAGAAGCGCACCGACGCCCGCGGTGTCTCCTGGGGCAACGGCACACCGCGCGGCACCTCGCTGCCGCTGTCCCAGTTCTACGTGGCCAAGCCGGAGGACTCCGCGGCCACGCTCAACCAGGCGCTGGAGGAGGGCCTGCACCTGCTGCTGACGCCGGGGGTCTACCACGTCGACCAGACCGTCGAGGTGCAGCGCGAGGGTACGGTCGTCCTGGGCCTGGGCTACGCCACACTGATTCCCGACAACGGTGTCACCGCCCTGAGGGTCGCCGACGTGGACGGCGTACGGCTGGCCGGGTTCCTCGTCGACGCCGGGCCGGACAACTCGGAGACGCTGCTGGAGGTCGGGCCCGAGGGCGCGTCCGCGGACCACTCGGCCAACCCGACCACCGTGCAGGACGTGTTCATCCGGATCGGCGGTGCGGGCCCCGGCAAGGCGACCACCAGCCTGGTCGTCAACAGCCGGCACACCATCGTCGACCACACCTGGATCTGGCGTGCAGACCACGGCGACGGTGTCGGCTGGGAGACCAACCGCGCCGACTACGGTGTGATCGTCAACGGCGACGACGTACTCATGACCGGCCTGTTCGTCGAGCACTTCAACAAGTACGACGTGCAGTGGAACGGCGAACGCGGCCGCACGGTCTTCTTCCAGAACGAGAAGGCGTACGACGCCCCCGACCAGGCCGCGATCCAGAACGGCTCGATCAAGGGGTACGCCGCCTACAAGGTCGCGGACGACGTCGCCGACCACGAGGGCTGGGGCCTGGGCAGTTACTGCTACTACAACGTGAACCCGTCCATCGTGCAGCACCACGGCTTCGCCGCACCGAACCGGGACGGGGTGCGGTTCCACGGGCTGCTCGTGGTGTCGCTGGGCGGCCAGGGGCAGTACGAGTGCGTCATCAACGACACGGGGTCGCCCACGTCGGGTTCGGACACCGTGCCGTCGAAGGTCGTGGAGTACCCCTGAGGACGCACGGGCGGAGCGCACGGGCGGAGCCGCCCGGGAAACGCTGAGGTGCCGAATGGGTGCCCCTGTCCCCCGTGGGTCTCCCGCGTGGGACAGGGGCACCCCCTTCGCCTCCGCCGACCGCTGGCGCTACCGCGTCGTTGTCGCGGCCGTCGGCGCCGGGGCGTAGCCGGTGGGCCGGGCCGTGAAGGTGCCGCGGCCCTGGGTGCGGCCGCGCAGCCGGGTCGCGTAGCCGAACAGCTCGGCCAGCGGCACGGTGGCGGTGACCGTGACCGCGCCGCCCCGGGTGTCGGAGCCGGTGACCCGGCCGCGGCGGGCGGCGAGGTCGCCGAGTGCGCCGCCGACCGCGTCCTCGGGCACGGTGACCGTGACCTCCACGACCGGTTCGAGCAGGACCATCTCCGAGGCGCGCAGGGCGTCGCGGAGACCGAACCGGCCGGCGGTGCGGAAGGCCGTGTCCGAGGAGTCCTTCACATGGGTCTGGCCGTCGGTGAGCGTGACCCTGAGGCCGGTCACCGGGTGCCCGCCGAGGGGGCCTTCGGCCAGCGCCTCCCGGCAGCCGGCCTCGACGGCCCGGACGTACTCCTGCGGCACGCGCCCGCCGACGACCGCCGAGCGGAACACGAAGCCGCCGTCCTCCCCGGTCTCCGGCCAGGGTTCCACGTCGAGGACCACGTGCGCGAACTGCCCCGCCCCACCGTCCTGTTTGACGTGCCGGTACACGAAGCCGGTCACTCCCGCGCCGACCGTCTCGCGGTGGGCCACGCCGGGGCGGCCCACGGCGACCTCCAGCCCGTGTTCGCGCCGGACGCGTTCCGCCGCGACCTCCAGGTGCAGTTCGCCCATGCCGGACAGCACGGTCTGTCCGGTCTCCGGGTCGGTCCGCACGGCCAGGGAGGGGTCCTCCTCGGTCAGCCGGGCCAGCGCCGACGCCAGTTTGCCGGTGTCGGCGGCGCGGCGCGCCTCGACCGCGACGTGCACGACCGGTTCGGCCACGCCCGGCGGTTCCAGGAGCAGCGGGGCACCCGGGGCGCACAGCGTCGAACCGGCACGGGCGGACTTCAGCCCGACCACGGCGACGATGTCCCCGGCCGCCGCCCGCTCCAGCGGGTCGTGCCGGTCGGCGCGGACCCGCAGGATGCGGCCGATGCGCTCGGTACGGCGCGTGCCCGCGTCCCACACGGTGTCTCCCTTCTCGATCGTGCCGGAGTAGACCCTCAGGTACGTCAGCCGTCCCGTCGGGGTGGCGTTCACCTTGAACGCCAGTGCCGCCATGGGCTCCGCCGCGTCGGCCCGGCGTTCCTGCTCGGCGCCGTCGTGGGTGCCGCGTACCGGCGGCACGTCCAACGGCGAGGGCAGGTACGTCACCACGGCGTCCAGCAGTGGTTCGACGCCGCGGTCGCGGTAGGCCGAGCCGCACAGCACGACCACGCCGTCACCTGTGCGCGTCAGGTCGCGCAGGGCACCGGCGAGGGTGGCCCCGGTCAGCGTCTCCCGGTCGCAGAACTCCTCCAGCGCGGCGGGGTGCCGTTCGGCGACCGCCTCCTCCAGCAGCCGTCTGCGGTGTGCCGTCTCCTCGCGCAGAGCGTCGGGCACCGGCCCCTCCTCGGGCGTCCTGGCACCGTCCGCCCACACGAGCGCGCGCATCCGCAGCAGGTCGACGACGCCGGTGAAGGCGTCCTCGGAGCCGATGGGCACCTGCACGACCAGGGGTACGGGGTGCAGCCGCTCGCGGATCGAGGCGACGGCCGCGTCGAGGTCGGCGCCGGCCCGGTCCATCTTGTTGACGAACGCGATCCTGGGCACACCGTGCCGGTCGGCCTGGCGCCACACCGACTCGCTCTGCGGTTCCACTCCGGCGACCGCGTCGAACACGGCGACCGCTCCGTCCAGCACCCGCAGGGAGCGCTCGACCTCGTCGGCGAAGTCGACGTGCCCCGGCGTGTCGATCAGGTTGATCCGGTGACCGTCCCAGCGGCAGCTGACGGCCGCGGAGAAGATGGTGATGCCGCGGTCGCGCTCCTGCGGGTCGAAGTCGGTGACGGTGGTGCCGTCGTGGACCTCGCCGCGTTTGTGGGTGGTACCGGTGGTGTAGAGGATCCGCTCGGTGACGGTGGTCTTGCCGGCGTCCACATGGGCCAGGATGCCCAGGTTGCGGACGGTGGTGAGGGAGTTGGCGGGGTTGTTGGTGTGGGTGTGGGTGTGAAGGTTGGTGTGGGTGCTGGTGTGGGCGCGCACGGCCGGTGGCCTCTCGCTGCTCGGTGGTGACCGATCGGTGGACAGGGGCGCGCGCGATTCCCGGGACGGGAAGGTGAACGTGAACGTGAACGTGAACGTGGCCGAGCCACGGACGACCGGCCCGTCGAGGACGGGCGGGTGGAGGTGACGGTACGTCAGATGCCGGTCCCGGGCATCCGGTGCCGGCCGCGCAGCGGGCACCGGACGGCCGAAGACACCAGGATCACCTCGTACCGGGACGGGGGAACGACGGCAGCGGTGCTGATACGCACGGCCCGGCTCCCCTCACTCGGTCTCGCGTCACTCGGTCTCCCGGTGACGTGGTGAGTGTAGGGAGGAGGGAGGTGCTGCCGCACCGTGTTTTCCGGCAGGCCCACGTGTTCAGGCGGGGTCACGTGTTCCGGCGGGGCCACAGAACGCCGAATGCCGACCGGGTTCTCTCCCGGCCGGCATCCTTCTTTTTCTTGCTTTGTGTCCGAGGGGGGACTTGAACCCCCACGCCCGTTAAAGGGCACTAGCACCTCAAGCTAGCGCGTCTGCCATTCCGCCACCCGGACCAGGTGCCTGTCGTGGCGCGGGAGTGTGCCCCGCGGCGACATGGACAACCATACCAAGGTTTCGCAGCACCTTTCACCTGCGTTTCCTTCCCCCGAGCGGCGGTCTGGGACGGACGGGGCGAGACCTCCCCAGTGCCGCACCATGAGTGACTGACTGATTACCCAGGGTCCGCTTCCGCGTCGTCGGCCGGCGCCCAGATGCCGGTGCCGGCCGACAGTGCGGAAGCGGACACCGGGAGCTGCTGCGGCAAGCGGTCGAGCGGGTCGCGCCCACCGCGGTGGACCGGGCCTTCGCGCAGTCGCCGGACCGGCAGGGAATCGGCCGACCCGCACGGCTTCTCCGCCGTCCCGGGCTTTCGCACGGCCGGACGGCCCACCCGCAGTACGCGCAGTACGCGCAGTACGCGAAGTGGGCCGCCCGTTCCGTGCCGGTGTCCGGGTCAGCTCCGTGCCCGTGTCCGGGTCAGCGGTGGCGCTTGCGCAAGGCTGCCAGGTTGTCGTAGCTGATCTTGGCCTCGCGCAGCGACTGTGCGGGGTCGGTGGCGCTCGGGGAGTTGTCGTCCTCGATCATCGGGTTGTGGTAGTTGCGCTGCCCGACCCTGGAGAAGAAGGTCGTGTAGTCGATGACGCCCGTGCCGAAGGGCACCATGTCGTAGCCCTGGCCGTTGGTGGTGTCGACGACGCCGTCCTTGGCGTGGAACAGCGGGTAGCGCCGGTTGTGGCGGACGACCAGCCCGGCCGGGTCGAAGACGTTCTTCCTGGTGGAGCCGTCGTGGGCGGTGTACTCGTGGAACTTGTACTGGGCGACGTGCGCCCAGAAGATGTCCATCTCCAGCCACACGACGCGCGGATCGGTGATCTTGAGGAAGTACTCCAGCTTCCGGATGCCGGAGCTGGCGGTCGGCCGGCCCTGGTCGTCCAGCGGGCCGCCGTCGAGCAGGAATCCGTAGGCGCCGTCGTGGTTGTGGGTGTACAGCTTGATGCCTTCGCGGTGGGCTATGGCACCGAGGGCGTTCCACTTGTCGGCGGCGACGTCCCAGTCGGCGCGGTAGGAGCTGTTGGTCGGGTCGCCACCGGTGCCCATGTGGTCCATGCCCAGGATGTTGGCGATCTCCAGGTGCTTCTTGAAGGTCTCCTTGTCCTCCTTGGTCAGCGGCCAGGAGGACGGGATGAAGCCGTGGTTGCCCTGGGCGCGCAGACCGTAGTCGTCGAGCCAGGAGCGCAGCAGCCTGGCGCCCTTGACCGATTCCAGGCTCGCGCCGCCCGGGGCGTTGGCGTGCTGGTTGTATCCGGCGAACTCGACCTGCCGGTAGCCGTGGCGGGCCAGCTGCTTGAACACCTCGCGGAAGCCGGAGGGCAGGTCGGAGGCGAGCGGGTCGCGGGCGGTGGCGTCACGGACGGTGTAGAGGATGATGCCGCGCTTGTCCGCGGGGACGAGGAGCTGGCCTCGCCCGTGTCCGTGTCCGTGTCCGTGTCCGTGTCCATGACCGTGGTCATGATCATGCCCGTGGCCTCTGCCGCCGTCGTGCGCGAGGGCCGGGGAGGCCCCGAAGACCGGCGCCGCGACGGCGCCGGCCGCCACGGCGGTGCAGGTGCTCAGGAAGCGGCGCCGGTCGACGCCGAGGGCGCGGCGCAGGCCCTCCCCCGGGCCGTCGGCGGACGGGGCCGTGGTGGTGTCGGTGCGCGAAGGGTCGGTGAACGGGGTCACGGGTGCCTGCCTTCTGGGTCGTGGCCTGCCTCGTTGCGGCTCGGGCGGGCCGTTGTCAGTGCCGTGTGTTTCACTCTCAGTAGTCGGATTCGGGCGGCGTCCCGGTGGGTCCCACCAGGTGGGTCAGCCGAGTCCGGCGAGCTGGAGCAGGAGTTGTTTCACATCGGTGGCCGCGACGCGGTCGCCGACAGCGCGGGGGGTGGAGCAGATGAGGAGCGGACCGTCGTCGTCGCTCGCGGGGAGGCGGCCGTGGCTGCCTCGAATAGGTGAGGCGTCGAGGGGCACGACCGCCATGCGGTAGCGCATGCCGAGCTTCTTGCGGGCCAGGGCGGTGGCCGCCTTGACCTTGACGTAGGGGTCGAGCGGATCCATGAACAGCTCGACCGGGTCGTAGCCGGGTTTGCGGTGGATCTCCACAAGCTGCGCGAAGTCGGGCGCGCGGTCGTCGTCGAGCCAGTAGTAGTACGTGAACCAGGCGTCCGGCTCGGCGACGGCGACGAGTTCGCCGGCCCGCGGATGGTCGAGGTGCTGGGCCTTCTTGCCTTCGTCGTCGAGGAGTTCGGCGATGCCGGGCAGCCCTTCCAGGGCGGCTCGGGTGGCGTCGAGGTCCTCGGGGCGGCGGACGTACACGTGGGCGATCTGGTGGTCGGCGACCGCGAAGGCACGGGAGGCCATCGGGTCCAGGTACTCCATGCCGTCCTGGGTGTGCACCTCGATCAGTCCGGCGCGGCGCAGGGCGCGGTTGATGTCCACGGACCTGCTCACGGGGGTGATGCCGTACTCGGACAGCGCGACGACGGTGCGGCCCTCGGCGCGGGCGTCGTCGAGCAGCGGGGCCAGCGCCTCGTCGAGGTCGGCGGCGGCCTTCAGGGAGCGCGGGTCGTCGGGGCCGAAGCGCTGCAGGTCGTAGTCGAGGTGAGGGAGGTAGCACAGGGTCAGGTCGGGGTGCCGGGTCGCCATGATGTGCCGGGTGGCGTCGATGATCCACTGGCTGGAGACCAGGTCCGCGCCGGGCCCCCAGAAGTGGAAGAGGGGGAAGGTGCCGAGTTTTTCGGTGAGTTCGTCGTGCAGGGCCGGGGGCCTGGTGTAGCAGTCGGGTTCCTTGCGGCCGTCGGCGTAGTAGACGGGACGGGGGGTGACGGTGATGTCGGTGTCGGCGCCCATGGCGTACCACCAGCAGATGTTGGCGACGGTGTAGCCGGGGTGGGCGCGGCGCGCGGCGTCCCAGAGCTTGTCGCCCGCGACGAGCCCGTTGTGCTGGCGCCACAGCAGGACGTCGCCGAGCTCGCGGAAGTACCAGCCGTTGCCGACGATGCCGTGCTCGGCGGGCATCGTGCCGGTCAGGAACGTGGACTGGGCGGCGCAGGTGACGGCGGGCAGGACGGTGCCGAGCGGCGCGCGGGAGCCGGACTGGCCGAGCTGCTTGAGGTGGGGCATGTGGTCGAGGAGACGGGGGGTGAGGCCGACGACGTCGAGGACGAGGAGGGGGGTG
>NZ_JACBYP010000019.1 GCF_018982965.1 Streptomyces mayonensis | reverse complement strand
GACGTGGGGCCGGGCGGAGCGACGGCGAGGGCGGGCGGGCCGGACACGAGGGCGCCGGTGGACCCGGGCGGCACCGGCGCGGCAGCGCGGGTGGCGCCCGGTGTGCGGCTGGGCGCCCTGTCCCTCGTGTGGCGGCCCTGGGTCGCGGGCGTCACGCTGCTGCTGGCGGCCGCGGCCTTCCTGGTGTTCTGCGTGTCGATCGGCGTCGGGGACTTCCCCATCGGCCTGCCCCGGGTCGTCGCCACCCTCCTCGGCCGCGGCGAACAGGTCGACGCATTCGTCATCATGGACCTGCGGATGCCCCGCGCCCTGGCGGGAGTCGTCGTCGGCGTGGCCCTCGGGGTGTCCGGCGCGCTCACCCAGTCCCTCGCGCGCAACCCGCTGGCCAGCCCCGACGTCCTCGGCATCACCAGCGGCGCGGGCGCGGTCGCCGTGTTCCTCGTGACCGTGTCGGGCGGCGCCGCCACGGCCGTCGTCAGCTCCGTGGGGCTGTCGGCGGCGGCCCTCGCGGGCGGTCTGGGCACCGGACTGCTGGTCTACTCGCTGGCGTGGCGCCGGGGGATCGACGGCTTCCGGCTGATCCTGATCGGCATCTCGGTGACCGCCGTGATGCAGGCGATCACGACCTGGCTGCTGGTCACCGCCGACATCAGGGACGTGGCCCGCGCCCAGGCGTGGCTGGTCGGCTCGCTCGACAACCGCTCCTGGGACGAGGTGCGGGTGGCGCTGTGGTGCACGCTCGCCCTGCTGGTCGTCGTGTCCTCGGTGGCCTTCCAGTTCAAGCCGATGCACCTCGGCGACGACGTCGCCGCCGGACTCGGCGTCCGCTACTCGGCGGTGCGCGCGGTCCTGCTGCTGTGCGCCGTCCTGCTGGCGGGCGTCGCCGTGAGCGCGGCCGGTCCGGTGCCGTTCGTCGCGCTGGTGGCCCCGCAGGTGGCGATGCGGCTCGCGCGCTGCCCGACGCCGCCGCTGACGGCCTCCGGCCTGGTGGGGGCGCTGCTGCTGACCGGCTCCGACCTCGTCGCGCGCACGGTGCTGCCGGTCTCGCTGCCGGTCGGAGTGGTCACCGCCGCGATCGGCGGTCCGTTCCTCGTGTATCTGCTGGTACGGGCGAACCGCGGTTAGCTGATACAAAGTAAGGCGAGCCTAGCCTAGGGGGCACTGTGGTCGCTCGGTCCGTCACGGAGGTCGAAACGCCGGTCGGCGGTGTCCCGCGGCTGGCCGCCAGAGGGGTCACCGTCGGATACGGCGCTCGGCCCGTCATCGACGGGCTCGACGTGTCGGTCCCGCCGGGAGTGATCACCACGATCATCGGCCCCAACGGCTGCGGCAAGTCGACCCTGCTGCGGACCCTGTCCCGGCTGCTGAAGCCGACCGGGGGATCGGTCGTGCTGGACGGCGAGGACATCGGCACGCTCAGGACCCGGGACGTGGCGAAGAAGCTGGGACTGCTGCCCCAGGCGCCCGTCGCCCCCGACGGCCTGACCGTGTCCGACCTGGTCGCCCGGGGCCGCCACCCGCACCAGAGCTGGCTGCGCCAGTGGTCCTCGGACGACGTCGACGTGGTGCGGCGCGCGCTGGCCATGACCGGGGTGTCCGACCTCGCGGACCGCCCGGTCGACTCGCTCTCCGGCGGCCAGCGGCAGCGCGTCTGGATCTCGATGACCCTCGCCCAGGGCACCGACCTGCTGCTGCTCGACGAGCCCACCACCTACCTCGACCTGGCGCACGCCGTCGACGTGCTCGACCTGGTGGACGACCTGCACGAGTCCGGCCGCACGGTCGTCATGGTGCTGCACGACCTCAACCTCGCCACGCGCTACAGCGACCACCTCGTCGTGATGCGGGACGGGGCGGTCCTCGCGCAGGGACACCCGCGGGAGGTGGTGACCGCCGAGTTGCTGCTGGAGGCCTTCGGTCTGCGGGCCAAGGTGATCGACGATCCGGTGGGGGACCGGCCGCTGATCGTGCCGATCGGACGCGCCCACGTGGAACTCGACCGGGCGGACCCACAGTTGTCGAAGTGAGGGTAGGCTAACCTCACTCGGGCGCGATAAGGTTTGCTGCCCTCAGACGGGGCGCAGTGGACGGCGCGACAGCAAGGGACCCCGGATGCTCCTCAGAACGACGCGTACGACGCCCTGGCGACGCCTGGCGGCGGCCCTGTCCGCCGCCGCACTCGGCGTCGGCCTCCTCGCGGGGTGCGGTTCCGGCTCGGACGACCCGGCGGACGGGGCCGGCAGCGCGGGCTCCACCGGCGGCGGCGCCTTCCCGGTCACCGTGGAGCACGCCTTCGGGACCACCGAGGTCAAGGAGGCGCCCGAGCGGGTCGTCTCGGTCGGCTACACCGACGACCAGACCGTCCTGGCCTTCGGCATCAAACCCGTCGGCATGGTCGACCAGTACCCCAACCCCGCGGGCCGGAGCCCCGACGTCAACACCCAGTGGCCCTGGGTCAAGGACAAGTGGGGCGACAGCAGGCCCGAAGTCGTCATGGAGAACGGCGACTCGGGACCCAACATCGAGAAGATCGCCGCCCTGCGCCCCGACCTGATCGTCGCGGTCTACTCCGAGATCGACCGGGCCGCCTACGACAAGCTCTCGAAGATCGCGCCGACGGTGGCGCGCACCAAGGCCGAGAAGGAGCCGTTCAGCGCCCCCTGGCAGGACAACGCGCTGCACATCGCCAAGGCGCTCGGCAAGGCCGACGAGGGCGAGAAAATGGTGGCCGACATCGAGGGCAAGCTCGCCGCGGCCAAGAAGGCGCACCCCGAGTTCGCCGACCAGACGGCCGTCGCGCTCTCCTGGTACAAGGACTCGGTCGCGCCGTTCACCTCCACCGACGTGCGCGGCAGACTGCTGACCGGCATCGGCTACCAGTACCAGACCGAGATCGACAAGGTCGCCGGCGGCGACTTCTACACCACGCTCTCCCCCGAACGCGTCGACCTGGTCGACGTCGACCGCATCTTCGTCATCAACGACAGGGCGGACCAGGAGGCGCTGAAGAAGTTCGAGCTCTTCACCAACCTGGACGCCGTCAAGAACGGCAAGGTCTCCTACCTGCTGGACAGTGAGGGGCCGGCCGTCGGCGCGGCCATCTCCCAGGGCACGCTCCTGTCCATGCCGTACGCGATCGACGAACTCGTCAAGTCGGCCGGGCAGGGGTGAGCCTCACCGGCACACCCCCCGCCCCGGCCGTCCTGCGCACGGCCACCGGACGCGAGGCCGCCCGCTGGGTGGCGGCACACTGCCGCGAGGCGCCCTGGCTGACCACGGCCACCGTGCTCACCACGGTGGCCGGAGCGGCCCTCCAGGTGCTGCCGGTGCTCCTGCTCGGCCGGGTGGTCGACGCCGTGGTCGGCGGCGAGTCGCAGTCCGTGCTGGTCACCGTCGGGGCCCTGATGGTGGCCGCCGCGCTGCTCGGCGCCGCGGCCACCGCGGTGTCGACCTACCTCGTCGGACGGCTGGGCGCCGACCTCCTCGCCCGGCTGCGCGAGGGCGCCGTACGCGCGGTCCTCGGCATGCCCAGCGCACGCGTCGAAGAGGTCGGCCGCGGCGACGTGCTGTCCCGGGTCGGCGACGACGTCGCCGTGATCTCCAAGGGCATCCGCACCGCCGTCCCCACGGTGTTCTCGGCGGGAGTGCTCGTCGCCATCGCCACGGCCGGCATGTTCGGACTCGACTGGCGCCTCGGCCTGGCGGGCGCCGGCGCGCTGCCCGCGTACGCCCTGGCCCTGCGCTGGTACCTCCCGCGCTCGGCCCCGCTCTACCAGAAGCAGCGGATGGCCCAGGCCGACCGCGCGCAGGCACTGATCAGCGGCCTCAACGGCATCGACACGGTCCGGGCGTACCGGCTGGAGGGTGCCTTCCGCGAGCAGGTCACCCGCGAGTCGTGGCGGGTGCGCGACCTCGGCATCGAGGTGTTCCGGTTCTTCGGCCGCTTCGTCGGCAGGGAGAACCGCGCGGAGTTCATCGGGCTGACCCTCATCCTCCTGGTGGGCTACGCGCTGCTGGAGGCCGACGCCGCCACACTGGGCGAGGTGTCGGCGGCCCCGCTGCTCTTCCACCGGCTGTTCACCCCGCTGGGCGCCATCATGTTCACCTTCGACGAGGCGCAGAAGTCGGGGGCCAGTCTGACCCGGCTGGTCGGCGTGCTCGGCGAGGACACGCAGGACCGCCTCGTGGGCGACGTCTCCGCGCCCCCGGCCGCGGCCGGCGCCCACCCGGTGACGGTCCAGGGGCTGACGTTCACCTACCCGGGTGCCGGGGAACCGGTCCTCAGGGACATCGACCTCACCATCCCGGCGGGCGGTTCGCTGGCCCTGGTCGGTGCCACGGGCGCGGGCAAGACGACCCTGGCGGCGCTGGTCGCGGGCACCGGGCGACCCCAGTCGGGGTCGGTGCGCGTCGGGCCGACCGACCTGGCCGGACTGGACGAGGCCGGGGCGCGGGCGCTGGTGAGCATCCTGACCCAGGAGACGCACGTGTTCTCCGGCCCGCTCCGCGACGACCTGCGGCTGGCCGCTCCGGGCGCGAGTGACGCCGAACTCACGGACGCGCTGCGCACCGTCGGCGCCGGGGGATGGCTCGACACCCTGCCCGGCCAACTGGACACCCTGGTGGGCGAGGGCGGCGAGCGCCTCGACGCGACCAGGGTCGCCCAGGTCGCCCTCGCCCGGCTCGTCCTGAGCCGGTCGCCGGTGGTGGTGCTGGACGAGTCCACGGCGGAGGCGGGCAGCGAGGGCGCCGCCGAACTGGAACGGGCGGTACTGGCCGCCTGTGCGGGCCGGACCACGCTGTTCGTGGCGCACCGGCTGACCCAGGCCATGGCGGCGGACCGGATCGCCGTCCTGGACGCCGGACGGGTCGTGGAGGAGGGGACGCACGAGGAGCTGGTGGCTCTGGGCGGTCGGTACGCCCGGCTGTGGCGCGCTTGGCGCGAGGGTAGTTAGGCAAGCCTTACTTGTATTGGCCCGCGTTCATTCCCTGGAAGGGCGTTGAGTCTTCGATGACGGAACCGACCGCTCGTCACGTACTGCTTTCCTCCCGGCACCTCACCGACCTGCGCCGGCGGACCGGCGACCACGGCGACGCCGCCCTCGCCACGGCGTGCGCCATCGGGCTGTCGTACTGGGCGACGGGGCAGAGCCCCGCCGGTCTCGACCTCACCCCTGCCACCCTCTTCGGCGACGTGCTCGCCTGGGCCGACAACGGCGGTGAGGCGCCCGGCGGTTGGCACGTCGCCGCGGACGGCCGGACCATCACCCTGCCGGAGGGCGTCGTGCCGTACGACGCGCAGCTCGCCCTCGACGACCTGGCCGACTTCCCGGACCGCCCCCTGGGCACCATCGGCCCCGGGAGCCCGGGAGCACGGCTGGAGAACCTGGCCCGGTGGAACGACACCGACGTCGACCGGGAGCGCCCGACCCTGGTCGAGATGTTCCTCGGGCAGGCGCACGCCCGGCCGGACGCCGTGGCCGTCGTCGACGAGCGGCGCACGCTGACGTACCGGGAACTGAGCGTGTACTCGGCCCAGCTGGCCCACCGGCTGCGCGCCCGCGGCCTCACCGGCGAACAGGTCGTCGGCATCTCCCTCGAACGCTGTGCCGACATGGTCGTCGCACTGCTGGGCGTGCTCCGGGCCGGCTGCGCCTTCGTCCCGCTCGACCCGCACTGGCCCGCCGGACGCCGGGCCGTCGTCGTCGAGGACGCCCGCGTCGCCGTACAGCTCAACGACTCCGGCGAGCACGCCGCGGGCGAACCGGAGGCCGTGCCCGTCGGCCTCGGCGACTGGCGGCACGGCGGCCTTCCCGCCGAAGGGCCCGCACTCACCGTCCGGGGCGACGCCCTGGCCTACGTCATCTTCACCTCCGGATCCACCGGACGCCCCAAGGGCGCGATGATCCGTCACGAGGCGATCAGCGAACGCCTGCTGTGGCAGGTCCACGAGGTCCTGGGCTTCGGACACGACGACACGTCGCTGTTCAAGGCGCCGCTCTCCTTCGACATCTCCATCAACGAGATCTTCCTGCCCCTGGTCTGCGGCGCCCGGCTCGTGGTGCTGCGCCCGGGCGGCGAACGCGACCCCCAGCACCTGCTGGGCGTCATCGCCGAGCAGCGCGTCACGTTCACCTACCTGGTCTCCTCCATGCTGGACGTCCTCCTGGAGATGGCGGGCGACACCGGTCGCCTGGACAGCCTGCGCCACGTGTGGTGCGGCGGCGAAGTGCTCACCCCCGAGCTGTACGAGCGCTTCCGCACCCGGCTGGACATTCCCCTGTACCACGGCTACGGACCCGCCGAGACGACCATCGGCGTCTCCCACGTCGTCTACCGGGGCGCCGCCGAACGCCTGTCGACGTCCATCGGCCGCGCCAACCCCAACACCCGCCTGTACGTCCTGGACGACGAGCTGCGCCCGGTCCCGGTCGGCGTCGGCGGCGAACTGTACGCGGGCGGCTTCCTGCTGGGCCGCGGCTACGTGAACGCGCCCGGCCTGACGGCGTCCCGGTTCGTCGCCGACCCCTTCGCGAACGACGGCTCCCGGCTCTACCGGACCGGCGACCTCGCCCGCTTCGCCCCCGACGGTTCCCTCGACTTCCTCGGCCGGGCCGACAACCAGATCAAGATCCGCGGCATGCGGCTGGAGATCGAGGACGTCGAGGCCGGCCTCGCCGAGCACCCCGGCGTCCGCCACACCTGCGTCGTCGCCAAGAAGAACACGGCGGGCGGCACCTACCTGGTGGGATACGTGATCCCCGCCGCCGGACACGGGAACCTGCGGGCCGACGAGGTGAAGGCCTGGGCGGCCGAGCACATGGTGGAGTACATGGTGCCCGCCCACGTCGTGGTGCTGGACTCCTTCCCCCTCACCGCCAACGGCAAGCTCGACCGGCACGCACTGCCCGAGCCCGCCGCCGCCGTCCCCGCGGCCGTCCCCCCGGCCACCGAGGCCGAACGCGCCGTCTGCACGGCGGTCGCGGCGGTCCTGCAACTGGACGAGGTCGGAGCCGACCAGGACTTCTTCCGGCTCGGCGGGGACAGCATCCTCGCCATCTCCCTGCTGAGCGCCCTGCGCGACGCCGGCCTGCACGTCACGGCACGGCAGATCTTCACCCACAGCACCGTGGCGGCGCTGGCGGCGGTGGCGAGCCGCGAGGACACCACCGCCGTCGACCACCGCGACGTCCCGACCGGCGCCGTCGTGGGACCGCCCGTCGTGCAGTGGCTCGGCGAAACCACCGACGCCGTCGACGGCTTCGTGCAGTCGGTCGTGCTCAACACCCCGGCCGCCCTGACCGCCGAGGCCCTCGACGAGATCCTCGCCGCCCTGGTCCGCCGCCACCCCGTGCTGCGCGCCCGCCTGGTGCGCGGCGACCGGTGGGGCTTCGACATCCCCGAGGAGTCGCCCGAGCGGCGGCACTGGCAGGGCAGCGACCGGCCGCTCGACGCCTGCACCGCCCTCGCCACCGGGGCACTCGACCCGGTGGGCGGCGTGATGCTGCGCGCTGTCTGGCGCCGTGCGGCACACCAACTGGTCCTGGTCGTCCACCACGTGGTGATCGACGGGGTGTCCTGGCGGGTGCTCATGGAGGACCTCGCCACGGCGTGGCGGCACCTCACCTCCGGCGCACCGGTCGAACTCCCCGTGACAGGGACGTCGTTCCGCCGCTGGACCCAGCTCCTGGAGCGCGCCGCGTCCGACGCGGACGGCGCGTACTTCCGGCGCCCGCTGCCCGCCGCCGACGAGCCGGTGGGCCGGCGCCCGCTCACCGCGGACGACACCGTCGCACGGGAGCGGACCCGGACGGTCGAGACCGGCGCCGCGACCACGGCGGCACTCCTCGGCCCGGTCCCCGCGGCGTTCCACGCGAGCGTCAACGACGTACTCCTGACCGCCCTGGCCGTCACCCTCGCCCGGTGGCGCCGCGACCTCGGCCAGGACCAGACCTTCGCCCACATCGAACTGGAGGGCCACGGCCGAGAGCCGGGGTTCGTGGCGCCGTCCGCCGGATTCGAGCCGGAACTCTCCCGTACCGTCGGCTGGTTCACCACCCTGTTCCCGGTGACCGTGGACCCCGGCACCGCACCCGACCTCACCGCACCCGGGTACCTCACCACCGCGCTCCAGGCGGTGAAGGAGGACCTCGCGCTCGTACCGGACAACGGGATCTCCTACGGCGCCCTGCGCCACCTGAACCGGGTCGCGTTCGACGCACCGGCCCCTCAGGTGCTCTTCAACTACCTCGGCCGTTTCGGCGCGGGAGCGCCGGGGGACTGGCAACGGGCCGAGAGCACGGCACAGTTGGGCGAGAAGCGTGACCCGGCGATGCGCCTGCCCAGGGCCCTGGAGTTCAACGCCGTCGCCGAACCCGGCCCCGACGGCCGGTACCGGCTGGTCACCACCGTCTCCTGGCCCGGGGGCGTGTTCACCGAGCAGGACGCCACGACGCTCACCGGGTACTTCCAGGACGCGCTGACCGGACTGGCCGCGCTCGAGCGGGGCGGCCACTCGCCCAGCGACTTCCGCCCGCTGCGACTCACCCAGGCCGACGTCGACGACCTGGACGGCCCCGCCCTGCGCGACATCCTCCCGCTCACCCCGCTGCAGGAGGGCCTGTACTTCCACTCCGTCTACGACGACGAGGCCGCCGGCAGCTACGTCGAGCAGCAACTGCTCACCCTGGAAGGCGACGTGGACGCCGAACGGCTCGCCGCGGCCGCCACCCGCCTGCTGACACTCCACCCCAACCTGGCCGCACGCTTCACGGCCCTCGCCGACGGCCGCGTGGTCTCCGTACTGGAGAGCGGCCACCACGCGCCCTTCACCGTGCTGGACCGCCCCGGCATCACCGACGAGGAGATCCACGACCTGGCCGAGCGGGACCGCCGGGCCGGATTCGACCTCGCCGCCGGCCCCCTCATGCGCTACACCCTCGTCCGCTCCGGAGCGGGCCGGCACCTGCTGGTGCAGACCGTGCACCACATCGTCGCCGACGGCTGGTCGGTGCCGCCGATGCTGCGCACCCTGCTGGCCGAGTACCACCGGCCGGGGTCCGTCCGTCCGCTGGGCGGGTTCCCCGAGCACGTGCGCCGGCTCGCCGCGGCCGACGGCGGGGTGGGCGACCGGGTGTGGCGCGAGCAACTCGCCGGCCTGCCGGGACCCGCACTGATCGCCGAGGGCCACACCCCCTCCGACCGGTTCGCGGACACCGCCGTGACGGCCGGGTCCGACGTCGACGCGGCCGCACGCGCGGCCGGAGTGCCGCTGAGCGTGGCCGTGCACACCGCCTGGGCCCTCACCCTCGGCGGCATCCTGCACCGCGACGACGTCGTCTTCGGGTCCACCGTCTCCGGCCGGGACGCGGACGTGCCCGGCATCGAGGACATGGTCGGCCTGCTCATCAACACCGTCCCGGTGCGGGTCCGCTGGAGCGCGGAGACGACCGCCGCCGAACTGCTCGCCTCGGTACGGGCCCACCACAGCGCCGTCCTGCCCCACCAGCACGTCTCACTGGCGCGCATCGCCCGGCAGGCCGGCACCGGCCCCCTCTTCGACACCCTGGTGGTGTTTGACGTGGCCACCGACGTCCGCGCACTGCGGGAACCCGGCCACACCCTGGCCGTCACCGGCATCGTCAACGAGGGCGCCCCGCACTACCCGCTGACCCTGGTCGTCGAGCGCACCCCCGACGGCGCCCCGCGCTTCAACGCCGTCCACGACGCCGGACTGCTGCGCGAGGCACAGGTCCAGAACATCCTGCACACCTTCACCCGGAACCTCACCGCCCTGCTCACCGGACCCGACACACCCGCCGGCACCCTCACGTCCCCGGGCACCCGGCCCGCGGCGCCCGTGCCCCGCGCGACCCTGGGCGACCTCCTCGACGCGGCCGCGCGCCGCGACCCGGCCGCCACCGCCGTCACCCAGTGCTCCCTGGACGGCACCACCCGCTCCCTGACCTACGGGGAGCTGGCCCGGGACAAGGACGCGCTCGCCGCGGTCCTGCGCGCGGCCGGCGTGGCGCCCGGCAGGCTGGTCGCCGTCGCCGTCCCGCGCTCCGTCGAGCAGGTCGTCGCCCTGGCCGCCGTGGCCGGCGCGGGCGGGGCGTACGTACCGCTCGACCCGGCCCACCCCGACGAACGGCTGCAGTACGTCCTCGCCGACGCCGCCCCGCAGGTCGTCCTCGTGGACCGGGAGCAACACGCACGCTTCGCACGGCTGCTGGCGCGGGCGGACGTACCGGCCCGCGTGCTGGTGCAGGGCGACGTTCCGACGCCGGCGGCCGGCACCGGGCCCGTGGCCACCGCGGGCCCGCACGATCCCGCCTACGTGATCTACACGTCCGGCTCGACCGGCCGCCCCAAGGGCGTCGTGGTCCCGCACTCCAACGTGGTGACCCTGCTTGCCAACACCCGGGCGGACATGGGGTTCGGACCGGACGACGTGTGGGTCCAGTTCCACTCCTTCGCCTTCGACTTCGCGGTCTGGGAGCTGTGGGGCGCGCTGGTCCACGGCGGCGAGCTGCTGGTGCCGGAGTACGCGCTGACCCGGTCCCCGGTCGACTTCCACCGGCTGGTCCGCGAGCGCGGGGTGACCGTGCTCAACCAGACGCCCTCGGCCTTCCACCAGTTCGCCGAGGCCGACCGGCACGCCGGTGAACCGCTGCCCGCGCTGCGCCGGATCATCTTCGGCGGTGAGGCGCTCGACCTCGGGCGACTGCGCGGATGGGTCGAACGGCACGGCACCGCCACGCCCGAGCTGGTCAACATGTACGGCATCACCGAGACCACCGTCCACGTCACCCACCGGGTGTTCACCGACGCGGACTTCGAGCCAGGCGACGACGCGGCCCCGATCGGCCCTCCCGTCCCGGGCCTGACCACCCACCTGCTCGACGACCGGCTCAGGCCGGTGCCGCCGGGACGGGTGGGCGCCGTCTACGTCGCGGGCGACCAGGTGGCCCTCGGCTACCTGGGCAGACCCGGGCTCACCGCGGGCAGGTTCGTGGCCGACCCGTTCGCGGGCGACGGCTCACGGATGTACCACACGGGCGACCTCGCCCGCCGCACCCCCGACGGCGAACTGCGGTTCGCCGGACGCGCCGACGACCAGGTTCAGCTGAAGGGTTACCGCATCGAGCCGGGCGAGGTGGAGGCCGCCCTCCGCGACCTCGACGGGGTGCGGGACGCGGCCGTCACCGTCGCGGACACCGGCGACCACCTGGTGGCGCACGTCGTGGGCCGGGTGCCCGGCGACCTCACCGCCCTGCTGTCGGCACGGCTGCCCGCCCACATGATCCCGGGCCGGCTGCTGTCCGCGGACGCCCTCCCGCTGACGGTCAACGGCAAACTCGACCGCGAGGCCCTCGTCCAGCGCGCCACCGAGACCCCCCGGACCGGGGGGACGGCGGCCGAGGCGCCTCCCGGCACCGCAGCCCCCGACGCGCGGACGGCCCTCGGCGCGGTCCTCCGCGTCTTCGCCGAGACACTGCCCGGTTCCGCACCGGACGCCGGCACCGACTTCTTCGCCGCCGGGGGCGACAGCATCGTCGCCATCACCCTCATCAACCGCGCCCGGGCGCTCGGCCTGCCCCTCACACCCCGGGACGTCTTCCTGCTGAGGACACCGCGCGCACTCGCCGAGCACCTCGCCGCAAGGACACCGCAGGCCCCGGCGGCCGCGCCCGCCCGCCGAGCGGACGGCCCGCTGCCGCCCACGCCCATCGTCCTGCGCCAACGCGAACTGGGCGGCCCGCTCGCCCGGTTCGCCCAGGCCAGGACGGTGCAGACCCCCGAGGGCACCGGGTTCGCCGACGTGGAGCGCGCCGCGCGGGCCGTGGTGGCCGCGCACCCGGCACTCCGGCTGCGCCTGCACGTCGACCACGGCGTCTGGTCCCTGCGGACGGAGGCCCACCGCGAGGTCACGGTCGCCCGGGCCGTCGGCACCGACGCCGCGGCCGCCGCCGACGCGGCCGCGGCCCGCCTCGACCCGGAGGCCGGGGACGTCGCCGCCTTCAGCTGGCTCGAGGCGAGCCGCACCCTGGTCGTCACCGTGCACCACCTCGCCGTCGACGCGGTCTCCTGGCTGATCCTGCTGGACGACCTGGCCGGAGCCCTGCGCGGGACGCCCGTGCCGCCGCCGACCACCTCCTACGCCGAGTACGCCGAGGAACTGACGCGGCGGGCGGCCCACGCGGTCGCCGGCCTCGGCCACTGGACCACCGTGCTCCGGGCCCCCACCCCGCTGCCCCGGGCCGGGCGACTGCGCGAGAGGACGGCCGTCCTCGCCCCCGGCACCAGCGACCGCCTGACCCGTACCGCGCCCACCGCACTCGGCGTTGGCCTCACCGAACTGCTGTGCGGCGCGCTGCGCACCGCGCTGACGCGCGTCCAGCCGGCGCCCACCGACCTCGCGGTCGACCTGGAGCGGCACGGCCGGGTCCCGGCCGCCGGACACCACGACTACACCCGCACCGTCGGCTGGTTCACCGCGATCGCGCCCGTACGCCTGACCCCGCACACCGACCCGCTCGCCGCGGCGCGCGAGGCCGCCGAACGCCTCCCGGACGAGCGCGAGCACGTCGCCTACGGCCTGCTCAGATACCTCAACCCGCAGACCGCCCCGCTGCTCACCGCCCACCCGCAGGTGCTGTTCAACTACCTCGGCCGGGGCGCCGAGTCCGACGCCCCGCACCTGGCGAGCGGCGACCGGAGCAGTCCGTACGCCGTCGAGGTGAACGCCTGGACCGACGCGGCCACGGGCAGCCTGCACGCCGTGTTCACCCTCGCCGAGGGCGTCCCCGACACCCTCACCGCGCACTGGCTGGCCGCCCTGGAGCAGCTCGCGGACACCGCCGGCACGGCCGAGCGCACGGCACCGGTCACCCCCCTCCAGCGGGGCCTGTACTTCCAGTCCCAGCTGACGGGACCGACCGGGCACTACGTGGCCCAGAGCTGGTTCACCCTCCAACGGCGCCTGGACACCGGGGCGCTGGCCGACGCCATGGCCCACGTGATCGCCCGGCACCCGGTCGTGGGCGCCGGCTTCACCACCGACGACGACGGCAACCCGGTCCAGGTCCTCGCCGCCGGCCGGCGCGTCGCGGTCCGCACGGTCCGGGCGGCCACGGACGCCGAGGCCGAGGCCCTGCGTCTCGCGGACCGCGACACGGGCTTCGACCCGGGCGATCCTCCCCTGGTCCGGCTGACCGTGGTGCGGCTGCCCGGCGACCGCGACGGCCTGCTGCTCAGCTACCACCTGCTGCTGTGGGACGGCTGGTCGCGCGAGACGGTACTGCGGGACCTGTTCGACGCCTACGAGAACATCCTCGCGGGCACACCGCTCGACGCGACCCCGGCCACGCCCTCCTTCGAGGACCACGCCAGGGCACTCGCCGCGAAGGACCCGGCCGCCGCCGAACGCTTCTGGGCCGGGCACCTGGCCGGTCTGCCCGGACCGACCCTGCTGGCCGGACCGGAACCGTCCCTCTCCGGCGACCTGCCGCGCGCCCTCGTCCACACCCTCACCGCCGCCCGGTCCCAGCGGCTGAGGGAGGCGGCCAGAACGCACGGGGTCACCCTGAACTCGGTACTGACCGGCGCGTTCGGGCTCCTCCTGGGCGCACACACCGGCCGCGCCGACGCGGTGTTCGGCGTGACCGTCTCCGGACGGGAGGGCGAGGGCGCCTCCGGCGTCGTGGGCGTCCTGCTCAACACCGTGCCGCTGTGGACGCGGGCCCGGCCGCACGACACCGTCCGCGCCTACCTGACCGCCGTGCAGGCGGCCCGGGTCGAGGCCATGGAGCACGAGCACCTCGGGCTCGGCGAGATCCAGCGCGCCGCGGGACACGACACGCTGTTCGACAACCTCTTCGTGCTGCAGAACTTCCTCGATCCGGACGCCTTCGCCGAGATGAACGCCCGTCACGGCATCACCTCGGTACACGCCGAGGACTCCACGCACTACCCGTTCACCTGGGTCGTCACCCCCGGCGACCGGCTCACCGTCAAGCTGGAGCACCGCGACCACGACACCGCCCGCGCCCGGCGCCTCCTCGACGACTACCTCCGCGTCCTGGACGACCTCGCCGCGGCCGACGGGCCCGTCGGCGCCCTGCCGGGCCCGGCGCCCGCCCCCGTTCCCGGCGAACGCACCGGCTTCGGCACGGACACGGTCGTCGACCGCTTCGACCGGGCCGCCGACCGCGACCCGCGGCGGGTGGCGCTCGTCGCCCACGGCACGGCCCTGACCTTCGCCGGACTCCGCGACCGCAGCCGCGCGGTGGCGGGCGCACTGGTCCGGCGCGGCATCGGCCCGGAGACGACGGTGGGCATCGCCCTGCCGCGCTCCCTCGACTCGATCGTGGCGCTGTTCGCCGTGCTGCGCACCGGCGCCGCCTACGTGCCCCTGGAACTGGACCACCCCGACGAGCGCATCGCCGCGATCGTCGCGGACGCCCGTCCGCAGGTCACGCTCACCGTCAGCGCGGTCGCGCCCCGGCTCACCGGCGACCTGATCGAGCTGGACCGCCCACTGCCCGAGGCGGAGCCGTACGTGACGTTCGCCCCGGACGACCCGCACCGGCTGCGGCACCCCGCGTACGTCATCTACACCTCCGGTTCGACCGGGAGGCCCAAGGGCGTGGTGACCGAGTACGCCGGGCTCACCAACATGCTGGTCAACCACCGGCGCCGGATCTTCGAACCGGTCCTGGCCCGGCACGGCCACCGCACCTTCCGGATCGCCCACACCGTGTCGTTCGCCTTCGACATGTCGTGGGAGGAACTGCTGTGGCTCGCCGACGGCCACGAGGTGCACATCTGCGACGAGGAACTGCGGCGCGACGCACCCCGGTTGGTCGAGTACTGCGCCGAGCACGCCGTCGACGTCGTCAACGTGACGCCCACCTACGCCCGGCAACTGGTCGCCGAGGGCCTGCTCGACGACCCCGTGCGCCGGCCCGCGCTGGTCCTGCTGGGCGGCGAGGCCGTCACCCCGGCGCTGTGGCGGCGGCTCGCCGAGACCGAGGGGACCGTCGGCTACAACCTCTACGGACCCACCGAGTACACCATCAACACCCTCGGCGTCGGCACCTTCGAGTGCCCGGACCCGGTGGTGGGCGTCGCGATCGACAACACGGACGCCTACGTCCTCGACCCCTGGCTGCGGCCACTGCCCGACGGCGTCCCCGGCGAGCTGTACGTCTCCGGCGTCGGCATCGCCCGCGGCTACCTCGGGCAGACCGCGCAGACCGCGCACCGCTTCGTCGCCTGCCCGTTCGGCGCCCCCGGCGAGCGGATGTACCGCACCGGCGACCTGGTGACGCGCCGTCCCGACGGGAACCTGACCTACCTGGGCCGCACCGACCAGCAGGTCAAGATCCGCGGTCACCGCGTCGAACCCGGCGAGGTCGAGGCCGTGTTCGCCGCACACCCGGCGGTGCGGTTCGTCGCCGCCCTCGCCCAGCCCGACCCGCAGGTCGACGGGGCCCACCGGCTCGCCGCCTACCTCGTGCTGGACGGCGCCGACCTCGCCGCGGTCGCCGCCGAAGTGGGCGCCGCGCTGCCGGACTTCCTGCGCCCCACGCACTACGCCCGGGTCGACGCCATCCCGCTGACCGTGAACGGGAAGGCCGACACCGGGGCGCTGCCGGAGGCCAAGCCGCTGGGCGCCCTGACCACGGCGGAGGAGCGCGGTCCCGCGACGGAGACCGAGACGACGGTGTGCGAGTTCTTCGCCGAGGCACTGGACCTGGACGACGACGAGGTGAGCGCGGTGAGCGACTTCGTGTCCCTCGGCGGGCACTCCATGCTGGCGGTACGGCTGACCGGACTGCTCCGCCGGGAGTACGGTCCAGTGATCACGATCCGCGACCTGTTCACCCTGCGCACCCCGGAAGCGATTGCCCGCCACCTCGATGAGAACTGATGACAAGCAGCGGACCCGCGAGGGGTCCGGCATCCTGCGCACCGCCCTGCGCCGCAACGTCGGCGCGATGGCCTGGGGCACCCTGCTCATGGGCCTCTACCAGGCCGGGGAGACCGCCTTCCCCATCGCGCTCGGCCTGATCGTCGAGCACACCATGCGGGAGCGGAGCCCCGGCTCGCTCGGCGTCTCGATCGGCGCGCTGGCCGTGATCATCACGACCGTGTCGCTGTCGTGGCGGTTCGGCATGCGCATCCTGCAGAAGGCCAACACCACCGAGGCGCACCGCTGGAGGGTGCGCGTCGCGGCCTGCGGGCTCCAGCCGGTCGCCCGCGACACCGACCTCAAGTCCGGCGAGGTGCTGACCGTCGCCACCGAGGACGCCGACCAGACCGCCGACATCATCGAGGTGGTGCCGCTGCTCATCAGCTCGCTCGTCGCCGTGCTGATCGCGGCGGTCGCGCTGGGCCTCGCCGACCTGCGGCTCGGCGCGCTGGTCCTCGTGGGGACCGTCGCGATCCTGTCGGTCCTGAGCGTGATGTCCCGGCGGATCGGCTCGAGCACCCGCGAGCAGCAGGCCCGGGTGGCCCGCGCGGGCGCGAAGGTCGCCGACCTGATCACCGGGCTGCGCCCGCTGCACGGTTTCGGCGGCAACCACGCCGCGTTCCGGTCCTACCGCAAGGTCAGCGCCGAGGCGCGCGCGCAGTCCGTCACCGTCGCCCGGGTGGGCGGCGCCTACGCAGGCGCCGCGCTGGTCCTCAACGCGGTCCTCGCCGCCGCGGTGACCCTGACGGCAGGCCTGCTCGCCTTCGAGGGCCGGATCGACATCGGCGAACTCGTGATGGCCGTGGGGCTCGCGCAGTTCATCATGGAGCCGCTGAAACTGTTCTCGGAGATGCCGAAGTACGTGATGGTCGCGCGGGCCTCGGCCGAGCGGATGGCGCTGGTGCTGACGGCGCCGCCGGTGACCACGCCGGGCACGGACCGGCCGGCCGCGGACACCGGCCTGGAGGTCGACGGCGTCCGGCACGGGGCCCTGCGCAAGGTGCGGTTCCGGGTGGCCGCCGGCGAGTTCGTCGCCGTCGCCGCCCGCCGGCCGCGCGCCGCGGCCGACCTCGCCGCGGTCCTGGCGCTGCACGTACCGCCGGACGCCTACGAGGGAGCGGTGCGGCTCGGCGGCCGGGACCTCGCGGACCTGGACGTCGAGGCGGTCCGCGAACACCTGCTGGTCAACCCGTACGACGGTGAGATCTTCGCGGGCACCCTGCGTACGAACATCGACCCGTCCGGCACCAGTACCACGGTGCCGGAGGCCGTCGAGGCGTCGATGCTGACCGACGTCGTCGCCCTGCACCGCGAAGGGCTCGACTACGCGGTCCGCGACCGCGGTGCCAACCTCTCCGGGGGCCAGCGCCAACGGCTCTCGCTGGCCCGCGCACTCGCCGCCGACGCCGACGTCCTGGTGCTGCGGGACCCGACCACGGCCGTCGACGCGGTCACCGAACAACTCGTCGCGCGCAACGTGGCCAAGCTGCGCCGCGGGCGCACCACCCTCGTGATCACCACCAGTCCCGCCCTGCTGGACGCCGCCGACCGCGTCCTGGTCCTGGACGACGGCGTCGTCACCGCCGAGGACACCCACCGCAACCTCCTGGCCCACGACGAGGAGTACCGCCTCGCGGTGACCAGGTGACCAGGAACCAGGTGACCCGCTCCGGTGACCTCGGAGGCGGGTGACGCGTTGCACCCGTACCGGATGTTTGCCGTCGCGCCGACGGGAAAGGGGCTCTGTGATCACCGGTGGCGACAATCCGGTGCAAAGCAGGCAGAAGTCGGATCAGCAAGGAGGTTTCGATGTCCTCGAAGCGACGTCGCAAGAAGAAGGCCCGCCGCAAGAACGGTGCCAACCACGGCAGCCGTCCCCAGAGCTGAGGACGTCTCCTGCGCGTGGGGCGGGCGGCGGTCGCCGCCCGCCCCACGCGTGTCCGGGCCGGGTCAGCGGGCCAGCGCCCAGGCGGTGTCACGGAGCAGCGCGTGCCGCCAGCCCGCCCGGTCGTGGCCCGACGCCGAGCGCGAAACCCGCACCGTCGCGCCGGCCTGCTCGGTCAGCGCCTCCACCAGCGCGCAGTGCGGAAGCATCCGCGTCTCGTGCTCGCCCACGTCGAAGGCGACCCGCAGCCCCGACAGGTCGGGCCGCCCGCGCAGGCGCTCCGCGAGAACGCCGCCGGCCGGGCCGCCCAGCGGATCCGCCGACCGGGCCGCCCCGGGCGACCACCACAGCGACGGCGACTGGCAGGCCACGCGCGAGACCAGACCGGGGAACTCCAGAGCGGCGTACAGCGCGCTCAGCCCGCCGAGGCTCTGCCCCGCGACCACCAGCCGGTCCGGGTCCGCGCGGACACCGCTCCCGGCCACGAGGGGCAGCAGTTCGTCCCGGACCGCCTCCCACAGCGCGGGCCGGCACCCGAACTCGGCCGCACGGTCCTTGGCCGGGACGAACACGAGCGTGACCGGCGGCAGGTCGCCGCTCACCACGGCCGACTCGAACGCGGTCGTCGCCGGGTGGAGGTACAGCCAGTCGTCCCCGTCGAGGAGCAGGACCACCGGTCCGCCCCCGCCCACCGCGTGGACCCGCACGGTACGCCGCCCGCCGAGCCGCTCGCTCGCCCAGCGCAGCCGGGTGCGGGGCAGGGGCAGGACGTCGTCCGGGCCGACGGCGGGCCAGTGCGGCTGGGGCGGGGCGTCCGGCGTCGCGGCCACGGACCGGTCGCCGCCCGCGCCCGCCGGGTTGCACGGATCGGCGTACGCCGCGTCGCCCACGAGGAACTGGTAGGTCACGCGCAGCCGCGGCGGCATGCGTACCTCGGCGTACCAGCAGTCCGTCTCGCCCCACCTGCGCAGCGGCACCGGCGCCGACCAGCTCTCGAAGCCGATGCTCGCCGCCCCGGAACCGCGGCGCAGGAACAGGGTCGTCCAGCCGTCGCCGTCCGGTACCGAGGCGGGCGTGCGCGCCGTGGCCCAGAAGGCGTCGGTGCCGGGCACTCCCGGCAGTCCGAACGCGGCGAAGTCCGCTTCCCCCGTCAACCTCATCGACCTCTCCTTGTGGAGCGGAAAGCCAGAAGGCTAAGCTCGGCGACTGCAGTGATTATCAGGCGAGCCTAACCTGATTCTCCCGGGAGGCAGCGGGATGAGCACCAACCCCTTCGACGACGCCGACGGCCGCTTCCTGGTCCTCGTGAACCACGAGGGCCAGCACTCGCTCTGGCCGTCCTTCGCCGAGGTCCCCGGGGGCTGGACGGTCGCCTTCGAGGAGAACAGCCGCGACGCCTGCCTCGAGTTCATCGAGACCAACTGGACGGACCTGCGCCCCCGTTCCCTCGCCGAGGCCGCCGACGCCTGACCCGCGGCCACGGGCGGAGCCGCCCTCCGCCCGTGGCAGGCGCGAGGACGTCACGCGGTCCCGGTGAACTCCCAGGTGCCGTGGCCGACCCGGTGGACGTCGAAGCCGGGCGCCGACCGCACGAACTCCGCCCCGCGGGGCGCCGTCGCGCGCGCCCCCTCGCCCACCGGGACGTGGACCTCCGCCCGCGATCCCACGGGAACCCGTACCGTCAGCCGGAGTTTCCCGCCCACGGCGGACCACGCCGCGGACGCCTCCCCGCGGACGGTACGGATCGAGGTCCGCGCCCAGTCGACCCCCGTACGCGCGTCCGGACGGACGGTGAAGGTGCGGTAACCGGCGTCGCCCGGCCGCAGCCCCGCCACGTTCTCGTACAGCCACTGGGCGACGGTGCCGTGGAAGTAGTGGTCGCGGGAGCGGGAGTCCAGCGGCCACATCTCCCACATGGTGTCGGCGCCGTTGTCGTGCCAGTGGCCCCAGCTCGGGTAGGTGGTCTGGGTGGCCAGGGCGTGGGCGACGTCCGGCCGGCCGTGCGCGCACAGCACCCGCAGCAGCACGCTCGTGCCCAGCGCGCCCGTGTTCAGATGGTTGCCGCGCTCCTCGATGTCCGCCACCAGGCTGTCCAGGACCGTACCCCGGGCGCCCGGCGGCACCAGCCCGAAGGCGAGGGGTATCGCGTTGGACGTCTGCCGGTAGTCCGGGTCCTTGGCCGTGCGGTAGTGACCGTCCGGGCCGAGGAACTCGGCGTTCAGCGCGTCCCGCAGCCCCCGGGCGGCCACCCGGTAGCGCGCCGGGAGGTCCTCGTCCCCCGGCAGTCCGGTGAGTTCCTCGCCCAGCTCCGCGGTGAGCAGCAGCGCCCGGTGCAGATAGGCCGTGGCGGTCAGGCGGGTGTCCTCGGGCGGGTTGCCGCCGTACCCGGGGGCCAGGTAGTCGCCGAGCGCGGTGTCGGCCAGGCCGTCCGTCAGCCGGGACAGTTCCCAGTCCAGGTACCGGGTCAGGGTCTCCCAGTGGTCGCGCGCCGCCCGGTCGTCCCCATAGACGCGGTACAACTCCCGGACCACGAAGGGGTACACGGTCGTCCACTCCGGGGACGGCGCCGCGTTCTCGTAGCCCCAGCCGCCGCTGGGCACGATCACCGGGAGCCGGCCGTCGCCGTTCTGGCTGTCGGCGAGGTCGCCGAGCCACTTCGACAGGAAGCGCTGCATCCCGAACGCGTACGTCATGACGGGCGTGCCGAGCTGGGCGTCGCCGGTCCAGCCGTTCTTCTCGTACATGGGGGTGTCGGTGGGGATGCCGTGCAGATTGTTGAGCACGGTGCGCCGCATCGCCCGGTCCAGCCACTCGTAGAACGGCTCGGAGCAGGAGAAGGACCCGGTCTCGTCGACGCGCGAGTGCACCAGGCGTCCCAGCACGTCCGCCGGCGCCGGAGGCGCGGACAGGCCGTGGACCTCGACGTACCGGAAGCCCTTGTAGGAGAAGGAGGGCTCCCAGACCTCCTTGTCCCGGCCCGCGCACACGTATTCGTCCGTCTGGAAGCGCCCGGGAACGTGCCCGGTCTCGGCGTGCACGCTGCCGTCGTCCTTCAGCTTCTCGCCGTGGACGAGCCGGACCACCGTGCCCCCGGCGGCTCCGCGCACGGTCAGCCGCGTCCACCCGGCCAGCGTGCGGCCCATGTCGACGACGTACACCCCGGGGCGCAGCTCCTCGACGGCGACCGGGCGGACGGTGCCGACGATCCCGATCGGATCGTGCGGCTGCGCCCGCAGCGTGCCGCCGGGGGCCTCGCGCACGCCGGCCCCGCGCCACCCCGAGTCGTCGAACCCGGGCCGGGTCCACCCGTCGGGCGCCAGCCGGGCGTCGTGGGTCTCCCCGGCGTACAGGGAGTTGGACAGCGTCGGGCCCTCGGTCAGGCGCCACCGGTCGTCGGAGACGACGGTGGTGCGGGTCCCGTCCGGGTGGTCGATCTCCAACTGGGCGAGCAGGCGGGGCTCGCCGTGCCAGGGGGCGCGGTGCCAGTTCCAGACGTTGGGCGTCGTCATGCCGTAGAAGCCGCGTCCGAGCGTGACGCCGATGGCGTTCTCCCCGCGCCGCAGCAGGCCGGTCACGTCGTGGACGGCGTACAGCACCGTCTCGTCGTAGTCGGTGAATCCCGGGTCCAGGACCTGGGTGCCGACGCGGCGGCCGTTGATGTGGGCCTCGTAGTAGGCGAGTCCGCCGATGTGCAGGCGGGCGCGGGCGACGCGCCCCCGGACGGTGAAGGAACGGCGCAGCAGCGGTGCGGGCGGTTCGGGCGCGGTGACGGTGACACCGCTGGCCCAGGGGCCTTTGCCGTAGGGGGCGAGGACGGCGGCGGCGTCCCAGCCGCTGTCGTCGAACCCGGGCTGCTCCCAGCCCTCGGGTGCCGCGTCGGTGGTGCGCCAGCCGTCCCCGGTGCGCAGTTCGCGGGCGGCACCGTCCTCGGTCTCGACGACGTACCGGACGAGGAGGCCGCCGGGGTTCACACTGGCCCCGGGGCGGTTGGTGGCGAGCGCGGCGACGACGACCTCCGTCCCGGCCGAGCGCGTCGCCGCCGTGACGTCCGCGGTACGCCCGGTGCGCCAGCCGTCGGTCTGCCGGGGCGCGTGCAGGACTTCGCCGCCGTCGACGTACAGGGTGAAGTCGTCGTCCGCCGTCGCGGTCACCACGGCCCGCTTCACCGCCGAGCCCGCGGGCAGCGAGAGCGTCGCGCGGAACCGGCGTTCGCCCTCCGGGGCGTCGGAGGAGGTCGCGCCGGGGGACCAGATCCAGGACGCGCCGTCGGGGGACGGCGGAGCGGGCGGCTCGTCGGCGCCGATCCAGTGGGCCCGCCACCCGTCGGCGGGCAGGGTGGTCTCCCACCAGCGGAGCTCGCTCCAGCCGGAGCGCCGGCCGTCGCCGTCCCAGACCCGGACCTGCCAGTGGTAGCGGGTGCGGGGGAGCAGCGCGGGGCCGCCGTAGGGGACGCCGACGCTGCGGTCGGAGGCGACCTTGCCGGAGTCCCAGACCGTGTGGGCCCGCCCGCTCCGGCCGCCGGGGTCCTTGGTGACGCGGATGTGGTACGCGGTCTGCCGGGCGCCGTGCCCGGGAGCGGCCAGCTCCCAGGACAGACGCGGGTGTCCGACGTCCGTGCCGAGCAGGTTCTCCGCGTACTCGACGCTGGTGCGGACCACGCGGAGTCCCCGGTGGGCCGCGTCGGTCCGGGGCCCCTCCCGGTTCGCCCCGGCCCCGGCCCCGGCTGCGGCGGCCGCGCCGCCGGCGGACAGCGCGGCGACGGTGGTGCCCGCGGTCGCCACGGCGCCACGCAGGAAGACTCTTCGGTTCCAGCCCTCGGTCGTGCCCCGGGTCATGTGTATCCGCCTTTGCTCGCCGTGCCGGCAACGAACCGCGCGTGGACCCGCGCCGGCTGCCTGAAGGGACATGCAACGTGCGCTCAAGTGACGTACAAGGGTGCTGAAGGGGATTGAAACGATTCAACCACTCTCGTCACGATCCTATGCACGTGCTGTGCGGGGCATCAAGACATGTGACACGTGGGGCGAGGGACCGGTGAAGCCCGTCCGTGCCGTCTGCCGGCGGCGCGGCGGGGCCGCGGGGAATTCGCTCGCGGCCCGTGCGGCGGGACCGCTAGCCTCCGGCAGGGCGCCGGCCGGGCGGCGCGTACGGAGGGAGCGGGGCATGGCGGACCAGGGTGCACGGACCGACCGGCTGGGCCTGTTGCTCGACCAGTTCGACCAGGCCAGGGAGATGGCCGAGGTCCGGCTGACGGGACTCGGCGACGCGGAGTACCTGTGGGAGCCGGTCGCGGGCTGCTGGTCGGTCCGCCGGCGGGCGGAGGCCGCGACGCCGCGGGCCTACGGCCCTGGCGAGTGGGTGCTCGACAAGGGGGCCCCGGACATCCCGTCGAGCGAGTACGCCGAGGTCGCCCGCCAGGCGGCCGGGGGCATGCCGGTCGCCAGGATCGCCGACGACTGGAGCGTGGGTGTCGAGCGGGTGGAGGAGGTGCTGGCCTTCACCGGCACGCCGGAACCCGACGAGAGCCCGGTGACCACCATCGCCTGGCGGCTGGCGCACCTGCACTCCTGTTTCGCGGGCCAGTGGGAGTGGACCTTCGGGGAACGCCGCCGGGACCCGCGGCTGCTGGTGGACTTCACGCCGTCGGCCGCCCTGGCGCTCGAGCGGTTCTGGGCGACGGTCGACCGCTGGCGCGAGGACGTCGCGTCCGTCACGGACGAGCAGCTCGACACGATCGGCTTCTCGCAGTACCCGTACGGTTCGGACCCCGGCGACCCGTACATCGCCGTCGTGGCCGGTTCGAGCCTGGAGTTCATCCACCACATGGCCGAGGTCGCGCTGCTCCGCGACCTGTGGCGGGCCGGCTTCCCGGCCCGCGGATGACGGGACGCGCCGCCCGCCCGGTCACCGCTCCTCCCGCCGCCCCTCTTCCTCCTGCGTGTCGAACCGGGCCAGGCGTGCCGTCACGTCGTCGGCCAGGCGGGTGAGGAGGCGGGCGAGGTCGTCGCGGTCCTGCCGGGGCCAGTCGGCGAGCGCCTCGGCGAACCAGCCCAGCAGCGAGGTGACATAGCGGTTGGCGGCCTCCGTGCCCGCCCCGGTCGGTTCGATGAGGCTCGCGCGGCGGTCGTGGGGGTCGGCGACGCGCCGTACGAGACCGCGCTTCTCCAGGGTCTGCACCTGGCGGGTGACGTGCGGGCCCACGACCTGCATCCGGTCGGCGATCTCGCCGATCCGCAGCGCCCTGTCCGCGGTGCGCAGCGACACCAGTACGCCCATGGCGGGCCGGTCGAGGGCGAGGCCGGCCGCCTCGGCGGCGCGTTCGGTGAGCCGGCTCTTGGTGATGGCGGCGCTCAGCTGGGTGATCCGGGGCAGCACGGCGAGCAGGTCGGCGTGCGGGTTCTGAGGCGCCGGCGGTCCGGCGGGGTCGGGGGTCAATGAGGTCTCCATTTGCATACCTGAGTTAGGTATCTATATCGTGGGGAGTGGCCGGTGCTCGCAAGGGTGCCGCGTGGCCCCTGTAAAGATACCTAAGGTACGTATCTGTTTTCTCGGTCGGACACGTGCCTGCCTCGCGCCGGGACTCGTCCTCCCGGCGGAAAGGTGAGAACCCATGAACCGCACCTCCCGTCCCACTCGTCGCGTACTGATCTCCGGAGCCAGTATCGCGGGCCCGGCGCTCGCGTACTGGCTCGACCGGTACGGCTTCGAGGTGACCGTCGTCGAGAAGGCCTCCGCCGTGCGCGGAGGCGGCTACCCCATCGACATCCGTGGCACGGCCCGCGAGGTCGTGGACCGCATGGGCATGCTGCCGGCCCTGCGCAAGGCGCACGTCGACACCCGGCAGATCACCTTCCTGGGTGCGGCGGGGGACACCGTCGGCACCCTGCAGCCCGAGCAGCTGACCGGGGGAGTGGCGGGCCTCGACCTCGAAGTGCCCCGCGGTGACCTGGCCGACGCGCTCTACGCCCCGCTCCGCGGCCGGGTCGAGTTCCTCTTCGACGACTCGATCGCGACGCTGGACGACGTGGGGGACGCCGTGCACGTCGTCTTCGACAGCGGCGTCCGGCGCACCTTCGACCTCGTCGTCGGCGCGGACGGCCTGCACTCGAACACGCGCCGGCTGGTCTTCGGGCCGGAGGAACGCTTCCACCACTACCTCGGACGCGTCTTCGCGGGCTTCACCCTGCCGAACGAGTTCGGCCTCGCCCACGAGGCCGTCATCTGGAACGAGCCGGGCCGTGGCGCGATCCTCTACGCCTACGAGGCGACCGACCGGGTGCACGGCTTCCTCACGTTCACCCGTGACACCCCGCCGATCGAGGCGTTCCGTGACCCCAGGGCCCAGTGCGACCTGGTGGAGGAACGTTTCCCGGAGCGGGTCTGGCAGCTGCCGCGGCTGGTGGAGGGCGCGCGCCGGGCCGAGGACCTGTTCTTCGACGTCGTGAGCCAGATCCGCATGCCCACCTGGTCGCACGGGCGTGTCGTACTGGCCGGCGACGCCGCGCACGCCACCTCCTTCCTCTCCGGGCAGGGCTCCAGCGTCGCGCTCGTCGGCGCCTACGTCCTGGCCGGGGAACTGGCCGCACACGCGGACCACGCCGAGGCCTTCGCGGCCTACGAGCGGCTCATGCGGCCCTTCGCGGAGCGCAACCAGGCGCTCGCCGGTGACGGCGGCACGGTCGTCATACCCACGACGCGCGAAGACCTGGAGGCCCGCAACGCCATGCTGCGCGACCCCGCCGCCGTGGCGAGGACGATGGCGACGGAGGGAGCCCGGGAGGGGCGCGCGGCCCACTCCGCCCTGGACCTGCCGGACTATCCGCGGGTCGCCTGAGGCGAGCGCGCGATCCGGTCCCGCCGCGGTCCCGTCGGGACCGGTGCCCAGGACGCGATCGGCACCCGGGGGCCGGACGCGTGCGCCCGCGGGGCCTCGGTCGCTCCGGGCTGTGGGGGTGCCGGGCTCGGGGTCCGAGGGGAGACGGGCGTCCGGTGCGCTTCGCGGGGCGGGCCGTAGTCTGTGGCCATGGACGCGCTCCTGCCGTACGTGATCCTGGCCGGCGGACTCGCCGCGGTGCTGGGCCTCTTCATCTGGCTGGCGTCCCGCATCCGCCGCCGTGGCCTGTCGGGCGGTGCGGCGAGCGGCGCCCTGGCCGCCTACGAGGAGGCGTTCCGCGTCACGGCGCACCAGGCGCACGTCGAGGTCCGGGCGCAGGCGGACCGCAGGGCCCCGCTTCCGTCGCCGGACGGCCACGGGGGACGGAGCCCCGACAGCGGGGCCGAGGGCGGGACGGGCACCCGCCGGGTCGTTCGGAAGGGCCCGCGCCGGTCGCGGCGCGGGCCGGGCAGCTGGTTCGGGCCGAGCCGGCGCCGGCGGAGGGCACGGGTCGGGAGCGTGCCCTCCGACAGCGGTCCGGACCCCGCTAGCAGCTGAGGTTGTCTCCGGGCTCCACGCCGAGGACCTGGGTGAACTGCTGGTAGCTGTTGATCCGGCTCTGGACCTGCTCGGGGTTGCCTCCGTCGCACTCCAGGCTGCCGTTGATGGCGCGGATGGTCTCACCGAACCCGGCGCCGTTGACCATGGCGTCGTGCGGGGTCATGGTCCCGGGACCGCTCTGCGTGTTCCAGTACCACAGGCCCGTCTTCCAGGCCACGGCCGCGTCGTTCTGCACCAGGTCGGGGTTGTTGAGCAGGTCGATGCCGAGGGCGTCCCCGGCGGCCTTGTAGTTGAAGTTCCAGCTGAGCTGGACGGGCCCGCGCCCGTAGTACTTGTCCGTGCCGGCCGGGCAGCCGTACGGCTGGGTGTCGTCGCAGTAGTGCGGGTAGTTGGCCTCGTTCTGCTCGACGACGTACTGCAGCCCGCCCGTCTCGTGGCTGACGTTGGCGAGGAAGGCGGCGGCCTCCTGCTTCTTCACCGTGTCGCTGCCGGTGTTGGTGAACCCCGGGTAGGCACTGAGGGCGTCGGTGAGGCCGCTGTACGTGTAGAACGAGTTCCGGTTCGGGAACATCTGGTCGAACTGCGCCTCGCTGACCACGAAATCGGCCGCGGCGGCACGGGTGTCGGCCTTCTGTGCGACGGCCTGCGGGGCCAGCGTCATGGCGCCGAGGGCGACGGCCGCGCCGGTGGCGGCCAGCAGTGCGAGTTTGCGGTGCTGCACGGTATCGACTCCTGCTCGGTGTGGGGGGTGGCAGTGTGCGTGTGCATGCGGGGAGCTGAGCGGGCGGAGCGGCGGGAGCGGCCGCCGGTCCCGGTGGGGGTGCGGCCGCTCCGTACTGCCTCAGCCGCTCCGTCAGCCGCCGACGTTGACGTCGATGCAGGCGTAGAACGCGTTGCCCGTGTCGGCGACGTTCCACACGGCGAGGACCTTCTGCTGACCGGTGATGCCACCGAAGTCGACCTGGTGGTTCACCACGGCGTCCGGCTTGGCGCCGCCGTCGTCGAACACGGCGATCTGCTGACCGCCGACGTAGTACTCCCAGGTGCTGGTGGCATGCTGGACCGGGACCTGCCACGTGAACGTCGTGTTCTTCGACACCGGGGTGACCGTCCAGCCCTTGCTGTCGTCGTCCAGCTCCGAGAAGCGGCTGTTGCCGCCGCTGCAACTGGTCAGGCCCTTGGGGCCCTCGACGCTCTGGGGCTCGTACTTGATGTCGCCGCAGGACACCGTGCCCTCGGCGCACTGCGCCTGGCGGCTGGGCGGATCCGAGATGTAGCCGTGGGCGCTCGCCGAGGAGGCGGGGAGGCTGACGGCGAGGACGGGGGCGACGGCCGCACCGATCAGGGCAGCGGTCTTCCGACGTGCGTTCATGCGGAACTCCTTCACATCAGGCCGTTCCAGGTCACGCACGGTCATGTGTGGGGGTGACCGCGCACGCCGGGTACGGCCTCTCGTGGGTGGGGCCAGGAGGCGCGAAGGTGACGCGCACTCACCGTCCGCGGATCCGGAGACGCCCCTGAGCAGGGAACAACTCCGCTTCCGGAGCGGCGAGTTCTGTTGGACTAGACCATACAAGCGGTCGGCGTGACCGTGTCAAGACTGTGTACGGGAGCGCCCGGTCGCGACGGGCCGGCGCCCGGGCGCACCGGCCACGGAGCTGCTGCCGGCCGGTGCCCGTGCCGGCCGGTGCCCGTGGCGGCCGTCTCCGTCTCCGCCGGCGGCAGGGCGGCCCGCGGCCGGCCAGTGGCGCGCAGCCGCCGGGCGACGAGCCGAAGCCGTGCGCGGCGGGGACGACGGGCAGGAGCCCACCGCCGGCCGCACCGAACCTGCGCACGCCGGTGCACCCGGCCGGGCCTAGGGTCCGGCCGGCGGTTCCTGCCGGGCGTCCGCCTCCCGGGTCCGGGTGAGACCCTCCAGGTGTTCGATGCCCTGGTTGAGCTGGACCAGCAGATCCAGGAACTGCTGGGTCTGCTCGTCCTCCCACCCCGACGCCCGTACCAGTCGTGCGGTCCCGGCGCGGCTGATCGCCCGGTCCGCCTCCAGGCGTTCCAGGCCCAGGGCGGTGGGCCGGAACTTGCGGGCCGCCCCGCCGTCGGGGTCCCGGATGCGTTCCACGAGGCCGCCCCGGAGCATGGCGCCCACCTGCCGGTTGATGGTGGAGACGTCCACCTGGAAGGTGTGCGCCAGTTCCTTGAGGGTGAGCGGTTCGCCCGACTCGAGCCGGGTCAGCAGAACGTAGGCCGACCGTTCCAGACTCTGGCCGATGCGGGGGCCCCGCGAGGCGACGAAATGCCGTGTCAGCAGGGTGAGTTCCCGCTCGAGTTCGCTCAGCCGGCGCTCTTGCCCGCCCATGTCCAGTTCCGTTCCGACGCCGCGTCCCGCCCGTGTCGCGTGCATCGTACACATGCGCCCCCACCGGTCCGGCCACACGCGGCCCGGCCGGCAGGGCCGACCGGGTGGAGTGGACCCGACCCGGCGGAGTGCGCCGTTCGCACGCCGCTTCCGCTGCTAGTTTCGCCAGCCGTCGAGGTGTACGCGGCCCCGGTCACGGGCGGGGCGAGGTGACGGAAGGAGCAGTGGGTGACTGGTCTGGGCGAGGACGCGCCGGATGCGCGGGCGGGGGCGGCGGCGCCGCTCGGGCGGCGGACGTTCATGACGTCGGCCGCCGCTCTGACGGCCGCGGGCCCGTTGTCCGCCGCCGGTCCGGCGCGGGCGGCCGGGCGGCCGGCGAACGGCGCGCAGGTCCCGTCCGGGCCCCGGAGCGTGGCGGGGCTCCTCGCGGTCCCCGGGGCCGGCCGCGGCGTCGACTGGCTCAGGGAGGCCCTGCAGGTCGCCGTGGCCCTGGAACTCGCCACCATCCCGCCGTACCTGTGCGGCTGGTGGTCCGTCGGGGACCGCGGCAGCCAGGTCGCACGGCTGATCCGGCGCATCGTCGGCGACGAGATGTACCACATGGGTGTGGTCTGCAACCTGCTGGTCGCCGTGGGCGGACGGCCGCGGATCAGTGACGCGGCCCCCGTGTACCCGGGCCCGCTGCCCGGCGGGGTGCGGGACGACGTGAACGTGTACCTCTCCGGCCTCGACCGGCCCTTCGTGCGCGATGTGATGATGGCCATCGAGGCCCCCGAGGAGCCCCTCGCCCGCAGCATGCGCAACTCGCCCAGCATCGGCCGCTTCTACGACGAGGTGCTGGCCGCCTTCCGGGCCGTCGCGCCGGAACTGTCGGCGCGCGGCCAGCTGTCCGAGCACATCGGCTCCGACGTCCTCGAACCCGTGACCGACCTCGACGCCGTCGAGCGCGCGATCGAGGCCGTCAAGGAGCAGGGGGAGGGCACCACCAGCTCCCCCGAGGACGCGTTCGGCGACGACCACCCGGCCCACTACTACGCCTTCGGCGAGATCTACCACGGACGGCAGCTGCGCAGGACGGACGACGGCTGGGAGTTCACCGGCGCGCCCGTGCCCTTCCCCGACGCACGGCCCATGGCCCGCGTACCGGCCGGTGGCTGGCCCGCTCCGAGCGAGCAGGTCCAGGGACTCCTCGACCAGTTCGACACGGCGTACGCCAAGGTGCTGAGCACCCTCGAGACCGCGTGGGCCGGCGGCGACGCGCGCACGCTGCGCTCGGCCGTCCGCACCATGGGCGGGCTGGAGGGCACCGCGCTGAAACTGATGGAGACGCAGATCCCGGACGCGCCGGGCACCTACGGCCCCCAGTTCCGCCCGCCCCGCGGCGGCGGGCGGCACGCCGAGCGCTACTGACGCCGCCGCGCCCCGCGGGACCCGTCCGTCAGTGCCCTGCGAGCGCGCCGCCGAGCCGTTCGCGCATGCGGCTGCTGTGCTCGTCGAGGCCGACGATCTCGACCGTCTTGCCGCGCCGGGCGTACTTGGTCTCGACGGCGTCCAGCGCGGCGACGGACGAGGCGTCCCAGACGTGGGTCGCGGACAGGTCGATGACGACCTTCTCGGGATCGCCCGCGTAGTCGAACCGGGTGACCAGGTCGTTGCTGGAGGCGAAGAAGAGCTCGCCGGTGACGGAGTACACGACCTGGCCGCCGTCGGGGTCGGCGACCGAGGTGACGTCGGCCAGGCGGGCCACCCGCCTGGCGAAGATCACCATCGCCGTGACCGAGCCGACGACCACGCCGACGGCGAGGTTGTCGGTGGCGACCACCACGGCGACGGTGACGGCCATGACGGTGATCTCGCCCGCCGGCATCCGGCGCAGGGTCCGCGGAGCGACGGAGTGCCAGTCGAAGGTCGTGAACGAGACCATCACCATCACGGCGACCAGGGCCGCCATCGGGATGTCGGAGACGACCGGGCCGAAGACGATGCACAGCACCATCAGGAACGAGCCCGCCAGGAAGGTCGACAGGCGGGTGCGCGCCCCGGACACCTTCACGTTGATCATGGTCTGGCCGATCATGGCGCATCCGCCCATGCCGCCGAAGAAACCGGTGACGATGTTGGCGACGCCCTGGCCGATCGACTCCCGGGTCTTGTCGGAGCGGGTGTCGGTGATGTCGTCCACCAGCTTCGCCGTCATCAGCGACTCCATGAGTCCCACCAGGGCCATGGCGAGCGCGTACGGGGCGACGGTCGTCAGCGTGTCGAGGGTGAACGGCACGTCGGGCAGGCCCGGCACCGGCAGCGCGTGGGGCAGCTCGCCCTTGTCGCCGACGGTGGGGACCGCGATGCCGGCCGCGACGGTGACGACGGTCAGGACGATGATCGAGACCAGTGGCGCCGGCACGGTCCTGGTGACCCTCGGGAAGAACACCATGAGCACGAGCCCGGCCGCGACCAGCGGATAGACGGGCCAGGGCACGTCGGTGAGCTCGGGGACCTGGGCCATGAAGATGAGGATGGCCAGCGCGTTCACGAAGCCGACCATCACCGACCGCGGCACGAACCGCATCAGCCTGGCCACGCCGAGTGCGCCGAGGACGACCTGGAAGACACCGGCGAGGATGACCGCCGCCACGAGGTACCCGAGTCCGTGCTCCCGGTTCAAGGGGGCGATCACCAGGGCGACGGCGCCGGTCGCGGCGGAGATCATGGCCCGCCGGCCGCCGACGACCGAGATGGTGACGGCCATGGTGAAGGCCGCGAACAGGCCGATCTCCGGGTCGACCCCGGCGATGATCGAGAAGGAGATCGCCTCGGGGACCAGGGCCAGGGCGACGACGAGTCCGGCGAGGACCTCCGTCCGCCACACCTTCGGGTCGGAGATCCAGTCCGGCTTGAGGCCGCGCAGGCGTGCGGAGGGCGGGAACACGGGAGCAGACAAGAGGGCAGTACCTGTCGTGGTCGGGCACGCCGCGACGGCGGGGACGTGCGGGGAGAACGGCGAGTGCCGGTCCGCCCCGGGGGCCGCTCGACGGCGGGACGGAACCGGGAAGAGGCGGCCCGCCGAAAGGGACGGGGCCGCGCTCAGTGGCGGAGGGTCACGGCGGGCAGGCGGCGGAGCGGAACGTCGTGGACATGCGCTCGCTCTCTCCTGTGGGCTCGGCCCGCACCGGGGGCCCGGCGCCCGGTGATCCTACCCTCCGCCGGCGCCCGGCGTCCTACTGCCCGTCCGTGATCTGGATCAGGTTGCCCACGGTGTCGTCGAGTACGGCCACGGTCACCGAGTCCATGTCCACCGGTTCCTGGGTGAAGCGCACGCCGAGTCCGCGCAGCCGGTCGTACTCGGCCCGGACGTCGGCCACGGCGAACGAGGCGGCCGGGATGCCGTCCTTGACGAGCGCCGCACGGAACGGGCCCACCGCGGGGTGGCCGGAGGGCTCCAGCAGGAGCTCGGGCCCGTCGGGGGCCTCGGGCGAGACCACGGTCAGCCAACGGTCCGTACCGCTCACCGGGACGTCGTGCTTCTTCACGAAGCCCAGCACATCGGTGTAGAAACGCAGCGCCCGCTCCTGGTCGTCGACGAGGACGCTGGTGAGGTAGATCTTCATGGGGTCCGCTCCGGTGTCGGTTTCGGGCCGTCGGGTCGTGACGCGCCCTTGGGGACAGGCAAGCACAGACCCGTCCGTCAGGCACTCGGCGGCCCCGCGCCGGTCCACAGGGCGGCGAGCGCGGACGTGGTGAGCACGTCTTCGGGGTGTCCCTGTCCCGCCAGTGAGCCCTCGTGCAGGAGGAGGCAGGCGTCCGCCGAGCGCGCGGCCCGGAGGTCGTGGGTGGCCTGGACGATCGTCACGCCGTCGGCCACCAGCTCCGTCAGCAGGGCGGTGATGCGTTCACCCGCCTCCAGGTCGAGTCCCGTGGTCGGTTCGTCGAGCAGCAGCAGGTCGGACTGCTGGGCGAGGCCCTGGGCGATGAGGGTGCGCTGCCGCTGCCCGCCCGACAGCTCACCGAGCTGGCGCGGGGCGAGATCGCCGATGTGCAGCCGGTCCAGTGCCGAGTCCACGACCTCGCGGTCCCGGCGGGTCAGCCGGCGCCACGGGCCGCGTGCGCCCCAGCGGCCCATCTCCACGGTCTGCCGGACGGTCAGCGGAAGGGCGTCCCCGACGGCTCCGCGCTGCGGCACGAAGGCGGGCCGCGCGCCGTCCCGGCTGAGCTGCCCCGATGTAGGCCGGATCACACCGGCCAGTACGCCGAGCAGGGTCGACTTGCCGCTGCCGTTCGGACCCACCAGTGCCGTGATGGCCAACGCCGGTATCGCGGCCGTCAGTTGACGGAGCACCGGACGCCCCGGGTAGCCGGCGCAGAGCCCGGTGAAGCGGACGCGCACCTGCGTTCCGGGCGGGTCGGAGGGTGGAGGGCCTGGTTTCGTGAACATGATTGTCATTGTAGTGTCCTCGTATGGATTGGTTGACGGCCCCCTTTGAAGTGACGTTTGTGCAACGGGCCCTGTGGGGCGGCATCCTGGTGTCCGCGATCTGTGCGCCGGCCGGCACCTGGGTCGTCCTCAGGGGCATGGCCTTCCTCGGCGACGCCATGTCGCACGGGCTGCTGCCCGGGGTCGCGGTGGCCGCGCTGCTCGGCGGCAACCTGCTGGCGGGGGCCGTGGTGAGCGCGGCGGTCATGGCGGCGGGCGTCACCGCCCTCGGCCGTACGCCGAGGCTCTCCCAGGACACCGGCATCGGGCTGCTCTTCGTCGGCATGCTCTCGCTCGGCGTGATCATCGTGTCGCGTTCGCAGTCCTTCGCGGTGGACCTGACCGGCTTCCTCTTCGGTGACGTGCTCGCCGTCCGCGAGCAGGACCTGTACCTGCTCGGCGGGGCGCTCCTGGTGGCGCTGCTCGTCGCCGTACTCGGCCACCGGGCTTTCCTCGCCCTCGCGTTCGACCCGCGCAAGGCCCACACCCTGGGCCTGCGGCCCGGGCTGGCGCACGCGGTGCTCCTGGTCCTGCTGGGCCTCGCGATCGTCGCCTCGTTCCACATCGTGGGCACCCTGCTCGTCCTCGGCCTGCTCATCGCCCCGCCCGCCGCCGCACTGCCCTGGGCCCGGAGCGTCCGGGCCGTCATGGTGCTCGCCGCGCTCCTCGGCGTCACCGCCACGTTCACCGGGCTGCTCCTGTCCTGGCACCTGAGCACCGCCGCCGGTGCCACCGTCGCCGCCGTCGCGGTGACCCTCTTCTTCGTCTCCCACACCGCGTCCGCCCTCCGCCACCGCCGTACGCGCCGGGCAACCGCCCCCGCTCTCGCCCCCACAGCCGACTGAAGAAAGCCCGAGACGATGCCTCACACCGTCCGACGTCCCGTCCGACGCCGTACAACCCCCCTGACCCTGACCGCACTTGCCCTCACCGCCCTGCTCGCCACCGGCTGCGCGGACGGCGGGGAGGACGGCGGAGCACCATCGGCCGCGACACCGTCCACCACCCCGCACGGATACGTCGAAGGAGCGAAGGAAGCGGCCGAGCAGCAGTCCCGCCTCCTGCTCGGCGACCCCGGCAGCGGCGCGAGCCGGGTGCTCGACCTCATCACCGGCAAGGTGAGCGAGACGGCCCGGATCCCGGGCGCGGTACGCCTGGGCACCGACGGCCGCTTCGGCTTCTTCCACACCGACGGCGGCACCCGCGTGCTCGACAGCGGCGCCTGGATGGTCGACCACGGCGACCACGTGCACTACTACCGGGCGGCGATACGCGACGTCGGCGACCTGCCCTCCGCCAAGGCCGCCGAGGTCCGCAGCGACGCCACCGTGACCGCGGTGACCGACGCGGACGGACACACCGAGCTCTACGACCGCACCCAACTGGAGAAGGGGAAGGTCAAGAAGGTCCGCGCGCTGTCCGCGACGCACACCGGCGCGGTGGTGCCGTACGAGGAACACCTGGTCGCGCTCACCGGCGACGAGGACCGGGCGAAGGTCACGGTGTACGACCGGCAGGGGAGGACCGTCGCGTCGCCGGACGCCGAGTGCGAACGGCCGCGCGGCGACGCCGTCACCCGGCGCGGCGTCGTCCTCGGCTGCGCCGACGGCGCGCTGCTCGTGGACACCGACGACGGCAAGTTCACGGCCGAGCGCATCCCGTACGGCGAGGACGTGCCCGAGCCCGAACAGGCCCCGGCCTTCCGCCACCGCGCCGGCAGCGACACGCTGACCGCGCCCGCCGGCGACCGCGCCGTATGGGTCCTGGACGTGACCGAGCGGTCCTGGACCCGCGTCGGCACCGGCCCGGTCCTGGCCGCCAACACCGCGGGGGAGGGCTCCCCGCTGCTCGTCCTGGAGACCGACGGAGCACTGCACGGCTACGACATCACCACCGGTGAACAGGTCTCCACGACCAAGTCCCTCGTCACCGGCGGCGACCGGACCGCCTCCGACGGCGGAACCGGACCGGCCGTCGAGGTCGACCGCAGCCGCGCCTACGTCAACGACCCCGCCGGAAAACGCGTGTACGAGATCGACTACAACGACAGCCTGCGCATCGCCCGCACCTTCGACCTGGACATCGAGCCTGGCCTCATGGCGGAGACCGGCCGATGAGGGCCCCGGAGCGCGCCCGGATACGCGTGGCCCGGCTGCGCCGCCTGCTGGCCGGGCTCCTCGCCCTGGTCGCGGCGGCCACCGCCACGGCCTGCTCGGGCGCGCGGGAACAGCCCCGCATCGTGGTGACCACCAACATCCTGGGCGACATCACCCGCCAGGTCGTCGGCGACCAGGCCGAGGTCACGGTCCTGATGAAGCCGAACGCCGACCCGCACTCCTTCGGCCTGTCGGCGGTCCAGGCCGCCGAACTGGAGCGCGCGGACCTCGTGGTCTTCAACGGCCTCGGCCTGGAGGAGAACGTACTGCGGCACGTCGACGCCGCCCACGAGGCCGGGGTCGCCACCTTCGAGGTCGGCGAGGCGGTCGACCCGCTCACCTTCGGCACCGGCGAGGACGGCGGACCCGAGGGCGAGTCGGGACAGCCCGACCCGCACTTCTGGACCGACCCCGACCGGGTGCGCAAGGCCGCCGGCCTCATCGCCGACCACGTGCGCGAACACGTGCAGGGCGTGGACGACAAGGCGGTGCGCGCCAACGCCGCCCGCTACGACGGGCAACTCGCCGAACTCACCGCCTTCATGGAGAAGTCGTTCGGCGAAATCCCCGAGGACCGGCGCAACCTGGTCACCAACCACCACGTCTTCGGCTACCTCGCCGAACGGTTCGGCTTCCGCGTCGTCGGTGCCGTGATCCCCAGCGGCACGACGCTCGCCTCACCGAGCTCCTCCGACCTGCGCTCGCTCACCCGGGCCATGGACCGGGCCGGGGTCCGCACCGTCTTCGCCGACTCCTCGCAGCCCGGGCGCCTCGCCGAGGTCCTGCGCACCGAACTCGGCGACCAGGCCCGGGTCGTCGAGCTGTACTCCGAGTCGCTCACCGCCGAGAACGAGGGCGCCGCCACCTACCTGCAGATGATGCGCGCCAACACCACCGCCATGACCGACGGACTGACCGTCGGCAGCCCGGAAGGAACACAGTGAACAAGTCCATGCGCAACAGGGCCCTCACGGCCACGGCACTCGCCCTCGCGGTGTCCACGGTCCTGACCGCGTGCGGGGGCGAGGACACCTCCGACAGCTCCTCCTCCGACGCCAAGTCCCAGGAAACCGCGGGCGCCACGCCCGCGGCCACGGTCGAGGACCCGCTCGTCGCCACCTTCGACGGCGGCCTGTACATCCTCGACAAGGACAGCCTCGAAGTCACCGGGACCATCGATCTGCCCGGCTTCAACCGCGTCAGCCCCGCCGGCGACGAGGACCACGTCGTCGTCTCCACCGACAGCGGCTTCCGCGTCCTGAACGCCGCCGCACAGACCCTCACCGACATCCGGTACGACGGCGCCAAGCCCGGCCACGTCGTCCGCCACGCCGGCAAGACGGTGCTCTTCACCGACGGCACCGGCGAGGTCAACGTCTTCGCACCCGCCGACCTCGGCGCCGGGAAGAAGCCCGAAGGACGCACCTACACCTCCGCCGAGGCCCACCACGGCGTCGCCATCGAACTGAGCGACGGCCGGCTGCTCTCCACCCTCGGCAACGAGGAGAAGCGGACCGGCGCCCTGGTCCTGGACGAGGACGACAAGGAGATCGCCCGCAACGAGGACTGCCCCGGCGTGCACGGCGAGGCCACCGCGCAGGGCGAGGCGGTCGCGGTCGGCTGCGAGGACGGCGTCCTGATCTACAAGGACGGCAAGTTCACCAAGGTGGACGCGCCCGACGACTACGGCCGCATCGGCAACCAGTCCGGCAGCGAGGAGTCCCCGGTGCTGCTGGGCGACTACAAGACCGACCCGGACGCCGAACTGGAACGGCCGACCCGCGTCTCCCTGATCGACACCAGGACCGCGAAGCTGCGCCTGGTGGAGCTGGGCACCAGCTACTCCTTCCGCTCCCTCGCCCGGGGACCGCACGGTGAGGCACTCGTCCTCGGCACCGACGGCGCCATCCACGTCGTCGACCCGGACAAGGGCACCGTGGAGAAGAAGATCCCCGCCGTGGGCAAGTGGCAGGAGCCGCTCGACTGGCAGCAGCCCCGGCCCACCCTCTTCGTCCGCGACCACACCGCCTACGTCTCCGAGCCCGGCAAGAAGGCCCTGCACGCCATCGACCTGGAGTCCGGCGAGAAGACCAAGTCGGTGACCCTGCCGCAGGGCACCAACGAGCTGACCGGCACGGTCGCCGGCCACTGACCGGTCCGGCCGAGCGGCGCACGCGGCAGGGGCGGCCCGGGAACGCCGGGCGGCCCCTGCCGCGCCGTTTCCCCGTTCAGCCGCCGCCGGGGCCGGGGACCGCGGGCGCGCCCAGGACGGCGAGCAGGGCGTCCGCCGGGAGGGCCGGCACCGTCCGGCCGCCGAAACCGGTCGTCGTGGTCGCCGCGAGCAGGGAGTTGAGCACCGCCTCCTCGACCCCGTCGAGCACCGCCTCGAACAGCGGGCCGAGGTCGGCGTCCGCCACCAGGGCTCCCGGATCCGGGCGGGTGGAGAAGGCGACGGCGTAGTCGCCGCTGCCGTGGCTGTACGCCGCGCCCGTGCGGGCCAGCGCGAACACCGCGCGCCGCGCCATCCGGGTGAGCCGGCGCCCGTCCAGCGGGGCATCGGTGGCCACCACGATCACGCAGGAACCGGCGTCCGCCGCCGTTCCCGGGCCTCCCGCCCCGACGCCCACGGACTCCGGCGGGACCGCCCGGCCGAGCACCCGCAGCGTGCCCCCGAAGTTGGCCTGCACCAGGACGCCGACCGTGAACCGCCTGCCGCCCGCCTCCGGGACACGGGACGCCGTCCCGACGCCCGCCTTGAAGCCCAGCGCGACGGTGCCGGTGCCCGCTCCCACGCACCCCTCGGCCACGGGCCCTGCGGAGGCCGTCTCCAGGGCCTCCCGTACGTGCTCCTCGCGCACGGGACGGGAGCGGATGTCGGAGAGCAGGCCGTCGTTGCACTCGCCCACCACGGGATTGAGGCTCCGCACCTCCTCGCAGCCGGGCCGCCCGAGCATCCAGCCGACCAGGGCGTCCGCGACCCGGAAGGCCGACAGGGTGGAGGTCAGCAGCACCGGGGTCTCCAGCGCGCCCAGTTCGGCCAGCTGGGTGGTGCCGACCAGCTTGCCGTAGCCGTTGCCCGTGAACACCCCGGCCGGCAGCGGACGGTGCGGGCCGACGGCGCCGGGCACGACGGCGGTGACCCCGCTGTGCACGTCGGGCGTCCGGCGCACGGTGGTGTGACCGACCCGGACACCCGGCACGTCGGTGATCGCGTTCAGGGGCCCGGGGGCACCGGACCCGACGACGATCCCGAGCTCACGCGCCCGGGGCCGGGGGCTGCCGGACGGGGGCGTCGGAGGAGAAAGTGGTTCCATACGGCCGGACGGTACGCGCCCGGTCGGGCGCCGCGAGCAGGGGTGCCGTGACGGTGGACGGGGTGGAGGCGGCGGGCGGGGCGGCGGCGGACGGCGGCGCGGCCGCCGAGCGCGCGAGGTCGTGTTCAAGGTCGTCCAGGGACCGCCGGACCGCCTCGATGCGCCGGAGCAGCAACGGGTGCTCCACCGAGGGCGGCCCGGGGCGCGGGGGAGCGTCCGGCGGCTGCTCCCCGTCCAGCTCCCGCGCCTCGTCCAGGGAGGTGAGGACGACACCGATGAGCACGTTGACGAGGACGAAGGACGCGAGGAGGACGTAGGAGGCGTAATAGAGCAGGCTCCAACGGGAGATGCCCAGGCCCGCGTGGACCGCGTCGCCGATGCCGTCCAGGGTCATCAGCAGGAAGAGGGTGAGCACCGCGCGCCCGAGGGAACCGTAGTGTTCGGGGTCCTGCCGGCCGAAGAAGACCCAGCCCACCATCGCGTACACGTACAGCAGCAGCGCGCCGACCAGCAGGAAGCTCAGCGTGCCCGGCAGGCTGCGGACCACCGCGAGCAGCACGATGCGCAACTGCGGCAGGAAACGCGCCGTGCGCAGCACCCGGGCCAGCCGCAGCAGCCGCAGGACCGTGGTGTTCTCGCGCACCACCGGCAGGAACGCGCACAGGACCACGGCCAGGTCGAACATGTTCCACGGGTCCCGGAAGAAGTCGCGGGGCCGGTCCGCGTGCGCCCCCAGCCGCAGCAGGATCTCCACGGTGAACGCGGCGAGGCAGACGTGCTCGGCCAGGCGTAACCAGTGGTGCCACGCGGCGACCAGTCCGGAGTACGTCTCCACCCCCAGCAGTGCCGCGTTGACGAGGATCAGCGCGAACACGGCGACGGCGAACCACCGCGCGTCGACGACGGCCCCGCACCGCCGGGCCAGGGCCCGGCGGCGGGCGTTGACTTGCTCTTCGGGCATCGTGCTGCCTCGTCTCCCTCACGTGCGCGGCACGCCCCCGACCTGCCCGGTCGAGCGGCCGGCCTGCCGACGATCATGTCCAGGAGGCATTTTCTACAGCACTGTAGTTTCCGCCGTGAGGCCAGGTGGTCAGGTCGTGGCCGCCTCCCGGCGCTCCGCGCGGCGCAGCGCCGCGAGGTCCGGATCCAGCGCGGGCACGGCGGCCAGCAGCTGCCTGGTGTACGGGTCGCTCGGGGACTCGTAGATCTCGTCGGCCGGGCCGTACTCCACCACCCTGCCGTGCCGCATCACCGCCAGCCGGTCGCTGACGCGGCGTACCACGGCCAGGTCGTGGGCGATGAACACCAGGGCGAGACCCAGCTCGCGCCGCAGTTCGTCGAGCAGTTCCACCACCTGTGCCTGCGTCGTCACGTCGAGCGCGGAGACCGGTTCGTCGCACACCAGGACGCGCGGCCCGGCGGCCAGCGCGCGGGCGATGCCGACCCGTTGCCGCTGGCCCCCGCTGAACTCGTGGGGATAGCGGTCGTGGTGGGCCGGGTCCAGACCGACCCGCTCCAGCAGCCCGGCGACCCGGGCACGGACGGCCGGGCCCCGTTCGCCGCGCGCCCGCAGCGGGTCGGCGACCGACTCACCCACGCTGCGGCGGGGGTTGAGCGAGGAGACGGGGTCCTGGAAGATCATCTGGACGTCCGGGCGCACCCCGGACACGGCCACCCCCTCGTGGCGGACCAGACCCGCGGTCGGCTCGAGCAGTCCCACCAGCATGCGGCCGAGCGTGGTCTTGCCGCTGCCGCTCTCCCCGACGACGCCCAGGGCCTCGCCGCGGCGCACCTCGAGCGACACGTCGTCGACCGCCGTGAACGCCTTCGCCCCGCGGCCGAAGACCCGGCGCAGCCCGGTGGCCTCCAGGACCGCTGCGCCGGACGCCGGCCCCGCCGGCCCCGCCGACCCCGACGGCGCCGTCCCGGCCAGGGCGGCGGGCCGGGGCACGTCCACCCGGGGCACGGACTTGAGCAGCGCCCGGGTGTACGCCGCGGCCGGGGAGCCCAGGACGGAGCCGACGGGGCCGTGCTCGACGGCGCGGCCGTGCCGCATGACCAGCACCTCGTCGACGTTCTCCGCGGCGACCCCCACGTCGTGCGTGACGAGCAGCAGCCCCATGCCCGTCTCCTCGCGCAGCGTGTGCAGCAGGTCGAGGATCTGGGCCTGGACGGTGACGTCGAGCGCGGTGGTGGGCTCGTCGGCGACGAGGAGGTCCGGCCCGCAGGCCAGGGCCATGGCGATCAGGGCCCGCTGGCGCATGCCGCCGCTGAACTCGTGCGGGCGAGCCCGCGACCGGCGCCCGGCGTCGGGGATGCCGACCCGGTCCAGGACCTCCACCGCGCGCGCCCGGGCCGCCCGGCGCGACGCAGGGTGGTGCACGCGGTACACCTCGGCGATCTGGTCGCCGACCGCGTAGTACGGGTCGAGGGACGACAGCGGGTCCTGGAACACCATCGCGGCCCTCGCGCCGCGCAGGCCCCGCAGCTCCCGTTCGGACGCCGAGCTCACGTCCACCCCGGCGACCCGGACCGTGCCGTCGACGACGGCACCCGTGTCCCGGTGCAGGCCGAGGAGCGCGGACGCCACCGTGGACTTGCCGGAGCCCGACTCGCCGACCAGACCGAGCGCCGCGCCCTTCTCCAGCCGGAAGGACAGGTCCTCGACGGCCCGTACGGACCCGAACGCGACCGACAGACCGGTGACTTCGACCAGACTCACGACAGCACCGTCCTCCGGTCGGCCACCGCGAACAGCACGTCCGCGACGGCGTTGGCGAGTACCACGAAGAAGCCGGTCAGCAGGACCATGCCGACGACGACCGGCAGGTCCACCACGTTCACGGCGTGCACCAGCTCCCGCCCGATGCCCGGCAGCCCGAACAGCGACTCGGTGAGCACGGCCCCGCCGAACAGCGAGCCCAGGTCGTTTGCGTTCAGCGCGATCAGCGGCCCGACCGCGCCGCGCAGCGCATGCCGGCCCACGATCCTGCGCTCCCCGACGCCGTAGGCACGGAAGGTGCGCACATGGTCCTCCGCCAGTGTCTCCAGCATGGCCGACCGGGTCAGCCGGGCGTACTTGGCGGCCTCGATGAGGGCCAGCGACAGCCAGGGCAGCAGCAGGTTCCACGCCCACTGCTCGGGATCCTCGGTGAACGGCACGTACTGCGGGAACGGCAGCAGCTCCAACTGGCCGCAGACCACGATCATCAGCAGCAGGCCGATGACGAACACGGGCGTGGCCCAGCCGGCCAGCGTGACGCCCGTCAGGATCCGCTCGTCCAGCCGTCCGCGCCGCCAGGCGGCGAGAACTCCGGTGCCCACCCCCAGCAGCAGCCACAGCACCATCGCCCCGAGCGCCAGCGAACCGGTGACCGGCAGCTTGGCCCAGATCAGCTGCGTGACCTGCTGGTCGCTCTGGTACGACAGGCCCAGGCACGGCGCGGAGCAGTGCTCCACGGAGGTGCCGGTCGAGTAGTCGTGGCCGACGAACAGGCCCTGGAGGAAGTGCAGGTAGCGGACGTACAGCGGGTCGTCGAGCCGCAGTTGCTCGGTCACCTGCCGCACCTGGGCGGGCGAGCAGCGCGGCCCGCAGGTGATCTGGGCGACGTCGCCGGGAGCGGCGTAGAAGACGACGTACACGATGACCGAGATCGCGAGCAGCGTGACGACGGCGCCGAGGGTGCGGCGCAGCGTGAAGCCGAGGAAGCCGTGCAGGACGCTCATGCCCGCGCCTCCTTTCGGCGGCCGGTGCCCACGGCGAGCCGGGATGCCGCCCGCGGGTCCAGGGCGCGGCGCACACCGTCGCCGAGGACGGTCAGGGCGAGCACGGTGACGAACAACAGGCCCGCGGGCAGCAGCAGATACTGCGGCGCCGCCTGGTACCAGACGTTCGCCGACGTGAGCATCTGCCCCCACGACGGCGTCGGAGGCTTCACTCCGGCGCCGAGGAAGCTCAGCGCGGCCTCGGCGCTGATGTTGACCGGTACCAGGAGCGCGGCGTAGGTGATGACCGGCGCGGCGAGCGCGGGCAGCAGCTCGCGGCGCGCGATGTGCCAGGAACCCCACCCGCTGAGCCGGGCCGCGGCCACGTGGTCGAGCTGCTTGAGCGTCAGCGTCCCCGCCCGCACGATCTTGGCGACGGAACCCCATCCGATCAGCCCGATCACGCCCGCGACCAGCACCGGACGCGGGAAGCCGCCGGGCACGACCGCGAGCAGCGCCAGGGACATCACCATCAGCGGCAGCGCCACCACCACGTCGGTGAACCGGCTGAGCGCCTGGTCCACCCACCGGTTGCCGAGCCCCGCCGCGATGCCCACGACGACGCCGACGGCCACCTGCACGAGCGTCGCAGCCAGCGCCACGCCGAGCGAGACCCGGGCTCCGTGCACGAGCCGGGCGAACAGGTCCCGGCCGGTCTGCGGTTCGACGCCGAGCCAGTGCTCGCCGCTCATGCCGCCGAGCGCGCCGACGGGCACCCCGCCGCGCGCGGAGTCGACGAGGCCGGGGTGGTACGTGGTCGGGTTCTGCCCCTCCAGCGCGGTGAGCAGCGGAGCGGCGAGCGCGACCAGGACGAGCAGCGCGACGACCGACGCCGCCACGAGGGCGGCCCGCTGCGCGCGCAGCCGCCGCCAGAACTGTCGGGCCCCCGAGGCGGGGGCGAGCACCATGCCGGTACCCGCCCGCGCGCCCTCGGAGACCACTTGGGCCTCGCTCATGGGACTACTTCACCGCGACCTGGGAGACGTCCAGCACACCGGTCCAGTCGCTGATCACGACGTTCTTGACGTCCTTGCCGTACAGCCGCTTGTACACGGGGTGGAACAGCGGCACCGTCAGCGCCCGCTCACCGATCCTCTTGTCCAGGGCGCCCCAGCGCTTCGCCGCCTCGTCGAGGTCGGTGAGCTTGTTGATGGCGTCGATCTCGTCGTTGACCGACTTGTCGTCCAGGAAACCGGTGTTGAAGTTGGCGCCGTCCCGCACGATCTGCCGGCCGTCGAAGATGGGGGCCAGGAACGGCCCGCCGGACGGCCAGTCGGCACCCCAGTGGGCCAGGAAGAACCCGGGCTCGGTCTTGCTGCCGTGGATGGTGTCCTTGTAGTCGTTGTCCTCCAGGCCCTCCAGCTGCACCGTGATGCCGGCCTTCTTCAGCGCGTCCTGGAGGGCGGTGGCGATCTCCGGGCTGGTCTCGAAGTCCTTGGCGTTGGAGTGGGTGAGCGTCACCGTGAGACCGTCGGCGTGACCGGCCTCCTTCAGCAGCTCCTTCGCCTTGGCCGGGTTGCCCGACTCGCCGGCCGGGAAGTGGTCGTAGGCCGTGTACCCGAAGGACTTCTGGTTCGGCAGGTAGGTGGTCGCGGGCTCGGCGAGCGAGGAACCGCCGGCCGCGTTGATCACGGAGGTGCGGTCGACGGCGTAGGCGATCGCCTGGCGCACCTTCGGGTCGTCGAAGGGCTTCACCTTCGGGTTGAAGGCGATGTAGTTGGTGTAGCCGAAGTGACCGGTGCCCACCCGGGCCGCCAGCTCCTTGTCGCCGCTGACCTTGGCGAGTTCGGCCGGCCCCAGATTGGTGTCGGTGGTGACGGCGGCCGCGTCGGCGCCCTGGGAGGCGGACAGCCGCTGGTTGATGACCGAGGAGTCCAGACCCGAGCGGACGTCGATGCGGTCCGGATAGGCCTTGCGCTCCGCGTCGGTCTTCTCGGACCAGTGCTCGTTGCGCTCCAGGACCAGCCGCTCGCCGTCGTTCTCGTTCCGGACGACCTTGTACGGCCCGGAGGAGACCGGGTGCTCCTCGTACTTGGTGCCCTTGTCGGCGGACTTCGGCACCGGCGTGAACTGTGTCTGGGTGGCCAGGAAGGGGAACTCGCCCTCGGGCTTGTTCAGGTGGAAGACGATGGTGCGCTCGTCCGGCGTCTCGATCGAGTCGAGGCCCTTGCCCTTGTCCTTGTAAGGCCCCTGGTAGTCGGCCCCGCCGATCAGCCAGTCCCGCAGGTAGGGGGCGCCGCCGGACAGCTCGGCGGCGAAGGAGCGCTCGATGCCGTACTTGACGTCGGCCGAGGTGATCTTCGTGCCGTCCTCGTACTTCAGGCCCTCCTTGAGGGTGTACGTCCACACGGTGGCGTCCTTGTTGGGACGGCCGGTGTCCGTGGCGAGGTCGGGCACGACCTCGGTGCCCTTGGCGCCGTCCTCGCGGTTGCGGGTGGTGAGCGTGCGGAAGACGAGCGAGGGGACGTTGCCGCCGCCGGACGTGTACAGGCGCGCGGGGTCGAAGTCCACCTGCGGCTGGGCGTTGAGGACGGTCAGGGTGCCGCCCTTCTGCGGATCGCCGTCGGCGCCGCCGGTCTTGGCATCGTTGTCCTCGGGCCCGCAGGCGGCCGCACCGGCCGTCACGATCAGGCTCACGGTCAACGCGGCGGCGGCGCGGCGCGTTCTGCGGGACGGATGACGCATCGGAAGACGACCTCTCGGAAGAACCGTCCCGGATCGCGGGACGACGGTGACACGGGGAAGGAGTTGTCGGAGGAATCCGCCCCGGCACGGGCACGCGGACCGCCGGACACCGACCGCCCCACGGCACAGGCGCGGGAGGCACGGGAAGGCGGGGTCGTGAGGTCGAGGAACGCGACGTACGCGCCGGAGGCGGACGTCAGCGACAGATGATGTCGGCCACGCAGAGCGGGGTCACGCCGATCAGCGCCAGCTCGATGGCGGCGCGTGCGGAGGCGTGGGCAGACGACATGACTAGGAATATGAACGAACCGGCGAAGGATGTCAAAGCAGGGAACGGCCGCCCCGTCTCCGGCGCGGCTCACGCGGCACCGGTGCACCGAGCCGTGGCGCCCTTGGCGCACCGCCGCGCAAAGGGCCGGGCCCCCTCCGTTCCGCGGAGCGCGCTCGTTCCGTACGATGTCGCCATGATCCGCAGCCTGTGCCGCCTCGCCGCCCCGCGGTTCCGCGCGCCCCTGCCGTACGGCTGTTGTTGATCCCCACCGCCTGACCGCCCCTGCACCGGGCCCTGTTGACCGGTTGACTGCTCGTCCCGGTCGTCGCTGTCCCGCCCGCACACCCTCACCCCGGCGCGCCCTCCGGCGGGGACGGGCACTTCCTCCACTCGCGCAGAACCGCTCCTGTGCGCCCCTCCTGCGAAAGGCAGGCCGTCATGCGTACGTCCGAATCCGCCTACGACCGCCGCAGACTCCGCCAGTGGCTGGCCGGCGAGGCGCGGGCCGACGGCGTCTCACGGCGCGACATGCTCCGGCTCCTGGCCGCAGCGGGCCTCGCCGGTGCCGCCCCCGTCGCGCTCGGCACACCGGCGGCCGCCGCCGCGCCCGGCATCGTCAAGCCCCTGCCCGACGACCGGTTCACCGTCCGCGGCACGAACGCCGAGACCCGGTTCGCCGCACTGGCGGGGACCGGCTACCACACGCCCAACGACCGCTTCTTCGTCCGCAACCACACCGCGACCCCCACCCTGTCGGCGTCGGACTGGGCCCTCACCGTCCACGGCGACGGCCTCACCCGTGACCGCACCGTCGACTTCACCCTGGCCGACCTCAGGAAGCTGCCGTCCGTCACGCACAGCGCGTTCGTCGAGTGCGCCGGGAACGGCCGCAGCTTCTTCACCAGTCAGCAGCGGCAGCCCGTCAGCGGCACCGCCTGGACCCTCGGCGCGATCGGCGTCGCCCGCTGGCGCGGGGTCCGGCTGGCCGACGTCCTCGGGCGGGCCGGGCTGAGCAGGCGGGCCGTGGACGTCCTGCCCCGCGGCCTCGACGCCGACTACGTCACCGACGACGGCACCAACCTGGGCCGGGTCCGCCGGCCGCTGCCCCTGTCCAAGGCCCTCGACGACGTGCTGCTCGCCTACGAAATGAACGGCGAACCCCTGCCGCCCGACCACGGCCACCCCGTACGCGTCCTGGTCCCCTCCTGGATCGGCATCGCGTCGGTCAAGTGGGTGGGCGACATCGAGGTCTCCGCCGAGCCGCTGTACTCGCCGTGGAACACCGACTTCTACCGCCTGTTCGGCGACGCGTACCCCGACGAGGGGAGTGCGCCGCTGACCCGGCAGACGATCAAGAGCGCCTGGGAGCTGGACGGGCAGGCCGACCTGAGGGCCGGTGTCGCCCACCGCCTCACCGGCCGCTCCTGGTCTGGCGCGGGCGGCGTCGTACGCGTCGAGGTCAGCACCGACTCGGGCACCACCTGGCGCGCGGCCCGGCTGCACGACGCACCCCGGCGCGACGGCTGGGTCCGCTGGTCCACCCACTGGCGGCCGCCGGCGCCCGGACCGTACACCCTGCTGGCGCGCGCGACGGACACCACGGGCCGTACGCAGCCGGAGGCCACCGTCCACAACACACAGGGCTATCTGTTCGACGCGGTCGTGCGGCACCCGGTGAACGCGGTCTGACACCACCGGCACGCCGTGGGACGGGCCCTCGCCGGCGCCCCGCCTCACGGCGCCCGGAACGGCCCGCGGCACCGCGCGCGCTCCATGTCCACCCGCGCACCGTGCATCGGTGTGCCCTCGCCTCTGAGCAGCTCCGGTGCCCGGCCGCCGTGGCAGGAGGCGGGCGTCCCGTCCGCGTACACCACCCGCCACCACGGCACGTTCTCGTCCAGCAGCGACATGGCCCGGCCCACCTGCCGCGGTCCGGCACCGATCCACTCACCGATGTCGCCGTACGAGGCGACGGACCCGGCCGGGATGCAGGCCACGGCCTCCCGCACGTCCTCGACGATCCCCTGCGCCGTCACGGCCCCGGCCTCCTTCCCACCTGCCGGCTCACGCCTCCGCCCTGCCAGGATCGCACCCGGGGCCGGGCGGCGCCGAGCGACCAGGGCGGGGGCCGGCCGGTGACGCATCCGGCCGTGCGACGCCGTCGGCAGTGAGCCCGCCGACGCGCACCCGGCCGCGGTCGGCGAGCATCCGTCGGCGGATGCGCAGGACCTCCGGGCCGACCGGACGCCGGTCCACGCTCCGCCGGCGGAGCAGGCGTGCCGCGATCGCGAACCGCTCGTCCCACGACCCGGCGGTCCGCAACTCGTCCTCGGCCTGCTGGGCCTCTGAGGCCGAGCAGCTTCATGCCGTCGAGGACGAGGAACCCCACGTGTGCAGGTCCACTGTCATGACTTCCTCCGCGAGTTGATCGGCACAGGCGGAAATGAGGTATGTCCGACACCGGCGTAAGGTGACTGGCGGGGCCAGGACCAGCTTCGACCGCACGTACGGGAGGACCAGGCATGGGTACGGTCACCACCACCGACGGCACGACCATCTTCTACAAGGACTGGGGTCCCCGCGACGGACAGCCGATCGTGTTCCACCACGGCTGGCCGCTGACCGCCGACGACTGGGACACGCAGATGCTGTTCTTCCTCTCCCACGGCTATCGCGTGATCGCCCACGACCGCCGCGGCCACGGCCGTTCCGGCCAGCCGTCGGGCGGCCACGACATGGACACCTACGCCGCCGACGTCGCGGCCGTGACCGACGCGCTGGACCTGCGGGACGCGGTCCACATCGGCCACTCGACCGGTGGCGGCGAGGTCGCGCGCTACGTGGCGCGCGCCGGCGCCGGCCGGGTGGCGAAGGCCGTGCTCGTGGGTGCCGTGCCCCCGGTCATGGTCAAGTCCGAGTCCAACCCCGGCGGCACGCCGATCGAGGTCTTCGACGGGTTCCGCGCGGCGCTCGCCGCCAACCGCGCGCAGTTCTACATCGACGTGCCGTCCGGTCCGTTCTACGGCTTCAACCGCGAGGGCGCACAGGTGTCGCAGGGCCTCGTCGACAAGTGGTGGCTGCAGGGCATGACGGGCGCGGCGAACGCCCACTACGAGTGCATCAAGGCGTTCTCCGAGACCGACTTCACCGAGGACCTCAAGCGGATCGACGTCCCGGTCCTCGTCGCACACGGCACGGACGACCAGGTCGTGCCGTACTCCGACTCGGCGCCGCTGTCGGTCGAACTCCTGCGGAACGGCACGCTGAAGTCGTACGAGGGCTTCCCGCACGGCATGCTGTCGACCCACCCGGACGTGCTCAACCCCGACCTCCTGGCCTTCGTGAAGGCGTAGCCCGGCCGCCGTGAGGGAACTGCCCGGGGCGGCACCGGGCGCGGCGGGTGCCGGGTCAGAGGGCGGCCCGGGCGAGGAAGCCGCGGATGAGGTCGGCGATCTCCTCCAGATGGGTTTCCAGGGCGAAGTGCCCGGTGTCGAGGAGGTGGATCTCCGCGTCCGGCAGGTCGCGCCGGAAGGCCCGCGCGCCGTCGGGTCCGAAGATCTCGTCGCCGGCTCCCCACACCGCCAGGAGCGGTACCCGGCTCTCCCGGAAGTACTGCTGGAGCCGGGGGTACAGGGCGACGTTGGACGGGTAGTCGCGGAACAGCGCCAGCTGGACCGCGTCGTTGCCGGGGCGGGCCAGCATGGCCTGGTCGAGGGCCCAGGTGTCGGGGCTGACGAGACTCGGGTCGGCGACCCCGTTGACGTACTGCCAGCGGATCATCTCGGGGCTCAGCGCCTCCCGGACGACGGCCTCGGTCTGGGGGTCCGGGTTGTCCGCGTAGGCGAACAGTCCGTCCCAGAAGTCCTTGACGAAGCCGTCGGTGTAGGCGTTGCCGTTCTGCGTGACGATCGCGGTGATGCGGTGCGGGGAACGGGTGGCGATCCGCCACGCGACCGGCGCTCCGTAGTCCTGCACGTAGACCGCGAACCGCTCCACGCCGAGGTCGTCCAGGAGGCTCAGGGTCACGTCGGTGAGGGAGTCGAAGCCGTAGTCGAAGTCGCCGGTGGAGGGCGCGGCCGAGTGGCCGAAGCCGATCATGTCGGGGGCGATCACGTGGTACTCGTCGGCGAGCCTCGGAATCAGGTTCCGGAACATGTGCGAGCCCGTCGGGAAGCCGTGCAGCAGCACGACGGCCGGGGCCTGCGGGTCTCCGGCCTCACGGTAGAAGACGTCCAGGCCGTCGACGGTGGCGGTCCGGTGATGCACGGTGGCACTCATGGCAACCCCTTAGGAGGCGTTTAGTGGTTAGGTTGAGTGCAGCACTCCCGCAGTAACCTGTCAAGTGATGGTTAGGGGTTAGGTTTGTTGGCTGGGTCTGATGTAACCTGCCAATGCCGGGCAAAGGGTTAGGAGGCAGGTGGTGAACGCCGACAGGGCCGGGGAGGACGCCCTCCTGGAGCTGCTCAACACGACGCCCGTGGTGGAGGGGGCGGTGCGCGACGCCCTGGGTGGGCCCGCCGACGGCCGCGCCTGGGCGCGTGAGCACGGCGGCACCGGGGCGGACGAGGAGGTCGCCCTGCTGGTGGCCGCGCGGGACGCCCTCCAGGACGTCGTCCGGGGGCGGCGCGATCCGGAGTGCCTGAACGAGTTCCTGGCGGGTGTCGGCAGTGTGCCGCACATCGCGGGCGGCGGGCTGGAGTGGGTGCTTCAGGTGCCCGACGCACGCCGGCTCACGGTGGAGCTGGTCCTGACCTGGGCGCGCGTCGAGGAAAGCCGGCCGGGGCGGCTCAAGCCGTGCGGCAACCCGGAGTGCCGGCGCTTCCTGCTGGACCGCAGCAAGCCCAACAGCGCCCGCTGGTGCTCGATGGCCGAGTGCGGGAACAGGATGAAGGCCCGCCGGCACTACCGGCGGGCCAGGGAGGCCGGAGCCCGGTAGGTCAGGCCGCGGCCGCCCTCTCGTGCTTCTCGTGTTTCTCGTGCTTCCAGAACCCCGAGAAGGTGATGCGCTCCTTCGGCAGGCCCAGGCGGTGCAGGTGCCTGCGGCCCTCGGTGGCCAGGGACGACTCGCCGACGACGAAGGCATACCCCGTCGCCGCCGCCCGGGTCAGGCGCCGGAGTTCACGCAGTGCGGCGGCCCCGGGCACCGCGGAGCTGTCGCGGCGCACCACCCAGGAGACGGTCACGCCGGGCGGCGCGTGCAGTTCGCGGCGGTCGGCCTCCGTCGGGATCTCCTGGATGAGCCGGCCCACCGTGTCGCCGGGGAGCGAGCGCAGGATGCCCGCGGTGGCTGGCAGTCCCGTCTCGTCGGCGACGACGGTGACCTCGGAGGCGTCCTGCGGGCAGTCGAAGAGGATGCCCTGGTCGAGCACGGCGAGCGCGTCGCCGGGCCGGGCGTTGCAGGCCCAGATCGCGGCCCTGCCCTCGATCTCGCCCGTGGGGCCGCGGTGCACGACGAAGTCGATGTCCAGCTCGGCCGTCTCCCGGCGGAAGCCGGCCACGGAGTAGTTGGCACAGTGCGGACGCTCGTCCTCGGGGATGGCCAGGTACGGCTGCCACCACTGCGCGCCCGTGAACTCCGGCAGCCGCAGTTCCCGTTGGTGGGGGAGTTGGAGGAAGAGCCGGAACCAGTGGTCGTACCCGAGCCACGGAAAACCGCCGAGCCCCGGTCCGGTGACCGTGACGCGGTGCATGGACGGGGAGACCCGCTCGGTCCGCACGACACGGGCACGGAACATCTCGGGCTGCTGGGGCGTGAGCCGACGAACCTTCGCCATGCAGGCAAGGCTAGCCTAAGTTTCACGCGGTGCCGAGTCCGGCTCCGAGTCCGGCTCCGAGTCCGGCTCCGAGTCCGGCTCCGAGTCCGGCTCCTGGCCCGGCGCCAAGTCCGGTCCCGGGTCCGGCGCCAAGTCCGGATCCGTGCCGGACTCCGAGTGCGTGATCTCCAGACGCGCCGCCCGGGTGCGGTCGGACGCGGGGCCCGTCTCCAGTTCGACGACGCCCGGCTCGACGGCGGGGCGCAGGTCGCGTCCCACCGAGGCCAGCGTGGCGGCGTCCACCTCGAAGACCGCCTCGGCCTCGTCCCCGGGCGCGACACGGAGCCGGACAAAACCCCGCAACTCCCGGACCCGCGGCCAGGACGTGCCGCCCGAGAGGCGGCGCACGTAGAGCTGCACCGTCTCGTCGGCCGGCCGCGTCCCGGTGTTGCGCACGGCGACCCGGCAGACCAGGTCGGGTGCGCCCGGGGCGACGCGGGCACGCGACAGGCGCGGGGCCCCGTAGACGACCGTCGTGTACGACAGGCCGTGCCCGAAGGCGTGACGCGGACCGGCGCTCTGGTCGGCGTAGCCGCGGTAGCGGTGGTCCTTGCCGTTGTAGTGGACGGGCAGTTGGGCAGCCGAACGCGGCACGGAGACCGGCAGCCGCCCGCGCGGCTCGGCGTCGCCGAACAGCACCTCGGCCACGGCCCGCCCGCCCCGCGGACCCGGATACCAGGCGCTCACCACCGCGTGCACCGGCGCCTCCAGTTCGGGCAGGGCGTGCGGGCGGCCCTGGACCAGCACCACGACGACCGGCGTTCCGGTCGCCGACACCGCGTCCAGCAGGGCGCGTTGGGCCGGCGGCAGCGAGAGGTCCGCCAGGTCCACGCCCTCTCCGCAGGTCATGCCGGCCGGGGCACCGGAACCGGTGACGGCCGCCCCGTTCGCCTCGAACGCGGTGTCGGCGGAGCGGGCACTGGACCCGCCGAGCACCAGCACGGCCACGTCCGAGGCGGCCGCCGACGCGGCCGCCGACGGCACCAGCGACACGTCGTCCCCGACCAGGGCGCACCCCGGCGCCGTCACCACGTCGACGCCGGGCCCGGCCGCCGCGCGTATGCCCTCCAGGACGGTCACGCCGTCGCCGGGCCGCTGCGGCGCCGTGTAGTCGCCGATCTGGTGCGGCAGGCAGTCCGCGTTGGGCCCGACGACCGCGATGCGCCGCAGCGTGCGGGGCAGCGGAAGCACACCGCCCTCGTGCGCGAGCAGGGTCACCGAGGCACGGGCGAGACGCTCGCCCAGCTCGGCGGCCTCCGCGCGGTCGGGAGCGTCCGGCCCGGCCGACGGCACCGGCTGCTCGAACAGGCCGAGGCGGAACTTGAGCGTGAGGACCCGCTCCACCGCGGCGTCCAGGGCCCGCACCGACACCAGACCGCGCTCCACGGCCTCGCCCAGCCGCGTGAACGAGTCGTCCCACAGGCTGAGATCGCACCCCGCGTCCAGTGCCAGCGCCGCCGCCCGGACCGGGTCGCCGGTCAGCCGCAGCAGCCGGTCGACGGCGGTCCCGTCCGCCATCACGAGCCCGTCGAACCCCCACTCGTCGCGCAGCACGTCCGTGAGCAGGTACCGGTTGGCGACGCACGGCAGACCGTCGAACTCGTTGTAGGCGGCCATCACCCCGGCCGCGCCCGCCGCCACCCCGGCCCGCGCGGCGGCGAGATGGACCTCGTGCAGTTCGCGCACTCCCAGCTCCGTGGCCGGGCTGTTGCGTCCGCCGACCGTCGCGCCCTGGCCCGCGAAGTGCTTCAGCACGACGGCCACACCCGCCCGCCGCGCCCCCTCGACCAGGGCCTCGGTCATCCGCGCGGCGAGGTACGGATCCTCGCCGAAACACTCCTCGCTGCGCCCCCAGCGCGGATCGCGCACCAGGTCCAGGGCGGACACCAGCGCGATGTGCGCGCCCCGCGCCCGCAGTTCGGCGGCCGCCGCGGCCACCGCATCGGCGTACAGCTCGGGGTCCCAGGTGGCGCCGGCGGCCAGGTTGACGGGCAGGACCGTGCCGTCCAGGGCCTGGTGGCCGTGCGGCATCTCCTCCACCAGCAGCACCGGGATGCCGAGCCGGGTGTGGTCCACGACGTGCTGCTGGACGGCCGCCGCGGTCCGCGCCCCGTCCCGCGCGTCGAGACCGTCCTCGAACCCGACGCCCGACCAGGGATCGGCCCGCTGCAGTCCGTAGAGCGCGCCCATGCCGTCGAAGGCGGCAACCTCCTTGCGGAACGCGTCCGTGAGACGGTGGCCGCCAGGGGTGCGCTCGTAGGCGTGCCAGCCGTACATGCGCTGGTTGACCTGGCCCACCTTCTCCGCCGGCGTCATCCGGCCCAGGAGGTCACGGACGCGCTCGGGCACCGCGGCCGCGGGGTCGCGGTAGAGCGGGACCGTCATCGCAGCTCCAGGACGGCGACCCCGTACGCGTCGAGCCGTACGTCTCCGACCGGTTCGCCGTCGGCCAGAGCGTGCAGCGTTCCCGCGGCCGCCGGGCGGACCACGAGCGGCTCCGGGCTCTGGCTGACCAGCCACACGAACCGGCGGCCGTCGGCGTGCACGAGTACGTCCGCCGACACGTGCGGATCGGCGACCGTCACCGGCCGGCGCACGCCCGCCACCTCGGCGAGCGCCGCGTACAGGCGGTGCGTGACGTCCGGGTTGACGCGCGCCGTACGGGCGGCCATGTGCTCCAGCGGATAGGTGGCCAGCACCGTGCGGCCCGCCCCCGTCTCGTGCACCACCAGCGCCGGACGCCCGTGGGCGTCCACGGCCACCACCCGGCCCGCCCGGGGCAGCACGGGCAGGTAGGCGCGGCTGTCCTCGTTCCCGGCGACCGGGAAGCGCAGCACCTCGCCGGCCTGCAGGCCGCCGAAGTCCTCGGTGAACGTCATCTCCAGCACGTCGTCCGCGATCGGCTCCGCCACGCCGTACGACAACTGCAGCTCGACGCCGAAGAACCCGTCCAGGTCGTCGAACCAGGGGCCGCGGGTGGCCGGGTGCTCGCCGGAGCAGAAGGACAGGTACACCGTGGCGCCCCCGGCGGCGCGGCGCGCCAGCTCGCGGCGGGTGCGGGTGGTGAACTGGCGGGTCGCCGGCAGCAGGTACAGCGACGCCTCGCCGGGCAGCCCGTCGGCCTCCCGGGTGAAGGCCACCGGCAGGTCGGCGGCGCGTGCGGTGACGTAACCCTGGTGCAGGGAGGTGAAGATGAGCGGCCGGTCGGCGGGGCGGCTGTAGGGGTAGCCGCGTTCGAGGAAGGCCGGCACCACCAGCGCGGCGTCGGCGTCCGACCGGGAGCAGCGCGGAAGGTCCACGGCCTTCAGCACGTCGGCGAAGGCCGCCAGTTCACGCAGCGGCTCCTTCGGGGCGCCGGTGGAGTCGGTGATGCCGAAGTGCATCTCGAAGGGGTGGTGGTCGTAGGGGGACTGCTCCCACAGGTCGTCGTAGTCGGTGTTGTTCCAGGCCATCCAGCCGGTCGCCCCGCCCAGCAGGGAGTTGTGGAGGGTCTGGCGGTAGTAGACCCCGGCGTTGGCGGCCGAGACGGTGTCGGTGGAGAGGCCGAACTCCTCGAGCACCACGGGCTGTCCGGTCACCGCGGCCAGCTCGCACTCGAAGGCCGCACGGTAGTGCTGGCGCGGCCGGTCGGTGTCGGAGCGGTACACGTGCGGGCCCACGAAGTCGACGTACTCGGCCGTCTCCCGCAGCGAGAAGCCGTTGTCGCGACCGGTGACCTCGATGCCCCACGCGCCGTCGCCGAGCGACACGGGCTGTGTCGCGCCCGTCGCGCGGACCGCGTTGCACATGGCCTGCGCCCAGGCCGTGACGACGTCGGCGGACGGCGGGTCGACCTGGTGGATCCGCCCGTAGCCGGGCATCTCGTTGGTGATCAGCCAGCCGGTGACCGCGGGGTGGTCCTTGAAGCGGCGCGCCATCTGCGAGACGAACCACGCCTGGCGGCCCACCATCCACACGTCCTCGTACAGGTCGCGGTCGCCGCGCCAGACCGGGTCCCAGTTCTCACCGGACATGTGCCCGACGATGAAGGTCGGCACGGTGCCCATGCCCGCCTCGCGGTGGGCGTCGAGGAAGTCCGCGAACCGTTCGCACAGTTCCTCGTCGACACGGCCCGGCTCCGGATGGAAGTCCGGCCAGTAGAAGAAGGAACGGGTCATGTTCAGGCCGTGGTCGTTCAGTACGCGCAGTTCCGCACGCACGGTCCGGGGGTCGTAGTTCCGCCACATCAGCGGACCGCCGGTACGGGACCAGAAGTTGGCGCCGAGCCAGGGCAGGACGTCGGGCTGGTGGGTGAGCTGGGCGCTGTGGCGTCGCATGGTCCTTCTCGGGTGGTGGGGGTGCGGTGTCGGGATGCAGGGAGGGACGGTGGGGTGCCGCGGCGCGGCGCGGACTTCTGCGGGATCAGCCCGGGGCGGGCCCCGTGGACTCGCGGACGACCAGCCGGGGCCGCCCGGTCGGGGCGCTCTCCTCGACCGGCTCGCCGCACAGGGACAGCAGCATGCGCGCGGCGGCCGCGCCGACCCGCTGCACCTGCTGGTCGACCGTGGTCAGCCGGGGATGGAGCCAGCTGCCGAGCGGCAGGTTGTCGTAGCCGACCACGGACACGTCACGGGCCACGGCCAGACCGGCGCGCTGCGCGGTGCCGATGCCGCAGACCGCCATCGAGTCGTTGGCGTACACGATCGCCGTGGGCCGCTCGGCCGCGTCGAGCAGGGCCTCGGTGGCGCCCACGGCGCGGCGTTCGCTGAAGTCGGTGGGCAGCACCGCGAAGGGACGCAGCCCGGCCTCGCGCAGGGCGTCCTCGAAGGCCGCCCGGCGCACCCGGGTGTGCTGCAGCTCGGGCGGCCCGCTGACGTAGGCGACACGCCGGTGGCCGAGGGCCAGCAGGTGCGCGACGGCCTCGCTGATGCCGGCACCCTGCTCACGCAGCCCGACCCGCGGCACGACGGCCGTGTCGTCCGGCGAGCCGAGCAGCACCGCGGGCAGCCCGAGACGGGCCAGCAGCGCGGGCCGCCCGTCGTCGTCGCGGGCGTCCGTGAGCACGGCGCCGTCCACCCGGCCCTCGGCGGCGAGGCGCTCGTACAGGCCGTTCTCCTCGCGGTCACCGCTGACCAGGTGCAGCAGCAGACCGTAGCCGCGCGGCGCCAACTCGCCCTCTATGCCGGTGATCAGCTCGCTGAAGTGCGGGTCGGAGCCCAGCACGTCCGTGGGCCGCCGGACCACCAGGGCCAGGCTGCGGGTACGGGCGTTGCGCAGCGCCGCCGCCGGGGCGCTGGGGCTCCAGCCCAGCTCCAGCGCGGCGTCCAGGATCCGCCGCCGGGTCGCCTCGGAGAGCCGGCCCTTGTTGTTGAAGGCCTGGGAGACCGCGGCGGTCGACACCCCGGCCGCGGCGGCGACCTCCTTGATCGTCGGCCGCCTGCCCGGCCGTTCGCTGGTGACGTTCACATCTTCACCGCCCCGCTGACCAGGGCCTGCTGCATGCGCTTCTGGAGCACCGTGTAGACGATCCACACCGGCACCAGGGTCAGCACCGTGCCCGCCGTCAGCACGCCGTAGTCCGTCCCGGTGATCGACTTCAGCGTGGGCAGCGCCACCTGCACCGTGCGCTGCGCCGGGTCGGGGCCGATGATGACCAGCGAGTACAGGTACTCGTTCCAGAAGGTCAGGAAGTTGAGCAGCAGCACGGTGGCGATGCCCGGCAGGCACATCGGGGTGTAGACGTGCCGCAGCACCGCGAAGGTGGACGCCCCGTCCAGGCGCGCGGCCTCCTCCATCTCCGGCGGGATCGTGCGCATGAACTGCACCAGGATCACCACCGACAGCGGCAGCGCCGTCGCGGGCAGGAACAGCACCATGAAGATCCGGGTGTGGAACAGCCCGGTGGCCGCCGCCAGCAGGAACGTCGGGAAGAGCGCAGCGAACGTCGGGATCAGGAAGCCCAGCGAGAAGACCTTCTCGACCACGCCCGCCAGCCGCCCGGTCGAGCGGGCCAGCGCGAACGCGGCCGGAATCGCCAGCAGCAGGGTGAGCGCCAGCGAGAACACCGTCACCAGCGCGGAGTTGACGACCGCGAGCCCGAGGTCCGCGCTGTCGAACGCGGTCCGGAAGTTGCCCAGCCCCAGGGAGGAGGGCGGGGCGAAGGGGTGCGCGAAGATCTCGTCGTTCGACTTGAAGGCCGAGGCGAGGAAGTAGTACAGCGGGACGACGAGCAGCACCGCGTACGTCCACACCAGGATGTGGGCCGGGAGCCAGCGCTTGCCGAGCTTCATCTGTGCTGCTCCGATCAGTAGTTCTGGCGGAAGACGCGGCGGATCGTCAGCAGCCCGACGAGACCGAGGAGGAAGAGGAGGACGCCGACGGTCTGGCTGTAGCCGAGGTCGGCGGCGATGAACGCCTTCTGGTACACGAGGAACGACAGCGTGGTCGACGACGTCCCCGGACCCCCCTGCGTCAGCAGCAGCACGTGCTGCGCGGATCCGAACAGCGTCCACAGGAACTGGAGCATCGTCACCACGCCGACGTAGTCGCGGATCACGGCGAAGTGCACCGACCACATGGTCCGCCAGTGCCCCGCCCCGTCCAGCTGGGCGGCCTCCCCGAGTTCGTCCGGCACACTGCCCAGCCGGGCCGCGAACAGTACGGCGGTGAAGCCGATGCCGGCCCAGACGTCCAGGGCGATCAGCGCCGCCAGCGCCGTCGAGGGCGAGGCCAGCCAGGCGTCGGTGAGCGAGCCCAGGCCCACGCCCTCCAGCGCCCCGTTGAGCAGTCCGTCCGGTGACAGCGCGGCGTAGAAGACCATCGCCTTCGCCGGTGTCGAGATCAGCCCCGGGACGAAGAGCAGATACCGGATGACCCGGTGGCCGGGCGGGCGCTGGGCCACGTAGTAGCCCACCATGTACGCGCACACGATCATCACGGGCAGGGCGACGGCCAGCTGGACGGCGGTGTTGCGGACCGCGTCCCAGAACACCGGGTCGTCCAGCACCACCCGGACGTTGTCGAGGCCCGCGAAGGACACCGGCTGGAGCATGCCCGGCCAGTGCAGGGCCGCGATCACGAAGATCGCCAGCAGCGGCCCGACCATGAACACCAGGTACCAGACCAGCGCGGGCACTGCGAGGACGGTACCGCCCTGCCGGGGGCCGCGGCGTGCGGCGGCGGGGGAGGCCGGCGGGTCGGAGCGACGGGCCGCGCTGCCGTCCGGCGTCGTGGTGAGGGTCGTCATGCGGTGACTCCCGGAGAACGGGTGGCGGAAACGGAGGGGGACCGGGCGACGGACACCGACGGGTGCCCGGCGGAGGGGCCGCGGAAGTGCCGGGCGGGGGCGGGGCCGGACTCGGTCGTGCGGCTCATGCCGAGCGGTACGCGGACTCGAGCGCGGCCCGCACCCGGGCCGCGCTGGTGCCCCGGGTGAAGGACGTACTGGTCGCCGTGATCAGCGGCTGTGCGGCGGCCGGCGGCACGTACACGTCGGGCAGCAGCACCTGGCTCACCTCGGGACCGAGCCGCTGGGCCGCCCCCACCAGCGGGAAGCCGGTGCTGACGGCGTCCGTGCGCAGGGCCATGTCCCGGCCGCTCTCCGTCACGAACCGGGCCACGATCTCGGGCCTGTACATGAACCGCAGGAACTTCTCCACCTGCTCGATCTTGCGGACGCCGTTGGGACTGATCCAGAAGCCGATCAGGGTGTAGGCCCGGATGACGGTCGGACCGTCGTGTGCGGCGCCGTCGGCCAGCGGCCAGCCGCCCACCTCGGTGTGCCGGGCCACCTCGTCGGGCACCTTGGCCAGGGCCGAGGACATCGCCGACTGGATGGCCGCCTCCTCGGTGTTGAACTGCGTCGCCATCGAGTCGGACGTGAGCCCCTGCGCCTTGTCGGCGAACACGCCGGCGTCACGCAGGTGCGTGAAGTACTCGATGCCCCGGCGTGCGCCGCGTCCGCCGAAGTCGCCGGTGGTGTAGACGTGCCGGGCCTCCTCCTGGGACAGGAAGGTCTGGATGATCTGCGCCATCAGCTTCTGACCGGTCCAGTCGTTGCCGCCCACGGTCACGGGGGCGAGCCCCTTGGCGCGCAGTCTGCGGGCCGCGGCGATCAGCTGGTCGCCCGTGGTGGGGATCGCGTCGACACCGGCCCGGTCGAGCAGGGCGCGGTTGTAGGCGACGGGCCAGTTCGTGGCGAAGTAGGGGAACGCCCTGACCCGGCCCTCGTCGTCGGTCCAGTCCGCGAGGGCGGCCGGCAGGACCCGGTCGCGCAGCCCCCACGCGTCGAGGTAGGGGCCGACGTCGACGGTCGCGTCGACGTCCGTCCAGGCCAGCGTCTTGTCGTAGAGGTTGACCATCACGACGTCGGCCTCCTTGCGGGCCAGTCGCGAGGTCTCGTAGACCTGGGCGAGGTCGTCGCCGTTGACCAGGTTCTTGACCCCGACCCCCGGATTCTCCTCGCGGAAGAGGTCGACGGCCGCGAGATAGGTGGGGGAGCCCGGCGCGGTCGTGCCGAGCTGGGTGTGGACGACGAGGGTGTCCGGGTCGGAGTCCGCCGACGCCAACGACGAACACCCGGACAGAGCGGGCAGGGCAGCGGCCGCGGCCAGGCCGGAACCGGCGGCGAGCAGGTCGCGCCGAGTCAGCGATGAGCGCACAGGGGTGGTCTCCAACCAAGCGGTTAACGATTGGTTAATCGATGTACCTCGTGAGGTGCGAGGACTGTATGGAGTGGAGACACCGCGGTCAAGGGGGTGGCGCGGGGAAGTTCGCGTCCGGGCCGTCCGGGCCGTCCGGGGCGGGCCGGCCGTCGCCGGGGTAGCGTCAGGCCGGCGCGGCGTCCTGCACGGGCACGCCCAGCCGGCCGGCCAGTGTGGTCAGGGCAGCGCCGAGCGGGAGGGCGACCCGTACGAGGGCCTCCCGGTCGCCGCGGGTCGGGTCCCGGTTGACGATCAGCACCGGCTTCCCCTCCCGGGCCGCCTGCCGCACGAAGCGCAGCCCGGACATCACCGTCAGCGAGGACCCGAGGACCAGCACCGAGGCCGCTTCGCGGACCAGCGCGCGGCAGTGCTCGACACGCGGCGGCGGCACCGCCTCGCCGAAGAACACCACGTCCGGCTTGAGGACGCCGCCGCAGACCGCGCAGGGCACCACGCGGAAGTCGCCGACCTGCTCGTCACTGAGGTCGGCGTCGCCGTCCGGGTTGATCCCGGCCGCCACCGGCGAGAACCCGGCGTTGGCCTCCTCCAGGCGCAGCGCGAGTTCGCGGCGCGGACTGAACGCCCCGCAGGACAGGCAGACGACCCGCGACAGGCTGCCGTGCAGCTCCACGGCGTCCTCGCTGCCGGCCGCCTGGTGCAGTCCGTCCACGTTCTGGGTGATCACACCCGTGAGCAGGCCGCGGCGTCCGAACGCCGCCACGGACCGGTGCCCCGCGTTGGGGCGGGCACCGCCGAAGGTGCGCCAGCCGAGGTGGCTGCGGGCCCAGTACCTGCGCCGTGCCCGGGGACTGCCGGTGAAGTCCTGGTAGGTCATCGGCGTGTGCCTGCTCAGGCTCCCGCCCTCGCCCCGGTAGTCCGGGATGCCCGACTCGGTGGAGATGCCCGCGCCGCTGAGCACCAGGACCCGTCCGGCGCGCAGGGCGTCGGCGACCGGAGCCAGGTCGGTGGTGCCCGGCGGCAGGTCGGCGTCCGGGGTCCAGCTCAGAGTCGGCCGCATGCGCATGCGGCAAGGGTACGGAACGCGCCGTGGGTACGGGCGTGGTGGGAAGCACACCCGGCGCGCTCGTGCGGGCAGCGCGCCGCGGCACCCACGGAGATGCCCCTGCCGGAGCCGCGGCGTACCTCCTGCGGGGGCCACGGGAGCTGCGGGAGCCGGGGGAGCCACGGGAGCCGGGGGAGGCACGCCGCGGGGGTGCACCACGGGACGTGCCACGGAGGCACGGGGACCTGGAACACTCGGGGGCCGGGGAGGACCCCGGGAACCAGGGAGGGCCCCAGGGACCGGGAGCGCCCCGGGACCAGGGAGAGCCCAAGGACCCGGGAAGCCCCAGGGACACACGTCCCCATGGCGTGGGGCCCGTCTCCCTGCCGCCCGGACGGCGCCGCCCCGACGTGCCCGCCCGCGAGCCGGGTGACAGACTTGCACTGTCCGGGGCCGACGGATCCCGACGGGATTCCGGGGGCGGCCCGGACCGGGAGTGGTCGATGTTCCGCAAGAGTCCCGCACCCGACGGCGAAGCGCTGCTGGCCCGGCTGGCCTCGCTGACCACCCAGACACGGGAGCTGGCCGAACTGCGGCGCTCCCAGGTGGAGCTGGCGATCGCCCTCCAGCGCGACATGCTCCCCGCGGACCTGCCCATGGTCCCCGGCATCCACCTGGCCGCCTGCTACTCGCCCGCGTACGCCGGACTGAACGTCGGCGGCGACTGGTACGACGCCTTCACCCTTCCCGACGGCCGCATCGGCCTCTCCGTCGGGGACGTCCAGGGACACGCCGTCGACGCGGCGGCGTTCATGGGTCAGGTCCGCGTGGGCCTGCGGGCGCTCGCGTCCGTGACGAGCGAACCGGGCTCCCTGCTCGCCTGCACCAACGAACTGGTGATCTCCCTCAACAAGGATCTCTTCGCCACCTGCACCTTCCTGCGCTACGACCCGGCCACCGGCCTGCTGGAGAGCGCACGGGCCGGCCACGTCCCCTGCGTCCGGGCCACGGCGGACGGCAGGGCGGAGGTCTGCCGGGACGAGGGCGGACCGCCCCTCGGCGTCCTGGAGGGGAGCGAGTACCCGGTGACGCGCTACCGGCTTGCCACCGGTGGGGTGTTCGTCCTGGTCACCGACGGCGTGGTCGAGGGGCCCTCGCTGAGTCTCGACGACGGACTCGAACGAGTGGTGCGGCTGGCGGGCCTCGCCGCCGTCACCGGCATGGAGGCACACTCGCTGGCCGCCGCCGTACTCAGGAACGCCGAGCTGATCGGACACGAGGACGACGCGGCCGTGCTCGTCGTCGGCCACGACGGGCGCTCCGTTACGCCGTAGGGCCCCTTGCCGTGCCCCCTCGTCTCGCAGCAGCGGCGGCACCGGTGTCTGATGGCTCCTGTGCTGGGTGTCCGGGCATGGCCGCGACCGGTCCTCCTCGCCTGCGGAACGCTGCTGCTCGCCGGCTGCTACTACGCGGCGGGGCGGCTCGGGCTGTCGCAGCAGCTCGGCGCCGACGGCGCGGTCGTCACCCCCATCTGGCCGGCCAGCGGCGTCGCCGTGGCAGGCCTGCTGCTGTTCGGGCCCTGGTGCGTGCCGGGCATCGCCCTCGGCGTGCTGCTGGTCGTCCTCTGGCTGGGCAGCCCCGGGGCCGAGGCCGTCGGGATCGTGGCGGGCAACACCGCCGGCCCGGTCGTCGCCCACCTGCTGCTGCGCACGGCCGGGTTCCGCCTGAGCCTGAGCAGGCTGCGCGACGGACTGGCGCTGGTCTTCCTCGGGGCGCTGACCGCCATGCTGGTCAGCTCGGGAACGGGCGTCGGCATGCTGCTGTGGTCCGACAAGCTCCCGACGGACCACCTCGGGGTCGTCTGGCTGGCCTGGTGGGTCGGTGACGCCATGGGCGTCGTCCTCGTCACCCCGCTGCTGCTCCTGCTCCACCACGCCCGTCTGCCGCCGCTGTCGCTGCGCTGGGCCGAGGCGCTGGTGCTCGCCGTCGTCGTGTGCGTCCTGGTGCCGCTGATCACGTACAGCCCGGTCAGCGTGTTCTTCCTGGTGTACCCGCTGCTGATCTGGTCCGTGCTGCGCTTCCAGCTCGCGGGCGGCATGTCGTGTGCCCTCTTCGCCTCCGTGCTGGCGACCGTCGCGGCGGGGCAGGAGGCCGGGTCCTTCGGGAGGCTGACCGAGATCGAGACGTTGATGAAGCTCCAGGCGTTCAACGGGACCCTCGGGCTGACCGCGCTGCTGCTGTCCGCGGTGATCAGCGAGCAGCTCCACACCCGGCGGTCGGTGGAACGGGCCTGCCAGGAGCTGGTCGAGGCACTGCAGCACCTGAACGCCGGGGGACCGGGCGGCAACGCCGGAGGGCCGGGCGGCCCGGGGGCGTCCGGCGGAGACGTCCGGTGAGTGCGGCGGCCGGGGTCTGCCGCCGGCACGAGGACACCGGACGTCTCCCGCGGGGACCGGGACGAGTGCGGACGCCGCTCAGAAGTCGTACTTGTCGATGTTGTCGGCGTTGAAGACCGTCGGCTCGCCCAGCGTGATGACACCGTCCTGGCTGAGCTGGAACCAGCCCATGTCACCCGCCAGGAACATCTGCCCCTCGCGGCCGGTGACCTGCGCGGAGGCGAGAGCGACGGCGGCGTGCCCGGCCAGCTCCCCGAGCCTGGACGGGTCCCACAGCACGAACGCGTCCACCGTGCCGTCCTTGATGTACGGGCGCATGTCGTTGGGGGCGCCGAGACCGGTCAGCTTCACGTCGCCCTTGGACTCCGACTGCGACAGGTACTTCGCGGCTGCCTTGATGCCGTTGGTGGTGGGGGAGATGATGCCCTTCAGGTTCGGGTACTTGTCGAGCAGCTCCTCGGCCTTCTCGTAGGACTTCTCCGGCTCGTCGTCGCCGTAGACGACGTCGACGAGCCGCATGTCCTTGTACCGCGCGTCCTGGAGTTCCTTCTTGATGCTGGCGATCCAGGCGTTCTGGTTCGTGGCCGTCTCTCCGGCCGAGAGGATCGCGATGTCGCCCTGGTAGCCGGTCTGCTCGCCGAGAAGTTCCAGCTGCCGCACGGCGATGTCCTCGGAGCTCGCCGGGGAGACGAACGCGTAGCGGCACTCCGGCTTGGTGTCGGAGTCGTAGGTGACGACCTTGATCCCCGCGTCCATGGCCTTCTTGAGGGAGTCGCACAGCGCGTTGGGGTCCAGCGCCGAGACGGCGATCGCGTCGACCTTCTGCTCGGTGAGCTGGTTGATGTACGTCACCTGGTCGGCGGCGTCCGGGCTCTCCTCGGTGCCCACTTCCTTGAAGGTCGAGCCCAGGGCCTTGACCGCGCGCTCCCCGCCGGCGTCGGCCACGTCGAAGTACGGCGTGTTGACCTGCTTGGGCAGGAAGCCGATGGTCATGCCCGTGCGGGTCGGCGCGTTGGGGGACGCCTCGGCGTTCTTGCCGCTCGTCGCCGTGTCGCCGTCCGCGGAGCCGTCGTCGTCTCCGCAGCCGGCGGTCAGGAGACTGAGGGAGGACACGGCTGCGACGAGTACGGAGGCGCGGCGTGAGGGGGTTCTGTGCATGTGCTTCTTTCGGTGAGTCGACGTGCGGCGGCCGAAGACCGTTCACCAGGTGCTTTCAGCCATGGCGGTCTTGCGGAGCACAGACGTCGCAGGGGGCCGCCCGAGCGTGGGGCCAGGGCTGTGAAAGGTTTCATTGGCGCTTGACGGGACGTTAGGCAGAAACACCGTCCTGGTCAATGGACTTGAGGGAAGACTTCAGGGGACTGTGGCCCCTCGGTCCTGCCCCTCGGGCGATTGCGGAGCCCCGGCCCGGGGTGCGCGCCCCGCCCGCGCAGCAACAGGGAGGGGAGCGCCGCGGACGGCGACGGCGACGGCGACGTGTGACGGCGGCGTGCGACGGCCGCGGCGAGCGCCGGCCCACGCCCGGCGCGCGGTCCGCACCCGTGGCACGGCCCCCGGAGCAGGAGCAGACCGGCGTTCACGTCGCGATGTCCGGGTAGGGCAGGGCGAAGTGCGCCAGCCGCTCGGCGTACAGCTTCTGGTAGCCGAGACCTTCGTGGTCGCGTTCGAACAGGGCGATGAACAGTGTCAGGGTGAGGAACGGGTGGGCGCCGAGCGCGAAGAGCGCCGGGTGGTCGTGGGTCGCGAGGGCCTCGCGTTCGGCGTCCTCGAACCGGGTCCAGGTGGAGTCCTCCCCGCCGGCGCAGCCCAGGAGGACACCCGCCAGGCTCGCCTCCCACCAGGCGACGGTGGCGCGCGGGTCCTCGCGGTAGCGCTCCACCAGCTCCGGATCGCGGTCCACGGTGTACAGGAACTTGTTCACCAGGTACTTGCTCATGCGCCGGCTCCCTTCGGATACCAGGTGAAATAGGCCTCCATGGTGTGGAACAGGTCGAGCGTGCCGACGTGGTCGGCCCGGGCACCCTCGCCCGCGACGCCCATCATCAGCATGAAGTCCATGAAGCCGTGAGTGGCGTTGCCCGGTCGGTGCAGGCTGTCGAGCGTGACCTCGGCCAGGCAGCCCTCGATGTCGCCGTTCGCGATCCACTCGACGGCCCTGCGGTCGAACTCGGGGTCGGGACCGTGGTCCCCGAACTGCCGGGGCCCGCCCAGTTCGAGGGAGAGGTGACCGGTGCCGATGACCGCGACGCGCTGGTCGGACGGCCAGCTCTCGACCATCTCCCGAATGGCACGGCCCAGTTGGACGAATCGCCGGGGACGCGGCAGCGGGGGAGCGAAGATGTTGGTGTACACCGGCACGATCGGCAGGTCGGCCTCGGGCCGCAGCGTGATGATCGGACACGTGATCGAGTGGTCGATCCGCAGCTCGTTGCTGAAGGCCAGGTCGAAGCCGGCGTCCAGCCCCTGGCGCAGCACGTGGGCGGAGAGCTCCTCGTGCCCGGTGAGCAGCATGCGGGGCAGGCCGAACTCGCGTTCCTCGTTGTAGAAGTTGGCGTCGTAGAACGGGGCCTTCCCGACCAGGAACTGGGGCATGTTGTCCAGCCACAGCTGGTGGAAGTGGTCGGAGCCGACCATCACCAGGACGTCCGGGCGGGCCCGGGTCAGGGTCTCGCGGAACTGCTCGATCTCGGCCACCCAGGCGTCGGCGAACGGGGGCCGGTCCTCGCCGGTGGCCGTGCTCGCCCGGTAGTAGAAGGGGTGATGGGTCGAGGCGATGACCGCCACCAGCTCTGCCATGGTGTTTCCCTCGTCGGATGCAGGGGCTCGTCGGATGCACGGATCGGGATGGTGCGCGCGGGGCGCGAGTCGCGGGCCGCGGGCCGCGGGTACGGGCGGGGGTGGCGGTCCTGCCGGGTGAGGTGCAGGCGGGCGACCGCGGTCAGCCGTTCCCGGACGGGTCGACATACCGGGCGTTGCGGTCGACGGAGAGGTAGACGTCCATGCCCACGGGGGCGCGCTGTTCCTCCGCGAGGTGCCCGAGCAGGCCCGCTGTCCGGGCCAGCAGGGCGAAACCGCGCAGCAGCCCGACGGGCAGGTCCAGGTCCGCCAGGGCCGCGCCGCACACGCCCGCGCCGTTGAGCGGCAGGGTGCGGCCCAGCACCTGCGGGTGCACTCTGCCGACGGCTTCGAAGAGGCGCAGGTGCGGGCCCTTGCGACCGTTGTCCTCGGCGATCTGCAGCAGCACGGGCGTGCGGGGGTCCCGCACCTTGTGGACGGGGTGCCCGAGCCCCGGCACCCGCCGCCGCTGCGCATGGGCCACCCGCACCGTCTGGAGGGCCAGCCGGTCCCAGCCCGCCTCGTCCGCGTCGTCGGGCAGCCGCTCCGGGTGTGTGGCCACGATGTCGTGCAGGAAGGCACCGCAGTCCTCGGTGACGCCGAGGAACCGGGAACCCCCGCCCAGCAGTCCGGCGGCGAGGGCACCCTGCACGGAGTCGGGGGCGGACAGGTAGGTCAGCCGGGTCGCGATCGCGGTCGGGGTGAACCCGTGGTCGGCCAGAGCCACCAGCACGGCCTCGAAGACCCGGACGTCGCCCGGTTCCGGACGGCGCCGGGTGACGAGCCACAGGGCCAGTTCGCCGAACCCGACCTTGCCCATCAGCTCCCCGGCCAGGTCGTGGCCGAGCAGACGTATGCCGTCGGCGTCGGATGTGCCGAGCGACGTCGGGTACCGCGGCGGGCCGTCGTTCGCGGGTTCCTGCACGGTGGGGCTCCTCGGAAAGGGGGCGGTCCGCCGGGAGGGCGGGGCGGCTCGCGGTCGGCAGGGAACGGGATCGGGGTGACTCGCCGTCGGGCGGTGGCGGTGGCGGTGGCGGTGGCGGTGGCGGTGGCGGCCGGGACGGATCGCGGTCGGCCGGGGCCGGCGGGGCGGCCGCGCGGTCAGTTCCGCGGGCAGGCGAGCCAGGCGCGCAGTGCCGTGCCGTCGGCGTCCAGGGCGGGCGGGGGCAGTTCGTGGCGCGGCGGGGTCGCCGAGAAGGCGATCGGATGGCGCACGGTCGGCACCGCCGCGTCGCCCTCGCCCGTCGTGGCCACCGGGGAGAGCCCCACCTCCTCGGCGAACGCGACGCCCTCGGCGACGGTGTTGATGGGGGCGCAGGGCACGCCCGCCGCGAGCAGCCGGTGAAAGAGATCCTTCTTGGTGCGGGTCGCCAGCCGCTCCACGAGCAGCGGGCGCAGCACGTCGCGATGGGCGGTGCGGTCCTGGTTGCGGGCGAAGCGCGGGTCGGCCGCAAGGCCGGGCAGGTCGAGTACCTCGCACAACTTCGCGAACTGGCCGTCATTGCCCGCGATGACGACGAGCTCGCCGTCGGCGACGGGCAGCGGCTCGTAGGGGAACAGGCTCGGGTGGGCGTTGCCCATCCGGTGCGGGACCCCCCCGCCGGCCACGTAGGCGCTGGTGTGGTTGACCAGGCCGGACAGCGCCGACGAGAGGAGGTTGACCTCGAGGTGCTGTCCCTCACCCGTCCGGCCGCGGTGGTGCAGTGCCGCGAGGATGCCGATGGCGGCGTGCATCCCCGTCATCACGTCGAAGACCGAGATGCCGGCCCGGTAGGGCGGGCCGTGCGGGTCCCCCGTGAGGCTCATCAGCCCGGAGACGGCCTGGACCATCAGGTCGTAGCCGGGAAGGGACGGGTCTGCCTGTGATCCGAACCCGCTGATCGAGGCGTACACCACGCCTGGGTTGGACCGCCGGACGGCGACGTGGTCCAGGCCGAAGCGGGCCAGCCCGCCGGGCTTGAAGTTCTCGATCACGACGTCGGCGCGGGCGGCCAGTTCACGGGCCAGTCCGGCGTCGGTGTCGTCCTTGAGGTCGAGCGACAGCGAACGCTTGTTGCGGTTGACCGCCAGGTAGTACGTGGAGACTCCGTCGCGCGTCGGCGGGAGCCAGGTGCGGGTGTCGTCGCCCCCGGGGCTCTCCACCTTGATCACTTCGGCGCCCATGTCGGCGAGCAGCATGGTCGCGTACGGGCCGGCGAGGATGCGCGAGAAGTCGGCCACCAGCAGTCCGTCCAGCGGTCCGCGGGCGCCGCCGTCCTGCGTGGTGCCGGTGTCCGGGCCGTGGGACCGGGCCGTTGCCTCTGCCATGCCTCAGCGCTCCCGGTGTCCGATGTGCGGACGGGTGTCCGTGAACGGAGTCTTGAAGTGCCGGGGCGGCGGTGTCAAGACCCTGGAACCCGCCTCGTGTCATCCGGAGGTCTCCTTCAGGCCCCCTCGGAGCGTCCTTCACGTCATCGGTGTCCGCGGGAGCGCCCCGTAGCGTGCGAAGTCCGCGCTCGCTTCGCCCGCGGCGTGCAGCAGCAGCGGCAGGTACTCGTCGCGCAGGGTCTCGACCGAGGTCTCGGCCGCGTGGACGGTGACGTTCATCGCCGCGATCACCCGGCCCTCACCGTCGCGGACGGGCGCCGCCACCGAGCGGATGCCCGCGGCCAGTTCCTGGTCGGTCAGGGCCCAGCCCCGGGCGCGCACCTGCCGCAGCGTCTCGTCCAGCCCGGCCCGCTCCCACCGGTGGCGGGGCTCGGCGCCGGAACGGCTCGGCTCTGCCAGCGCCTTGTCCAGTTCGGCCGGCTCCAGGCCGGCGAGCAGCACCTTGCCGAGGGAGGTCTGCGGGGCGGGGAAGCGGGTGCCGATGCCCACCGCCAGTGCGATGATCTTGGGTACGGCGACCCTGGCCACGTAGACGATGTCGGAACCGTCCAACTGCGCGACGGACGTGGACTCGTGCGTGCGGGAGACCAGGCGCTCCATGTGCGGACGGGCCACCCCCCACAGCCCCAGCGACTGGACATGGGTCAGGCCGAGGTCGAGCACCCGGGCGGTGAGGGTGAAGCCGCTGCCGGGCAGGGAGCGCACGTACCCCAGGGTCTCCAGGGTCAGCAGGATCCGTCGTACCGTCGGCCGGGCCAGGCCGGTGGCGGTCGCCACCTCGCTCAGGGCCATGACGGGCGTGTGCGGGCCGAAGGCCTTGATCACGTCGAAGCCGCGGGCGATCGCCTCGATGAAGTTCGGGTCGTCGTCACGACGGGGCACGGGTGCTCCTGCTGCTCGGGGTCGAACGGGCACCACGGGGTGCCTCCGCCTCGAGACTAACCGCTCCGGTCGGCCCGTCCGCCTGACGGCGCCCCGCCCCGGGACGGCGCCGGAAGCGGTTCCCCGTTCCCCTTCGGCTCGGAGCCTTGACAGGGCCTCGGCTCCGGACACATCGTTACGCCTCAACCGGCGTACGACAGGCGGACAGTCGTCCGCAGAGGACGCCCTCCTCGTGCCACGGGTCGGAGGATCGAATGAATGCGGTCGGCAACTCGTCCGGACCCGGTGCGGGCACTCCCGGGGCGCCCGTGGTGTTCCGCGACGGCACCGTCCTCACCATGGACGACCGCGGAACGCTGCACCCCGCGGCCGACGTCCTGGTCGTCGGCGAGCGGATCGAGGCCGTGGGACCCTCCCTGGCCGTCCCCGAGGGCACCGTCGAGATCGACGCCACCGGCGGCATCGTGATGCCCGGCATGATCGACACGCACCGGCACATGTGGCAGACCGCGATGCGCGGTTACGGCGCCGACTGGACCCTCACCCAGTACTTCGTCTGGTACTACCTCGAGCACGGCACACACTTCCGGCCCGAGGACGTCTACGCCGGCAACCTGCTCGCGGCCGTCGAGGCGCTCGACTCCGGCGTCACCACGACCGTCGACTGGTCGCACGGGCTGCAGACCGTCGAGCACGCGGACGCCGCGCTCGACGCCCTGGAGGAGGTGCCGGGACGGTTCGTGCTCGCCTACGGCAACATCCAGGCGGCGCCCTGGGAGTGGACCGCCGCGCCGGAGTTCCGCGCCTTCGTCGACCGCAGGTTCGGCGGCGACCGGCTCGGCCTGCAACTGGCCTTCGACGTCACGGGCGACCCGGACTTTCCCGAGCAGGCGGCCTTCGAGGCGGCGCGGGAGCTGGGCGTGCCGGTGACCACGCACGCCGGCGTCTGGGGCGCCACCAACGACGACGGAATCCGGCTGATGCACGAACACGGCTTCATGACCCCGGAGACCGTGTACGTGCACGCCGCCACGCTCAGTGCCGACTCCTACCACCGGATCGCGGCCACGGGCGGCTCGGTGTCCGTGTCGACGGAGAGCGAGCAGAGCTGCGGTCAGGGCTATCCGCCCACCTGGGCCCTGCGCGCCCACGACATCCCCGTCTCGCTGTCGATGGACACCAGCGTGTGGTGGAGCGGCGACCTCTTCTCCGCCATGCGGGCCACGCTCGGCGCCGACCGCGCCCGCGAGCACCTGGAGGCGCACGCGGGCGGCGAGACCGTCACCCACTCCCACCTGCGGGCCGAGCAGGTCGTGGGCTGGGCGACCCGCGGCGGGGCGAGGGCCCTCGGGCTCGACGACCGGGTGGGCAGCCTGGAGGCCGGGAAGAAGGCCGACGTGGTACTGATCAAGAACGACCGCTCCCCGGCGATGTTCCCGCTCCTCAACCCCTACGGGCACGTCGCTCTCCAGGCCCAGCGCGGGGACGTGCACACCGTCGTGGCCGGCGGCCGCATCGTCAAGCACGAGCACCGGCTGGTCGGCACAGACCTCGCCAAGGTGCGCCGGACCGTCGAGTCCACGGTCGGGCACCTGCGGTCCCGGCTCGGCGACGAGGCCTGGGAGCAGGGGATGAACCCCGAGACACCCGAGACGAAAGTCCTCGACAACCCGTACACCTACACCGGCTACCGGACCGCGACCACCCACGGAGGCCGGCCCGGCGGCTGACCCGAAGCCCGCACGGCCGCGCCGCTGCCGCCCCGGCAGTTGTCCGGGTCGCCAACCTGTCCGAACGGCACACTCCTGTCCGAACGGCACACCCCTGTCCGGTCGCCACTCTCAGGTCGCCGCACGTGTGTCCGCCGCGGCCACGCGGCCGAGGGTGCGGTCGAAAAGGGTGAGCACCAGGTACAGCACACCGGCACCGAGCATCACCGCGGCGAGCCGGTGCAGCCCGCCGGTGTCGGCATGCTCCCCGAAGGAGGCGGCGGTGGCGGAGGAGGCGACCATCGAGCCGATGTAGGCGAAGGTGCGCAGCAGCCCGGCCGAGGAGGCGGTGCGCCCGGGGTCGGCCTGGAAGTAGACGGAGTTCTGCAGAGCCAGGTTGTTCAGCCCCTGCGGGACACCGAAGAGGAGCGCCACCAGGAGCAGCATCCACAGCGGACTGTCCCCGGAGAGGGTGAGGATCACCAGGCAGGCGGCTGTCTGCCCGGCCGCGCCGAGCAGCAGTTTCCCCCGTACGCCCCGGCGGCGGCCGGACACGACGGAGACGCCGACGGCCAGCAGGAACATCGGGATCTGCGCCAGTCCGGCGTGGAACGGCGTGAGCCCGAAGCCCTCCTCGGACCACTGGGTGAAGCCGTACAGGAACGCGTACGCGACGACGTAGGAGACCAGCGCCCGCCCGTACGTCGCCAGCAGCGGGGCGTTGCCGCCGAGGACCCGCAGGTCGATGAAGGGGGTGGCGGCCCGCAGTTCCCGGACCGCGAAGGCGGCGCCGGCCGCGGCGGAGAGGGCGAGCAGGTACCAGTCGCGCAGGTGCAGGTTCATCAGGAAGAGCAGCAGCGGGACGAGCACCGCGGCGAACAGCCCCATGCCCGGCAGGTCCAGGCGGGCGGCCGTGCTCGCGTGCCGCGCCGGGTCGCGTGCCGGTGCCGGGTCGGCCCGGGGCAGCCGCCGCAGTCCCAGGAGCACGGCCGCGACGGACAGGGGCACGTTCAGCGCGAAGGTGGTGCGCCAGCCGCCCACCGCGATCAGCAGACCGCCCAGCAGCGGGCCGACGACGGCGACGGTCTGGTTGGCGACCGCCAGCGCGGTGAGGACCCCGCCCGGACTGTCCCGCCCGGTGCGCTCGGCCTCGCTGCGCACCAGTGCCATCGCCGCGGGATAGCCGGCGCAGGTGCCGAACCCGAGCAGCACGCGCGCGCCGATCAGCACACCGAGGCCCGGGGCCAGGGTGCCCACGACACCTGCGGCGCCGACGAGGCCGGTACTGAGCAGGAAGACGCGGCGCGGCCCGAAGATGTCGATGAGCCGGCCCACGACCGGCTGCCCGAGCGAGGTGGCCAGATAGAGGGCCGAGACCAGCCAGGCGGTCTGCGAGGCGGGCGCGCCCAGGGCCCTGCCGATGGGGACGAGGGCCACCGCGACGATCGTCGAGTTGATCGGGTTCAGCACCGAACCCAGCAGCATCGGCGGCAGCAGCCTGCGGTCGAAGCCCGGCTTGCCGGTGCCGCGCACCGCGCCCGCCTGCGCGTCAGTCACGGGTCAGACGCTCCAGGACGGCCATGGTGGCGATCACGGACCGGCGCTCCTCCTCCGTGCACCTGTTCTGCAGCCGCTCGGCCAGCCACTCCGTCCGTGCCTGCCGCCCTTCCTCCACCCGGCGCCGGCCCCGCGCGGTCAGCGTGATCAGCAGGCGCCGCCCGTCGTCGAGGTCGGGGCGGCGCTCCACCAGGCCCAGCGAGACGAGCGCGGAGACCGTCGTCGTCATCGACTGGTGCCTGACCCCCTCGGTGGCGGCGAGTTCGCTGGCGGTGACGCCCCCCTTGTCGGACAGGCGGGCCAGCACCGAGGCCTGGCCCAGGGTGATGTCCTCGGCCTCGGAGGCCTTCAGGATGCGGCGGCGCAGCCGGCTGATGACCGCACGGACCTCGCGCGAGGCCTGGACCGCCGACGGCGAGGGGCTCCGGGTCCCACTCATGGGCCTCTGGCCCACGGGCTTCTCACTCATGGGCCCAGGCTAACTTCCACAGGCAGAGCTGTACAGCCTTAGCTGTGCATCTGGGTGTGTGGTGCGGCGCGCGGGACCGGGGTCAGGCCGAGGCCGGCACGTGTTCCCGCGCCCAGGTACGGAAGTCGGTGAGGGGTACGCCCAGCTCACGGGCGAACTCGGGCAGCGCGGGCTGGGGGTGCTCGTTGAGTGCCGACTGGCCGAACCCCATGTCGGGCATCCCGCCGGCGACCGCCTCCTCCTTGGTCATGTCCGGTGCCGTCAGGGTGGTGCCCAGGTGTTCGCCGAGGATCTCGGCGATCTCCCGCATCGTCAGGAGATCGCTCGCCAGTTCCAGTTCGACGCGGTCGAACCGCCCGGGTGCGGCCACGGCGGCAGCGGCGGCCGCACCGATGTCGTCGACGGCGACCAGGGCGAGCCGGGTCGCCGGCTTCAGGAGGGTCACCAGGCCGCCTTCCGTCCCGCGCGGGAACACGATGGCCTCCGAGGGGAGCAGGTTCTCCATGACGTAGCTCGGCTTGAGGAGTGTCCAGTGGGTGAAGCCCGCCTCGCGCACCCGGTCCTGGATCCCGGCCTTCGCCGTGTAGTAGGGCTCCATCCAGCCCCAGTCGCCCTTCACCCAGCTCGTGTGCTGTCCGGCGCCCGACACGGAGGTGTGCACGAACTGGGGCACCCCGGCGGTCCGGGCGGCTTCGATGAGGCGGGTGGCCTGCTCGACCTCCCCCTCGAAGCCGCGCCGGGCGAAGTCGGGCATCTGGACCGAGAAGACGGCGCGGGCTCCCTCGGCGGCCCGGACCAGTGAGTCCCGGTCGTCCAGGTCCCCGGTGACCAGTTCGGCGCCGAGGGCCGCCACCGCCGCGGCCCGGTCGGTCGAGGGGTCGCGGACCAGGGCCCTGACGGGGACGCCCGACTTCAGCAGGGCGCGGGCGGTGGCGCCGCCCTGCCGGCCGGTGGCACCGGTGACCAGGACGGGTGCGGAAGCTGTGGACATGGTGTCCTCCTGAGGGGTGAGGCCGAAAGGCCGGGTGAGTGTGGGATCTGAGGGCCGGGTGAGTGTGGGGCCGGCTGGTGCGGTGTTGCGGACACGGGGCGGTACGGGCTAAACGGCGGGGCCCGCCGTTTCGCTACCGGGTACGATACGGAGGACCCCGCCGTTTAGCAATCGTGAGAGGACGTCATGGCCGACCAGCAGCGCGCGGACGCACGGCGCAACTACGCGCGGATCCTCGCCGTCGCGGAGCAGGAGGTCGCCGCACACGGCGCCGACGCCTCCCTGGAGCGGATCGCCCGCGTCGCCGGTGTCGGCTCGGCGACCGTGCGCCGGCACTTCCCCGGCCGCCGGGCCCTGCTGGAGGCCGTGTTCAGGGAGCGCATCGAGTCCCTGTGCGCCCGCGCCGCCGCGTCGGCGGACGCGGCCGACGCCCGTGCCGCGCTCCTGGACTGGCTGGGCGGGCTGATCGAGTACGCCGCCTCGGGGCGCGGCATGGCCGAGGCACTGGCCCAGGACCGGCTCGTCGAACCGGACCAGGTGAGCGCCTGCGCGGTGAAGCTCGAGGCCGCGGTCGGTCCATTGCTGCGGCGCGCGGCGCAGCAGGGGGCGGTGGCGTCGGACGTGACCCCCGCCGACCTCGTCACGCTGGTCACCGGCATCGCCCTGGCCACGGAGCACCACGGCGACCCCGCCGCCGAGGGCCGCCGACTGCTGGACCTGACCGTCCGGGGCGTCAGCCCCACGGGATGAGCGGGGCGGCGCCCGCCGGGGGAGCCGGGGCGGCCGCTCCGGCTCCCCCGGCCGCCAGGCCCCAGGGGCCTGCTCGCCCGCCGGCCCCAGGGGCCTGATCACCTGCCGGGCCCAGGGACCTGATCACCTGTCAGGAACGGCGGACCGGCCGACCGTCAAGAATGACGGACCTGATTGCTTGTCAACAGCCACCGGCCGACTCCGCTCGGGTGGCGGAGCGGCCCCGACCGGCGCCCGTCCGCGTGGCCTGCCGGGTCCGCGAGGACCCCTTCGAGTACGACGGCTGCAGCGACGCCGCCCGGTCCGGTACCTGTCCGGCCGCGGCGCCCGCGTCCTGCACGGCTTCCTCGACCTCGACGACGCCCAGGCCCCCCAGGAGTGCCCGATGCCGACCCCTTCCCTTCCGCGCCGAAGTCCCGCCCCGCGCGGCGGACCGCGTACCGCCCGCGTGCTGCGGGCCGCGGCGTGCCCGCTCGCCCTCGCGGGCGCGGCCCTCACCGCGGTGCCCTGTCCGGCCGTCGCCGGACCGGCCGTTCCGCCCGCACCCGTGTCCTGGCAGGCGGACCTGTCCCGTACCGGCGCCGACGACGTCAACGTCCGGTACGGCTCGGGTGCTCTGCGCGTGCGGGACGGCTCGGTCAGCCCCGCCTCCCTGGGCCGGGACCGGGGCTACGCCTCCGCTCTGCTGGAGGCGCACCACGTGGACCGGCCCGTCGACCGGGTCACCGCGGCCCTCGACGCGACGGTGCCCGACGCCGCGAACGTCGAGGTCGACGTGCGCGGCCGCACGGCCGGCGGAACCTGGACCGAGTGGCGGCGGGCGGAAAGCGGCACCCCGGCCGAACTGCCGCGCCAGGTCGTCGACGTACAGGCCCGCCTCACCCTGTGGAACGCCAAGGGCGAACCCACGGCCGCCGTTCGGGCGCTGACCCTGACGGCGGACGACATGGGCGGCGCCCCCGCCGCCCCGGCATCGGTCGCCTTCTCGGCCCGCCTCTACGCCACCCGGGAGGGTCTCGTCGGACACACCACCGCCAACGGGCACGTCATCCGCGAGGACGACCACTTCGTGGCCCTTCCCTCCCGGCGGGCCCTGTCGCCGAAGGGCAGCGGTCAGTACTCGGTGCAGGTGTGCGGGCCCGCCCGCTGCGAGACGGCGCCGGTGTGGGACGTGGGGCCGTGGAACACGCACGACGACCACTGGAACCCCCCGGCGCAGCGCGAGCAGTGGAAGGACCTGCCGCAGGGCCTTCCCGAGGCGCAGGCCGCGTACGAGAGCGGATACAACGGCGGGCGCGACGAGTTCGGCCGGCAGGTCGCCAACCCGGCCGGCATCGACCTCGCCGACGGCACCTTCTACAACGTCGGCCTCTACGACAACGGCTGGGTGACCGTCACCTACCTGTGGACCGGCAGCACCGGCGACGCGGCGGCCCCGACGCCCTGACGCCACCGGCGGCCGCCGGAGTCACCCCGACGGCCGGAGGAAGGGCCGTGCCTCCGGCCGAGGGCCCGGCCCTCCACCGGTGGCCCGGTCCTCGGCCACGTCTTCGAGGCACCGGAGCCCTCCGGGCGGGCGGCCGTCGGTCGTCACCGGCCGGCGAGGGTGAAGCGCACCGGTGTCCCCGCCACTGCCTGGGCCGCCGCCGCGAGGGCCGGCTCCGGGACGACGGCGACGACCGGATAGCCGCCGGTCGTCGGGTGGTCGTGCAGGAAGACGACGGGACGCCCGTCCGGCGGGACCTGCACGGCGCCCAGAACCATGCCCTCGCTGGGCAGTTCCCCGTCCGACAGGCGCCGGAGCGGCGGTCCCTCCGTACGCAGGCCTATGCGGTTGCTGTGCGGGGACACGCGGTAGGCGGCCGAGGTGAGCGTGTGCAGGGCGGCCGGGGAGAACCAGTCGGCACGGGGACCCAGGCGCACCGGCAGGACCAGTTCGGCGACCGGTGCGGGCCAGGGGGCGGCGACGGGCAGGGCCACCGGGCGGGGGGCGGCGCCCACCGCGACGACGTCCCCGTCGCGCAGCGGGTCGGGTCCGAGCCCCGACAGCAGGTCCGTCGAGCGGCTGCCCAGAACGGGCTCGACGGCCACGCCGCCCGCGACGGCCACGTACGAGCGGACACCCGCCGTGGCCGTCCCCACGTCCAGGACGGCGCCGGCCGGCACCCGCACCGGAAGGCCCCACGCGGCGGGCCGGCCGCCGACGGTGACCGGGCAGGGGGCTCCGCCGACCACGACGGTGACGTCCCGGTCGGGCCGCAGGGCACAACCGGTCAGGGTGGTCTCCAGGACGGCGGCGTCCGGGTCGTTGCCGAGGAGCCGGTTGGCGAGCCGCACGGCGGGGGCGTCCAGCGCTCCGGAGCGGGGAACCCCCAGGTGGGCGTGGCCGGGACGGCCGGCGTCCTGCACGGTGGTGAGGGCTCCGGAACGGACGGTCGTCAGCTCGGCCGTCATGCGCCGGCCTCCGTGCCGGCGCCGGCCGCCGGGGCGGTGTCCGCCGGTGTGGCGTCCCGGGGGGCCCCGCCCGACGGCGCCGGGTCAGGGTCCTGCGGCCGGGCGTCCGCCGCGACGAACCGCACACGGGTCCCCGGCGTGAGCAGGGCCGCACGCTCCCGGGCCGGATCCCACAGCGGCCGCGGGTCCGGCATGGTGCCGATCAGCTGCCAGCCGCCCGGGGTGGCGCGCGGGTACACCGCGCTGTAGGGACCCGCGAGGGCGACCGCACCGGCCGGCACGCGGGTCCTGGGCGTGGACCGGCGGGGCACGTGCAGCCGAGGGGGCAGCCCCGTGAGGTAACCGAAGCCGGGTGCGAAACCGCAGAACGCGACCCGGTAGGTGTGGGCGCGGTGGCGGGAGCCGACCTCCTCGGGGGCGACGCCCCACAGGGCCGCCACGTCGGCCAGGTCCGGACCGTCGTAACGCACGGGGATCTCCACCACGTCCCCGTCGTCGGCGGGGACCGGCGGCACCTCCCAGCCGACCACCCCGCGGGCCAGCGCCTGCGGATCCGGTACGCCGTCCAGCAGGACGGTCCGTGCCCCCGGCACGACCTCCGCGACCGGCGGCAGCGTCCCGGCGGCACGCCGGCGCAGCACCTCGGCGTGGAAGGCCGCGGTGTGCTCGGCGTCGGACAGCTCGACGAGGAGTGCGTGGCGCCCGGCCGGCCGCGCGGTGAGGGACCGGCCGCTCGTCACGCGAACGCCCCGACGTCCGCCCCGGCCGCCTCCAGCGCCTCGCGGACCCGTGCCGCGATCCTGGCCGCGCCCGGCGTGTCGCCGTGCACGCACAGGGAGCGGGCGGCGACCGCGACGGCCGTACCGTCCACGCCCTGGACGGATCCGTCCAGGGCGAACGCCAGCGCACGGCGCACGACCTCGTCGCCGTCCGCCACCACGGACCCCGGCTCGCGGCGGGGGACCAGGGTGCCCCGGGGGGTGTAGGCACGGTCCGCGAAGGCCTCGGGGACGCCGGTGAGTCCGGCGTCCGCGGCGGCCGTGAGCAGTCGCGAGCCGGGCAGGCCGAGCACGGGCAGCGCGCCGCCCGCCAGCCGGACCCCGGCCACGACGGCGCTCGCCTGCTCGGCGTCGTGGACGGTGCGGTTGTACAGCGCGCCGTGCGGCTTGACGTACGCCACCTCGGCGCCCGCGGCCTCGGCGAACACCCGGAGAGCGCCGATCTGGTACGCCACCTCGGCCGCCAGCTCGTCCGCGGGCACGTCCATGGCACGCCGTCCGAAGCCCGCCAGGTCGCGGTAGGACACCTGCGCTCCGATCCGCACCCCGCGCTCGGCGGCCAGGCCGCAGACGCGGCGCATCACCGACGGGTCGCCCGCGTGGAAGCCGCAGGCGACGTTGGCGCTGGTGACGACGGAGAGCAGGGCGTCGTCGTCGGTGAGGGTCCAGCGGCCGAAGCCTTCACCGAGATCTGCGTTGAGGTCGATCACACCTCGAAACTAGACGATCGTTGAACGATCCGACAAGAGGTCGTTGATTCAGCCACCGTGTCCGCCGTGTCCGCCGTGTCCGCCGGGTCCGTCGGGATCACTGGGTCCACCGGGTCCACTGGGGTCGCCGGGGTCGCCGGGGTGGCCAGGGTTGCTCGGACTGTCCGGCCGCTCGGGGCGCTTCGGCCGATGAGGATTCACCTCTTGTTAGATCGTTGAACGATCGCTAGTGTCCGTGCATCTGCCACGTATCTGGAGCTATGGTCCGGGAGACCGATGAGGCCGCGCTCCGAAGCTTCCGGATCCGTGCCCTGCCCCCTCATGCCTGAAGTAGGCCACCGAATGATCGTTCTCCTCGGTGTGGTCGTGGTGATCCTCGGATTCGTCACGCGCCGCAACCCCGTCCTCGTGGTGGGCGTCGCCGGTATCGTCACCGGACTGCTCGGCAAGATGGACCCGCTGGAGGTCCTCGCGGCCTTCGGCCGGTCCTTCGCCGACAGCCGCTCGGTCACCGTCTACGCCATCGTGCTCCCGGTGATCGGGCTGCTCGAGCGCTACGGCCTGCGCGAGCAGGCCCGCAACCTCATCGGCCGCCTGGGCAAGCTCAGCGCCGGCCGGTTCCTCACCGTCTACCTGCTGGTCCGGCAGGTCACCGCGGCCTTCGGCCTGAACAGCATCGGCGGCCCGGCACAGACCGTCCGCCCGCTGGTGGCACCGATGGCCGAGGCCGCCGCCGAACGCTCCACCGGGGCGAAGCTGCCCGACCGGCTGCGTGAGAAGGTGCGCTCCTACTCCGCCTCGGCCGACACCGTGGGTGTCTTCTTCGGCGAGGACTGCTTCATCGCGATCGGCTCCATCCTGCTGATCACCGGCTTCGTCAACTCGACCTACCACCAGCACATCGAGCCGACCCAGCTCGCCCTCTGGGCGATCCCGCTCGCCGTCTGCGCCTTCCTCATCCACGGTGCCCGGCTGCTGCTCATGGACAGGCAGCTGGAGCGCGAGATGGCACTCGCGACCGCCGAGCACGACCTGCCGCTTCCCGAGGGGGCCGACAAGTGATCAAGGTCGAATGGCTCTACTGGCTGATAGGCCTCGTCTTCGTCGTCATGGCCGTGCAGATGGCCACCGACCGCAGCAACCCCAAGCGGTGGACCTCCGCGGCCTTCTGGGGACTGCTCGGACTCACCTTCCCCTACGGCACCGGCGTCGCCAACGCCACCGCGGGCAACGGCGGCTGGACCCTGCCCGCCGAACCGCTCGGGGCCGCCGTCCTCGCCCTGATCGTGCTGGCCGGCTTCAACTTCCTCGGCAAGGGCGTTCCGGTCACCACCACCGGCGAGCAGCGGGAGGCCGCCGCCGACCGGCTCGGCAGCAAGATCTTCATCCCCGCCCTGACCATCCCGCTCGTCGCCATCCTCTGCGCCGCCGTCCTCGACGAGTCCGGACTCTTCGAGTCGGGCCAGGCCACCCTCCTCGGACTCGGACTCGGCTGCGTCGTCGCGCTCGCCGTCGGCATGCTCGTCACCGGGGAGAAGAAGGTCTCCGTCCCGATCCACTCCGGCCGCTCCATGCTGGAGGCGATGGGTTCCGCCCTGCTGCTGCCCCAGCTCCTGGCCGTACTCGGCTCGATCTTCGCCGCCGCCGGGGTCGGCGACCAGGTCGGCGACATCATGAACAAGATCCTCCCCGACGACTCCAAGTACCTCGCCGTCGTCGCCTACTGCGTGGGCATGTTCCTGTTCACCGTCATCATGGGCAACGCCTTCGCGGCCTTCCCCGTGATGACGGCGGCGATCGGCTGGCCCGTGCTCATCCAGCAGATGCACGGCAACGAGCCCGCGGTGCTCGCGATCGGCATGCTCGCCGGCTTCGCCGGCACCCTGTGCACCCCGATGGCCGCCAACTTCAACATCGTCCCGGCCACCCTGCTCGAACTGAAGGACCAGTACGGGCCGATCAAGGCACAGCTGCCGACGGGCATCGCCCTGCTCGGCTGCTGCACGGTCATCATGGCGCTCTTCGCCTTCTGACCGGCCCGCCGCCCTCCCACCGCCGCCGCCCAACCGGCGCGCTCCGAGTGCCGTCCACCGGCCGTCGGCGCTGGCCCGCACCGGCACGCGCACGACCAGCAAGGCAAGGAAAGTCCATGACCCGAGTCCTCATCACCGGCTTCGCCCCCTTCGACGGCGAGCGCGTGAACCCGTCCTGGCAGGCCGCTTCCCTGGTGGCCGCCGAACCGCCGGCCGGGCTCACCGTCACCGCCGCGGAACTGCCCTGCGTCTTCGGCGAGTCCCTCGACGTGCTGCGCGACGCCGTCCGGGCCGGGGCGCCCGACCTGGTGCTCTGCCTGGGCCAGGCGGGCGGGCGCCCGGGCGTCACCGTCGAACGCGTCGCCGTCAACGTCGACGACGCCCGGATCCCCGACAACGCCGGCCGGCAGCCCGTCGACGAACCGGTGGTCCCGGACGGCCCCGCCGCCTACTTCTCCACCCTCCCCGTCAAGGCCTGCGTCGCCGCGATGCGCGAGGCCGGCGTCCCGGCCGCCGTCTCCAACACGGCCGGCACCTTCGTCTGCAACCACGTCGCGTACGGCCTCGGCCACCTCATCGCCACCGGCTTCCCGCACCTGCGGGGCGGGTTCGTGCACGTGCCCTGGGCGCCGGACCAGGTGCCCGACGGCACCGCGCCCTCCCTGCCGCCCGCCACCGTCGCCCACGGCCTGCGCGCCCTGCTGGTCACCGCCGCCCGCACGCCCGCCGGGCAGGACCTGAAGGTCACCGAAGGAGCCACCCACTGATGCCGCTCGGCGCCCACGCGGTGCCCTTCGCCCGGCTCGCCCTGGCGAACATCACCCGCGCGTACCCCAATTTCCCCGCCCACCTGGTCACCTCGCCCGACGAGCCCCTCGAACCCCGCTCGCTGCACCCGGCCTTCTACGGTGCCTACGACTGGCACTCCTCGGTGCACATGCACTGGCTGCTCGTCCGGCTGCTCCGCCGCCACGGCGGCACACCCGCGCTGCCGGACACCGAAGCGGCCGTCGCCGCGCTCGACTCGCACCTCACCCCGGACAACATCGCCGCCGAGGCCGCGTACCTGCGCGCCCGCCCCTCCTTCGAGCGTCCCTACGGCTGGGCCTGGCTGCTCGCGCTCGCCGCCGAGTGCCGGGCGCACCCGGGCGCGGAGGGCGCCCGTTGGGCCGACGCGCTGAAGGAGGGCGTCGACGCCGTCGACGGGCTGCTGGCCGACTGGCTGCCCAGGGCCACCTATCCCGTACGGCACGGCAACCACCCCAACAGCGCCTTCGCCCTGGGGGTCGCGCTCGACTCGGGCCAACTGTCCGCCGGTACCGAACGGGCCGTACGGGAACGGCTGCTGAGCTGGTTCGCCGAGGACCACGACGCGCCCGTCCACTGGGAACCCTCGGGCCAGGACTTCCTGTCCCCGGCGCTCACCGAGGCGGACGCGATGCGCAGGGTCCTGACGCCCGAGCGGTTCGCGGCGTGGCTCGACCGCTTCCTCCCCGGGCTCGGCGCAGGGGCGCCCTGTCCACTTCTGGAGGTACCGGTGGTCTCCGACCACGCCGACCCGCAGATCGGTCACCTGCTCGGCCTGGCGCTCAGCAGGGCCGCCGCACTGCGCTCCCTCGCGGACGCGCTGCCCGACGGACCGGTCCGTGCCCGGCTGGGCGCCGCGGCCGAGGCACACCTGGCGGCGGGCATGCCGGCCGTGGAGGGCGGCGACTTCACCACCGACCACTGGCTGGCGACCTTCGCGGCACTGGCCCTCGACCCGACACCGCCGCGCCGCTGACGCCGGGGCACCGCCCGGTCCCCGGACACCCGCGGTGCCCGGGCGCGTCGGTCCCACGGATGCCGTAAGCCGTATGCCGCGGCAGGAGGGCGACCAGGTGTCGGTGCCGGCGCCGTGCGGGACCCGCCCGGGCCCGCACCGGTCACCGCGCGTTCACTGCCGCCCGGCGTCGACGAGCCGTCGCAGCGCCCGCGTCAGCGCGTCGACACCCGCCCGTGCCTTCGACCGGGGGCACCCGACGTTGAGCCGTACCCGCCCCGGGGAGCCGTAGGCCGCCCCCGGCATGACGGCCACCTTCTCCACCTCGACCAGTTCGCGCTGCAGCGCCGCGTCGTCGACGCCGAGCGGGCGCAGGTCGATCCAGGCCAGGTAGCCCGCCTGCGGGGGCTCCCAGCCGAGCTCGGGAAACTCCTCGCGCAGCCGGCCCGCGACCATCGCCAGGTTGCCCGCGAGATACGACCGCAGGGCGTCCAGCCAGGGCGCCCCCTCGCGGTACGCGGCGATGTGCCCGACCAGCGACAGCACGGCGGGGGAGGAGAGCCCGTCCGCCTCCTTGAGCCGTCGCAGGTACGCCTCCTGCGAGTCGGGGTCCCCGATGATGCCGTAACTCCCCGTCAGAGCCGGGATGTTGAACGACTTGGAGGCCGAAGTCACCACCGCCCAACGGCCGTCGCCCGCGTGCCGGACCCAGGGGCGGTGGACGTGCGGGGCGTGCGCCAGGTCGGAGTGGATCTCGTCGCTGACGACCGCCACGCCGTAGCGTGCGCACAGCCCGGACATCCGGTCCAGTTCCTGTGCCGACCAGACGCGGCCCGTCGGGTTGTGCGGCGAACACAGCAGCAGCACGGACGTGTCGGGCAGCGCCAGCAGCCGCTCCAGCTCGGCCCAGTCGTCCAGGGGGCACTCGCGCAGCCGCCGGCCGTTCGCCGAGACGGTCTTGGGGAACGCGTCGTACATCGGCGTGTGCGCGACCACCCCGTCACCCGGCCGTGACCACATGCGCAGCAGCTGCGAGACCTGGTAGACGACGGACGGCGCGTAGACGACGGAGGCCGGGTCCACCTCCGTGCCGTGGCGTGTCGCGTACCAGTGGACGACCGCGGAGAGGAAGTCGTCCTGGCGCCAGCGCGAGTAGCCGAGCACGCCGTGGTCCAGGCGGGCGCGCAGCGCGGCCAGGACCTCCGGCGCCGTTTCGAAGTCCATGTCGGAGATCGTGAACGGCAGCAGGTCCGGCACGCCGAAACGGTCCTGGACGTAGTCCCACTGCGTGCACCAGGTGCCGCGCCGGTCCACCGGAGTGTCGAAGTCGTACCGCGGGGGTGGGGGCGGGGGTGTCGACGGCGTCACGGTCAGCCCACCGGGATCATCGTGGCGATGGCGTCCTTCACCGACTGGACCTGCGGGCCGATGATGACCTGCACGTTGTGCCCGTCGAGCTTGATGACGCCCACGGCACCCAGCTTCTTCAGACGTGCCTCGTCGACCTGCGCGGCGTCGGCGACCGTCATGCGCAGGCGGGTGATGCAGTTGTCCAGGGACTGGATGTTGCCGGCGCCGCCGATCGCGTCGAGCATGGCGACGGCGTCGTACTTGCCCGCGACCAGCTCGCGCGCGGGCTCCGGAGCCTTGCCGTCCCGCTCGTCGGCACCCTCCTCGGCGCCCCCCTCCGCGCTCGGCGCGGCGCCCTTCTCCCCGCCCCGAGCGTCGTCCTGGGCGTCGTCGTCCTGCGGCGGGTCCTCGCGGCCGGGCGTCTTCAGGTTGAAGCGGGTGATGGCCCAGCGGAAGAGGAAGTAGTACACGGTGAACCAGACCGCCGCGATCACCGGCACCAGGTACCACTTGGTCGTCGAGCCCTGCAGCACACCGAAGACGAGCCAGTCGATGACATTGCCGTCGGTGTTGCCGATGAAGACGCCGAGCACCGCCGCCGTGAGGAAGCCGAGGCCGACGAGCACCGCGTGGATGGCGTACAGCCACGGGGCGACGAACAGGAACAGGAACTCCAGCGGCTCCGTGATGCCGCCGACCACGCAGGCCACCACGCCGGACACGAGCAGGGCCTTGATCTCCGGGCGCATGCGACGGTTCGCGCAGTGGTACATGGCGAGCGCGGCACCCGGGAGGCCGCCGAGGTAGGCCGCCATCTTGCCCTGGGAGAGGAAGTGCGTCGCGTCGGTGACGGCGGAGTTGGGCGGGGCCGAGCAGTCGAGCTGGGCGTAGAACAGGTTCAGCGCGCCGGAGACCTGATCGCCGCAGACGGCCCCCGAGCCGCCGACGTCCGTGAAGCGGAACATGGCGACGAGAATGTGGTGCAGGCCGATCGGGCGCAGCAGCACCTCGCCCATGCCGAAGAAGAACGGTCCGAAGACGCCCGTGTGCCCGATGCCGCGGCCCACGGCGTTGATCCAGCCGTTGAAGGTCGGCCACAGAAGCGGAATCAGCAGTCCCAGCACGCTCAGGACCAGGGCCGACACGATCGGCACGAAGCGCAGCCCGCCGAAGAAGGCCAGCGCGTCGGGCATCCGCTGGGTGCGGAAACGCCGGTGCAGCAGACTGACCACGATGCCGACGGCCACGGCGCCGAGCAGACCCGTGTCGATGGACGGCACGCCCAGCACGTCGGCGATGCCGTAGTGCTCGATCGCCTTCTCGTCCTCGAAGTCGACACCCTTGGCGGTGAGGTAGAAGTTCACCGCGAGGTTCATGGCGGCGTAGCCGACGAAGCCCGAGAAGGCCGCCACTCCCTTGTCCTCGCGGGCGAGACCGAGCGGGATCGCCATGGCGAAGAGGACGGGCAGGAAGGTGAAGGCCACCAGACCCGTGTTGGCCATCCAGGTGAAGACGAGGTGGAAGCCCTCGCCCTTCAGGAAGGCAACGTTGTCAGTGACGGCGTCGCTGGACAGGGAGGAGCCGATGCCCAGCATGATGCCGCAGAACGCGAGCAGCGCCACCGGGAGCATGAACGTCTTGCCGAGTCCCTGGAGGAACTCCCAGAGTGCGGCCTTGGTCTTCTGCATGTGAAGGGAACTTTCGAGCCTGGGGGACGGACCGTCCGCTCGCAGTGGCGACGCGGGATGTGGGATCCACGGGCGGATCGGGCGGCGGAGGGCAGGACACGGAGCCGGGCCTTCCGCCGCAGGGGGGATCACATCACAGCCGGTCCGCGGCTGTCCATGGACTCATCGGTCGCCGTCCGGGCCCCCGACCCGTACGCCGCGTCCACGGCGTCCCGCAGCGACCGCCAGCGGGCGTGGATCCGGGCGTACCGTGCCGCACGCGCCGGATCGGGGTCCACCCTGCGCAGCCCGCCGACGAGACGGGAGCGCAGCGCGTCCAGGTCGGTGACCTCTCCCGCGCCGAGCAGCGCCAGTGCCGCCGCGCCGAGCAGTGTGACGTCCGGCTGCGGCGAGAGCAGCAGCGGCCGGTCGAGGACGTCGGCGCGCAGCTGCACCACGTGGGCGCTGCGCGAGGAGCCGCCCGCGAACGCCACCGGCAGCGCACCCGTGGGGTCGAGCCGGTCCAGGGCCTCGCGGACGGTGAAGGACGCGGCCTCCTGGGCCGCCCGCAGCAGATGCGCGGCCCCGTGCTCCGGGCGCTGGCCCACCACCCCGCCGCGGGCACCGGGCCGCCAGTCCGGGAAGCGCGCACCCGTCATGCCGGGCAGTACCACGAGCCCGTCCGCACCCGGCGGCACCGCCGCGAGCCGCTCCTCCTCGACCGTGCCGACCAGGGAGCGCCAGTGGGCGACGGCGCCCCCGGTGAGACCGGTCGCCCCGCCCGCGACGAAGCGGCCGGGCAGCACGGAGGGGTTGAGGACCGCGCCGTCCGGCAGGTCGCCCGGCCCCGGAAGGAGCCGGCCGACGACGTCCGTGGTGCCCGCGACGTCGGCGACGACGTCCTCGGCCGTGCCCAGCAGCAGCCCCATGCCGACCGAGCCGTCCGGGCCGCCCGAGACGACCGGCAGCCCGGCGGGCAGGCCGGTGGCCGACGCGGCCTCCCGGGTGAGCGTGCCCACCACCGAGGAGGGCTCGGACTGGGGCGGGAAGAGCGCGGGGTCCACCCCCGTCTCGCGGAGCAGCTCCACGTTCCAGGCGCGGCGGCGGACGTCGGACGCCAGGGTGTAGGCGGCACTGACGGTGTCCGTGGTCAGACGGCCGGTGAGCCGGGCGACGAGGAAGTCCTTCGGCGAGAGCACGGCGTGCAGCCGCTCCCGGTCGGCCGCCTCCGTGTCCAGGAGGGCGGCCAGGGCCCCGCCCGCCGGACTCGGCCGGCCCGCCGCGGCCAGCAGCCGCCCCAGCGCCGCCCCGCCGAGCGCGGCCAGCCGCGGCACGCCGCGCGAGTCGGCCCAGCCGCTGCCCGGGCCGACGGGCCGCAGAGCGGAGTCGACGGCGACGGTGCCGATGTGCGCGGCGACGGCCAGGGCCGCCGGGGCCGGGCCGTCGGACACGCCGGCCAGGGCCGCCCGCACGTCCCGGTCCAGGGCGTCGGCGTCGAAGGTGTCGCCGCCGAGCCCGGAGGCGCGGGCGATGCGTCGCTGGGCGAGGATCCGGCCGTCGGCGTCCAGCGCGGCGGCGCGCACGGCGGACGTGCCCACGTCCACCGCGATGACATGTGCGTTCATTCGGCGTCGATCCGCATCAGGAAGGGGAACTCGGGCAACGTCCAGCTGGTGGTGTACTCCACGACCTCGCCCCGGGCCCCGAAGGTGGTGCGCCGGACCTCGAGGACGGCGCCCCCGGCCCGCACTCCGAGCAGGCCGGCCTGCCCGGCGTCGAGCAGGGCCGCCGCCATGGACTGGTCGGCGTGGCGCAGTTCGACGCCGAAACGCTCGGTCAGCGTCCGGTAGAGGGAGTCGTCGAGCAGCGGTTCACGGCACAGCGAGGGCGCCACGGAGTACGGGACCCAGGCGTCCTGGAGGGCGGCGGGCACCCCGCCGATCAGCCGCACACGGGTGAGCCGGTTGGCCGTGTCGCCCTCCGCGGTGCCGAAGACCGCGGCGACCTCGGCGGTGGCCGGCGCGGTCTCGCAGCGCACCGTCCGCGAGGTCGCCCGCCCGCCGGTGTCCGCGATCTCGTCGGCGAAGGAGCGCAGCCGGTTGAGCCGCCGGCCGCGCTCGGTGTGATCGCTGACGAAGGTGCCGCTGCCCTGACGGCGTACGACGAAGTGCTCCGACTCCAGCAGGTCCAGGGCCTGGCGCACCGTCATGCGGCTGACGCCGTACTGCCGGGCGAGTTCCGTCTCGCCGGGCAGCCGGGCCGCCTGGCCGAGGACGCCGGAGCGGATCTGGGAGACGAGATCGTCGTAGATCACCTGGTACCGGGGTGCGCGCGACATGCCTCAGATCGCTCCCGACTCGCGCAGACGGGCCGTCTCCTGCGCGGACAGTCCCAGGATGCCCTGGTAGACGTGGGCGTTGTCCTCGCCGACCCGAGGCGGTGCCTTGCGGACCATGGGCGGAGTCTTCTCCATCTTGATGGGATTGCCGGGCATCCGGATGGTACCGAGTTCGGGGTGCTCCGACTCCACGATCATGTCGCGTGCGGCGATCTGCGGGGAGGCCGCCACCTCCGCGACCGAGGCGACCTTGGCGTAGGGGACGCCCGCCTCGTCGAGGACCCTGGCGATCTCGGCGGTGGACCGGCCGGCCGCCCAGGCGCCGATCTCGCCCTCCAGGAACTCCTGGTGCGCCATCCGCCCTTCGACGTCGGCGAAGCGCGCATCGCCCGCCAGGTCCGGCCGCTCCATCACGGCGCACAGCTTCGGGAACAGTGACGCCGTGCCCGCCTGGATGTAGATGGGCCCGTCCTGCGCCTCGTAGACGTTGACCGGTGCCGTCAGCAGGTCGCGCGAGCCGCTGCGCGGCATGTCCTGACCGAGCATCAGGTGCGAGATGAGGCGCACCCCCAGCGCGGAGAACATCGTGTCGAAGGACGCGACGTCCACCAGCTGGCCCTCGCCGGTGCGTTCGCGGTGCAGGATCGCCATCAGCGCCCCGATCGCCGCCTGGTAGCCGGTGGTGTAGTCCGCGATGTAGGTGCCGCTGAGCGTGGGCTTGCCGTCGGGTTCGCCGGTCATGCTCATCAGGCCGGACGACGCCTGGGAGATCGCGTCGAACAGGGCGCGGCGCGAGTCGGGGCCGGTCTGGCCGAAACCCGAGACGGAGACCAGGACGACGTCCGGGTTCAGCTCCTTCATCCGCTCGTAGCCGATGCCCATCTTCTCCAGGGTGCCGGGGCGGTAGTTCTCGACCACCACGTCCGCCCACTCGACGAGCCGTTCCAGGATGCCGAGCGCCTCGGGGTGCCGCGTGTCCAGGGAGGCGTCGTACTTGTTCCGGTGGTAGAGGAACATGTAGATGCTCTCGTCCCGGTGGTACGGGCCGTGGTGCCGGGAGTCCTCGCCGTTCGGGCGCTCGACCTTGACCACCTCGGCGCCGAAGTCGGCCAGGATCTGCGCGCAGAGCGGTCCCGCGATGAACCGCGAGAGGTCGAGCACCTTCACCCCGTCCAGCGGTGCGGGGGCGGTGGCGTCGGGTGGCGTCGTCCTTGTCACCTGCTTGCTCCTTCGTCTCGGTGCGGGCCCGCGCGTCGCGGTGCGTGACGCGGCGCGGGGCCCGCGCATCGGCTGCTGCGGCCTACTTCTTCGGTGCCACGAACGACGGGAACGTCCACGCGTTGACCTCGCGGTCGATCGGCACGTCCAGCACCACGGGAGAACCCGCCGCGAAGGCGCCGGCCACCCGCTCCTGCAGGGTGGCCAGGTCGGTGACGACCTCACCGGCCACGCCCAGCGCACGGGCCGCCATGCCGAAGTCGACCGTCTTGAAGTCCACGCCGGTCGTGCGGCCGTCGAAGTGCAGCTCCTGCTCCTGGCGGATGTTGCCGTAGCTGGAGTCGTTGAGGACGACGACGCAGACGTTGCCGCCGACCCGGGCCAGCGTCTCGATCTCGCCGAGGCTCATCCCGAGCGAGCCGTCGCCGATCAGCGCCAGCACCGGGCGGCGCGGGTCGATCAGCGAGGCCGCGATCGCCGAGGGCAGCGCGAATCCCATGTTCCCGAACCCGACGGGCTTGATGTAGGTGCCCGGCTGCTGGATCTCCCACAGGAAGGACCACACGCCCGGGTTACCGGCGTCCGGGATGAGCAGGGTGTCCTCGGGGGCCACGTCGCGCAGCGTGCGGACGATGTCGGCGGGGGAGAGCGGCCCCTCGGCTGCGGTGTCGGCCACCGCGGAGCCCTGCCACCACTCGGCGCGCGCCTTGCCCAGGTCGGCGATCCAGTCGGCACGGCCGGCCTTCGCGTCCTCGGCCTTCCCGGCGGTCGCGGTGACCAGGTCCCGTGCGAAGGACCCGAGGTCGCTCACCACACCCTGGGTGATCTCGGAGTAGTAGCGTCCGATCATCGTCGGGTCCACGTCGACCTGCACGATCTCCGGCAGGGCGCGCCGCCAGCGGGTGGTGGAGACGGCGTTGAGGCTGTTGCCGAGCGCGAGGACCAGGTCGGCGTCGTCGACGACCCGGCCGGAGAGGGTGGTGCCCATGCGGCTGACCGCGCCGAAGACCAGCGGGTGCGTGGTGGGGACCGCACCGATGCCGTTGAAGGTCGTGACGACCGGGATGTCCAGCGCCTCGGCCAGCGCCAGCACGTCCGCACTGGCCCGGGCCCGGTTGCCGCCGTTGCCGAGCCAGATCACCGGCCGCTCGGCCGCCAGGAGCCGCTCGGCGACCCGGGCCAGGGCGACGGGGTTGGCGGACGGGCGCTCGGTCACCCAGCTGCGGCTCGGGTGCACCTCGGGCACCACCGGCGGGTTCTCCACCTGCCCCTCTATGGTGTCGCGGGCGAAGTCCAGGTGCACGGGCCCGGGGTTGCCGGTCAGCGCGTTGACGTAGGCCTCCTCCATCGCCTGCTTGATGGACGAGCCGTGCGCCACCAGACGGGAGTACTTCACCAGCGGCTTGACCAGTTCCACGTGGTCGGCGTTCTGCGCGTCGTCCTTGTGGATGTTCTCACCGTTGTTGTTGCAGGTGATGACGAAGCCGGGGCTGGAGTCGCGGTAGGCGCCGCCGACTCCGGTGAGCAGGTTGGTCGCGCCGGGGCCGGTCGTGGAGATGCACGCGGCGGGCCTGCCGGTGAGCCGGCCGTAGGCGTCCATCATCACGGCCGCGGCGTTCTCGTGCCGGGTGTGGACCAGTTGGATGCCGGGGGTGTCGATGATGGCGTCGGTGATGGCGAGGGTCTGGCCGCCGACCACACCGAAGACGTACTCGACGCCCAGCGAGGTCAGCATGTCGACGACGACCTGGCCGCCGGTCCTGGAAGTGCTCATCTGCGAAGTTCCGCTTTCTGTGTGCGTGCGGCCGGTCAGGCCGCGGGGACGGTCACGGCGGCCCAGCCGGCCGTGATCAGACGGTCGTCGGAGCCGCGCCGCGCCCAGACCTCCAGATCGACGCGGAGGCCGTCGTCGACGGGGGTGACCTCGGTGACGACGCCGGTCAGGGTGAAGGGCTCGAACACCTCCAGCGGGGCCAGGAACTTGACCCGCAGCCACCCCGAGGTGAGGAAGGAGGGCCCGGAGCGCAGGGTGAGGAGCTGGGCCAGCAGTCCGAACTGCTGCTGACCCTGCACGATCGGCACCCTGAGGCCGCCCGCGCGTGCCACGTCGATGTCGTTGTGGATGTTGCGCACGTACTCGCCGATCCGGCTGAAGACGGCCGCCTGCTCGGCGGTCACCGTCTTGTGCAGCGGGGCGAGCACGTCACCGGCGCGCACGTCCGGACCCAGGGCCTCGACGACCCGTGCGTCCGGCGGCACTTCGCCGGTGACGCGCCGTTCGGGAGCGGCCGAGCCGCGTCCGCCGATGGCGCCGGGCACGGTCTTGAGGATCTCCACGCCGCGGTGGCGCACGACGCTGCGGCCGTCCTCACCCGTGGCCGTGGCGTCCATGACGACGTAGCCCTCGCCGCGGCGCCGGTAGGCCTCGGTGTAGGTGCCGTGCAGCGTGACGACCTCGTCCAGGTGGGCCGGGCTGTCGAACCACATCTGCTCCTCGGTGTGGTAGCCGACGACCCGGCTGCCCGCGTAGACGAGGGTGAACAGCTGCACGAGGTCGTTGCCCAGCAGCCCCGCGTGACCGACGCGCCGGCCGTCGAAGGGGCCCCGGTCCAGGTGCCACGGGTGGTGGTCGTCGTGCGTGAAGGCGTACCGCTTGATCTTGTGGTCGTCGACCACGACGTCGACGGTGCCGAGTTCCTCCGGGATCTCCAGGTTCTCGAACTCGGGCTCCTTCAGGCCCGCTTCGAGGTCGTCGACGTCACGGGCCCGGCGGGGGTCGGTGAGGTCGCGCCAGGGGCGGTCGGACGGCTCCGTCATCCTGCCTCCTTCGTCTCTTCGCCGACACGGGTCATGTCGGTCCTGTTGGTCTCGGGTGCCAGCAGCGCGCACACCAGTCCGATGAGCAGACACGCGATGGTGATCAGGGCGATCGGCCAGGGATCGCCGTCGGTGGCGGCCAGCAGGGCGGTCGAGGCGAGCGGCCACAGGCCGATGAGGATGCTCGGGATCTGCGCCGACAGCGACAGGCCCGTGTAGCGCACCTTCGTGCTGAACAGCTCGGCGAAGAAAGCCGGTTCGACGCCGTAGACGGCGCCGACGCCTATCGCGTAGGCCACGGTGTAGATCACGTAGGTGAGCACCAGGGCGTCGGCGTCGAGGATCCAGAAGAACGGGAAGGTGACGATGATGCCGACGACCGAGCCGATGACGAACACCGCGCGCCGGCCGATGCGGTCCGACAGCTGCCCGAACCAGTAGTACGTGAAGATGGCGGCCGCGGCGGCGACGCTGCTCGCGACGAGGACGTGCGTGCGCGGGATGTCGGTGTAGTTCTCGGCGAAGGTCAGGCCGATGGTCAGGATGATGTAGCCGAAGACCGCCTCGCCGAGGCGCATGCCCATGGCCAGCAGCAGAGGCCGCTTGAACCGCCGGAACAGCTCGGCGACCGGCATCTTCTCCTCGGCCTTCTCCTGCGCGGACTTCTCCTCCAGTTCGTCCTGGGCGGCCTGGAAGGTGGGTGTCTCGGTGAGCCGGAACCGGATGAACAGACCGACCGCGATGAGTACGGCGCTCAGCAGGAACGGCAGTCGCCAGCCCCAGCTGAACAACTGGTCGTCGGGCAGCATCGAGACCAGGGCGAAGACGGCCGTGGACAGGACGAGCCCCACGGCGTTGCCGATCTGCGGGAAGCTGCCGTACGCCCCCCGTTTGTCCGCCGGGGCGTACTCGACGGCCACCAGCGAGGCTCCGCCCCACTCGCCGCCGACGCCGAAGCCCTGGACGAGTCTGAGCAGTACGAGCAGGGCGGGGGCCCAGAGGCCGATGTGGTCGGTGGTGGGCAGCAGCCCGATCAGGAAGGTCGAACCGCCCATCAGCATGAGGGTGGTGACCAGGGCGGCCTTGCGGCCGAACTTGTCGCCGAAGTGGCCGAAGACGACGCCGCCGACCGGGCGGGCGAAGAAGCCGACACCGAAGACGGCGAAGGCCGACAGGGTGCCGATGATCGGGTCGTCCTCGTTGGGGAAGAAGAGGTCGCCGAAGACCAGGGCCGAGGCGGTGCCGAAGATGAAGTAGTCGTACCACTCGACGGCCGTGCCGACGAGACTGGCGACGGCGGCCCGTTTGGCGAGCGCGGTGCGCTCCTGCTCGCCGGCGGGCGGAGCAGTGGCTGGTGGCGCCATGGATGACTCCGTTGTCGATCGCAATTGCCGGAAAGGGCGGGGGAGGGGGAGAGG
>NZ_JACBYP010000199.1 GCF_018982965.1 Streptomyces mayonensis | reverse complement strand
CATCCGCCCCCCACTCTCCACACCCCACGCCTGCCCTGCCCCCACGCACGCATTGGACGAGCCGCTCCATGTCCAGCAGCACCACCACCGGGACGCCGCCGTCCCGGCCGGACGACGCCGCCCTCTCCCACGGCCTCAAGCAGCGCCACCTGTCGATGATCGCCCTCGGCGGCGTGATCGGGGCCGGGCTGTTCGTCGGCTCGGGAGCGGGCATCGCCGCCGCCGGGCCCTCGATCGTCGTCGCCTACACGCTCTCCGGCCTCCTCGTGATGCTGGTGATGCGGATGCTGGGCGAGATGTCCGCCGCATACCCCTCGTCGGGCTCCTTCTCCGCACACGCCGAGCGGGCCATCGGCCCGTGGGCCGGTTTCACCGCGGGCTGGGCGTTCTGGGTGCTGCTGTGCACGGCCGTCGGCCTGGAGGGCATCGGCGCCGCGCAGATCGTGCACGGCTGGCTGCCGGGAACGCCGGAGTGGGCGTGGGTGGCGCTGTTCATGGTGGTGTTCTGCGGGACGAACCTGGCCGCCGTGAAGAACTTCGGCGAGTTCGAGTTCTGGTTCGCCGCGCTCAAGGTCGGCGCGATCTCCCTCTTCCTGGTGCTGGGCGTGCTGGCTGTCGCCGGTGTGCTGCCCGGCACCGACTCCCCCGGCGCCTCGCACCTGAGCGACTTCCTGCCGAACGGCGGCAACGGTCTGATCATCGGCCTGCTCGCCTCGGTCTTCGCCTACGGCGGCCTGGAGACGGTGACCATCGCGGCGGCCGAGTCGGAGAACCCGGTCAGGGGTGTCGCGAGCGCCGTACGGACGGCGATGTGGCGGATCGCGCTGTTCTACATCGGTTCGATGGCGGTCATCGTCACGCTGGTCCCGTGGGACTCGCCCGAGGTCGTCGAGAAGGGCCCGTACGTCGCCGCCCTCGACGAACTGGGCATCCCGGGCGCGGGTCAGCTCATGAACGTCGTCGTGCTGGTCGCGCTGCTCAGCGCGATGAACGCCAACATCTACGGCGCCTCGCGCATCGGCTACTCACTGGTGGAGCGCGGCCAGGGCCCGAAGGCGCTGGGCCGGGTGTCGGGCGGGGTGCCGCGGGTCGCGGTGCTGGTCTCGTCCCTGTTCGGCTTCGGCTGCGTGCTGCTCAGCTACTGGCGGCCGGACGACGTCTTCTCCTGGCTGCTGAACATGATCGGGGCGGTCATCCTGGTCGTCTGGATCTTCGTCGCTGCCTCCCAGCTGCGGCTGCGCCGGCGACTGGAGCGGGAGGCGCCCGAGCGGCTGGTCGTACGCATGTGGGGCTTCCCCTGGCTGACGTGGGTGGCGCTGGCGGGCATGGCCGCGGTGTTCGTGCTGATGGCCCGGGAGCCGGACACGCGGGTGCAGTTGTACTCGACGGGCGGGATGACGCTGGCGCTGGCGGCCGTCGGGTACGCCCGGCAGCGGCGGGGGGCCGCCGCCCGCGGGTAGTGCGACGGCGTACGCGGCCGTGCACACGGCGTGCGCACGGACGCACGGACGCACGGACGCACACAGGAATCGGAAGGGGCCCCGGGCGCGAAAGGACGCGCGCGGGGCCCCTTCTTCCGTGGCCCCTGCCGCGCCCGGCGGCCCTCCGTACCTCCCTCCACGCCGTATTGCTGCTACGTGCACTTGCGACCACTTCGCAATAAAGGGTTCCATGGAGGTCGCACAGGCGTCCTGCTCGTGATCGTCTTCTCAACCTTCACCGGCGGGCGGCACGAGGAAGGCCCCCCGCGAGGACGTGACTCGCGGGGGCCTTCTGTGGGCGGGTGCGAGCCCCTCCTTCCCGCCCCGGCCGTCAGGGCTTGCGGGCGAGCCCGCCGTGCTGGCCGACCGGCCGCGGGGCGGCACCGTCCGCAGCCGGGTCCGGACGCCACAGCGGTACGGAGACCACACCCGGGTCGACCAGTTCGAGACCGTCGAAGTAGGCCTCGATCTGCTCGACGGGCCGCAGGAAGTACGGGACGGCACCGGTCTCGTTGTAGGCGTCCTGGGCAGCCTCGTAGTCCGGGTCGGTGCCGCGCGAGCCGTCGTTGACGCACAGGTAGCTGCCGGAGGGCAGACCGGCCAGCAGGGACCGGACCAGGTCCCGGGCCCGGTCGTGGCCGTCGACGTGTCCGAGGATGCCGCTGAGGATGAGGGCGGTGGGGCGGGTCAGGTCGAGGGTGCGTCCGGCCGCCTCGAGGATGCGCTCCGGCTCGAAGAGGCTGATGTCCTCGTAGGCGGTGGCGCCCTCGGGCGTGGAGGTGAGCAGGGCCCGCGCGTGCGCGAGGACCAGCGGGTCGTTGTCGACGTAGACGATCCGCGCCCCGGGGTCGTGCCGTTGGGCGGCCTGGTGGGTGTTGTCGACGGTCGGCAGCCCGGTGCCGACGTCCAGGAACTGCCGTACCCCCGCCTCCAGGACCAGGTACCGGATGGTGCGGCCGAGGAAGGCGCGGCTGCTGCGGGCGATGGTGACGATGCCCGGGAAGACGGCGGTGTAGGCGTCGCCGGCCTCCTCGTCGACGGGGTAGTTGTCCTTGCCGCCGAGCCAGTAGTTCCAGATCCGGGCCGAGTGCGGCACCGAGGTGTCGATCTCCGTCATGGGGTGGGGCTCACCTCCGGTGAGATGGGTGAGGCCCATGTTCCTACAGGTGGCGGTTCGGGCGGAACGGTCGCGGGCTTCGCCCGCCCGGGGGATTCCGGTGGCGGGCGTTCCGGGTGACAGTGCTCGGATGGGACTTCCGAACAGGCGCTGCCCCAACTGCGGGGACACGCACCAGGGCTTCCGGCCGCTCGACGACGCGGAGAAGGCGTATGTCCGGGGGCAGGTGCCCAGGGCAGACCTGGGCACCTACCGGCGCTGCGCCCGCGAGGGGTGCGTACGGGTGCAGTCGTACTTCGACTGGCGGTCCGGCTTCGACCTGCCGGACTCCTTCCGGCCTGCAGGTGACTGAGGTCCGGCCGGCGGGCCGGAAGGAGTCCGGTCCTGCGGCCTACAGGTTGCTGAAGTCCGGGCCCTTGGTGCGGGTGCGCTTGATCTCGTAGAAGCCCGGCACGGAGGCGACCGCGAGGGTGCCGTCCCAGAGCCTGGCGGCCTCCTCGCCCTGGGGCGCGGGGGTGACGACCGGGCCGAAGAAGGCGAGCTGTTCGCCGTCGTCGCCGGGGACGGCGATGACCGGGGTGCCGACCTCCTGGCCGACCTTGTCGATGCCCTCCTTGTGGGAGGCGCGCAGCTGGGGCTCGTAGGAGGTGCCGTCCCAGTGGTCCATGAGGGAGTCCGGCAGTCCGGCGTCCTTCAGGGCGGCGGCGACCGTCTCGCGGCCGGGGCCCTCGCCCTGGTTGTGGATGCGGGTGCCGAGCGCCGTGTAGAGGTCGCCGAGCACCTCGCTGCCGTGCTCCTCCTGGGCGGCGACGACCACGCGCACCGGGCCCCAGGCCTTGACCTCCAGCATCTCCCGGTACTCCGCGGGCAGCTCGTCGAGCTTGTCCTCGTTGAGGACGGCGAGGCTCATCACGTGCCACCGGACCTCGATGTCCCGGACCTTCTCCACCTCCAGGACCCACCGCGAGGTCATCCATGCCCAGGGGCACAGGGGGTCGAACCAGAAGTCGACGGGAGTCTTGTCCGACATGTCTCTCCTCATGAGGCGCACGAGCAGGTCTTTCCTCCGAGAACACGGCCACCCGTGCGGTCCATTCCCGCTGTCCGTTCCCGGACTGCCGTCCGTCAGGGGCGCATGGCAGGATCGGTGCTGTCCGCATACTGAACGCCACCCGACAACGCCGACCGACACCACCAACCGACACCACCCGAGGAAGTGCCGCCCGTGCCCGGTGAGAATCTGTCCCGTGACGAGGCCCGTGAGCGGGCCGCACTGCTGTCCGTCGACGGGTACGAGGTGTCCCTCGACCTGCGCTCGGCCATCGGTGAGGCGCAGAGCCCGGGCCCGCGCACCTTCCGTTCCGTCACCACGATCCGCTTCCGCTGTAACGAGCCCGGCGCCGGCAGCTTCGCCGACCTGATCGCGCCGAGCGTCACCGCCGTCTCGCTGAACGGCCGCGACCTCGACCCGAGCGAGGTCTTCGACGGCTCCCGGATCGCCCTGGAGGACCTGGCCGCCGAGAACGAGCTGGTCGTCGACGCCCAGTGCGCGTACTCCCGCACCGGCGAGGGCCTGCACCGTTTCGTCGACCCCGAGGACGGCGAGGTGTACCTGTACACGCAGTACGAGCCGGCCGACTCGCGCCGGGTCTTCGCGGGCTTCGAGCAGCCGGACCTCAAGGCGCCCTTCCGCTTCGAGGTGCGGGCGCCCGAGGAGTGGACGGTGTGGAGCAACGGCGCGGGTGAACGTGCCGACGGAGTCTGGCGGTTCGCGGAGACGAAGCCGATCTCGACGTACATCACGTGCGTCGTCGCCGGTCCGTACCACTACGTCACGGATTCCTACGAGCGCACCTTCGAGGACGGCACCCGGCTGGAGATCCCGCTCGGCGCCCTGTGCCGCAAGGGTCTGGCGCCGCACTTCGACGCCGACGACGTCTTCCTGATCACCAAGCAGGGCCTGGACTTCTTCCACGACCGCTTCGACTACCCGTACCCCTTCGGGAAGTACGACCAGGCGTTCGTGCCCGAGTACAACCTCGGCGCGATGGAGAACCCGGGCCTGGTGACGTTCCGCGAGGAGTACATCTTCCGCGGGAAGGTGACGCGGGCGTCGTACGAGGGCCGCGCCAACACGATCCTGCACGAGATGGCGCACATGTGGTTCGGCGACCTCGTCACCATGGAGTGGTGGGACGACCTGTGGCTGAAGGAGTCCTTCGCCGACTTCATGGGCGCGTTCGCCAACGTCGGCGCGACCCGCTTCAAGGATGCCTGGATCACCTTCGCCAACCGCCGCAAGGCCTGGGCCTACCGCGCCGACCAGCTGCCCTCCACGCACCCGATCACGGCCGACATCCGTGACCTGGAGGACGCCAAGCTCAACTTCGACGGGATCACCTACGCCAAGGGCGCCTCGGTGCTGAAGCAGTTGGTGGCGTACGCCGGTCAGGACGCGTTCCTGGAGGGCGCGCGGCGCTACTTCAAGCGCCACGCGTACGGCAACACGCGGCTCGGTGATCTGCTGTCGGTCCTGGAGGAGACCAGCGGGCGGGACATGACGGCCTGGGCCCGCTCCTGGCTCCAGACGGCCGGCGTCAACTCGCTGACCCCGCAGGTGCTGCTCGGCGCGTCCGGCACCGTCGACGAGCTGGCCGTGGTGCAGGAGGCCGCGGAGTCGCACCCCGAACTGCGCCCGCACCGGGTCGCGGTGGGCCTGTACCGGCGTACGGCCGAGGGCGCGCTCGAGCGGTACGCGCGTGCCGAGGTGGACGTCGAGGGGCCGCGGACGGTCGTGACGGAGCTGGCCGGTGCCGAGGCGCCGGAGCTGGTCCTGGTCAACGACGACGACCTGACGTACTGCAAGACGCGCTTCGACGAGACCTCGCTGGCGACGCTGCGCGAACACCTGGGCGCGCTGACCGACCCGCTGGCCCGCGCCCTGTGCTGGTCGGCACTGTGGAACATGACACGGGACGCGCTGCTGCCCGCCCGGGACTTCGTGGCGCTGGTACTGCGGTTCGGAGGGCGCGAGTCGGACATCGGCGTCCTGCAGATGCTGCACGCCTGGGCCGGGTCGGCGCTGGTGCACTACGCCGCCCCCGACTGGCGGGAGACCGGTGGGCGGCTGCTCGGCGAGGGTGCGGTGCGCGAGCTGCGGGACGCGGCGCCGGGCGGTGAGCAGCAGCTGGCGTGGGCGCGGTTCCTCGCGTCCGTGGCGTCCGGCGAGGAGGAGCTGCGCCTGCTGCACGGCCTGCTCCAGGGCACCGAGAAGATCGACGGCCTGGACGTGGACCAGGAGCTGCGCTGGGCGTTCCTCACGCCGCTCGCGGCCCACGGCACCGCCGACGAGGGCGTCCTGGCCGCCGAGTTGGCCCGCGACGACACCGCCTCCGGCAAGCGCCACCAGGTGCGCTGCCTGGCCTCGCGCCCGTCGGCCGAGGTGAAGGCGCAGGCCTGGGCGCAGGTCGTGGAGTCCGACGCGCTGTCCAACGCGCTGGCGGAGGCGACCATCGCGGGCTTCGCCCAGGCCTCGCAGCGGGAGCTGCTCGCGCCGTACACCGAGAAGTACTTCGCGGTGATCGAGCGGGTGTGGGCCGAGCGGTCCATCCAGATCGGGATGGACGTGGTACGGGGTCTGTTCCCGTCGCTGCGGGACTCCCAGGACACGCTGGACGCGACCGACGCGTGGCTCGCCGCGCACGAGGACGCGCCGCCGGCGCTGCGCCGTCTGGTGCTGGAGGCACGGGACGACCTCGCGCGGGCGCTGCGCGGACAGGCCTGTGACACGGCGGCCGCCGGCCGCTGACGCACCCCGACGTGCGGTCCCGGCCTTCTGGGGCCGCCCGAGGTCCGGCACCGGCCTCCGGCCCGAGGCCCGGCCCTGGCCTCTGGCCCCCCAAGTCCGGCCTCGGCCTGGGGGCCCCAAGGCTTGGCCCTGACCTCGGGCCCCGGAGTCCGGTCTCGGCCTCGGGGCCCGAGGCCCGGCCCCGGCATCTGGCCCCGAGGGCTCGCACCGGCCTTCGGCCCCGGCGTACGGGCCCTGCCCCCCGACCTCAAGGTCTGGCCAATGATTCGGCGCTGAGTCATCGTTACAAGATGAGTGCACGGCGCCCGTAACCCCTGGTCCCACCCGTTCGGACCAGGGGCTTCGGCATCCGAACACCCGTACTTGAGGGCGGTCTTGTCCGGATTGCGCGACGCGCTTGTAACAGCGGTTAAGGGGCGGATCGGACGCGGAAGGGTCCCGGTCATGACGCACGACACCCCGCTCTCCCCCCGCCCGCTCCACCACCTGGCCGACGGCCGGCGCCGGCTGATGACGGCCGCCCAGCTGCGGGCGCACGGGATCTCCGCCGCCGAGGCCAACGAGCAGTGCCGGCCCGGCGGACCCTGGCAGCAACTCCTCCCGAACGTGGTCCTGTTGCACGCGGGCCCACCGACCAGCGAGGAGCGTCTGCACGCGGTGCTGCTCTACGCGGCACGGGAGCGCACCCCCGCCGCGGCCTCCGCCGCCCCGGCGCCGGTGTCCGTGCCCCGCCAGCCGGGCGGGGAGCAACCGTCCCTGCCGGCCGGCCTCGAGGCGATGATCACCGGCCTGGCCGCACTCACGCTGCACGGCTTCTCCGCCGCTCCGCCGCTGCCGTCGCTGGCCGCCATCGACGTCCTGGTCCCACGGCTGCGCCGGCTGCGGTCGACCGGCTGCGCCCGCATCGTCCGCACCGCGGCACTGCCGACCGCCGAGCGCGTCGCCGCCCTCCCGGTGGCGCCGGTGGCCCGGGCCCTGGCCGACGCGGTGGCGGAGCTGACGGACCCCGGCGTCGTCCACCGGCTGCTGACGGAGGCGGTGCGCGCCGGACACTGCGAACCGGCGGCGGTGGTACGGGAGCTGAACCGGGCCCGGCTGCTCGGCCGCCCGCATGTCGTGGACGCGGTGGACTCCCTGGTCGCCGAGGGGCGGGCCCTCGCCGAGCAGCACCTGTACCGGATGGTGCACGAGCACGCGCTGCCGGAACCGGTCTGGAACGTCGACCTGCGCCTGCCCGGCGGCCCCCGCCTCGGCGGCGTGGACGCCTTCTGGCCCGAGCACGCGGTGGCACTGGAACTGGACACCCGGGGTGCGCACCGCCGGTCGGAGGACGACGCGGTCCGGGCGGAGCACGCCCGCAGGCGCGAGCACCTGGAACGGCTGGGCATCACGGTGGTGCGGCTGGTACCGCGCAGGCTTCGCGAGTCACTGGAACATCAGGCGGCCGTCGTGCGTACCGCGTTGATGGCGGCCGGTGACCGGGAACCCGCCGCCTATGTCGTGGTGCTGCCCCGGTAGTCGCCGGACGCGGGCGGAGGCCTGCGCGGGCCGGCGGGGCGGGGCGGACACCAGGAGGGGAGAGGAGG
>NZ_JACBYP010000198.1 GCF_018982965.1 Streptomyces mayonensis | reverse complement strand
TGACGCCCCGGGGGGCATCCCGCGGGCCCCCCGGGCCGGTGCCTCCCCGGCTCCGGCCCCCGGGGGGGGGGGCCCCCGCCGGGGGTGCCGGCGGGGCGGTGGGCGGTGCCGCCTGCTGCGGCTCGTCCACCGAGATGCCGTAGTCCGTGGCCAGTCCCTCGAGCCCGCTGTCGTACCCCTGGCCGACGGCACGGAACTTCCAGGCGCCCTGGCGGCGGTAGAACTCGCCGAGCACGAACGCCGTCTCGACGGTGGCGCCGGGGTTGTCGAAGCGGGCCACCACGGTGTGCTGCGCCGCGTCGCGGACCTCGATGCCGAGATCGGGCACCTGCCCGAACGGTCCGCCGTCCGAGGACGCGGCGAGGATCACGGTCTCGATCGCGGGCTCCACGCGCGCGAGGTCGACGTACAGGCTGTCGGTGACCCGTCCGCCCGTGTCCTGCTTGCCCTCGTGCCGGACGGCGCCGGAGGAGTGCGCGGCCTGGTTGTAGAAGACGAAGTCGCCGTCGGACCGCACCTTCCCGTTCACCAGGAGGAGGGCCGAGGCGTCCGCGTCGGGCACTCCGGGGCCGGACCGCCAGCCCAGTTCGACCCGCAGCGCCGTCGTGGGCACCGGGGTGTTCGATCCTTTCGACATTGACATGTCCGCCCCCATCACGTGTCACCTGGCCGGGCCGTGTCCCGGCGAATCGTCGAGTTCTCCCCACCCAACCTATTCCCCCGGACGTGCGCGGCTCGCGAGGAGAGTGCCGGAACGCGCGGTCAACCGCCGGTAACCCGCCCGGAACTCGGCCTTTACCGGAAAAATGAATGGCGTGACGCCCTATTTTCCCACGTTCGCTCGCATTGGGGGCTCCAGGTCACCGAGGACACGGAAAACAACCTTCTTATCGGTCTCCCCAACCAGCACATCGTGGGCTTAACTTATGGCCATGACCTCCCCCCGCTCCACTTATGGCGGCGGCTACTACTCCGCCTCCTTCCCGGACACCCCGATCTACGACTCGCTCGTGGCCGAACGGGGCACACCGCAGATCGCCCCGATCCGGGTCCCCGCCGCGTACGACATGCCGAGCAGCAGCCATCTGCCCGCACTGCCGTCCGCCCTGCCCGCGCTCCCGGCGGGCCCCTCGCAGCCCTCCTACGGCTATCCGCAGCAGGCGCCGCAGCCCGCGCCGCTGCAGCAGGCGCCCGCCGCGTACATCCCGCAGCAGGCGGGTGCGCCCCGCGGATACCCCGGGCCCCAGCAGCCGCAGCAGCCCCGCCCGGCCGCGCCCGGCCCCGCGGGGTACGAGGCGATGCGCCCGGCGGCTCCCCGTCCGGCCCCCGCGCCGTACCAGGACCCGTACGGCCAGCAGCAGTACCGGGGCTACTGAGCCGTTCCCCGGGTTGTCGGTGCCGCCTGGCACGATGACCTCATGGGTAACGCGCGCCTTCAGTCGGTTCACGTCCATCCGGTCAAGGCGTTCCGGAGCCTGTCACTCCGGGAGGTCGTGGTGGAGCCCTGGGGGCCGGCCGGAGACCGCCGCTGGATGCTGGTCGACGACGGGGGAAAGGTCGTCACGCAACGCGGGAGGCCGCGCCTCGCCCTGGCCGCCGCCGAGTTGCTGCCCGGCGGTGGCGTCCGGCTGTCCGCACCCGGGGCGCGGCCGCTCACGGTGCCGGTGCCGCGCGGGGCGGGCACCGTGCCGGTCAGGCTCTTCCGGGACAAGGTCGACGTGGTCCCCGCGGACGACGCGGCGGCCCACGCCTGGTGCAGCGCCCTCGTCGGGGCGGAGGTACGACTGGTGCACCTGGACGATCCCGCCACGCGCCGGCCGGTGGACCCGGAGTACGCACGAGGGGGCGAGACGGTCTCCCTCGCCGACGGCTTTCCGCTGCTGCTGACGACGACGGCGTCGCTCGACGCCCTCAACTCCCTGATCGCGGACGGCGGTCACGCCGCCGAGGGCCCGCTGCCGATGAACAGGTTCCGGCCGAACGTCGTCGTGTCCGGCACCGAACCGTGGGCGGAGGACGGCTGGTCGCGCATCTCTGTCGGGGAGGTCGCCTTCCGCGTCGCCAAACCCTGCGGGCGGTGCGTCGTGACCACCACCGACCAGGGCACCGCCCGGCGCGGCGCGGAGCCCCTGCACAGCCTCGGCAGGCACCGGGTCGTCGACGGCAGGCTGGCCTTCGGGCAGAACCTGGTCCCGCTCGGCCGCGGCACGGTCCGGGTGGGCGACCCGGTGCGGATCCTCGACTGATGCGAACGAACGGGGAGCCTCGCCCGAAGGGCCGGAAAGGCCGGAACGGCCCGAACGGTCCGGCGCCGTCCGGGGTTTGGATCCGCGCCGTTCCGCGATCGTTTCCGGACACCGGCGGGCGGCCGGGAACCCGGTGGGCGGTCGGCTCGTTGGGTGGTGGATGAGAGATTCATGAGAAACCGGCCGGGGGCGGGCCGAGCGGGAAGGGGGTGCGGACGTGCGGGCGGTCGCGGGTCTCTGGCGCTGGCGGCACAACCCGCTGTGCCGTGCGACCGATCTGGCCGAGGCGTGGGTGGCCCTGGCCGGTCTGCTGCTGATCCTGTCCGTGGCACCGCTGACCGGTGTCCTCGTGGGCGGTGTCGCGCAGGACGCCCTGCAGCAGTCGGTGCGCGAACAGCACGATTCCCGGCACCGGGTGACGGCCACCGTCGTCCGCCCGCTCGAGCGTTCGCCGGTCGTGGCCGACCCGGAGGGCGCCGCGGGCGGGGACCGGCGCAGCCGCGTCCTCGCGGAGTGGACCTCCCCGGACGGCACCCGGCACGAGGGAACCCTCCTCGCGGCCCTGGACGACCCGGGCTCCGGGGACCGGTTCACGACATGGACCGACGAGCAGGGCCACGCGGTGGCCCGTCCGCTGGACTCGGCGACCGCGGCCACGCACGCGGTTCTCGCCGGTTTCGGTGCCGCGGCGGCGACCGCGCTCCTGGTCGAGACCGGCCGGCGGATCACCGTCTGGCGCATGGTCCGCCGGCGGTACGCCCGCCTGGAACAGGAGTGGGACCGGGCGGGCCCCGACTGGGGCAGGACCGGCGCGGGCAGTTGACGGGCTTCGGCCTCCGGTCAACTCACCGCCTGTGCGCACGCTACGGTGGACCGGCCGAACACCGATCGGCGACGACCCGCGTACGACGAGGTGGGGGCACAGCAACGCCATGGCACAGGGCACGGTCCAGGTGACGCACACCGGCACCTCGCGGTGGCGGCGCCGCACGGGGGAGTACGCATCGCTGGCCGCGGCCCTGGAGGCCGCGGCGGACGGGGACGTCCTCACCGTCGCCGCCGGAACCTACCGGGAGAACCTCGTCGTCCAGCGGGCGGTGACCCTGCGCGGCCCCGAGGGCGCCCAGGGCTCGGTGCGGATCGCGCCCGCCGACGGGGTCCCGCTGACCGTGCGCGCCTCGGCGGTGGTCCAGGACCTGCACGTGGAGGGCCAGGACGCGGCGGCCCCCGCGGTGCTCGTCGAGGACGGCACGGCGGAGCTGCTGGGCCTGCGGGTGGTGGCGCGGTCCGCGTCCGGGATAGAGGTGCGCGGCCCCGCGCGGCCGACCGTGCGGCGCTGCGTCGTCGACAACCCGGCCGGCGTCGGCATCGCCGTCCTGGACGGCGGGGGCGGCGTGTTCGAGGAGTGCGAGGTCGTCTCGGCCGGTCAGGCGGGTGTCGCGGTGCGCTCCGGCGCCCATCCCCGCCTCGACCGCTGCCGCGTGCACCACGCCGCGGGCTCCGGACTGACGGCGACGGGCGAGGGCTCCGCGCTGGAGGCCGTCGGCTGCGAGGTCTACGAGGTGCGGGGCAGCGGGGTGCAGGTGACCGGCCGGGCCAGCGCGCACCTGACCGACTGCGACGTGCACCGCACCACCGGCGACGGCGTCACCCTGGACACGGACGCCGTCCTCACCCTCGCCGACTGCCGCATCCACGACATCCCGGAGAACGCGGTCGACCTGCGTTCCCGTTCCGTCCTCACCCTGACCCGCACCAGCGTGCGCCAGTTCGGGCGCAACGGCCTGTCGGTGTGGGACCCGGGCACCCGGGTGGACGCCAACCAGTGCGAGATCTTCGACAGCACCGGCGACTACCCGGCCGTCTGGGTCAGCGACGGAGCGACCGCCGTGCTCGACTCCTGCCGGGTGCACGACGTGCCGGACGCGCTGTTCGTCCTGGACCGCGGCTCGCGCGCGGACGTCGTCGACAGCGACCTCTCGCAGGTCCGCAACACCGCCGTGTCGGTGAGCGACGGCGCCACCGCGCAGCTCGACGACTGCCGCATCCGGGACGCCGCCACCGGCGCGTGGTTCCGCGACCACGGCAGCGGCGGCACCCTGAACAACTGCACCCTGGACGGCAACCGCACGGGTGTGATCGTCACCAAGGGCGCCGACCCCACCATCGAGCGCTGCACGGTCGACTCCCCGTCGGAGGCCGGTGTCTACGTGTCGGCGGGCGGCCGCGGCAGCTTCCTGAACTGCCGGGTGACCGGCAGCGCCGGCTACGGCTTCCACGTGATCGACGGCTGCCGCACGACGCTCAGGAAGTGCCGCACGGAGCGCTGCGCGCGCGGGGGCTACGAGTTCGCGGAGGGCGGCCCCGACACGGCGTACGACTCCGGTCCGCTCGTCGAGGACTGCACCAGCGACGAGAGCACCGGCCTGACCGCGCCGGCCGCGCCGGAACCGGCCGTGCAGACGGCCACCCGCTCCCCCGGGCTGCTGGGCTCCATCCCCGGGCAGCGCACCACCGAGCAGGAGCCGCTGGTCGCGGCCGCCGCACCCGCGGAGCCGGCGCGGAACTCGAAGGCCGTGCTCGGCGAACTGGACGCCCTGGTCGGCCTGGAGAGCGTCAAGCGCGAGGTGCGGGCCCTGACCGACATGATCGAGGTGGGCCGGCGCCGGCAGCAGGCGGGCCTGAAGGCCGCCTCCGTCAAACGGCACCTGGTCTTCACCGGTTCCCCCGGCACCGGCAAGACGACGGTCGCCCGGCTGTACGGCGAGATACTCGCCTCCCTCGGCGTGCTGGACAAGGGGCACCTCGTCGAGGTCTCCCGGGTGGACCTGGTGGGCGAGCACATCGGCTCCACGGCGATCCGCACCCAGGAGGCGTTCCAGCGGGCGCTGGGCGGCGTGCTGTTCATCGACGAGGCGTACGCCCTCTCCCCCGAGGACGCGGGCCGGGACTTCGGCAAGGAGGCCATCGACACGCTGGTCAAGCTGATGGAGGACCAGCGGGACGCGGTCGTCGTGATCGTCGCGGGCTACACGGCCGAGATGGAGCGCTTCCTGTCCGTCAACCCGGGGGTGGCCTCCCGCTTCTCCCGGACCATCACGTTCGGCGACTACGGCCCCGGGGAGCTGCTGCGGATCGTCGAGCAGCAGGCCGACGAGCACGAGTACCGGCTGGCGCCGGGTACGGCCGGGGCACTGACCGAGTACTTCACCGCGCTCCCCAAGGGTCCGGCCTTCGGCAACGGCCGCACCGCCCGCCAGACCTTCGAGGCGATGGTCGAGCGCCACGCGAGCCGGGTCGCCCAGCTGGCCGACCCCAGCACGGACGACCTGACCCTGCTGTACCCGGACGACCTGCCACAACTGCCGTGACCGGCCCGGCACGCCCGGGTTCTCAGCAGCCCCCGGCCGGGTCGTCCCGTGCCGGGACGGGCGGCGCCGTGCCGTCGGTGTGACGGGGCGCCGGGACCTCGGCCTCGGGGCGGAGCCTCGCCAGCAGGCGGGCGCGTTCCTCGGCGAAGGCCGGGTCGGCCTGGTAGTCGGAGTGGCCGAGGATCGGCGCGGGCAGCGGATGCAGTTCGGTACGGCCGTACGTCAGCGGGTCCTTGAGCGGTGCGCGGTCCACCGCGGGGCCCGCGTCGCCCGGCAGCCGCATCGGGCCGCCGATGGGGTCGGTGCGCCGGTGGAGGTTGCGCCAGCAGTCGACCTCCTCGTGCAGCGAGGCGAGCGCCTCGGGCCCGAAGTGGGCCGGGAACCAGCGGCCGTACAGCCGCTCCAGCGGGGAGCCGTAGGTGAGCAGGGCGACCCTCTTGCGGGCCGTCGGCTCCAGTTGCCAGGACGCGGCGGCGGCGAGGACGCTGCCCTGCGAGTGCCCGGAGATGACCAGCCGCCCGCCGGTGGCGCGGGTCCACGTCGCCATCCGCCAGGTCAGGTCGGGCACCGCGCGCTCGGCGTAGCAGGGCGGCGCGAAGGGGTGGGCGGCCCGCGGCCAGAAGGTGCCGACGTCCCAGAGGATGCCGATGCTGCGCCGCGCGGAGGGGTCCTTGTAGGCGCGCCTGCCCCAGGTGACGAACAGTATGAAGCCGAGGCCGATGAGCCAGGAGCCCAGCGCCTGCGCGGTCTGCGCGGCGCCGTGCACGACGGCGTACGTCCCGCGCGCGGCCTCGCCGGGCACCTGGCCGGTCGTCAGGGCGCCCACGAGGGCTCCGGCGCCGAGGAGCAGGGTGGCGGCGGAGATGATGGCGACGATGAGGGGCGCGCGGTCGGTGAGGGTGGCCAGGGCGCGGGTGAGCGCGATGCGGCGGGTGCGTCCGGCGTCGCCGGTCTCTCCGGGGTGGTCGCGTTCCACGGCGTCCCGTTCGGCGCGGGCCAGGCGCCAGGTGTGCCGGGCGAACGCGGCGCACAGCAGCAGGACGACGACGAGCAGCGGCGGGATGACGGAGGCCTGCCAGGTCAGCAGGACGGGCGGACCGTCGATGAGGGCTCCGGTGCCGTCCATCCAATCCCCCACGCGCTGGGCGACGCCGCCGGACATCACGCCGCCGAGGGCGCAGGCGAGCAGGGCGACGGCGGGGCCGCCGAGGCCGCGGATCGCGGCGCGGGCGTCGGGCCGGCTGCGGTGCAGCAGGTGGGCGACGACGGCGAGGACGACGACCAGCAGGCCCTGCACCAGGGCGAGGGCGCCGAACGTCGTGTCCCCGGACAGCCGTCCGGCCGACGTCCAGCCCGGCCGGTTCCAGCCGCCGTACAGCAGGGCGAGGACGAACAGGAGGAGGGCGGCCAGCGGCAGCCGGCGTACGAGGCGCTCGTCGAGTTCCCGGTCGAGGCGGTTCTCGCTGCGGCCCCGGCGGCAGGTCACCGCGACCACGGCGACGGCCCCGGCGACGAGCGCGCCCTGCATCATCCAGCCCAGCAGGTCGAGCACCTCCGGCCCGCCCGGCCGGCGGTCGTGGCGGGCGGCGGGGACGCCGACGGCCGCGGCGACGGTCAGCAGGCCCGCGGCGGTGTGCGCGGCGCGCAGCCGGGCCACCAGCCGGCGCCCGTACCAGAACCCGGGCCTGCCGAGGGCCGCGGTGGGGCCGGAATCCACCTCGGTGTCGGTCTCGCGGCCCATCGGCTGCTGGGACTCGTACGCCCGCCAGGTGCGCAGCGACAGGTACCACAGCAGGCCGGTGAGCGCGGCGGGCACCGCGGCCGCCAGGGCGAGCCTGCGGCCGGGCGTGCTCCACCAGCCGCCGTCCGACATGACCGGCGAGAGGAAGCCCAGCCAGGAGTGCCGCTCGGCGCACGCGTGCGTGCCCGCGCACTGCCAGGCGACGAGGTCGAGCGCGACCTCGCAGGCCGCGGCGACCAGCAGCACCGTCAGGCTGACGCCCGCGAGCCGCAGCAGCAGCCCGTAGAGCCGGACCGTGCGGATCCGGCCGTCGACCGAGGGCCGCATCCAGTGGGCGAGGTTGACCACCATGAAGGGCAGGAGCAGCAGCCACAGGGCGCGGGTGCCGTTGCCGGAGGTGAGGTTGCACCAGACGTAGGCCTCGGGCACCGGGCGGCCCCGGTAGTCCTCGGGACGCGCCTCTGCGTCGGCGTCCTCGGTGCGCCGGTAGACGGCCGCGACGTGGTCGCCGGTGATCCGTACGGTGCGCGGGTCGTCCAGCATCTCGGCGGGCGTGGTGCCGCCCACCCCGTGCACCAGGAGTTCCAGGGCGGTGCCGGTCCGCCCGTCCGTCCCGTGCCGTGGCCCCGGGGTCTTCTGTCCGCCCGCCCCGGCCGGCTCCCGCTCCTGCTCCACCTGTCCGCACTCCCCCATGACGCTCCGTCGGCTGTGTCCGTGCGGGCACAAGGATCTCCGCTCGGCGGGCGTCGTACACCACTGGGCACGGAATCTCCCCGAACCGTGTGACCGAGGGGGCGGGCGGGGAGACCGGCGGGCGCGGCGGGAGGCGGAGGGAGTGGTGGCGCCAGGGG
>NZ_JACBYP010000197.1 GCF_018982965.1 Streptomyces mayonensis | reverse complement strand
GCCCGGGGGGGGGGGGGGGGGGCGGGGGGCGGGTGGGGGGGGCGGGGGGGGCGGGGGTGGGGGGGGGCGCCGGTACGCAGGCCGGACCGGAGGCCGATTCGAGGTCGGCGCCTGAGGCCGGTACGAGGTGGGGAGCAGAGGCTGGATCAGGCACCCGGCCACCCGCCGGCGCAGGATCGGCGCCGGGCACCGGTTCAAGGTTCAGCCCCGGCACCGGTTCAAGGTTCAGCCCCGGCACCGGTACACGGCGGGGAGCCGAGGCCGAACCAGGCACCCGGCCACCCGCCGGCGCAGGGTGGGGGCCGGAGGCCGGTGCGAGGTGGGGAGCGAAGGCCGGGGCGGGGTGCGGGTCGGGTGTGGTGTCGGTGGGCAACGTGGGTCCTTCTGGAGTGCTGGGCGGGACCGGGCGGTCGGTGTCAGCGCTGGGCGCGCCGCCCGGGTAACGGCGCGCTGTCGCCGAAGCGCCGGTCCACGGCCTCCAGGGCGTCGGCCAACCGGTCCAGGACCGCCGTCATCTGCTCCTCGGTGACGATCAGCGGCGGCATCAGGCGCACCACGTTCCCGGCGGGGCCCGTGGCGTCCACGATCAGTCCGCGGCGCAGACACTCCCGCTGCACGACACCGGCGAGTCCCTCGGTGGTGCCGCCGGCGGAGCCGGAGCGGTGCTCCTGGGCGTCACCGTCCGGCGTCGCCAGCTCGATGCCGGTGAGCAGACCGCGCCCCCGCACGTCGGCGACGCACGTGAACCGCTCGGCCAACGGGCGCAGCCGGTCCAGCGTCCGGGCCCCGAGCGCCGCGGCGTGCTCGGCGAGGCGGTGCTCCCGGACGTGGGCGAGCGTGGCCGCGCCCGCGGCCAGGGCGAGCTGGTTGCCGCGGAAGCCGCCGCCCTCGGGTCCCGAGGCGGCTGAGTCGTCCGGGCCGTACAGGTCGGCGCGGTGGATCACCGCGGCCAGCGGCAGGCTGCCGCCGATCGCCCTGGCCAGGACCAGAACGTCGGGGACGACACCGCTGTGTTCGAACGCCCAGAAGGCCCCGGTCCGTCCGACGCCCGTCTCCCGCTCGTCGATCACGAGCGGGACGGCCCGTTCGGTCGTGAGGGCGCGCAGGTGCCGGACGAAGGTGTCCGGGGTGGGACGCACCTCGGCCGCGCTGCCGCCCGGTTCCAGGAACAACCCGGCCGGCTGTGTCCGTTCGGGTCCACCGCCGTCGGGCACCCACTGGTGAGCGGTGACCGTCCGGTTCCGGCCCGTCGCCGCGCGGACCAGCGCGGCCGCCGTGTCGACCGGTTCCGTACCGCTCGGGCCGCAGAACCGCACGCGCGCGTGGTCGGCGAGTCCGGGCGGCAGGGTGCGCAGCAACTCCGTGACGAAAGCGTCCTCGACCGGCGTGGTGAGGTCCATGACCTGCAGTGGGGCGCCCGAATCGAGGACTCCGCGGATCGCCTCCAGCACGGCGGGGTGATTGTGACCCAGAGCGAGTGTCCCCGCGCCCGAGACGCAGTCCAGGTAACGGCGGCCCTCGGCATCCTCGATGGTGAGCCCCCGCGCCCGGACCGGTACGACCGGAACGGCGTGCGCGTAGGTGCGCGCGGCGGGTTCACGCGCCGGCCTGCGCCACGAAGCACCCTCCTGAACGGCGCGCCCCTGCACAAAGGCGCGCCCCCGCGTGGAGGCCTCCCCGCCGAAGGCCCCGTACGCAGGCAGCCCGCGCCGTGACGGTCCCTGTCCGAGCGCCCCGCGGTCCGACTCCCCGCGCCCAGCCCCCTCGTACCCCGCCCCCTCGTGCCCCGACGCACCGTCCCCGGACGCCCCGCCGGTGGGCAGGCCCGCCACCACCGGTACCGGCCGGTTTTCGGCATCTGTGCCCGAGTTCGCGCCATTTGCGTACGCCGATCCCGCCACGGCCTGTCGACCTCCCGCTGCCCGGACGGGGTGCGCGGCGCCGGGTCGTGCCCGGCACGGGGGACCGCGTCCGGACAGCGGGCCCCTCACCGCTACCAACCGCGGACCGTTCACGGGGTTACGGCCTGCCCTAGGATCCTTGCCGGGACGGGACTTTCGCCCTCCGCCGCGGCGGCGGGGGCCGACTTCGCGGACCGTCGGGCACAGCGGGCCAGGTCAGGCGGCTGTGTCCGAACCGTTGCCGTTCCGTCGGAACTCCCCCACAGCCGGCTAATAGTGTGTGGGGCCGTTCCGGGTTCACCGCTCGTCGGTCGGGCCGCGGCACCACGTTCATTCACAGCAGGGGGAATCAACACCATGCGATCCATACGGCCGTTCACCGCGCGCGGGCGCAGGCGCGGGCGGCGCACCACCTCGTCCGCGGCCGCCACCGTGGCACTCGTCTCGGCTCTCGCGCTCACCGCCACGGCGTGCGAGGACGGTGACGCCGAGGCGGGCGGCGACGCCTCGGCCTCCGCGTCCGCCGCGGACGACGGCAACGGGGGCATCCGGATCCCTGAGCACATCAAGGACAAGCTCAAGGAACACGGGATCGACGTAGACGACTGGAAGAACGGCGCCTGGAAGAACTGGAACAAGGACGACTGGCTGCGCGAGGCGCAGGACTTCGTCAATCCGGTCATCGAGGGCCTGTGGGACCCGGACCGGATGCGGGACGCCGAGGAGCCCGACCAGGAGGTCGACGACAACGACATCTCCGGTGACCAGGGTGTCACGGACCCGGAGCCCGCCCCCGTCGAGGCGGAGGCGGTGCCGGCCAAGTACCACGACAGCGCCGCCACCTCGGGCAAGCTCCTCTTCGACTCCCCCAAGGGCTCGATGGTCTGCTCGGCGACGGTCGTGAAGGACCCGGCCCACCCCGGCAAGTCCAACATGGTGTGGACGGCCGGCCACTGCGTGCACGCGGGCAAGAGCGGTGGCTGGTACCGCAACATCGCCTTCGTGCCCTCGTACAACGACGGGAACCTGTCCGCCGACGAACTGGAGAGCGCCACCCGGGAGGACGTCGCTCCCTACGGTGTCTGGTGGGGCGACTGGGCACAGACCTCCGACCAGTGGATCGAGCAGGGCGGTGCGACCGGCGGTGCGGGCGCCTCCTACGACTTCGCCGTCATCCATGTGACGCCGGAGAAGGGCAGCGGCGGCAAGTCCCTGGAGGAGACGGTCGGCGACGCGCTGCCGGTGGACTTCGACGCGCCCGCGGTGCCGGAGACCGAGAGCATGAAGGCGATCGGCTACCCGGCGGCGCCGCCGTACGACGGCCAGAAGCTGTACCAGTGCCAGGACAAGCCCGGCCGGCTGTCCCTGAACGCCTCGGAGCCGACGATGTACCGCATCGGCTGCACCATGACCGGCGGTTCGTCCGGCGGCGGCTGGGTCGCGGCCGGTTCCGACGGCAAGCCCGCCCTGGTGTCCAACACCTCGATCGGCCCGATCACGGCGGGCTGGCTGGCCGGTCCGCGCCTCGGCAAGGAGGCCGAGGGCGTCTTCGACGCGGTGAGCGGCAAGTTCGCGGGCCAGTGATCGCCCACCGGATCTCGTACTGACGCGCGCAGGAGGTGGGGTGCGCCGGGCGGAGGCCGGCACCCCACCTCGGTTTCCATGACATTCACACCATTTCACGGGGGTCGTCACACCATGCGTTCCACACCCACGTCCGCCGCACCACGGCGCGGGCGGCGCACCGTACTCGCCGCCGCGGGCCTGGTCGCCGCGCTGGCACTCACCGCCACCGCCTGTGGCGGGACGGAGGACGAGGCCGACGCCAAGCCCGACGGCGGCGCCTCGCAGGCCGCCGACACCGGTGATGCCGGCGGCGGCGAGGGCGGTCTGCCGGCCGACCTCGCGGACCGGCTCAGGGAGCACGGCATCGACGCCGACCAGTGGAAGGACGGCGGCTGGAAGAACTGGGACAAGGACAAGTGGCTCAGTGAGGCCAAGGACTTCGTCAACCCGATGATCGAGGGCCTGTGGGAGCCGGACCGTATGACATCGGCGAAGGAGGCCGACAAGACGGTCACGACGAAGGACGCGACCGCCGACCAGGGCTCCACCGACCCCGAGCCGGCGCCGGTGGAGGCGACGGCCGAGAAGACGCCGTACCACGAGAACGCCGCTCCGGTCGGCAAGGTCTTCTTCGACTCCCCCGAGGGCTCGATGGTCTGCTCCGGCACGGTCGTCAAGGACGTCAACCACCCGGGCAAGTCCAACCTGGTGTGGACGGCCGGCCACTGCGTGCACGCCGGCGGCAGCGGCGGCTGGTACCGCAACATCGCCTTCGTCCCGTCCTACAACGACCTCGCCAAGTCCGAGGCCGAGCTGGCCGCTGCGACGACCACCGAGATCGCCCCGTACGGCACCTGGTGGGCCGACTGGGCGTCGACCTCGGACCAGTGGATCAAGGGCGGCTCGGAGAACGGCGGCGACGGGGCGGCGCACGACTACTCGGTGCTGCACGTGAAGCCGGAGCAGGGCAGCAAGTCCCTGGAGGAGACGGTCGGTGCGGCGCTCGAGGTGGACTTCTCCGCTCCGTCGGCGACGGAGGTGGCCAGCATGGGAGCCTGGGGCTACCCGGCCGCACCGCCGTACAACGGCCTGCAGATGTTCAAGTGCGTCGACCGGCCGGGCCGGCTGTCGCTGAGCCCGTCGCTGCCGACGATGTACCGCATCGGCTGCACCATGACCGGCGGTTCGTCCGGCGGCGGCTGGTTCCGGGTGGTGGACGGCGAGACCAAGCTCGTCTCCAACACCTCGATCGGCCCGCTGGAGAACACCTGGCTGGCCGGCCCGCAGCTGGGCCGCGGCGCCGAGGCGATGTACCAGAACATGAGTAAGACGTACGGCGGTCGGTGACCCGAGTACGAGGCGAGGGCCCGCCCCCTGGAACAGGGGACGGGCCCTCGGCCGTCGCGGTACGGGTCTCGGGTCTCACCCATCACGGTACGGAACTCGGGACTCGAGCCTCGGACCTCAGGTCCCGTGACTCAGGTCTCGTGACTCAGGTCTCAGGCGAGCGGCGCCGGGACGTACGGCGAGAGTTCCGCCGCCAGTTCCTCGTGCACCCGCACCTTGAGCACGGTGCCCTCCGCGGTGTGCTCCTCGGAGACCACCTCGCCCTCGTCGTGGGCGCGGGCCACGAGCTTGCCTTGGGTGTAGGGCACGAGCGCCTCGATCTCGACCGACGGGCGCGGCAGGTCGTTGTCGATCAGGGCGAGCAGCTCGTCGATGCCCTGGCCGGTGCGCGCGGAGACGGCGATGGACCGCTTCTCCGTCCGCAGCAGCCGCTGGAGCACCAGCGGGTCGGCCATGTCGGCCTTGTTGATTACGACGATCTCGGGCACGTCGGTGGCGCCGACGTCCCTGACCACCTCGCGCACGGCGGCCAGCTGCTCCTCCGGGACGGGGTGCGAACCGTCGACCACGTGCAGGATCAGGTCGGAGTCGCCGACCTCCTCCATCGTGGAGCGGAACGCCTCGACCAGGTGGTGCGGCAGGTGCCGGACGAAGCCGACGGTGTCCGCCAGCGTGTACAACCTGCCGCTCGGGGTCTCCGCGCGGCGCACGGTCGGGTCGAGGGTGGCGAACAGCGCGTTCTCCACCAGCACGCCCGCGCCGGTGAGGCGGTTGAGCAGCGAGGACTTGCCCGCGTTGGTGTAGCCGGCGATGGCGACGGAGGGCACCTTGTGGCGCCTGCGCTCCTGGCGCTTGATCTCGCGGCCGGTCTTCATCTCCGCGATCTCCCGGCGCATCTTGGCCATCTTCTCGCGGATGCGGCGCCGGTCCGTCTCGATCTTGGTCTCACCGGGTCCACGGGTGGCGAGGCCGCCGCCCTTGCCGCCGCCCATCTGCCGGGACAGCGACTGGCCCCAGCCGCGCAGCCTGGGCAGCATGTACTGCATCTGCGCGAGCGCGACCTGCGCCTTGCCCTCTCGGGACTTGGCGTGCTGGGCGAAGATGTCGAGGATCAGGGCGGTGCGGTCGATGACCTTGACCTTGACGACGTCCTCGAGGTGGATCAGCTGCCCCGGACTCAGCTCACCGTCGCAGATGACAGTGTCGGCGCCCGTGTCGAGGACGACGTCCCGCAGTTCCTCGGCCTTGCCGGAGCCGATGTAGGTGGCGGCGTCGGGCTTGTCGCGGCGCTGCACCACGCCGTCGAGCACGAGCGCGCCCGCGGTCTCCGCGAGGGCGGCCAGCTCGGCCAGCGAGTTCTCCGCGTCCCGCACGGTGCCCGAGGTCCACACGCCGACGAGGACGACCCGCTCCAGGCGGAGCTGGCGGTACTCGACCTCGGTGACGTCCTCCAGCTCGGTGGAGAGACCCGCCACCCGGCGCAGGGCCGCGCGGTCGGAACGGTCGAACTGCTCACCGTCCCACTCCGACCCGGTCTCGGGGCTCCGGGCGACGTCCTCTTCCATCAGGGCATCGGCCCGAAGGCCCTCGGGATAGGTCTGCGCGAGACGCTTGGTGTCCTGGGAGGGGGAAGAAGAGGAGGTCATTGGATCCTTACGTGGCTGGGGAGGGATGCGGGCGGCGGGCGTGCCGCCGCACTGGGCACAACGCGCGAGGGGGCGGGGAGATTCCCGCGGCCCGTCCGCGCCGTCCCGAAGATGGTCGCACGGTACGGGCCGTCTCGTCACCGGCTTATTCCCCGTGCGCCGCCTGCGACCCCTTGGCGGGCGCCGTCTCGGCGGACGGCTTCCAGTCGGGGTGACCGGGCATCGGCGGTGTCTTCTCACCGTAGAGCCAGGCCTGGAAGAAGCCGGTCAGGTCGCGGCCGGCCGTCTCGGAGGCGAGCCGCACGAAGTCGGCGGTCGTCGCCGTGCCGTCCCGGTGCGTCGCGGTCCATGCGCGTTCGAGGCCCTCGAAGGCGGGGCGGCCGATCTCCTGGCGAAGGGCGTAGAGGACCAGCGCGGCGCCGTCGTAGACGTTGGCGCGGAAGATGCCGGTCTTGCTGCCGTTCTTCGGCGGCTTCGGCGCGGCCGGCGGACCGCCGGCCGCGCGCCAGCGGTCGGAGGCGCCGTACGCGGCCTTCATGCGCTCCGCCACGGGCCGGTCCGCGGTCTCCTCCGCGTAGAGCGCCTCGTACCAGGTGGCGTGTCCCTCGTTCAGCCACAGGTCGGACCAGGTGGCGGGGGTGACGCTGTTGCCGAACCACTGGTGGGCCAGCTCGTGCACCATGATCGACTCGACGTACCACTGGGGGTAGGCGGGCTCGGTGAACAGCTCGCGCTCGAAGAGGGTGAGCGTCTGGGTCTCGAGCTCGAAGCCGGTGGTGGCGTCGGCCATGAGGAGGCCGTACGTCTCGAAGGGGTAGCGTCCGGCCTTCTTCTCCATCCAGGCGATCTGCTCGGGCGTCTTCGCCAGCCACGGTTCGAGCGCCGCGCGGTGCTCGGTCGGCACGACGTCGCGCACGGGCAGTCCGTGCGGGCCGGTGCGGTGCAGCACCGTGGAGCGGCCGATGGACACCTGGGCCAGTTCGGTGGCCATGGGGTGCCTGGTCCGGTAGCTCCAGGTGGTGGTCCCGCCGGCCCGCTCCACGTCCGTCGGCAGTCCGTTCGCCACGGCCGTGAGCCCGTCGGGGGCCGTGACGTGGAAGGTGAACCGCGCCTTGTCGGAGGGGTGGTCGTTGCAGGGGAACACCAGGTGGGCGACGTCGGCCTGGTTGGCCATGGCGAGGCCGTCGGCGGTGCGCACCCAGCCGCCCTGGCGGTCCTCGGAGTAGACGGGGTCGCTGCTGTGCCGCACGGTGATCCGCGTCCACTCGCCCTCGTCGAGCGCGTCCTCGGGCGTGACGACGAGGTCCTCGCCGGCCGTGGCGAAGCCGGCGGGCTCGCCGTCGACCTCGACGGAGTCGACCTTCCCGTGGGCGAAGTCGAGGTTGATCCGCTCCAGGCCAGCCGTGGCGCGGGCGTCGATGACCGTCACTGCCTTCAGCGGCTTGCTGTTGCTGCCGGAGTAGGTGAAGGAGAGGTCGTACGCCGCCACGTCGTAGCCGGGGTTGCCGAGGTGCGGGAAGAGGCGGTCGCCGACGCCGAGCGGGGTCGGCGGGGCACTCGCGGCGACCAGGCAGACGGACACGGCCGAGGCGAGCAGCGCCGCCGCCCTGAGCCGGCGACGAGAGCGCGCGCGGGGCCGGGGGGCCGGGGAGTGTGGGGTGTGCAGCATCCCCCACGGCTATCAGCGCGTGCCTGCGGGGCGACGGCGGCGCGCGCCCGGGGCACCCGAACGGGTAAGCCCCCCCCGTCGGCTCGTGCGGCGCCCCGTGGCGCGGGCGGGCTCGGGAG
>NZ_JACBYP010000196.1 GCF_018982965.1 Streptomyces mayonensis | reverse complement strand
TACCCCTCCCCCACTCCTACTCCTCCCCCACCGCCGCGAACGCCCCCCGCGCCATCCGGTGCAGCAGCGACGCCGTCACCGCGCGGCCCGGCAGGGAACCGGGGCGGCCGAGGTGGGGGGTGGAGTTCAGGAGGCCGAAGACCGAGTGGACGGCGGAGCGGGCGGCCGGCTCGGCGAGCGCCGGGTAGACCTCGCGGAGCACCCCGACCCACAGCTCCACGTACTGCCGCTGCAACTGGCGCACCATCTTGCGGTCGGCGTCCCGGAGGCGGTCCAGCTCGCGGTCGTGCAGGGTGATGAGCGGGCGGTCGTCGAGCGCGAAGTCGATGTGCCCCTCGATGAACGAGTCGAGGACCACCCCGGGTCCGGTCTCCTCGCCGGCCTCGGCCAGCCGCCGCTTCGCCCCGGTCAGCAGCGAGTCGCTGATCCCGATCAGCAGCTCGGCGAGCATCGCGTCCTTGCCGGGGAAGTGCCGGTACAGACCGGGGCCGCTGATGCCGACCGCGGCGCCTATCTCGTCGACGCCGACCCCGTGGAAACCGCGCTCGGCGAAGAGCCGGGCGGCCTCCTTGAGGATCTGCTCTCGGCGGGTGGGGGCGTCGGTTCTGGTGGCCATGGAGCCAATTCTAGACAGGGGGGTTAGCGCTCGTTAACCTGAAGGAAATGCGTTAACGCTCATTAACTGGTCGACCACTGGGCGAGGGGATCGCAGGATGCAGGAGGCACCGGAGCTGACGACGGCGGCAGACCCCGCCTCGCAGGCCTTTCGGGCCAACGAGGAGGCGCACGGCACCCTCGTTCGGGAGCTGCGGGCCAAGCTCGCGGCGGCCCGGCTCGGCGGCGGCGAACGGGCGCGGGCCCGGCACACCGCGCGCGGCAAGCTGCTGCCGCGCGACCGCGTGGACACGCTGCTCGACCCGGGCTCGCCGTTCCTGGAGCTGGCCCCGCTCGCGGCCGACGGGCTCTACGACGGAGCGGCCCCCGCGGCCGGCGTGATCGCCGGGATCGGCCGGGTCAGCGGCCGGGAGTGCGTGATCGTCGCCAACGACGCCACCGTCAAGGGCGGCACGTACTACCCGATGACCGTGAAGAAGCACCTGCGTGCGCAGGAGGTGGCGCTGGAGAACCGGCTGCCGTGCCTGTACCTCGTGGACTCCGGGGGTGCCTTCCTGCCCCTGCAGGACGAGGTCTTCCCGGACCGCGAGCACTTCGGACGGATCTTCTACAACCAGGCCCGGATGTCGGCCGCGGGCATCCCGCAGATCGCCGCCGTCCTCGGCTCCTGCACGGCGGGCGGGGCGTACGTCCCGGCGATGAGCGACGAGGCCGTGATCGTCCGCAATCAGGGCACGATCTTCCTGGGCGGGCCGCCGCTGGTGAAGGCGGCCACCGGCGAGGTGGTCACGGCGGAGGAGCTGGGCGGCGGCGAGGTCCACTCCCGCGTGTCCGGCGTGACCGACCACCTGGCGGAGGACGACCCGCACGCGCTGCGCATCGTGCGGCAGATCGTCTCCACCCTGCCCGCCCGCGGCCCGCTCCCCTGGGGCGTGGAGGCGGCCGTCGAGCCGAAGGTCGACCCGCACGGGCTGTACGGCGCGGTGCCGGTCGACTCGCGCACGCCCTACGACGTGCGGGAGGTGATCGCCCGCGTGGTGGACGGCTCCCGCTTCGCCGAGTTCAAGTCCGAGTACGGCCAGACCCTGGTCACCGGCTTCGCCCGGGTCCACGGCCACCCGGTCGGCATCGTCGCCAACAACGGCATCCTGTTCTCCGAGTCGGCCCAGAAGGGCGCCCACTTCATCGAGCTGTGCGACCAGCGCGGCATCCCGCTGGTCTTCCTGCAGAACATCTCCGGCTTCATGGTGGGCCGGGACTATGAGGCCGGGGGCATCGCCAAGCACGGCGCGAAGATGGTGACGGCGGTGGCGTGCACGCGCGTGCCGAAGCTGACGGTGGTCGTCGGCGGGTCGTACGGCGCGGGGAACTACTCGATGTGCGGGCGGGCGTACTCGCCGCGCTTCCTGTGGATGTGGCCGGGCGCCAAGATCTCCGTGATGGGCGGCGAGCAGGCCGCGTCCGTCCTGGCCACGGTCAAGCGGGACCAGCTGGAGGCCCGGGGCGAGGAGTGGCCGGCCGAGGAGGAGGAGTCCTTCAAGGAGCCGGTCCGCGCCCAGTACGAGCACCAGGGCAGCGCCTACTACGCGACCGCCCGCCTGTGGGACGACGGGGTGATCGAGCCCGCCGACACCCGGCAGGTGCTGGGCCTGGCCCTGACCGCGTGTGCCAACGCGCCACTGGGCGAGCCCCGGTTCGGCGTCTTCCGGATGTGAGGAGGGGACCCATGGAGAACACGAACGACACGCGGGACGTGAACGACACCCGCGACGTGCCCGGCGCGCCGGGCATGTTCGACACCGTGCTCGTCGCCAACCGCGGTGAGATCGCGGTGCGCGTCATCAGGACGCTGCGCGCGCTGGGCGTGCGCTCGGTGGCGGTCTTCTCCGACGCCGACGCGGACGCGCGGCACGTGCGGGAGGCCGACGAGGCGGTACGGATCGGCCCGGCACCGGCGGCGGAGAGCTACCTGTCCGTCGAGCGGCTGCTGGAGGCGGCGGCCCGGACGGGGGCCCAGGCGGTCCACCCGGGGTACGGCTTCCTCGCCGAGAACGCCGGGTTCGCGCGGGCCTGCGAGGAGGCGGGGCTGGTCTTCGTCGGGCCGGGCGCCGACGCCATCGCCCTGATGGGCGACAAGATCCGCGCCAAGGAGACGGTGCGGGCGGCGGGGGTGCCGGTCGTCCCCGGCAGCAGCGGCAGCGGCCTCACGGACGGGCAGCTCGCCGACGCCGCCCGCGAGATCGGCACGCCGGTGCTGCTGAAGCCGTCGGCGGGCGGTGGCGGCAAGGGCATGCGGCTGGTGCGGGACGAGGCGGCGCTGGCCGACGAGATCGCCGCGGCGCGCCGCGAGGCACGCGCCTCCTTCGGCGACGACACGCTGCTCGTGGAGCGCTGGATCGACCGGCCCCGGCACATCGAGATCCAGGTCCTGGCCGACGGCCACGGCAACGTGGTGCACCTCGGCGAGCGCGAGTGCTCGCTCCAGCGCCGGCACCAGAAGGTGATCGAGGAGGCGCCGAGCGTGCTCCTGGACGAGGCGACCCGGGCGGCGATGGGCGAGGCGGCCGTGCAGGCGGCCCGCTCGTGCGGGTACCGGGGCGCGGGCACGGTGGAGTTCATCGTGCCGGGCAAGGACCCGTCCTCGTACTACTTCATGGAGATGAACACCCGCCTCCAGGTGGAGCACCCGGTGACCGAGCTGGTGACCGGCCTGGACCTGGTGGAGTGGCAGCTGCGGGTGGCGGCCGGGGAGCGGCTCGGGTTCACGCAGCAGGACGTACGGCTGACCGGCCACGCGGTCGAGGCCCGCCTCTGCGCCGAGACCGTGTCCGCGAAAGAGGGCGCGCGGAACTTCCTCCCCTCCGGCGGCACGGTGCTGCGGCTGCACGAGCCCGAGGGCGACGGCGTGCGCACCGACTCGGGGCTCAGCGAGGGCACCGAGGTCGGCAGCCTGTACGACCCGATGCTGTCCAAGGTGATCGCGTACGGGCCCGACCGCGCCACCGCCCTGCGCAGGCTGCGGGCGGCCCTCGCCGGGACGGTGACGCTCGGCGTGCAGACCAACGCGGGGTTCCTGCGCCGGCTGCTCGCCCATCCGGCGGTGGTCGCGGGCGACCTGGACACGGGGCTGGTGGAGCGGGAGGTGGACGGGCTCGCCGCGACGGACGTACCGGAGGCGGTGTACGAGGCCGCGGCGGCCGTACGGCTGGACGCGCTGCGGCCGCGCGGCGAGGGCTGGACGAACCCGTTCTCGGTGCCGGACGGCTGGCGCGCGGGAGGCCCGCCGAAGCCGGCCGCGTTCGCCTTGCGTGCGGCGGGACTCGAACCCGTCACTCACACCCCGCGCGGCACCCACACCGTCACCGGGGACCGTGTGTCGGTGACGCTGGACGGCGTCCGGCACACCTTCCACCGCGCCGCCGACTGGCTCGGCCGCGACGGCGACGCCTGGCACGTGCGGGACCACGACCCGGTCGCCGCCTCCCTCACCCGGGCGGCGTACGCCGGCTCCGACTCGCTGACCGCGCCGATGCCGGGCACGGTGACGGTGGTGAAGGTCGCCGTCGGCGACGAGGTGTCCGCCGGGCAGAGCCTGCTGGTGGTGGAGGCGATGAAGATGGAGCACGCCGTCTCCGCCCCGCACGCGGGCACCGTCGCCGAGCTGGACGTGACGCCGGGCACCACCGTCGCCATGGACCAGGTACTCGCGGTCATCACCCCCACCGACGAGGAGGAGCCGGCATGAACGCCCCCGCCCCGGATCTGCCCATGACCGTGCCGGCCGAGGGCCTGCCCGCCCGCGTCCGCGTCCACGAGGTCGGCGCGCGCGACGGCCTGCAGAACGAGAAGGCCGTCGTACCGGCGCCGGTGAAGGCGGAGTTCATCCGCCGCCTGGCCGGCACCGGCCTGACCACCATCGAGGCGACGAGTTTCGTGCGCCCCGAGTGGGTGCCCCAGCTCGCGGACGCGGAGGAGCTGTTCCCGGCGGTCGCGGACCTGCCGGTCGACCTGCCCGTCCTGGTGCCGAACGCGCGCGGCCTGGAGCGCGCGCTGGCGCTCGGCGCCCGCCGCGTCGCGGTCTTCGCCAGCGCCACGGAGTCCTTCGCCAAGGCCAACCTCAACCGCACGGTGGACGAGTCGCTGGCCATGTTCGAGCCGGTGGTGGCGCGGGCGAAGGAAGCGGACGGCGGCCATGTGCGGGGCTACCTGTCGATGTGCTTCGGCGACCCGTGGGAGGGCGCCGTCCCCGTCGGCCAGGTGGTACGGGTCTGCCGGGCCCTGCTGGACATGGGCTGCGACGAACTGAGCCTCGGCGACACCATCGGCGTCGCGACCCCCGGGCACGTGAGCGCGCTGCTCACCGCGCTGGACGGGGCCGGCGTCCCGGTGGACCGGATCGGCGTCCACTTCCACGACACCTACGGACAGGCCCTGTCCAACACCCTCACCGCCCTGCGGCACGGCGTGAGCACCGTCGACGCCTCCGCGGGCGGCCTCGGCGGCTGCCCGTTCGCGAAGTCCGCCACCGGCAACCTCGCCACCGAAGACCTCGTGTGGATGCTGCGCGGCCTCGGCATCGACACCGGGATCGACCTCGGCCGTCTCGTCGCCACCAGCGTCTGGATGGCCGCCCACCTGGGCCGACCCAGCCCGTCCCGCACCGTTCGAGCCCTCTCCCACCAGGAGTCGTGACCACGATGGACCACAAGCTCTCCCCCGAACTGGAAGAACTCCGCCGCACGGTGGAGGAGTTCGCCCACGACGTCGTGGCGCCCAAGATCGGCGACTTCTACGAGCGGCACGAGTTCCCGTACGAGATCGTCCGCGAAATGGGCCGGATGGGCCTGTTCGGGCTGCCCTTCCCCGAGGAGTACGGCGGCATGGGCGGCGACTACTTCGCGCTGGGCGTGGCCCTGGAGGAGCTGGCCCGGGTCGACTCGTCGGTGGCGATCACGCTGGAGGCGGGGGTCTCGCTGGGCGCGATGCCGGTGCATCTGTTCGGCACCGAGGAGCAGAAGCGCACGTGGCTGCCCCGGCTCTGCTCGGGCGAGATCCTGGGCGCCTTCGGTCTGACCGAGCCGGACGGCGGCTCGGACGCGGGCGCGACCCGGACGACGGCCCGCCTGGACGAGACCACGAACGAATGGGTGATCAACGGCACCAAGTGCTTCATCACCAACTCCGGTACCGACATCACGGGCCTGGTCACGGTCACCGCCGTCACGGGGCGGCAGCCGGACGGACGGCCGCTGATCTCGGCGATCATCGTGCCGTCGGGCACCCCGGGCTTCACGGTGGCCGCTCCGTACTCGAAGGTCGGCTGGAGCGCGTCGGACACCCGTGAGCTGTCCTTCTCCGACGTGCGGGTCCCGGCGGCCAACCTGCTGGGCGAACAGGGCCGGGGCTACGCCCAGTTCCTGCGCATCCTCGACGAGGGCCGGATCGCGATCGCCGCGCTGGGCACGGGACTCGCGCAGGGCTGCGTGGACGAGTCGGTCGCCTATGCGAAGGAACGTCACGCCTTCGGCCGGCCCATCGGCGCCAACCAGGCCATCCAGTTCAAGATCGCCGACATGGAGATGAAGGCCCACACCTCGCGCCTCGCCTGGCGCGACGCGGCGTCCCGACTGGTGGCGGGCGAGCCGTTCAAGAAGGAGGCGGCACTGGCGAAGCTGTACTCGTCGACGGTCGCCGTGGACAATGCGCGGGACGCCACCCAGGTCCACGGCGGCTACGGCTTCATGAACGAGTATCCGGTGGCCCGGATGTGGCGGGACGCGAAGATCCTGGAGATCGGCGAGGGCACCAGCGAGGTCCAGCGGATGCTGATCGCGCGGGAGCTGGGCCTGGTGAGCTGAGACGCTGAGACGGCTCCGGCCCGCGCAGGGGTGGTCCGTTCCGGGCCACCCCTGGACACAGCCTGAGGTTAGGCTAACCTACCCTCGAATGTCCCCCCGGAGTGTTTCGCACACGAGAACCACCCAGCACCACCCAGAACCCCCAGGGACACCCAGAACCACCTAGAGCAAGCCAGAACCACCGGAACGTTCGAAAGCAGCCACCACCATGCTCAACGCCAGAGCCACTCGCCCCACCCGCCGCGGCATACTCGCCGCCGGCGGCGCCCTCGGCCTCGGTGCCGTGCTCGCGGCCTGCGGGGACGACGACGCCGGGAGCGGCGGCTCGGGCGACGGTGCCGGCTCCGCGGGCTCCGGCCCCTGGTCCTTCAAGGACGACCGCGGCACGACCGTGAAGCTCGACAAGGTGCCGACGGGCATCGTCGCCTTCACCGGCGTCGCCGCCGCCCTCTTCGACTACGGCGTCCAGGTCAAGGGCGTCTTCGGCCCGACCACGACGAAGGACGGCAAGCCGGACGTCCAGGCCGGTGACCTCGACGTCGACAAGGTCACCGTCCTCGGCAACGAGTGGGGCAAGCTCAACGTCGAGAAGTACGCGAGCCTCGCCCCCGAGGTGCTGGTCACCACGACGTTCGACGACGCGGGCACCCTGTGGTCCGTCCCGGAGGAGTCGAAGGACAAGATCGCCAAGCTCGCGCCCAGCGTCGCCGTCTCGGTCTTCGACCGCCAGCTCACCCAGCCGCTGCAGCGCATGTGGGAGCTGGCCGAGTCGCTGGGCGCGGACATGAAGGCGAAGAAGGTCACCGACGCCAAGGCCGCCTTCGACAAGGCCGCCGCCCGGCTGCGTGCGGCCGCCAAGGCCCGGCCCGAGATCCGGGTGCTGGCCGGCTCCGCGAGCGCCGACCTGTTCTACGTCTCCGGCACCAACCTCTCCGTGGACCTGGAGTACTTCAAGGCCCTCGGCGTGAACTTCGTCGAGCCCTCCGAGGACGCCAAGAAGGCGACCGGCGGCTGGTTCGAGAGCCTCAGCTGGGAGAACGTCGACAAGTACCCCGCCGACGTGATCATCATGGACGACCGCGCCTCGACCATCCAGCCCGCGGACATCACCGAGGGCACCTGGAAGAAGCTCCCCGCGGTCAAGGCCGGCCAGGTCATCGCCCGCTCCCCCGAGCCGATCCTGTCCTACGACAAGTGCACGCCGCTGCTCGACAACCTGGCCGAGGCGATCGAGAACGCCAAGAAGGTCGGCTGACCCACCCCGGGCACCCTCTCCTCCCCGAAGCGCTCCCCGGCACCCGCTTCCCCCTTTCCCTCCTTCCCGGAGCACTCCATGACGACTGCCGTCGCCGCCCCGTTCCGCTTCTTCTCCCTCTGAACGGAGTCCTCTGCACGGAGTCCGGCCGGGCTCACCGGCGAAGGCCGGTCCCGCCGTCCGCTGGGCCGCGGGCGGCGCACCCGGCGACCGCGTCCCCGTACTCGGCCCGGCGGTCGCCACGACCGGGCGATCCGCTTCCGGCCGCCCGGGGACACCGACCTGGTGGTGACCTGGGGCGACGAGACCGCCGTACTGGCTGCCTCCGCCGTCGTGGAGTCCCAGCCGGCCCACGCCCGCGCCCGGGTCTGGCTAGAGGTGCCGCACACCGACGACGTGCAGGAGCTGCGGACGGCGGCGGACGCCGAGGTCACCTGGCTGGTCCGGGACGCCGCCGCGCCAGCCGCTGTCAGCCTCCTCCTCCTGCCCCGCCTCTTGCTTTGCGGGGTTTCTGAGGCTGTTCCGCAGTCGG
>NZ_JACBYP010000195.1 GCF_018982965.1 Streptomyces mayonensis | reverse complement strand
GGCCGGGAAGGTACGGCAGGGGCAGGGGCAGGGGGGAGTGTGTGTTCCGGGTGGCGTGATCCCGGCCGTCCTCACTCGTCCGACGGAACGGAGCGCATGCCGCAGACTTGTCCCATGGCCATTCACGAGAACCTCCTCGGGGGACCGCCCCCGACCCACCTCCCCGACGACCCCGGGCCGCGCGAACTGCTGGCGGGCGGCACCTCGCCCGCCGATGTCGCCGCGAAGTACCCGACGTCCTCGCTCGCCTGGGCCCGGCTGGCCGACGAGGCGTTCGAGCGCGGCAGTGTCGTGGAGTCGTACGCGTACGCCCGTACGGGTTACCACCGCGGCCTGGACGCGCTGCGCCGCAGCGGCTGGAAGGGGCACGGCCCGGTGCCCTGGGACCACGAGCCGAACCGCGGCTTCCTGCGCGCCCTGCACGCCCTCGCCCGCGCCGCCCAGGCGATCGGCGAGAAGGAGGAGTACGAGCGCTGCAGCCAGTTCCTGAAGGACTCCTCGCCGTCCGCGGCCGAGGTCCTCGGCTGACCGGTGCCGCCGGTCCTCCGGGACGCGTCCGGCCCGCTCCCGCCGCCTGTGCGGGGGCGGGCCTTGCGGTTTCCTGCGACGATTGCGGAGTATGCCGTTGGGGACCGGGGCCCCGTGCCGGTAACGGCAGGGCGGACCGCTACCCGAAGTGCACCTCAGGAGACAGCGATGTCCCACGACGCCCCGAATCTCGACTTCGAGGGCAGCACGCCGTACGAGGACTACGTCAAGGCGGACGTGCTCACCCATCTCCAGCACCCCCTCTCCGACGATCCCGGAGAGATGGTCTTCCTGGTCACGACCCAGGTCATGGAACTGTGGTTCACCGTCATCGTCCACGAGTGGGAGACCGCCGCCCGCGCCCTGCGCGAGGACGGCGAGGACGGTGAGCACGGCAAGGACGGTGAGCACGGCAAGGGCAGTCAGGACGCCGAGGACGCCGAGGACGGCGAGTACGGTGAGCGCGGCGTACGGGTGGCGACCGACGCGCTCAAGCGTTCGGTGCGGGAGCTGGAGGCGCTCAACGCCTCCTGGACGCCGCTCGGACAGCTGACGCCGGCACAGTTCAACTCCTACCGGTCCGCCCTCGGCGAGGGCTCCGGCTTCCAGTCGGCGATGTACCGCCGCCTGGAGTTCCTGCTCGGCGACAAGTCCGCGTCCATGCTCGTTCCGCACCGCGGCGCCCCGCGCGTCCACGCCGAACTGGAGAAGGCGCTGCACGAGCCGAGCCTGTACGACGAGGTGGTCCGGCTGCTGGCACGGCGCGGCTACGACGTACCGGAATCCGTGCTCCGGCGTGACGTCACCCAGAAGTACGAGCCGGTGCCCGAGGTGGAGGCCGCCTGGACGGCCGTCTACTCCGGCGACCAGAACGGCGAACTGGCCCGCCTCGGCGAGGCCCTCACCGACGTCGCCGAACTGGTCTGGCGCTGGCGCAACGACCACCTGGTCGCCACCCGCCGCGCGATGGGCTCCAAGACCGGCACGGGCGGCTCCGCCGGAGTGGCCTGGCTGGAGAAGCGGGCCCGGGGCAACGTGTTCCCCGAGCTGTGGACGGCGCGGTCCTATGTCTGACCACACGAGGATCGCCGAGGAAGCCGGGGAACTGGACGCCACCGACCCGCTGGCCGCGGTGCGCGAGCGCTTCGTCCTCGACGACGTGACGTACCTCGACGGCAACTCCCTGGGCGCGCTCCCGGCGCACGTCCCCGCGCGCGTGGCGGACGTCGTGCGGCGCCAGTGGGGCGAACTGCGCATCCGGTCCTGGGACGAGAGCGGCTGGTGGACGGCGCCGGAGCGGATCGGAGACCGGATCGCACCGCTGGTCGGGGCGGGGGCCGGGCAGGTCGTCGTCGGCGACTCGACGAGTGTCAACGTCTTCAAGGCGCTGGTCGCCGCGGTGCGCATGGCGCGGGAGGACGGGGCGGACGGCCGGGATTCCCGTGCGGGTCACCGGAAGGACGGAGCGGATCACCGGGATTTCCGTGCGGATCACCGGGATTTCCGTGCGAGTCACCGGGATTCCCGCGCGGGGCACCGGGAGTCCCGTGCGGCGGGCTCGGGCGGTGCGGTCCGGGACGAGATCCTCGTCGACGCCACCACCTTCCCCACGGACGGGTACATCGCCGAGTCCGCGGCCCGGCTGACGGGCTGCACGCTGCGGCCCGTCCCCCCGTCCGGGGTGCCGTCGGCGCTCGCGGACCGCGGGGACCGCACCGCGGCCGTGCTGCTCAACCACGTCGACTACCGCACGGGCCGGCTGCACGACCTGCCCGCGCTCACGGCCGCCGTCCACGCGGCGGGGGCGTACGCCGTCTGGGACCTGTGCCACAGCGCGGGCGCCCTGCCGGTCGGCCTCGACGAGCACGGCGTCGACCTGGCCGTCGGCTGCACCTACAAGTACCTCAACGGCGGCCCCGGCTCGCCCGCCTACCTGTACGTGCGCCGTGACCTCCAGCACCGCTTCGACTCCCCGCTGCCCGGCTGGAACTCGCACGCCGAGCCGTTCGGCATGCGGCCCGGCTACACGCCCGCCTCCGGCGCGGTGCGCGGCAGGGTCGGTACGCCCGACATCCTCTCCCTGCTCGCCCTGGAGGCGGCGCTGGACGTGTGGGACGAGGACGGGGTCTCGGTGGCGGCGGTACGGGCCAAGTCCCTGGCGCTGACGGACTTCTTCCTGCGCTGCGTCGGGGCGTACGTCCCCGAGGGCCGGGTGGAGTCCCTGACCCCGCAGGCGCACGACGAGCGCGGCAGCCAGGTCGCGCTGCGCTGCGACGGCGCCGGTGAGGTGATGAAGCGGCTGATCGAGCGCGGAGTGGTCGGGGACTACCGTCCGCCCGACGTGCTGCGCTTCGGCTTCACCCCGCTGTACGTCGGCTTCGCGGACGTGGAGCGGGCGGCGCGGGTACTGGCGGACACGACGGCCGGCTGAGTCGGTGGGCGGGGCCGGCTGAGTCGCGGGGCGGGGCGAGGCGGACGGGGAAACGGGGGCCGGACGGATCATTCGGCCCTCACCCAGCGTCACATCCCCGTGTCCGTGCACGTCACCGGCCTGATAACGTCCCGCCAACGGCCGATTTCATTCTCCCGGTCCGCCAACACCGTTTCGTCGCTGAGAGGTTGAGCATGCCGGACGCCGCCGCAGAACCGGGCACCGCTGCCGCACGGGACGCCGCGGAGGAGAAGTCGGCCTTCTCGCATCCGGCGGTCGATCCCGACGACAGCGCCGCGTACGGCGAACTCCCCGACCAGGTCGTCGACTTCTACGCGCCACGGGGCACGGCGGGTCCGGGGGGCGCCGCCCCCGTGGTGGTGGTGTTGCACGGCGGCTCGTGGCGGGCTCCTTACGACCGGCGCCACATCAGCCCGTTCGCCGGTTTCCTGGCCCACCGGGGCTTCGCCGTGGCCAGCGTGGAGTACCGGCGCGGGGCCGAGGGCTCCGGGACCGGTGGTCCGGGGACCTCCGGGATCGGTGGTCCGGGGACCGGGAGTTCTGGGGCCGGGAGTTCCGGGGCCGGTGGTTCCGGGGCCGGGAGTTCCCGGTCCGGTGGATCCGGGGAGCCTCTCGCGGGGCGCTGGCCCGACACGTTCGACGACGTGGCGGCCGCGCTGGACGCGCTGCCCGAGCTGGTGCGGCGGCACCTGCCGGGCGCCGACGCCCGACGCATGGTGCTCACCGGGCACTCCGCGGGCGGCCACCTCGCCCTGTGGGCCGCCGCCCGCCACGTCCTGCCCGCCGACGCCCCCTGGCGCACCGACCGCCCGGCGCCCCTGCGCGGCGTGGTCGCCCTCGCCCCGATCGCCGACCTCCAAGTCGCCGACGAGCTCGGCGTGTGCGGTGACGCGGCGCGGCAACTGCTGGGAGCGGGCCCGCTGTTCGCAGAGCGACAGCCGTACGCCGACCCGGCTCTGCTGCTGCCGACCGGCATCGCGACGACCCTGGTCCAGGGCCGGGCCGACGTGGACGTTCCACAGGCGGTCGCCGACGCGTACGCCGACGCCGCGGCGAAGGCCGGGGAGGTGGTGGGCGTGACACTGCTGGAGGACGTCGGCCACTTTCCGCTGATCGACCCGGCGGCGGACGCGTGCGCGGTGGTGGCCGAGGAGATCGCCCAGCTGGCCTGGTGAGCCGGGGACTTCGCAGGACGTACGAACGCGCTGCGTGAATGCGGGGCGGGCTACGTCGTACCTGTCGTACCTGTCGTCGCACCGGTCGTGCGCGTCGCACCTGTCCTGCCCGTCGCACCCGTCGCCCCCGTCGTGCCTGTCACACCTGCCGTGCCCGTCGCCCCCCGTCGCCCCCGTCGTGCCTGTCGCACCGGTCGAGCCCGTCGTACCCGTAGTACCTGAGAGCTACCCGCCAGGTGAGTTCCCTGGCGGGACGCGGGTTACCCGGCCCGATCCATAACTTCCCTTCATACGGGCCCGATGGGCGGGCGCGGTGGAGGGGAGCGGCCATGGGGCCCGGTACGAAGGAAGGCTGGCGGCGGTGGGCGGGCAGGTGGCGCCGCGCCGGCTGCGCCGCTCTCATCGCGGGCGCCGTGGTGCTGCCCCTCTCCGGTGCCGCGCGGCCCGAGATCCCCGCCCCGGCACCCGCCGTCCTCGCGGCCCCGACGGCCGGCACGCTGGAGCAGACCTACGCCGCTCACCGGGCCAACGCCGCCGAGGCGTCCCGGATGGCCGCCGAACACGGCGACCGTCACCGCGCCGCGGCGGACCGCGCGATGGCCGACCCCTCCCGCCGCCTCCTCTCCTTCGACGGCCGGGGCGCCGGACTGGCCACCGAGGTCTTCGGCGACCTGGCCCGTGCCGAGCGTGTCGCCGTCCTGGTCCCCGGCTCCGACACCAGCCTCGACACCTACGACCGTTTCCGCGCCACGGCACTCGCCCTGCACCGCCAACTCGCCGCCGAGGCGCCGGGCACGCGTACCGCGGTCGTGGCCTGGCTGGGCTACGAGACGCCGGGCACCGTCAGCACCACGGTCCTCACGACCGACCGCGCCGACGCGGCCGCTCCCGAGCTGCGCGCACTGCTGACCGACCTGCGCCGGATCGCCGGCCCCGACACCCGCCTCGCCCTCCTCTGCCATTCGTACGGCTCGGTGGTCTGCACCCGCGCCGCGGACAGCGTGGACGTCACCGACATCGCCCTCGTCGGCAGTCCGGGCGGCACGGCCGACACCGTCGCCGACCTGCACACCGGCGCCCGGATATGGGCGGGCCGGGGCGCGGGCGACTGGGTGGAGAACGTTCCGCACCTCAGCGCCGAGCTGTTCGGCACCACCGTCGGCTTCGGCACCGACCCGGTCTCGCCGGACTTCGGTGCCCGGGTCTTCGACGCGGGCGACGGGGGCCACAGCGACTACTTCGCCCCCGGCTCCCTCTCTCTGACGAACCTCGCCCGGATCGCTCTGGGCGAGACCACCGAGGTGACCCATGACTGACGTGACCCGAACCCCTCGCCCCATACCCGCCCCGCGATCGACGTCCGCACCCCGATCGACGCCCGCGCCTCGTCCGGTCCCGGCGCCTCGCCCGCTCCCGGCGCCGCGGCGGGACACCCTGCGCGGCACACTGCACCGGGCCGCCGCCCGCGTCGACGCCGCGACCCCCGGTGACCGCGACCGGGCCGTCGACGCCCTGCGGGCCTTCGCCATCCTCGGTGTGGTCCTCGGGCACTGGCTGGTGACGGCCCTGGTCGCCGACGGCGGCAACCTGCACGCGGCCAGTCCGCTGCAGGACATGCCCTGGCTGGCCCCGGTCTCCTGGGCCTTCCAGACTCTCGCCGTGTTCTTCCTGGTCGGAGGTCATGTTGCCACCAAGGGCTACGCTTCGGCCCGCGCCCGCGGCGAGACCTACGGCCAGTGGCTGACCACCCGGCTGTCCCGGCTCTTCCGGCCCGTCCTGGCCGTCCTCGGCCTGTGGACGGTGTCGGCGGTGCTCCTGCTGCTGACCGGGGCCGAGCTCGCCACCGTCCACACGCTGGTGAAACTGGCCCTGTCCCCGCTGTGGTTCCTGCTGGTCTTCGCCGCGCTGACCGCGGCGACACCCCTGCTGACCCGGCTGCATCCGCTGTGGCCGCTGGTCGTCGTCCTCCACGTGGACCTGCTCCGCTTCGGGCTCGGCGCCCCGGCCTGGCTCGGCTGGATCAACCTCGCCGCCGGCTGGCTGGTCCCCTTCACCCTCGGCGCCGCCTGGACCCGCGGCGAACTGGACCGCCGCCGGGCGGGCTGGATCCTGCTCGCCGGCGGTACGGCGACGACCGCGGCGCTCGTCGCCTGGGCGGGATACCCGGCGTCGATGGTCGGCGTCCCCGGCGCCTCCGTGTCGAACCTCAACCCGCCGACCCTGGCCGCCGTCGCCTTCGGCCTGGCCCAGTGCGGGCTCGCCCTGCTGCTGCGCGGGCCGCTGCGCCGCGCGATGCGGCGGCCCGTGGCGTGGGCGGCGGTCGCCCTGGTCAACCTCTCCGCGATGACGATCTTCCTCTGGCACCAGACCGCGCTGATGGCGACCACCGCCATGGGCCTCCTCGTGGGCCGGCTGCCCGGTCTGCACACGCTTCCCGACGGCCTGGACTGGGTCGGGGCCCGGCTCGCCTGGCTCCCGGTGTTCGCCCTGGCGCTGGCCGGATGCTGGGCCGCGTTTCACTCCTGCGAGCGCGGCACCGGCAGGAGCCGTTCGCGCGTCGTGCGGACGCACCGGTCGCCGGGTCCGCCGAGGACGGCGGGTGCACGCCATGTCTAGGGTGGAGCCCGTGAAGCAGAGGGGGAAGCCGCAGTGGGTCCGGGAACGGGTCCGGCGAGTGCTGCGCGTGCTCCGCGACGACCTGTGGACCTGGCGTGCGGACCCGCTCCCGCCGTCGGTGTGGCTGCGTTGGCTGCCGCACGGGATCATCTGTCTGGCCGCCCTCGGTGTGCTCCTCGGTGACGCCGCCCAACTCGGGGACCAGGGCAAGGTCGAGCCGGGGTTCGCCTTCGTGATCGCGCTCGCGTCGGCCGGTGCGATGGTGCTCGCGCTGTGGCGACCGGTCGCCGGGTGGTGGCTGTCGATGGCGGGCATGCTGGTGGGCGCCGTCGCCGTACGGGCCGAGATGGTCTCCGGGCCGGGGCGCACGGTATCCGTGCCGGGCTACGCGGACCCCGTACCGGCCGACCTGGGTGAGGAGTTCACCTGGCCCTGGACGGCCGCCGGACTCATCGCCCACATGTTCGTCCTGCTGCTGCTCGCCCTGCGGGTCCGCACCCGGGTGTCCGCGGAGGCGCTGGCCCTGAGCGCGCTGGTCACCTATGTGCTGCAGGGCCTGGTGGGTGCGCCGAAGTACCTGCCGACCGGCCAGCTCGCCGTCGTCCTGTTCACGGTCGTCGTCGTCCTCGGCATGGCCCTGCGCGGCCGCAGGGTGGCCCGCAGCCAACTGGCCCAGCAGACCTCGCTCACCGCCGAGGAGCGGGCCCGGCGGACCCTGCTGGAGGAGCGCAGCCGTATCGCGCGCGAGCTGCACGACGTGGTCGCCCATCACATGTCCGTGATCTCCATCCAGGCCCAGGTCGCTCCCCACCTCGTCGCGGACCCGCCGGACGAGCTGAAGGAGAACCTCGCCGGCATCCGGCAGAACGCGCTGGAGGCGCTGACCGAGTTGCGCCGGGTGCTGGGCGTGCTGCGTTCGGAGCACCCGGACGCGGTGGACGCGCCCGAGGGGAGCGACGCGGCCCCGCACGCCCCGCAGCCCACCCTCGACCGGCTCGACGCGCTGGTGGAGAACACCAGGGCAGCCGGGCTGACCGTCACCACCGAGACGAGCGGGAGGCGCCGGCCGCTGCCGCCCGGCGTCGAGCTGTCGGCGTACCGGATCGTGCAGGAGGCACTCAGCAACGTGCTGCGGCACGCGCCCGGCGCGAGCGCCCGGGTCCACCTCACCCACCTTCCGATCGGCCTGCGCGTGGACGTCTCCAACACCCGGCCGAAGCAGGCACCGGGGCCGTCGCAGGGGGCGGGGCACGGGCTGCTGGGCATGCGCGAGCGGGTGGCGATGCTCGACGGCAGCCTGACGGCCCACCCGCTGCCGGACGGCGGCTACCAGGTGTCCGCGTTCCTTCCGGTCGACGAGGCCGACACGCCGGACGAAGCCGAGCCGCCCGCCCTCACCGACCCCGACTCCGACCCGCCCGACCCCACCACCTTCGGCCCCGAGCCGCCCGACCCCACCACCTTCGGCCCCGAGCCGCCCGACCCCACCACCTTCGGC
>NZ_JACBYP010000194.1 GCF_018982965.1 Streptomyces mayonensis | reverse complement strand
TGAAGCAGTACATCGAGCAGCAGAACCGGCCGCTCTGACCTGGGCTGAGGTGAACAGTGCGGATCCGTGCACACAGCTGAGGTCAGAGCAGCCCTCAGATTCGCTTCACCACCGGGCTGAAGCCCGGTGCACTGCGAATAGTCCCGGTAGCACGCTCCGGGCCGGGCAGGGCCCCCACCCGTAGCACGCTCCGGGCAGGGCCGGCGCCGCCTACCGCTCCACCCGTATCCGCCGCGTCTCGCTCACCTGGTCGATGTCCGACACCCGGACCGTCGTCTTCATCGTCCAGGTGCCCGGGAGGGGCAGGGTGACGGTGTTGGCGCTCCAGTAGCCGCCCCGGTCGACCAGGTCGGCCTCGATGGGGCCGACCTGCTTGTCGGGGAGGGTGAAGGAGAGGCGCAGTTCGGGTACGGCGGCCAGGCTGCCGTCGGGGCCGAAGACGACGGCCTGGACCGCGTTGTCGCCGGTGCGGCCGGGGTCCAGGGTGATCTGGACCGTGCCGCGGCCCGCGGTGCCGATGTCGAAGGGGATCGTGGTGACCGACGCGGGCAGCACGCCGCCCGCGGGCACGGCGCGCGCCGCCTCGTCCGCCGCCCGGCCGGGCAGGGTGCTGGTCAGCACGGTCGTGACCCCCAGGACGACGGCGGCGACGGCGGCCTCGGCGAGCACGGAACGGCGCAGGCCGCGGCGGAGAGCGGGCTCGGGCTCGGGCTCGGCCTGCGATCCGGCGGACCCGGTCATCGGTCCGGCGGGCGCGCTCTCCGGTCCGGTTCGCGGCGGGGCTTCGCCGTCCGCGGGGGCGGAGGACTGCTCCGGGGCGGGCGCCGGCTCCGGTGGGCCGCCCGCGGGTTGCGGGACCCGCTCCCGTGCCTGCTCGGGCTCGCACACGGCGGCCGCCGCCCCCGTCGCCAGCGCGGCCGTCCACCTCCGGGACACCGCCGCCACCGCCAGCAGTACGGCCACCAGGAGCACCTTGGCCAGCAGCAGCCTGCCGTACGTCGTCCCGGTGAGCGCCTCCCAGGAGCCGAGGCCGCGCCAGGACTGGTAGACGCCGGTGGTCGCCAGAACCGTCACGGAGACGAGGGCGACGCGGGAGAAGCGGGCGACCGTGGCGGCGTCCCCGGCGGAGCGCAGGGTGACGAGCAGGGCCGTCAGGCCGCCGAGCCAGACCGCGGTGGCGAGCAGGTGCAGGGTGGACGACGTCATCGCGAGCGGCACCTGGATACCGGCGGAGGCGTGCTCCGAGGCCGCCCAGGTCAGGGCGAGGCCCGCGGCCAGTACGGCGCCCACGGCGGCGGCCAGGGGGCCGCGCGGCCGGTACCGGTCCGCGCCGGACGCGTGCGAGGTGTGGAGGAGGAACAGCGCGACCGGCCCCAGCAGGCCCAGCCGGATCAGCAGCAGCGCGCCGGGGCGAGCGGTGAGGGTGTCGCCGAGCGCGCCGGGGTCCAGGGCCGCGGAAGGTCCCGTCCCCGCCTCGTACGGGGCGCGCAGCACCAGCAGGGCGACGGTGGCGCCCAGCAGGGTCCACCAGCCCGCCACCAGGGGCCGGCGCAGCGGGGCGGGGTCCGGCGGGCGGCACAGGGCGACGAAGGCGGCGGTGCCGATGAGGAGGGCGGCGGCGAGGTAGGAGAGGTAGCGGGCGATCCGGTGCAGGTTGGTGGTGAGCGGGTCCTCGGCGGGGCCGGTGGCGACGGACGCGACCGTCGCCGAGGGCTTGCCGACCGAGAAGGTGAAGGCGCCGGAGACGGGGTGGCTGTCGGCCGAGACCACCCGCCAGGCCACGGTGTATGTGCCCTCGCCGAGCCCGCCGGGCAGCGCGACGCGGGCGGTGTCGGAGCGGCCGTCCGCGTGCCCGGTCTCCCCGGCGCGGACGCGGTGGCCGCCCGGGTCCAGGACGCGGAAGGAGTCGTCGCGCAGGCCGACGGACTCGCTGAAGGTCAGCGTCACGCGGCCGGGGGCACTCTGGAGGACGGCGCCGTCCTCGGGGTCGGTGGAGGTGAGGGCGGCGTGCGCGGAGGCCGGTCCCGCACCGCCGAGGAGGAGCAGGACCAGCACCGGGCCCAGCAGCACCAGCCGCCGCCCTGCTCCCCGTCGGGCCGCAGCCCGCACACCGCCGGCACACCTCACGTCGCATCTCCGTCGTCGGGACCCACTGCCTCGCCGATACATACGTACGGACGCGGAGGCCGTCCCGCTCACCGACGTGCCCGGCGGTTCCTCACCACGACGGGCGGGCCGTCACCCCGCCGTCCACGACCAGGTCGTGACCCGTGATCCAGGACGCCAGCCGGGAGGCGAGGAACACGCAGGCATCGCCCACGTCCTCCGGGCGCCCGAGCCGCCCCAGGGGCGCCGCCCCCTGCCAGCGCCGTACGCCCTCCGGCCAGGCCTCGTCGAGTCCGTCCCGGTCGACGAGGCCGGGCGAGACGGAGTTGACCCTGATCCCCCACGGGCCGTACTCCAGGGCCGCCGAACGGGCGTGCATCACCACCGCCGCCTTCGAGGCGCCGTAGTGCGCGTGGGCCGGCGCGGGGGCGCCCGCCTCGATGGAGGCGATGTGGGTGACCGTGCCGCCGCCCTCCTGGTCCCGCATCACCCGGGCCGCGGCCTGCGTGCAGGCGAAGACGCCGGTGAGGTTGGTGTCCAGCACCGCCCGCCACTCGGCCGCCGTCATGCCGGGCAGTTCCCGCACGGGCTGCACGCCCGCGTTGTTGACCAGCGCCGTGAGCCGTCCGCCGCCCCAGTCGGCGGCGTCCTCGACCACGCGCCGGCAGGCGTCCTCGCCGGTCAGGTCGGCGCGCAGGACCGTGGCGCGTCCGCCGTGCTCCCGGATCCGTTCCGCCACGTCGCGTGCCGCCTCCACCGCCGTACGGCAGTGCACCGCGACCGCCGCGCCCTCCTGGGCGAACCGCAGCGCGATCCCCCGGCCGATGCCGCCGCCCGCGCCCGTGACCAGGGCGACCTGTCCGTCGAGGAGGGGGGCGGGAACGGGTACGGGTGCGCTCATGGGCGGCACAGTGACACGATCCGGGCCGCCTCGGCCGGGTAGCGCGCCGTCAGGTCGGCCGCGTCGCCGTGCTCGTAGTCCCCGTAGGTGAATCCGGGCGCCATCGTGCAGCCGAAGAGCGACCACGCGCCGCCCGCCACGACCCTGCCGCCCATCCAGGTACGGGCGGGCACCGTGAACTGCACGTGCTGTCCGCCCAGGACGTCCGGGCCGAGTACCGCCGTACGAGCGTCGCCGCCGGGACCGAGGAGCAGCAGTTCCAGCGGGTCGCCGAGGTAGAAGTGCCAGATCTCGTCGGTGGGCAGGCGGTGCAGGGCGGAGTAGTCGTCCGGGCGGGCGGTGAGCAGGGCCACGATGGCCGTGCCCGCCGGGCGCTCGTCCGGACGGCCGTCTGGGCGCTCGTCCGCGCGGCCGTCCGGGCGTTCGGGGCCGGCCCAGGTGCGCCGGAAGAGGCCGCCCTCGCGCGGGATCGGCTCCAGGGCGTAGTGGGCGATCAGTTCCTCGGCGGTCGGCGGGTGCGTCACCCGGGGAACGCTACCCCGCGGCGGAGGAAGGCGAGTTCCGCCTTGTGCGCCCGCATCCGGGCGGCGGTCGTGCCCCGGGCGCGGTGCCGTTCGGTCTCCGGTTGCCAGGCCCGGTCGCGGGCGGTCACCCGGCCCGGGGCGCGGGCCGGTTCGGCGGACTGTCCGCGCGCAGGTGCGGGATCCCCCAGGCGTCGCGGTAGGTCTCGGCCCTCACCCCTGTGCCCCTACTTCCCTTTAGGTTAGGCTCACCTAAGTCACTGGCGTGGTGGCCGCACAGTACGCGAAGGGTGGGGAAACGATGGCGCAGGGGCGGGGTTGGGAGGGCGCGGTCCTCAAGCTGATGCGCGCCAAGGACTTCGAGTTCACCGTGACGGACGCGCAGGACGTGGCCCCGGGCTTCCGGCGGCTCCGGCTGACCGACGGCGGCATGCTGGCGGCGACCGGCGTGCACCCGACCATGTGGGTACGGCTGTGGTTCCAGAACGCCGGGAAGCCGCACCAGCGGGGGTACACGCTCGTCGACCCCGACCCGGCGGCGGGCACCTTCAGCATGGAGTTCGCGCTGCACGAGGGGTGCGCGAGCGACTGGGCGCGGGCGGCGAAGCCGGGGGACACGATCGAGGCCACGGTCCAGGGCACCGGCTTCGACGTCCCGGACCCCGCCCCCTCGCGCCTCTTCGCGTGCGCGGACCCGGCGTCCCTGCCCGCCCTCAACTCCCTCCTCGACGCGCTGGGGCCGGTGCCGGCGACGATCTGGTTCGAGGGCGGCACCGGCGACGGACTCCCCTTCCGCACCGATCCCGAGCGGCACGAGGTACGGGCGGTACCGCGCCGCGACGCAGGCCGGCACCTCGTCGCACAGGTGAAGGAGGCGCTGCCGGAACTGGTGCGGGCCACCCCCGAGCCGTACGTCTGGATCGCCTGCGACACGGCCACCACGCGGGCGCTGGCCTCGTACGCCCGCAAGGAGCTGGGCGTTCCGAAGCAGCGGGTGAACGCGCTGGGGTACTGGCGCGCGTCCTGAGCGCACACGCGCGATCATCGGGGCATGGACGTCACACTGCACCTCGCCCAGGACCCCGAGGCCGACGAGCTCCTCGGACGCAGTCCGCTCGCCGCGCTGGTCGGCATGCTGCTCGACCAGCAAGTGCCCATGGAGTGGGCGTTCAAGGGGCCGTCCACCATCGCGCGGCGCATGGGCGCGGAGGACCTGGACGCGCACGACATCGCGGCGTACGACCCCGAGAGCTTCGCGGCGCTGCTCTCCGGGAAACCCGCCGTGCACCGCTACCCCGGCTCGATGGCGGGCCGCGTCCAGCAGCTGTGCCAGTACCTCGTCGAGACGTACGACGGTGACGCGGAGGGCGTCTGGCGGGGCGTCGAGACCGGTCCGGAGCTGCTGAAGCGGCTGCAGGGGCTGCCGGGCTTCGGCAAGCAGAAGGCCCAGATCTTCCTCGCCCTGCTCGGCAAGCAGCTCGGGGTACGCCCCGAGGGCTGGCGCGAGGCGGCGGGCGCCTACGGCGAACCCGACTCCTTCCGCTCCGTCGCGGACATCACCGGACCGGAGTCCCTGACGAAGGTGCGGGCCCACAAACAGGAGATGAAGGCGGCGGCGAAGGCCTCCGGCAAGTAGGACATACGGAGGGGCGCGCTCCGCGTCGCGGACGGCGGGCGGTCGGCGCTACGCCGGGCGGGCGGTTCTCGAGCCCGGCGCGATGGGCGGCGTACGCCGGGCGGGGACACGACTGACGTGAGCCCCGTACCGCACGCCACCACCACCGCCCGCGCCGCGCGCGCCCGGTGGCCGCGGGTGCTGGTACTGCTGCTCGCCCTGCTCCTGCCCTGCACGCCCGCGACGGTCCAGGCGGCGCCCGCCGCCGCGGTGACGGGCGCGGCGGCCGAGTACGACCACCTCGACACCGTCCGCCCGGCGCTCGTACGCGGTGCCCGGCGTGCCGCCTCGGCGCGACCCCTCCCCCGTGCGGGAACCGGGCGGCGTCGTGTGCGCCCCGAGCCGTTCCTCGCTCCTGCCGTTCCGAGCCGGCCGACGGGCTCCGCGCAGGTTCTGCGCTCCGTGGTCCTGCGCTGCTGACGGGGACTGCCCCCGCACGCAGGAACACCCCCGGAGACAGAACGAGGTACCGCCATGCCCCACGACCCCTACGCCGTCCTGCGCGCCCTGCTGCGCGCCGAGGCCGCCCGCCGAAGCCCGCGGCCCGAACCCCGGCCACGGGCCGGGACCGGAACCGAGGCCGAAACCGTGGCCGTAGCCGAGGCCGGAACCGAGAACGGGCGCGCCCCGCGGGAGGGAAGCCGCGGCTGAACACGACAGGCCGACGGCGGAGCAGCCCCTACCGGTATCGGCAGGGGAGGGGTGCGGGTATCCGTACCGGCATCGGTGTCCGCACCCCTCCCCGTCCAACCGGTGCCGTACACACCTTCCCGTTTGATCCCCTTTACGGCGTCTTTTCCCGCGCCGCACTCGGCCGCCATGGCTGCGCCCGCATCGTCCGGGCCGGTAGGCTTTCCGTGTGATCTTCAAGCGCATCGGAAACGGCCGGCCGTACCCCGACCACGGCCGGGAAAGCACCCGGCAGTGGGCGGACGTCGCTCCGCGCCCGGTCCGCCTCGATCAGCTCGTGACGACCAAGGGGCAGCTCGACCTGGAGACCCTCCTGGCCGAGGACTCCACCTTCTACGGCGACCTCTTCGCGCACGTCGTGAAGTGGCAGGGCGACCTGTACCTGGAGGACGGACTGCACCGCGCGGTGCGGGCCGCACTGCAGCAGCGCCAGGTACTGCACGCACGGGTCCTCGAGCTCGACTGACGCGCGCGGCCGACGACGCGCCGGTCCGGTGGAGCCTTCTCTGGTCGCCTCTCCGCCGCTTGTCCGCCCCTTCCCGATGCCTCTCCGGCGCCTCTTCGGTGCTTCTCCGGCGCCTCTCCGGTGCTTCTCCGGCGCCTCTCCGGTGCTTCGACTGACCCTTTCGGGTTGGCTTGCCCCAAACCGCGGAACGTCGACTGATCATCTAATAGGCATCGCCGCTCCGGCGCACTACGCTGCGGCCATGAGCATGCTGACTCCTCCCGGCATGGGTGGCCAGTACAAGATCACGGGGGACAAGTACCCGCGGATGCGCCCGGCCCGGCGCCGCGGTCGGCTCGCGTTCGTCGCCGTGGCCTGCGTCGCGGTCCTCGGGGTGCTCGGCTGGGGCACACTGCAGCTCATCGACGTCTTCACCGGCGGCGACAAGGCCTCGGCAGCCGGTACCGCGCCCTGTGCCACCACCAGCCCGGAAGCCAGCGCCCCGCCCGCCGCCGCGAAGCTGCCGAAACCGGGGCAGGTCACCGTCAACGTGCTCAACGCGACGACCCGCAGCGGCCTGGCGCAGAAGACCGCCGACGAGCTGAAGAAGCGCGGCTTCCGCGTCGGTGACGTCAGCAACGCGCCCAAGGAGTACGACAAGAAGGTCGACGGCACGGGCCTGCTGCTCGGCCCGGCCGCCTCCCTGAAGACCTCGCTCACCGTGCTCGGCACCCAGCTCCCCGGCGCCGAGCACCGCGCCGACGCGGACCGCAAGGGGGCCGAGGTCGACCTCGTCATCGGCAACGGTTTCAAGGGGCTGGCAGAGCCGGCGGCCGCGGACGCGGCGCTGGCGAAGCTGACGGCGCCGCAGCCGGCGCCGACCGCGGAGAAGAAGAGCTGCTGAGCGACGCTTCCGGGTACTACTACTCGGCCGCTCCGTACATCCGGTCGCCCGCGTCGCCGAGGCCCGGGACGATGTAGCCCTGCTCGTTCAGATGCTCGTCGACCGAGGCCGTGACGACCGTCACCGGCGTGCCGGCCAGCTCGCGCTCCATGAGTTCGACGCCCTCGGGTGCGGCGAGCAGCACCACGGCGGTCACGTCGTCGGCACCGCGCTTGATCAGTTCCTGGATCGACGCGACCAGGGTGCCGCCCGTGGCCAGCATCGGGTCCAGCACGTACACCTGGCGGCCGGACAGGTCCTCCGGCATGCGGGTCGCGTACGTGGAGGCCTGCAGCGTCTCCTCGTTGCGGATCATGCCGAGGAATCCCACCTCGGCGGTCGGCAGGAGCCGGACCATGCCGTCGAGCATGCCGAGACCGGCCCGCAGGATCGGCACCACCAGCGGACGCGGGTGGGAGAGCTTGACGCCGGTGGTCTGCGAGACCGGGGTCTGGATGTCGACCTGTTCGGTGCGCACGTCGCGCGTGGCCTCGTAGGCGAGCAGGGTGACCAGCTCGTCGGCGAGACGGCGGAAGGTCGCGGAGTCGGTGCGCTGGTCGCGCAGCGTGGTGAGCTTGTGGGCGACCAGGGGGTGGTCGACGACGTGGAGACGCATGTCCCCCACACTAACCGGGGCCCGAGGGAGCCTCGCGGCCGCGGCGGGCAAGCTCCGCGCGGGACCGCCACTCGTCCGCGGGCGTCAAACCGCCCGACCGGGGGAAGGTGGGAGGGACGGAACGCAGGGTGGTGAGACTGTGCCTGACCGGAACTTCCACAACACGCCGTCCCCCACGAAGGGGCCGGTGGCACGGCGCGGTGCGGGGCGCGGAACGCGGCCGGGGCGCGCCGCCGACCCCGGACGCGCCACCGAACCAGGGCCGGGTGCCCAGCGGGACCGGGCCGCCGGCCCGGAACGGGGCACGGATCCGCGGCGTACCGCGCAGCGGGGGCGGACCGCCGCCCCCAAGCCGACACCCCGCCCGGGACAGACCACCGCACCCCCCGAGCCGGCCACCCGTCCGGGACGACCGGAACCGCGACAAGCGGCCCCCGCCCCCGGGGGGAGCGCCGCCCCAGAA
>NZ_JACBYP010000193.1 GCF_018982965.1 Streptomyces mayonensis | reverse complement strand
CGCCGCCCCTTCCCGTCCCGTCCCTGGGGGCTGCGCCCCCGGACCCCCGCTTTCGGCCTGGACGGCCTCGTCCTCAAACGCCGGACGGGCTGGAGAAGAAACGGGTCGCCGTGGCCGGTGGGGCCGCCTTCACCTTCTCCTACGCCGAGCACACCGAGCTGCTCGCCGCCGCCGGGGCGGAGGTCGTCGTCTTCGACCCGCTGCGGGACGAGGAGTTGCCGGAGGGGACGGCCGGGCTGGTGGTCGGGGGCGGGTTCCCGGAGGTGTACGCCTCCGAGCTGTCCGCCAACGAGGGGCTGCGGAAGTCCGTCGCCGAACTGGCGCTGGGCGGTGCTCCGGTCGCCGCCGAGTGTGCGGGGCTGCTGTACCTGTGCCGGGAGCTGGACGGGCTGCCGATGTGCGGCTTGCTGGACGCCTCCGCGCGGATGTCGGAGCGGCTGACGCTGGGATACCGGGACGCCGTGGCCGTGTCCGACAGTGCGCTGGCCGTCGCGGGGACGCGGCTGCGGGGGCACGAGTTCCACCGGACCGTGGTGGAGCCGGGGGCCGGGGCGGCACCGGCCTGGGGGGTGCGGGCGCCCGAGCGGCGCGTCGAGGGATTCGTGGAACGCGGTGTGCACGCGAGCTATCTGCACACGCACTGGGCGGCCGAGCCCGGTGTCGCCCGTCGGTTCGTGGAAAGGTGCCGTACGTCATGAGCAGCAGGCTGGTCGGGGTCGGGGTCGGGCCCGGGGATCCGGAGCTGGTGACCGTGAAGGGCGTGAACGCGCTGCGGGACGCCGACGTGGTCGTCGTGCCCGTGATGGGCGCGTCCGACGGAAAGGACGGGGGCGAGCGCGGGCGCGCGGAGGCGACCGTGCTGCACCACGTGGGCGCCGAGAAGGTCGTACGGGTGGTGTTCGCGCTGAACGAGCGCACCGACCGGGCGCGGCGCGAGGCGGCCTGGGACGCGGCCGGGGAGCGGGTCGCCGGGCTGCTGCGGGCGCACGCCTGCGTCGCCTTCGCGACCATCGGCGACCCCAACGTGTACTCGACGTTCACGTATCTCGCGCAGACCGTCGGCGAACTGGTGCCGGGCACGGTGGTGGAGACCGTGCCCGGGATCACCGCGATGCAGGACCTCGCGGCGCGGTCGGGTGCCGTGCTGACGGAGGGGACCGAGCCGTTGACGCTGGTGCCGGTGACGGCGGGGGCCGCCGTGCTGAAGGAGGCGTTGCACGGGCCGGGCACGGTCGTCGCCTACAAGTTCGGCCGGCAGGCGGCCGAGGTGGCCGAGGCGCTGCGGGAGAGCGGCCGCCTGGACGACGCGGTGTGGGGGTCGGCGCTGGGGCTCCCGGAGGAGTCCGTGCGGCCGGCCGGCGAGCTGGACGGGGCGCCGCTGCCCTACCTGTCGACGCTCATCGCGCCCGCCCGGCGCGAGGGCGGGCGGGGCGGGAAACTGTGAGCGGCCGTCACCGCTCACTCGGCGATGCCCACCACCAGCCAGATGAACGCCGCGCCCGCGACCGTGCACAGCAGCGTCGAGCGGGCGGGGTGCTCGTGGTGGGCCTCGGGGAGGATCTCGGCCGCGGCGAGGTAGAGCAGGACGCCGCCGAACAGGCCGAGGTACGCGCCCAGTACGCCCTCCGGGATCGAGAAGAGGAGCGTGGAGGCCGCGCCGAGGATCGGGGCCACGGCGTCGGCGAACAGCATCGCGAGCGCGCGGCGGCGGGCGTTGCCGTACAGGCTCGTGAGTGTGTAGGTGTTGAAGCCGTCCGCGAAGTCGTGGGCGACCACGGCCATCGCGACGGCCGCGCCCATGCCGCCGCCGACCTGGAAGGCCGCGCCGATCGCCACGCCGTCCATCGCGCTGTGGCCGACCATCGCGGCGGCGGCCGTCAGGCCCACCTGGGGCGTGCGCCCGCCGTGCTCGTCGGCGCCGTGCGCGGCGCGGCGGGCGGCCAGCAGGCGCTCCACGAGGTGCGCGAGCAGGAATCCGGCGACGAAGAGCAGCAGGGCCGCGGGTACGCCGAACACCTCGTCGCCGGCCGCCTCCAGGGCCTCCGGCAGCAGGTCGAGGCCGACGACACCCAGCATCAGCCCGCCGGCCAGGCCCAGGACCAGGTGGCGCCGGTCGGTCACACGCTGTGCCGTCCAGCCGCCGGCCAGCGTCATCAGGAACGCGCCGAGCGCGACGAAGACCGCCATGGGCCCTTGGTATCCGATCACGCCACGTTCACGCGCGTACGACAGCAGCAACCGCAGTAAGCAGTAAATATGCCCCGCACCCACGGGTCGCACAGTGCACTCGGGTCGCACAGCACGCACAGGAGAGGACCGACATCCATGCCTTCCGGAGTTTCCGTGGCTTCCGTGGCTTCCGCCGCCCCCGAGGCCGGGGCGGGCGGCAAGGTGACCTTCGTCGGTGCCGGTCCCGGCGCCGCCGATCTGCTGACGTTCCGGGCGGCGCGCGCCATCGCCGAGGCGGACGTGGTGATCTGGGCGGCGAGCCTGGTCCAGGCGGAGGTGCTGGAGCACGCGCGGGAGGGCGCCGAGGTGCTGGACTCGGCGACGATGTCGCTGGAGGACGTCGTCGCCGTCTACCGGCGGGCGCGGGAGTCGGGGCTGCGGGTGGCCCGGGTCCACTCCGGCGACCCGGCGCTGTGGGGCGGTACGCAGGAGCAACTCGACCGGTGTGCGGAGCTCGGCATCGAGACCGAGGTGGTGCCGGGGGTCTCCGCGTTCTCCGCGGTCGCCGCGCTCGCGCAGCGGGAGCTGACGATTCCCGAGGTCGCGCAGTCGGTGGTCCTGACGCGGCTGGGCGGGGGCAAGACGCCGATGCCGCCCGGGGAGGAGGTGCGGGAGTTCGCGAAGCACGGGACGACCATGGCGGTCTTCCTGTCGGCGGCCCGCAGCGGCCAGTTGGTGCGGGAGCTGCTGGAAGGCGGCTATCCGACCGAGACGCCGGTGGTGGTCGCGTACCAGGCCACCTGGCCGGAGGAGCTGGTGGTGCGGTGCACGATCGGGACGCTGGAGGAGACGGTCAAGGAGCACAGGCTCTGGAAGCACACGCTGTTCCTGGTCGGTCCGGCCCTCGACGCGCAGGGCACGCGTTCGCACCTCTACCACCCGGGGCACTTCCACGGGTACCGCAAGGCCGACCCCGAGGCGCGCCGGGAGCTGCGGGCGCGGGGTGCGAGCACGTGATCACCGTGGTCGGGATGGGGGCCGCCGGTGCGGCTCCCGCCGGGGACGTCCCCGGGAACGTCGCCGAGGCCGCGGAGCTGGTGGTCGGCGGGCGGCGCCACCTGGACGCAGTGCGGCTGCCGGAGGGGGCCGAGCGGGTCGTGCTCGGGGCGCTGGCGCCGGCGCTCGACACGGTCGCGGAGTACGTCGCGGAGGAACGGCCGGTTCTCGTGCTGGCCTCCGGCGACCCGGGGTTCTTCGGGATCGTACGGGTGCTGGCGGAGCGGTTCGGTCCTGAGCTGCTGGACGTACGGCCCGGGATCTCCTCGGTCGCCGCGGCGTTCGCGCGGGCCGGGCTGCCGTGGGACGACGCCGTGGTGGCCAGCGCGCACGGGCGGGACCTGCGGACCGCGGTGAACCTGTGCCGGGCGCATCCGAAGGTCGCCGTGCTGACCGGTCCCGGGGCCGGTCCCGCGGAGCTGGGGGCCGCGCTCGGGCCGGACGCGCGGGTGTTCGTCGTCGCCTCCGCGCTGGGCTCGGCCGGGGAGCGCGTGGAGCGGGTGACGCCCGCAGAGGCCGCCGTACGGGACTGGGGGTCGGCGGTGAGCGTGGTGCTGTGCCTGGACGAGGCACGGGCGGCGGGGCCGGTGCGCACCGTCGCGGGGCCGCCGTCCGGGCCCACGGGGTGGGCGCTGGCCGAGGACGCGTTCGTGCACCGGGACTCGATGATCACCAAGTTCGAGGTGCGGGCGCTGGCGCTGGCACGGCTCGGGCCGCGCCCCGGTGACCTGGTGTGGGACGTCGGTGCCGGGTCCGGGTCCGTGGCCGTGGAGTGCGCGCGGCTGGGCGCCGCCGTCACCGCGGTCGAGAAGACGCTGGACGGGGTGGAGCGGGTCCGCGCCAACGCCGCCGCGCACGGCGTCGACGTACGCGTGGTGCACGGGACGGCGCCCGCGGCGCTGGCCGGGCTGGACGGCGATCCCGACGCCGTGTTCGTGGGGGGCGGCGGGCGCGAACTGCCCGAGATCGTCGCGCGGTGCGCGCGGCGGGCCCGGCGCGCCGTGGTCGTCGCCGTGGCCGCCCTCGACCGGGTGCCCGCGGTCCGCGGGGCGCTGGCCGGGGCCGGTCTGGAGTGCGACGGGGTGCTGCTGCAGTCGTCCCGGCTCGCGCCGCTGCCCGGTGACGTGCACCGGCTCGCGGCCGCCAACCCCGTCTTCCTGCTGTGGGGCGTGAGGCCGCACAGCCCTACCGAAGGAGTTGCCCCTTGATCGGCCTCATCTCCGCCACGGCGGCGGGAGCGGCGGCGCGGGACCGGCTGGCCGCCGCGTGGCCGGACCGCACGCGCGTCTACGGGGGTCCCGTCGCGGACGCCGTACGGACCGCGTTCGGCGAGTGCGAGCGGCTGGTGTGCTTCCTGGCCACCGGGGCCGTGGTGCGCCTCGTGGCGCCGCTGCTGGACGACAAGCGGACCGACCCGGGTGTGGTGTGCGTCGACGAGGGCGGGCGGTTCGCCGTGTCGCTGGTCGGCGGGCACGGCGGCGGCGCCAACGAACTCGCCCGCGCGGTCGGCGAGGTGCTGGGCGCCGAGCCGGTGGTGACGACGGCGACGGACGCGGTCGGGCTGGCCGGCCTGGACACGCTGGGGCTGCCCGTCGAGGGCGATGTCGCCGGGGTGTCGCGGGCCCTGCTGGACGGCCTGCCGGTGGCGCTGCGGGCGGAGGTGCCCTGGCCGCTGCCGCCGCTGCCGGTCGCGGCGGCGGAGGGATCCGACGGGTTCCACCGGTCCGACGGGGCGGCGGCGGGCGGGGCGTACACGATCCGGGTGACGGACCGTGCGGTGGAGCCGGCCGGGCGCGAGGTCGTCCTGCGGCCGCCGTCGCTGGTCGTCGGGGTCGGCGCCTCCAGGGGCGCGCCGGTCGACGAGGTGCTCGGGCTGGTGGAGGAGGCCCTGCGCGAGGCGGGCCTGTCGGCCGCGTCGGTGGCGGAGCTGGCCACCGTGGACGCCAAGGCCGGGGAGCCGGGCATCGTCGGCGCCGCCGAACGGCTGGGCGTACCCCTCGTGACGTACCCCGCCGGCGAGTTGGCGGACGTCGAGGTGCCCAACCCCTCCGACGCCCCGCTCGCGGCCGTGGGCACCGCGTCGGTCGCGGAGGCTGCGGCGCTCGTGGGCTCGGGCGAACTCCTCGTGCCCAAGCGGAAGTCGGCGGCCACTCCCGCGATGGCGACCTGCGCGGTCGTACGGCGTCCGGGGCGCGGGCGGCTCGCGGTGGTCGGGCTGGGCCCCGGCGCCCGGGACCTGGTGACGCCGCGGGCGCGGGCGGAGCTGCGGCGGGCGTCGGTGCTGGTCGGACTCGACCAGTACGTCGACCAGGTCCGCGATCTGCTCCGGCCCGGCACGCGGGTGCTGGAGTCGGGTCTCGGCGCGGAGGAGGAGCGGGCCAGGACCGCGGTCGAACAGGCGCGGCTGGGGCACGCCGTGGCGCTGATCGGCAGCGGCGACGCCGGGGTGTACGCCATGGCCTCGCCCGCGCTGGCGGAGGCCTCCGACGACATCGATGTGGTCGGCGTGCCGGGCGTGACGGCGGCGCTGGCGGCCGGGGCGGTCCTGGGCGCGCCGCTGGGCCACGACCACGTGTCGATCAGCCTGTCCGACCTGCACACGCCGTGGGAGGTCATCGAGCGGCGGGTGCGGGCGGCGGCGGAGGCGGACCTCGTCGTGACGTTCTACAACCCGCGCAGCCGGGGCCGTCACTGGCAGTTGCCCAAGGCGCTGGCGATCCTCGCGGAACACCGGGAGCCGGGCACTCCGGTGGGGGTCGTGCGCAACGCGTCCCGCGCCGACGAGTCCAGCCGCCTGTCCACGCTCGCCGCGCTCGACCCGGCGACGGTCGACATGATGACCGTCGTGACGGTGGGCAACACCGCGACCCGCGAGATCGCCGGGCGCATGGTGACACCGCGCGGCTACCGCTGGCAGGGGGTCCCGGCCGCCCGCCCCTCTCCCACCCCCACCCTTGCCCCTGCCTCTGCCCCTGCCTCTGCCTCTGCCTCTGCCTCTGCCTCTGCCTCTGCCTCTGCCTCTGCCTTCCGGACTTCCGTGTCCGGGACGTCCGAATCCGAGAAACCCGAGGAGACCCTGTGACCACCCCGCCCGCCCTGCTCATCGCCGGACACGGCACCCGGGACGAGGCCGGAGCCGCGGCGTTCCGCGACTTCGTGCGCGAGCTGGGCCGCCGTCACCCCGAACTGCCCGTATCGGGCGGCTTCATCGAGCTGTCCCCGCCGCCGCTGGGCGACGCGGTCGCCGAGCTGGTCGAGCGCGGGGTGCGCCGGTTCGCCGCGGTGCCGCTGATGCTGGTCTCCGCCGGGCACGCCAAGGGCGACATCCCGGCTGCGCTGTCCCGCGAGAAGGAGCGCCACCCCGGCATCTCGTACACGTACGGGCGTCCGCTGGGCCCGCACCCGGCCCTGCTGCGGGTGCTGGAGCGGCGGCTGGCAGAGGCCGTCGACCCGTCCTGGGACCCGGCCGAGGTCACCGTGCTGCTGGTCGGGCGCGGTTCGACGGACCCGGATGCCAACGCGGAGGTGTTCAAGGCGGCGCGGCTGCTGTGGGAGGGGCGCGACTACGCGGCCGTGGAGACGGCGTTCGTGTCGCTGGCGAAGCCCGACGTGCCGGGCGGCCTGGACCGGTGTGCGCGGCTGGGTGCGCGGCGGGTCGTCGTCCTGCCGTACTTCCTGTTCACCGGCATCCTCCCGGACCGGGTGCGGCGGCAGACCGAGGAGTGGGCCGCCGCGCACCCGGAGACCGAGGTGCGGTCGGCGGACGTGATCGGTCCGGAGCCGGAACTGCTCGACCTGGTGTGGGAGCGGTACGAGGAGGCCGTCGGGGGCGACCTGCGGATGAACTGCGACTCGTGCGTGTACCGGATCGCGCTGCCGGGGTTCGAGGACAAGGTGGGGCTGCCGCAGCAGCCGCACTTCCACCCCGACGACGACGGCCATCACCACCACGGGCACCATCACGGGCATGGACACGCACCTTCCCATGCGCACTGAGGTCCCGGCCGGGGGCCGGGCGCACGACCTGCGGCACCACGGCGACGCCGAGGTGCGCGACGACGGTGCGGCGCTGGTCGACCTCGCGGTGAACGTCCGCGCGGACACTCCGCCGGCGTGGCTGCGCGAGCACCTGGCGGGCTCGCTCGGTTCGCTCGCCGCCTACCCGGACGGGCGGGCCGCGCGGGCGGCGGTGGCGGCGCGGCACGGGCTGCCGGTGGAGCGGGTGCTGCTGACGGCGGGGGCGGCGGAGGCGTTCGTGCTGCTGGCGCGGGCGTTGGAGGTGCGCCGGCCGGTCGTGGTGCACCCGCAGTTCACCGAGCCGGAGGCGGCGCTGCGGGATGCTGGGCACACGGTCGGCCGGGTGCTGCTGCGGGCGGCGGACGGCTTCCGCCTCGACCCGGCCGCCGTGCCGGACGACGCGGACCTGGTGGTGGTCGGCAACCCGACCAACCCGACGTCGGTGCTGCACCCGGCGTCCGCGCTGGCTCGGCTGGCCCGTCCCGGGCGGACGCTCGTCGTGGACGAGGCGTTCATGGACGCGGTGCCGGGCGAGCGGGAGGCGCTGGCCGGGCGCACGGACGTACCGGGCCTCGTGGTCCTGCGCAGTCTCACCAAGACGTGGGGGCTGGCGGGGCTGCGCGTCGGATACGTGCTCGCGGCGCCGGAGACCGTCGGCGCGCTGGAGCGTGCCCAGCCCCTGTGGCCGGTGTCCACGCCGGCGCTGGCGGCGGCGGAGGCGTGCGTGGCGCCGCGGTCGCTGGCGGAGGCCGCTCACGCGGCTCACCGGACGGCCGCGGACCGGGACCGGCTCGTCGCCGGGCTCGCGGCGTACGCCGGGGCCGGGCTGCGGGTCGCCGGACCGGCCGAGGGCCCCTTCGTCCTGCTCCGCGTGCCGGGTGGCGCGGCCGTACGGCACCGGTTGCGGGGCCTCGGGTTCGCGGTGCGGCGCGGGGACACGTTCCCGGGGCTGGACGAGGACTGGCTGCGCGTCGCGGTACGGGACCGGGCCACGACGGACGCCTTCCTGCGGGCGCTCGACCGGGCCCTGGAACGACGGGCCCCGGAACGGGCAGCGCCGGAACGGGCGGCGCAGGAACAGGCGGCCCCGGAACCGTCGGCCTGAGCCGCACCCCGGCCCCCGCCGCCGGGGCCCGGCCCCTCCGGGTGCCGCCCCGAGCCGTGCGGCACCCGGAGGG
>NZ_JACBYP010000192.1 GCF_018982965.1 Streptomyces mayonensis | reverse complement strand
AGGCCAGGTCGGGAGCGGGGGTCGGTGGGGGTCGTGGGCGGGTGACGGACAATGGGGGCATGGCGGGAACGGGAGAGCGGGCGCGGCACTGGCGGTACGCGGAGCTGCCCGACGTCGACCTGCTGCGGGCGCGGTACGTGCGGAAGACCTTCGTGCGCCACACCCATGAGCACTTCGTCATCGCCGCCATCGCCGACGGCGCGGAGATCTTCCACCACGGCGGCAGCGACCAGTACGCCGGCGCGGGCTCCCTCGCTCTCGTCAACCCCGACACCCCGCACACGGGCCGGGCCGGAGTGCCGGAGGGGTGGCGGTACGGCGCCGTCTACCCCGCTCCCGAGCTGGTGGCCGGGATAGCGGCGGAGACTACGACGCTGCGCGGTACCCCCGGGTTCGTCCGGCCGGTGCTCGACGACCCGTACACCGTCGAACTGGTGCACCGCGTACTGCGGGCCGCCGACGAGGGCAACGCGCTCGCCGCCGACACCCTGCTGAGGGTGGTCGTCACCCGGCTGCTGCGGCTCAACGGCGGCCTGCTGCCCCGGCGGAAGGTGCGGACGGCCGGAGCGAAGACCGCGGCACGCGCGCGTGCCGCGCTGGAGGAGCGCATGACCGACCCGCCGAGCCTGGAGCAGCTCGCCACGGAGCTGGGGAGCAGCCCGTTCGCGCTGCTGCGGGCCTTCCGGGACGCCTACGGCATGCCACCCCACACCTGGCTGACGGACGCCCGGGTGCGCTGCGCGCGGCGACTGCTCGACGCCGGCAGGCCACCGGCCGAGGCCGCCGCCGCCGTCGGCTTCACCGACCAGCCGCACCTGAACCGGCACTTCGCGCGGATCGTCGGCGTGCCGCCCGGCGCCTACCAGCGGGAGCGCAAGAACGTACAAGACGCGCGGCGCCGACTGCTCCTACCGTCCGAGGCGTGACTGAACAGACAGCCCTCCTCGATGCGAACACCGTCGAGGACAAGTCCGACGCCGCCGTCGTACGGGACGCCCTGGGGGTCGGAGTCGCCGTCGGACTGTCCGGGTTCGCCTTCGGGGTGACCTCGGCCGGCAGCGGACTGACCCTGGCCCAGACGTGCGCGCTCAGCCTCCTGGTGTTCACCGGTGCGTCCCAGTTCGCGCTCGTCGGGGCGCTCGCGGCCGGCGGCAATCCGCTCACCGCGGCGGCGGGCGCCTTCTTCCTGGGCGTGCGCAACGCGTTCTACGGACTGCGCCTGTCGCAGTTGCTGGCCCTCCCCCGCGCGGTGCGGCCGTTCGCCGCGCAGTGGGTCATCGACGAGACGACGGCCGTGGCCCTCGCACAGCCCACCCGGCGCGCCGTCCGGCTCGGCTTCACCGTCACCGGTCTCACCCTGTACCTGCTGTGGAACCTGACCACACTGCTCGGCGCGCTGGGCGCGGAGGCCATCGGCGACACCGAGGCCTGGGGGCTCGACGCGGCCGGCCCCGCCGTCTTCCTGGCGCTGCTGGCTCCGATGCTGACGAACACCACCGAGCGCACGGTCGCCGCGCTGGCCGTCCTGCTGGGTCTCGGCCTGCTGCCCGTCCTGCCCGCCGGAGTGCCCGTCCTGGCGGCCGCACTGGCGGCACCGCTCGTCCTGTGGGCACACGGACGCCGCGCCGACGGCGCTGCGCGGGGCCCCGAGAACCGCGAGGCGTCCTCGGGCCGCGAGAACCGGGAGGCAGCCTCGGGGGAGGAGCGGCGATGAGCGTCTGGATCGCGATCGCCGCGACCGCGGTCGGCTGCTACGCGGTGAAGCTCGCCGGGCTGCTCGTGCCCGCGGACGCCCTGGAACGGCCGCTGGTCCGCCGGCTCGCAGCCCTGCTGCCCGTCGCCCTCCTCGCGGCGCTCACCGCCCAGCAGACCTTCGCCGAGGGGCAGACGCTCGTCGTGGACGCGCGGGCCGCGGGTGTCGCCGCGGCCGCGGTGGCCCTGCTGCTGCGCGCGCCGTTCCTCCTCGTCGTCGCGGCGGCCGTGGCGGTGACCGCGGGCGTACGGGCCTTGGGCGGCTGAGCCGGGCGCGCCCTGGCGACCGGGCCGCAGGGGTGGGACGGTCAGTCGATGTCCCGACCGTAGGCGCGGAGCGTGCGCAGTGCCTCGACGGTCACCGCGGGGCGGGCCTCCAGGGCGGGCGCCGGTGCCCAGCGCCGCCACCGCACGGGCCAGCCGCCGTCGTCCTCCTGCTGAGCAGCGAGATGGTCGAGGGAACGCGCCATTTCCGCGTCCGTGAACCACGCGCGCGCGAGGGAACGCGGGTTTCCCGCGTAGTCGTGCGGGAAGTGGTGCTCGCCGGGCGCGTAGCCGGGGGAGACCGGGAACGTGCCGAGGTCGTCCGGGTCCAGCACCGCGAGGCGCCGCTCGCGCACCAGGCGGCCCAGCCGGTCCGACGCCGCCCGCGCGCGGGGGCGGTCGGGAACGTCGTCCAGGAAGGCCACTGCGGCCTCGACCTCGTACGGGTGCGAGTCCTCGAGCGACTCGACCGCCTGCCAGCAGAAGTCCGTGGCGCGGAACAGCCAGGCGTGCCACACCTCGTTGCGGTGCAGCACACCGACCACTGGACCGGTGGCGAGCAGCTCCCCCGGCGGGTCGTCCACGACCGGGACGAAGGGCGCGGTCGGATACCCGCGTTGACTGGGCAGGATCGCAGGCAGGGCGCCGTCCGGCGTCGACACGGAGGTCAGATGGCGGCAGATCCGCTCGATCCGCCGGCCGCCGCAGCGCGCGACGGCGTCCAGGACGCGCAGGGCGCGCGCGGTGTGCAGCGGCTGGCTGACCGGACCGCGGAGATCGGGCTCCAGCGCGTGGCCGTATCCGCCGTCCTCATTGCGGTAGGCGTCCAGCGCGGTCTCCACCGGGCCGGCGTCCCCGCCCCGGAAGTGGTGGGCGAACAGGCGCTGCTCCAGTACGCGCGCCGTGAGCCATACGAACCGCTCCGCGCGTGCGAGCGCCGAGTCGTGCTCTGCAGGCGCGGAGGGGGAGTCGTGCTCCTCGCGCGCGGACGGTGAATCGTGCTCCGCGCGCGCGGAGCACGCGTCCGGGGCGGGCACGGGACCCGTGGGCGGGCGTCGGGAAGCTCTGGTTTCTGCCATGGCACAGACCGTAGGCCGCCGAGCGGTCCCGGCGCCCGGCCCCGGGTCGGGGCCCACTCCCAGGGGCGGGATACTGGTCTCATGCGGTTGACGGTCTTCTGGGAGCGGATGACGGACCACTTCGGTCCGGGGTACGCCGACACCTTCGCGCGCGACCACGTGATGGCGGAGCTCGGCGGGCGTACGGTGCGCGAGGCGCTGGACGCCGGCTGGGACGCCAAGGACGTGTGGCGGGTGGTCTGCACGGTCATGGACGTGCCCCGGGAGATGCGGTGACGTTCGCCGGAGATCACCGGAGCGGGGCCGGGTGTCGGCGGCGTGGGCGAGACTTGGCCCGTGGCATCCACTGACGAGACCGGGCAGCCGGCCCGGCAAGCATCCCCGTCCGGCGGCACGACGCCCCCTCCGGACCCTCCGGCGGGCGGTGGCGCCGGGCCGGGCGCCCGCATGCCGCGCTGGCTGCCGCGTGCCATGGTGCTGGCCCTCGCGCTCTTCGCCGCCTTCCAGCTCGGCAGCTGGGCCTTCCACCAGCTCACCGGCCTGCTGATCAACGTCCTCATCGCGTTCTTCCTGGCCCTCGCCATCGAACCCGCGGTGAGCTGGATGGCCGCGCGCGGCATGCGCCGCGGCTTCGCCACCTTCCTCGTCTTCCTCGCCGTGCTGATCGCCACCGCGGGGTTCGTCACGCTGCTCGGCTCCATGCTCGCGGGCCAGATCGTCAAGATGGTCGAGGAGTTCCCCGAGTACCTCGACTCCGTGATCAACTGGGTCAACGGCCACTTCCACACCGAGCTGCGGCGGGTCGACATCCAGGAGGGCCTGCTCCGCTCCGACTGGCTGCGCAACTACGTGCAGAACAGCGCCACGGGTGTCCTGGACGTGTCGGCCCAGGTCCTCGGCGGCCTCTTCCAGATGCTGACGATCTTCCTGTTCTCCTTCTACTTCGCCGCCGACGGCCCCCGGCTGCGGCGGGGGCTCTGCTCCGTCCTGCCGCCCGCCCGGCAGGCCGAGGTGCTGCGCGCGTGGGAGATCGCCGTGGACAAGACCGGCGGGTACCTGTACTCACGTGGTCTGATGGCGCTGATCTCCGGCATAGCGCACTACGTCCTGCTGGAGATCCTGGAGGTGCCCTACGCTCCCGCGCTCGCCGTCTGGGTGGGCCTGGTGTCGCAGTTCATCCCCACCATCGGCACCTACCTCGCGGGTGCCCTGCCCATGCTGATCGCCTTCACGGTCAACCCCTGGTACGCGCTGTGGGTGCTGGTCTTCGTGGTGATCTACCAGCAGTTCGAGAACTACATGTTGCAGCCCAAGCTGACGGCGAAAACCGTGGACATCCATCCGGCGGTCGCCTTCGGGTCGGTCATCGCGGGCACCGCACTGCTCGGTGCCGTCGGCGCCCTGATCGCCATCCCCGCGATCGCCACGCTGCAGGCGTTCCTCGGGGCCTACGTCAGACGGTACGACGTCACGGACGACCCGCGCGTCCACGGGCGCCGGAACCGTCCGCCGGGGCCCTCGGCCGGCACGCGGATACGCAGCCTGTGGGCCCGTCGGCCGGGGCAGCGCGGGCCGGGCGGTCGAGGGGCTGAGGACGGCGGTCCCGCCTGACGGACCGTGTCAGCACGCGGGGACGGGGCCTGTGAACCCGTGAACGGGCGGGGAGGGTTCCGTCAGCACGGCCGGGGCGGTGCTGCCGGCAGTACGGCGAGGACCGCATCGCGCCAGTACGGCGAGGACCGCATCGCGCCAGTACGGCGAGGACGGCCCGCACCCGGCGCCCACGGCCCCGACACGACCTGCGGGAACGCCGCGCGGTGTCCTACTCCCACACCACCACGTTCCGCCGTACCGGCACCGTCGCCGGGTCGGAGGCGAAGAGTTCGGGGGAACGGGCGCGGATGCGCTCGATGTCGTTGAAGACGGCCCTGAGGTGGTCGCGCATCCGGGCACGGGCCCCCGGGGTGTCGCCGTCGGTGATCGCGGCGAGGATCTCGTGGTGCTGGTCGGCGAAGACGGCCGGGGACTCGTGTCCGTGCAGGCCGAGACGGCGGGCCCGGTCGAGGTGCCCCTTGGCGGCGGCGACGGTGGTCCAGGAGTTGCCGTGACCGCTCAGCCGCATCAGGTCGCGGTGGAAGAGCTCGTCCAGGGCGAAGAACTCCTCGCGGTCGAGGCCGGGGCGGCGCTGACGCTCCAGGTTGTTCCGCAGTTCCTCGACGATCTCGGGGTCGAGTTGTCCGGGAAGGTCCTCCAGGGAGGAGAGTTCCACCGCCTCGCGCAGGAACTGGGCGTCGGCGACCTGGCCCGCGTCGACACGTGAGACGAACGAACCGATCTTCGGGAAGACCTGCACGAGTCCTTCCTGGGCGAGGAGGATCAGGCTCTCCCGCACCGGGGTGCGGCTGACGCCCAGTGAGGCGGCCAGTTCGTTCTCCGACAGCGCGGCGCCCGGGGCGAGTTCGAGGGTCAGGACCATCTGGCGCAGCCTGAGGTAGATGTCGCGCCGACTGGTCCGCCGCTCGTTCGATTGAGCCATGCGCACATCCTACGTACCGAAGGAGGGTCTTGCCCTGCTGTGCGACAAGTGCTTCCATACAAGTACTGCACGACAGGATGGAGCCGCAAGTGAGCAAGATCGAGCGGGCCGAGGTGCTCGTCTCCTCCCCCGGCCGCACGTTCGTCACGCTGCGCATCACCACCACCGACGGCGTCACCGGACTCGGCGACGCCACGCTCAACGGGCGGGAACTGGCCGTCGCCAGTTACCTCCGGGACCACGTGGCGCCCCTGCTCGTCGGCCGGGACCCCGCCCGCATCGAGGACATGTGGCAGTACCTCTACAAGGGTGCGTACTGGCGCCGAGGCCCGGTGACGATGACCGCGGTATCGGCCGTCGACACGGCGCTGTGGGACATCAAGGGCAAGGTCGCGGGCCTGCCCGTGTACCAGCTCCTCGGCGGCCGCTCCCGCGACGGCGTGCTGGTCTACTCGCACGCCAGCGGCACCGACACCCCCTCCCTCCTCGACGACGTCGAACGCCACCTCGAACTGGGCTACCGCGCGGTGCGGGCCCAGGCTGCGGTTCCGGACGTCGGCGGCACGTACGGGGTGCGCAAGGGCAGGATCTACGAGCCGGCCGCCACCGACCTGCCCGAGGAACAGCCCTGGGACACCGAGGCCTACCTGGACTTCGCGCCGCGCTACCTGGAGGCGGTCCGGGAGCGGTTCGGGTTCGGCTTCCACCTGCTGCACGACGTGCACCACCGGCTGACGCCGATGGAGGCCGCCCGCTTCGGCCGGAGCGTCGAGGACTGCCGGCTGTTCTGGATGGAGGACCCGACCCCGGCGGAGAACCAGGAGGCGTTCCGGCTCATCCGCGAGCACACCACCACGCCGATCGCGGTCGGCGAGGTGATGAACTCGATCTGGGACGTGCAGCACCTCATCACCGGGCAGCTCATCGACTACGTACGCACCACCGTCGCGCACGCGGGCGGCATCACCCACCTGCGGCGGATATTCGACCTGGCGGCGCTGTACCACGTCCGTACCGGATCGCACGGCGCCACCGACCTCTCTCCCGTCAGCATGGCCGCCGCCGTCCACCTCGACGTCACCGTGCCGAACTTCGGCGTCCAGGAGTACATGGGGCACGCGGAGGAGACCCATGAGGTGTTCCGTTCCGGCGTCACGTTCGCCGACGGGTACCTCAACCCCTCCGACGAGCCGGGGCTCGGCGTGGAGTACGACGACAAGGCCGCCGAGCGCTTCCCGTACCGGCGGCGCTATCTTCCCGTGGCGCGTCGTCTCGACGGCTCGGTGCACGACTGGTGAGCACCGGACACACGGGTGCCGGACACGTGAGCACCGGACACGCCCTTCCCCGCCTCGACCGTACGACGCTGTCGCGGCTGGCGCCCGGCCTGGGGCCCGCCGTCGACCCGGCCGGACTGCTCCCGCGCGTCGTCCACTTCGGGCCCGGTGCCTTCCACCGGGCGCACCAGGCCCTCTGTACCGAGAACGCCGCCGCAGTCTCCGGCGAGCCCTGGGGCATCACCGCGGTCGCGCCCCGCTCGACCGCCACCGTGCGCGCCCTGCGGGAGCAGGACTGCCTGTACTCGGTCGTCGAGCGCCGTCCCGACGGACCTGCCTGCCGGGTCGTCGGGACGGTGGTCGGCGCCCTGGCGATGGGCCCCGACGCCGAGGCGGTCGACGCGCTGCTCGCCGATCCCCGGGTGAGCGTGGTGACCCTCACGGTGACGGAGAAGGGCTACCACCGGTCGGCCGTGACGGGCGGCCTGGACGCAGCGGCGGGTCCCGTCGCCACGGACCTGGCCGCTCCGCCCGGCGCTCCGCTCACCACCGTGGTGGGCCGGCTCGCCACGGGCCTGGCCGCCCGGATGCGGTCCGGCGCGGCCCCCGTCAGCGTCGTCTCCTGCGACAACATGGCGGGCAACGGTGCCGTACTGGCCCGTGTCGTGCGCGACTTCGTCCGGGCCTCGGCCTGGCCGGACCGCGAGACGGTGCTGGCCCGGCTGGACGACGCGGTGGCCTTCCCGTCGACCGTCGTCGACCGGATCGTGCCCGCGACGAGCGACGCCGACCGGTCGGCAGCCCGTGCCGCGCTGGGCCTCGACGACGCCCTGACCGTGGCGGGCGAGCCGTACCGCAGCTGGGTCCTGGAGGACTCGTTCGCCGCGCCCCGGCCGCCCTGGGAGCGGGACGGTGCCCTGTTCGTGCCCGACGTCGGTCCGTACCAGCTCACCAAGCTGCGGCTGCTCAACGGCTCCCACTCGGCCCTGGCCCACCTGGGTCTCGCCACCGGCAGCGCCACCGTCGCCGAGGCCATGGCGACGCAGTGGGGCGAGCGGCTCGTCCGGGCGCTGTGCGCGGAGGTCGCCCCCACCCTGCCGGCCGGGGGTCCCGATCCCGAGGCGTACGCCGGTGAACTCGTCGCCCGGTTCCGCAACCCGGCGATGCGCCACACGCTGCGCCAGATCGGCTCCGACGCCTCCCTGAAGATCACCGAGCGCTGGCTGCCCGCCCTGCGCGAACTGCGCGCGAGCGGCGCGGACACGCCGGTCCTCGCCCTCGCCCTCGCCGCCTGGGCGCTCGGCACCCGGCCCGGCGCCCCCGGCCGGCAGGACCCCGCGACCGAGGCGCTCGCCGCCTGCTGGAGCGCCGGCGACCGTCCCGCGGGGACGGTGGGCGCGCTGCTGCGCACCGTCGGCGCGACGGACCTCGCCGACGACACCGCCCTCACCGCAACCGTGGCGGACCGGCTGCCGGCGCTGCGGGCGGGCCGCGTCGAGATCTGACACTCCCTGCACCACGGCCGTTGCCGCGCCACAGCCCCCTCTTGCACCACAGCCCCCTTTCCGCACCGCGGGCCCTGGCTCTTATACACAACAGACGCAGCCGACGAAATGCAGAGTGTAGATA
>NZ_JACBYP010000191.1 GCF_018982965.1 Streptomyces mayonensis | reverse complement strand
GGGGCTCCGCCGCCCCGTGGGCGGCGGAGCCCCCGCGTCCGTTTCCGGCGGCGGAGGCACCCGCGGAGGCGGCCCTCGGCCGCACTGCCCCGCCCGCGGCGGCGGCCGGTGCCGAAGCGGTGGTCCCGTCGGCCGACCGGGCGGCGTAGGGGGCGGTGGACGGGGGGTCCGCGACCGCCGCCGTGGCCAGGCGGAGGGGCAGGAGGGAGAAGAGGTCGCCCGACGTCCGGGTGCGTCTCAGGTGCTCCAGGAGCGGCGGGTAGGCGTCGGGCTTGCCGGCGTCCGGCTCGCCCAGGCGGGCCAGCAGCCGGTCCAGGACGGGCCACAGCCACAGTCCGTCGGCCCACAGCGCCCCGGTGCCGCCCTCGCCGGCCGCCCGGTGGTTGTGCGTCCACAGACCGAGGCAGGCGGCCCCGGCCAGGCAGAGGCTGTAGTGCCGGGCCGCGTCGAACGCGGCGGGCGGTACGTCGGAGACCACCGACCGGTACGCGTCCATCTCCTCGTGCACCCGGTCGGTCACGGCCAGCAGACGCTCCGCCGAGGCCAGCGCGTTCTTCAGCTCCGGCCGTCCCTCGGCCTCGGTGCGCAGCGCGGCCACCGAGTCCGGCAGGCTCGCCATGATGCCGCTGCCGTGCCGGGCGACCAGCGACAGCCGCGCCGCGTCCAGCGGGGGCAGCGGCACGGACAGGTCGAAGGCGCGGACCGCGCCGGCCGTGTCACCGCCGCCGCGCCGCCAGCCGCGTACCAGCGAACGGAACTGGTTGACCAGGGAGTTGAGGTTGACCAGGGTGTTGCCGTCGAAGAGGCCGACGATGCGGTGGTCCCGGTCGACCTTCTGGAACATCCCCCGGGCGTGCACGTCCTTGAGGAAGGCGCGGGCGCCGAGCAGCCGGGTCAGTTCGGCGATGACGGTCTCGGTCCCGGTGGGCACCAGGTACTTGGTGACGGCGGCGGCCACGCTCAGTTCGCCGGTGAGGGTGTGCACGGACCGGGCGGCGACGGTGGCGAGTGCCTCCCCGGCCAGTACGTCCGCCGCGGCCGAGGCGAGGACGTGCCGCGCCTGCGGCAGCTCCACCAGGCGCCGCCCGTACAGCTCGCGGCGCTCCACGAAGTCCAGGGCGATCCGCAGCGCGTGGTCGGCCGCGCCCAGGGACAGGGAGGCGCACATGGTGCGGGTGAGCTGGAGGGCCTTGAGCACGGTCTCGACACCGCCGCCGACCGGGCCCACCGCGGCCCCGGCCGGCACCGGGGCCGCCGCGAAGGCGATGCCGCTGATGTCGGCGCCCCGGATGCCGTGCGTGGGGATCTTGTCCAGGCAGTGGTAGTCGTCGCCCTCGCGCAACCGCCGCTTGTCGACCAGCAGCACCGTGAAGCCACGGGGTCCGCCGTCCGGGTCGGTGCGGGTGAGCACGGAGAGCAGACTGCCCCGGGTGGCGTTGTTGATCAGCCACTTCTCGCCGGTCAGGTGCCAGCCGCCGTGACCGTCGGGCTCGCCGAGGACGTCTCCGGCGAGCAGGTCGCTGCCGTGGGCGCGCTCGGTGAGGGCCAGCGAGACCGGCAGCCCGGCCCGGATGTCGTCGGCGAGGGCGCGGGCCTGGCCGGCGCTTCCGGACACCCAGACGCACACCGCGCCGAGGTAGGTCTTGCCGTGCCCGATGGCGACAGTCAGGTCGCGGCGGGCCACGACCCGCATGACCTGCATGACGGTCTCGTAGTCGGTGAGCCGGCCGCCGTGCTCGGCGGGGACGTAGAAGTCCTGGATCCGCCAGTCCTCCAGCGTCCGGCAGATGTCGGCCGGGAACTCCTCCTTCTCGTCCAGTTCCAGGCTGCGGGCGTGGGAGAACACGGTGCCGGGGCCGTCGGGGTCGCCGAGGAGCTGTTCCAGCTCCTGCGCGACGCGGTAGGGGGGATGGTCCATGTCAGCCCACCGCGACCAGGGCCGGCTCGCCGGCCGCGTCGAGGAGCGCCCGCACCTCCGGAGCCAGCACGGAGTGCAGCGCGGCGACGGAGCCTTCGAGGAACAGCTTGCGCATCAGGGTCCGCTGGATCTTGCCGCTGGTGGTCCTGCGGATCGTGCCGGGGCGGACCAGCAGCACGTTGCCGGCCGGGACGGCGAACTCCAGGCCGACGTGGCGCTGGACGGCGGTGGTGATCGTCCTCAGGTCCGCGTTCGCGGCGTTCGCCCGGACCTCGTGGACGACCACCAGGTGCTCCTGGCCGCCGGCCTCGACGGCGAAGACCGCCCCGGTGCCGATCGCGGGGTCCAGGGCGCGCACGGCGCTCTCCACGTCGTACGGGTAGATGTTGCGGCCGTTGATCAGGACCATCTCCTTGAGCCGGCCCGTCACGAAGAGCTCGTCGCCGTCCAGGACGCCCAGGTCTCCGGTACGCAGCCAGCAGCCCAGCTCCTCCTGGTCCTTCATGCGGGCGCCGAAGACCTCCGCGTTCGTCTCGGGCCGCTCCCAGTAGCCTGCGGCCACGCTGGCGCCACGCACCCAGATCTCCCCGACCCGGCCCCGGGGACGCTCCCGCAGGGTCTCCGGGTCGACGACGCGCACCTCGAAGTCCTCGGCCCGCGCCACCCCGCTGCTGACCAGGGACCGACGGGCGGCGCCCAGGTAGGGGCCCTCCACGACGCCGCGTTCAAGACCGGCCGCGTCCACGTCGCGCAGCAGCGCCCCGCGCCCTCCGGCGGGGCCGGTCACCAGCAGGGTGGTCTCGGCCATGCCGTAGCAGGGGAACATGGTCTGCGCCCGGAAGCCGTGGGGGCCGAAGCGTTCGGTGAAGGCCTTCAGCGTCTCGGCGCGCACGGGTTCGGCGCCGTTGCAGGCGATGCGCCACGCCGACAGGTCCAGCCCCTCCAACTGAGCGTCGGTGACGCGGCGGACGCACAGGTCGTAGCCGAAGTTGGGGCCGCCGGTGCCGTTCACGCCGTACTCGCTGATCATCTCCAGCCAGCGGGCGGGCTTGCGCAGGAAGGAGACCGGGGACATGAGCACGCTGACGGTGCCCAGCCACAGCGGCTGGAGCACGTGCCCGATCAGCCCCATGTCGTGGTAGAAGGGCAGCCAGCCGCCGATCACGGTGTCGGACGTGCTGCCGGTGGCGCGGGCGATGGCCGCCTCGTTGGCGAGCAGGTTGCCGTGCGAGACCATGACGCCCTTGGGCGCGCTGGTGGAGCCGGAGGTGTACTGCAGGAACGCCAGGTGCTCCGGGCCGAGCCGGGGGTCGTGCCAGGCTCGCGCGTCTCCCACCGGGCCCGCGTCGGTGGCCAGGCAGAGCACGTCGGAGAAGCCCTCGGCGGCGAGCCACGCCTCCACCTCCGGGGCGTGCTCGGCGAGCGTGAGCACCGCGCCGACGCGGGCGTCGCGGACGATCCCGGAGACCCGGCGGAAGTGCTGGCCCTGCTCGGAGGGGAGCGGGGCGGGCACCGCGACGGCGCCCGCGTACAGGCAGGCCACGAAGGCCTTGATGAAGTCCAGGCCGGACGGGTAGAGCAGCAGGACCTGGCGTCCCGCCATGCCCCGGTCCTGGAGCCAGGAGGCCACGTCCTTGGCGGCGCGGTCCAGGCCCAGGTACGGCAGCCGCTCGGGCTCCGTCCCGCGTCCTCCCTCTCCGAGGAACACGAACGCGTCCGCGTCTCCCCGTTCGTCCGACCGCGTCAGCACGAGCTCCGCGAATGAACCGAATTCCGCCACCGTCTTTCCCCTCGCTAGAAGCGACTCGTATCGCGTTGAAACCGGTCGGTTCGCGTCGAGACCGGTCGGTCCGGATGACCTCGGTGCCCGCCGCGCGCCGCGTGCGGGCCGACGGCCGGCGTCGGCCGCGGGCCGGGCGTCATGCGCCGTGCCGATCGTCGGGTCCGCCCCTAAAGCTGTCCTTGTGGCCCCGGAGTCGCCCCAGTTGGGCCCACAGCGCCTCCTCCCGCCCGGTGAGCGGCACGCCGCCGACGAGCCGCTCCGGATGGGCGGGGGGCGGCTCGTCGAGCGGGAGCACGGGGCCGCCCGGCGGCGGGGCGTCGGTGCCGAGCCTGTCGTGCCACCACTGCTGTGCGGTGCCGACGGCATGCGGCGGCATCACTCCGAAGATGCCGGCGAGCGCACCGAACCCGTCCACCAGAAGCCGCCCGGCCGACCGTGCGAACCGCCGCGCCACCCGGCCCACGGCCCCTCCCCCGCCGCCCGTGCGCTCGCGCTCTCCGCCCGTGGACTCCTCGTGTCCCCGCATTCCGGCCGCCGCCTCAGAGCGCCGGCCGCGGGCCGAGGTCGGCCGTCAGGCGTACGTGCGCGGGCGGCTCGGGCAGGTGCTCGTCCGCCAGGTCGTGCCGGAACGACACCGTGCCGTCCGCGTCCTCGCCCGTCTGCGCGAAACCCACGGACGGGTACAGGCCGCGCACCTTGTGGTTCTTGGCGGTGGGCCGGTAGCGGGCGTGCACGGCCGTCGCGCCGCGGTCGCGGGCCTCGCGCAGTACGGCGGCCAGACAGGCCTGTTCGATGCCGCGGGCGAAGACCCGGCAGCTCAGCACCATGTTGTCGATGTGCCAGCCGCCGTCCGCCTCGGCGGTGGCGTCGACGAGGACGAGTCCGACCAGTCCGTTGTCGCCGAACCGGTCGCGGGAGCGGATCGCCAGCACCGGCCGGCCGGGCTCGTCCCGCCGGGCCCGTACCGCGGCCTGCTGGAGCCGCTCGGTGGTCAGGTTGAACTGGTTGGTCCGCAGGGTGATCTGGGACGCGCGGGCCGTCTCGTGCTCGGCGACCGGCGACAGGGTGACCTCGACGCCCAGTTCCGCGAGGTACTCCTCCATGGAGCCCGCGCTCTGCAGCAGGTCCTCGCGGGCCGCCTCGGTGCGGTACTGCTCGACGCGCAAGCGGTCCTCGGCGGTCAGCTCCACGACGTCGAACCAGCCGTCGGCGAGCAGCCGTTCGACGTGCAGGGCGGGCTCCTCGTCGAGGCGCACCACGGCCACGTCCGGCAGGCTGCGGGCCACCAGGCCGCACTCGAACGGCGAGTCGTCGGCGAAGACGAAACTGTCCACGCCCAGGTTGAGCCGCCGGGCGATCTCCCGCAGATTGCCGTCCTTGGGCTGCCAGTTGGCCGCGACGCGCACGAAGTCCGTGTCGCGCAGCACCATGTCGGGGTGGTCGCGCAGCACTCCCAGCACGGGCTCGTGGTCGTTCTTGCTGCACACCGCCAGCAGCACGCCCTGGGAGCCGAGCTGGCCGACCGCCTTCTGGAACCGGCCGAAGGCCTCGCCCCGGTAGGTGGTGGCGGCGGCGATGCCCTCCGGTCCGTCGTCGCCGAGGATGCCGTCCCACAGGGTGTTGTCCAGGTCGACCACCAGCACCTTCTTGGTACGTCCGCGCAGGGCCCGGACCAGGTGACCGACCTCGCGGGCGTAGCAGGCCAGCAGTTCCTCGCCGAGCTGCACCTTGGCGTAGGCGGCCAGCCGCGGCTCGTTGACCGGGCCGCAGGAGGCGGCGAGCGGGTCGAGGTCCACGACGTGGACCCGGTCGTGGCCGGCGGCCAGCCGCAGCAGTCCGGCGTTGAACTCCCGCCACAGCACGCCGAGCCGGGCCCGCGAGCGGGCGTCGACGAGCCGGCGCACATGGGTGCGCAGCAGCGGCAGGGTGTTGAGCACCAGGGTGCCGGAGCCGTGCGCGACGAAGCGTTCGGCGAGCGATCCGATCAGGGCCAGCTTCGCGGAGGCGGTCCGCTCCACGTCCTCCACCCGCCAGGGGTGCGGCAGTTCGTCGAAGATCACGTCGGCGTCCAGGACGCACAGCGCGACATCGGCGCCGGCGGCGTACAGGTCGCTGCCGGTGTCCCGCAGATCGCGCAGCCATGCGTCGTATTCGCCCTGGTGCAGCTTCAGCAGCGTGCCGTGCCGGGCGAGTTCGGCGGTCAGCGGGGCGGTCAGGCCGTTCAGGGTGGAGTGACCGGTGACCGCGACGGTGAGCGTGTCGGTGCCGGGGTGTTCGCGCAGTACGTCCTGGGGGTCGAGCCGCGAGAGCAACTGCCCGGCCCGTACCAGGTCCGGCGCGGGCGGCCCGGCGGGTTCTCCCGTCGCGGCGAGTTCGGCCAGCAGGCCCGGGATCTCGGGATAGGCCCTGGCGAGGCCCCCTTCGGAGTGCAGGGCGCGCAGCCGGTCCAGCGGTCCGGTCCGCTCACCCACGGCGGTACTCGCAACCGTGGCCATGATGTCTCCCCTCACTGAATCGCACATCGCCGACGTCCGGGCGCTCCGGGCAGTCCCCTCACCGCTGCCGGCGGACGGGCCGAGCGTGCGCGGTGGGTCTTAAGCCGCTCTTGAGCGGGCGGGCCTCCCTTGACGACGGGCAGGCCACTGTTGCCGGCGGGCGGGCCACGATTGACTGATTGACCGATCGACTCACTGGTTGATCCAGTCCACACACATCCCTGGATGGCTCCACCACAGGATCGATACGCTGACCCCATGCACCACCAGGAGCCCGGACAGCAGGCCGACGACGAGCGGCGCCTGACCACCAGGGAGGCGGCCGAGCTGCTCGGGGTGAAACCCGAGACCGTGTACGCCTACGTCAGCCGCGGCCGGCTCGGCAGCCGGCGCACCCCCGGCGGCAGGGGCAGCACCTTCGACGCCGGGGAGGTGCGGGCCCTCGCCCGGAGCAACCGGCGTGACAGCGCCGCCGCCGCGGCCTCCGGACAGGAACTGGCCGTCCGCACCGGCCTCACCCTCATCGAGAGCGACCGGTACTACTACCGGGGCGTCGACGCGGTGGAACTTGCCGCCCGCCACAGGTACGAAGAGGTGGCCGAGTGGCTGTGGACCGGGCAGCTGCGGCCCGGCGTCGCCTTCACGGCCCCCGAGTCCTCCGTGGCCGCGGCCCGCCGGGCCGTGAACGCGCTGCCCGAACACGCGGGCCCGGCCGACCGGCTGCGCGTCGCGGCGATCGCCGCCGCGGTCGCCGACCCCCTCCGCTTCGACCTGTCCGCGGACGCGGTCCTGGGCACCGCGCGCGTCCTCATCCCCACCCTGGTCGCCGCGCTGCCGCCCGTACGGGACGACGGCCACGACCAGGACCCGATCGCTCACCGCCTGTGGACCCGGCTCAGCGGACGCCCCGCCGACGAGCCCACGCTCCACGCCCTCGACACCGCGCTCTCCCTCCTCGTCGACCACGACCTCGCGGCCTCCACGCTCGCCGTGCGCGTCGCCGCGTCGGCCCGGGCGCACGCGTACGCGGCCGTGTCCGCCGGCCTCGGCGTGATCGAGGGACCGCTGCACGGCGCCGCCGGCGGGCTCGCGCACCGGATGCTGCTGGAGGTGCTCGACGTGGGCAGCGCGGCGCCGGTCGTCGCGGAGGAGCTGCGGTCGGGCCGCCGCATCCCGGGCCTCGGCCACCGGCTCTATCCGGGCGAGGACCCACGCGCGGGTGCCCTGTTCGCCCTCCTGGAGGACATCCCCCGGGCGGCGCCCGCGCTCGCGGCGGCCCGGGACATCCAGGCCACGGCCGCCCGCCACACCCCGCTGCACGCCAACGTCGACCTGGCGCTCGCCGTGCTCACCGTTTCCTCGGGCATGCCGTCCACCGCACCCGAGACGGTCTTCGCCGTGGCCCGCACCGCGGGCTGGATCGCGCACGCGCTGGAGGAGTACGGGGAGCGCCCCCTGCGGATGCGGCCCAGTGGGCTCTACTCGGGGCCGAGGCCGCCGCACCCCCTGCCGGAGTAGCGCTCGCGCGCGGGAACTCACCACCCGGCACGTCAGGTTAGGCTCACCTGTGTGAGTACGTGCTCAACCGTCTCCTGGGACCTCGACGAGCCCGTTTCGGGCACCGCGCCGGTGGCGAGGACCTGGTTGCTCCTGGAACAGCCCGGCCCGTGGGGCGCCAAGGCGCTCACCGCGAGCCACCTGGAACCCGCGCTCGGGCGTGCCCTGGAGTCGGCGGCGAAGGGGACGGGCGTACGCGTCGCGCTCATCCGCCGGCCGGGGCGCCACGCGGACCGCGGCACGCCCACCGAGCGCCAGGTGTACGCGGCCCACACCGTGCCGGGAAACGTGTGGGTGCGCGGCGCCGGCCTCACCGACCCCCGCCGGCTGCTCGGCCTGGACTTCGCGGCGCTCGGCCGGGGCGAGCACCGTACCTTCGACGCGGCCCTCGGCGGCGGCCCCCACCCGGGTGATCCGCTCGCCCTCGTCTGCACCAACGGCAAGCGCGACCGGTGCTGCGCCCTGCTGGGACGGCCGCTGGCGACCGAACTCGCCGCCTCCGGGACCGGCGGCGTCTGGGAGGTCACCCACCTGGGCGGCCACCGCTTCTCACCGACGGTGCTGGTCCTCCCCCACGGGTACGTCTACGGCCGGGTCGACGCCCCCGCCATGAAGGAGATCCTCACCCGTGCGCAGGAGGGGCGGGTGGTCGTCGAGCGCTGCCGCGGGAACTCCGCGTGGGAGCGCCCCGGCCAGGCGGCCGAGCTGGCCGTGCGCTCGGTCCTCGGCGAGGACACGGCGCAGGCGCTGCGCGTCGTACGGACGGACGGTGCCGCCCCGCGCTGGGAGGTGACCCTGGCCCACTCCGACGGACGGCGCTGGCGGGTCGGCGTGGCCCACGGCACGCCGGGCCCGCCGCGGCCGGAGAGCTGCGGGGCGTCGGTGCTGGGCTCGCCGGCCCGGATGGAGGTCCTGGCGGTGCGCGAGCTGCCGACGGCGGCGACTGCGGCGGTCTGACGCCCGGCCCACCCCGCCCGGGCGCGCTCGGGAACCACCGTGCTCTCGACACGCACCCCCTC
>NZ_JACBYP010000190.1 GCF_018982965.1 Streptomyces mayonensis | reverse complement strand
GGGTGGGCGTGGGCGTGTCGGGGGCGGGCTGTGCCACCGGCGACGAGGCGGGCGGGGCGGCCTTCGGCGGCTCCTCCTCCGGCGCGTCGTTGCCGGCCAGTGCGAAGACCAGCGCCGCCGCGGCGGCCACCGCCACCACACCGCCCGCGATGCCGGCCTTCACCGGCGCGCCCAGCCCCTCCGAGGCCGCCGCACCGCCGCCGGCCCCGCCGGACGAGCCGCCGCTCGCGGCCGCCGCCGCACCGGCCGCACCGGCGCTCGCGCTCCCGGCGATGAGCCCTGCCGCCTTGGCGTACCCGGCGGCGCCGAACCAGCCGATGACCGCGACCGGCACGACGCCGGGAATGCTGCTGGCGACCTCTTCGATCTGGACCGCCGCCATCCGGCACCTGGCGCAGTCCTCCAGGTGCTTGCGCAGTCCCCGCTCTGCCCGGATGCGCAGCCGGCCGCGCGCATACGTGCCGAGCTGGTCGGCGTAGCGTGCGCACTCCTCGTCGGCGGTGAGTGAATCGCTGACATGGGCCTGGAGGTAGGCCTGCTTCAGGCCCTCGCGGGCGCGACTGGCGAGTACACGGGTGCCGTTGGCGTCCAGCCCGAAGAGCATGGCCACCTCGCTCGGTGACTCGTCCTCGACCTCGGTGTGCCACAGCACGGCCTGCCACCGCTCCGGAAGCGACCGGAAGGCGCGCATGGCCATCGACTGCTCGGCCGCCTGCATGGCGCGGACGTCGGCGCCCAGCTCCAGGGTGTCGTCGTCCTCCACCTTGGCGGCGTGGGCGGCCTGGGCGGCGAACACCGCGAAGTCGTCGACCAGCTGCTCCCGTCCCGCCGACCGGGTCCAGCCGGCGGCGACGCGCCGGACGGCGGTGAGCAGGTAGGCGCGTACGGCGTGCTCGGGGCCCGAGCCGCCGCGCACCGCCTGGAGCATCCGGGCGAACACCTCGGCGGTGAGGTCGTCCGCGGTGTGGGCGTCGCGGCAGCAGGTGCGCGCATACCGGCGGACCGCGTCCGCGTGGCGCCGGTACAGCTCCTCGTAGGCCGTGTCGTCGCCCGAGCGCATCCGGGCGATCAGCTCCGCGTCGGACGCCGGAAGCTCGCGCGGCGGCGGCAGGATGCCGGCGTCGTCGTGGTGGTCGTCGTCGTACAGGTCGCGTGGTGGGGGCAGGAGACTGTCCTCGTGCCGCTCACGCTGGACCGGCACACCGTGCCGCCGCCGACCACCCTTCCGGTGCCGACTCCTGCCGGGCGTCGGGCGGTCGGTGGTGATTGGGTTCTCGGTGGTGGTCGGCGCCCTGCCGGTGGTCGGGTTATCGGTGGTGGTTGGGCCTGCGCCGGTGGTTGGGCTATCGGTGGTTGCCGGGCTTGCGCCGGTGGTTGGGTTATCGGCGGTGGTTGGATCCCCGTCGGTTGCCGGGGGTACACCGGTGGCTCGGTTCACGTCTGTCGTCGGATTGCTGCCGGCGGCAGGGTCTCCGCCCGGGGCCGGGCCTCCGCCGCCCACGGCCGGATGCCCGGCGGCCGGATGCCCGGCGGCCGGGTGCGGCGCGCCGGTCGCAGTCGGCCCTCCGTCTGCCGATGGGCTCCGGTTCGCCGCCGATTCCGGCTCCGCGGCGGACTTGTCGTCCGCGGCAGGTACTTCGTCCGCAGCGGACTCTGCGGCCTTAGCTGATTCCCCGTCCGCAGTCCATTGGCCGTCCGCAGCCGGTCCTCCGTGCGCAGCCGGTCGCCGACCCGCAGCCGGTCCCCCGTCCGCGGCCGAACCGCCGTCCGCAGCCGTGGACCTCACGCCCGCGGCCTGACCTCCCCCGGACCCGGACCCGGGCCGGGCGTCGTCCGGAGTCGACCGGTCGTCGTCCCCCGGCTCCCTCCCCGGTCGCCGGGCCCCCGCGGAGGCATCGCGGTGTCGTGGCTCCCCGGCTCGTCCGCCCTGGCCCGGCACCTGTGGCGAGTCGGCGGGCCCGGGGCTCCCCGGACCACCGTCACCGTCACCGAGTGGCCCGCCTCGTCCGTCAACACTCATCGCGGAAAGCCCCCGCCGCCTGCCCAGCCAGTCCGAACACCGGGTCAGCGTGCCATATTGGCTTTTGTTCAGGACCCCCCTGTGCCGACCATCACTCGTCCGGGGGGACTTACCGGGATGCGGTAATAACGCTCACCCGTTCGGGGAAGGAGGATTCGCCCCGCACGACGGCGCCACCGTGTCAGGCCGGCCGCGAGCGCAGCCCCTCCAGCAGGATGTCCAGCAGCCGGGCCGATGCCGCCGCCTGCTGGGCCGGGTCCGGCAGCGAGGGCGCCGCCGTGGCGATCACCAGCAGCACGTCCGACACCGACACGTCCGGCCGCAGCTCGCCCGCGGTCCGCGCCCGCTCCACGAGCCGGCCCACGACGTCAAGCAGCGCCGCCGCTCCTTCGTCGACCTCGACGGACACCGGCGCGTCGACCGGCCCGGACTCCTCCTCGGGCACCAGCCGCAGTTCGCCGGTGCCCGGCTGTATCCGCTGCTTCGGCACCCGCGGCTCACCGCCCGCGCCGCTCCCGCCGACCTCTTCCTCGGCGTCGTCGGACACGCCGACCCGCAGCACCTGCGGCGGCAGCAGCCGGCCGGCGCCCGAGGCCACCGACGTGCGCAGGAAACGGGACAGCGCCGACCACGGCTCGTCCTCCTGGCCGAGCGCCGCCCGGGCTTGGTCGGTCAGCCGTGCCGTCTCCTCCTCGGCTATCCGCCGCACCAGGACGTCCTTGCTGGGGAAGCGCCGGTACACCGTGCCGACGCCGACCCGGGCGCGCCGGGCCACATCCTCCATCGGCGCGCCGTACCCCAGCTCGCCGAAGACCTCACGTGCCGCGCGCAGCACGTGCTCCAGATTGCGCTGGGCGTCCACGCGCAAGGGCGCAGTCCGCGCCGTGCCGCCGTGTGCGCCGCCCGCCGTCGCACTCATCGCACCACCGGGCGCGACAGCCGACGCGGACGACCAATGAGAATCCTGAACATGCATAGACAATCCCCCGGTAATGACGTCTCCCCCCGGAGACTCTCCCCGCCATCGAAAGCCGGAGTGCGCGGAACAGGCCCGGCTCTGCGGACCGCCCGTCGCGGACCGATGAGCGCATCCCCCTGCACTCCGTCGGAAAGAACATAGTTGAGCCGGAGTCAATTCAGAAGGGGCATGTTCCGCACGGTGCGCCCCCCGATCGGCGCACCGATCGCACACGCCCCCGCCGCATGGTCCTCAGCACTTCCCTCCACCTCCACTGACCTGCGCGGTCATGCCGTACGACGGCCGCCCGGGCGGCCCGGCGCTTTGAAGATCTCCGGTCACACAAATCGACGAGCCTGTGGACAAACGCAAGCGGTGGGTGCGTCATGGGATGGTGAAGGAACGTGCGCGCATTCTCGTTGTCGGCGGTGGTTACGTCGGGATGTACACGGCCCTGCGGCTGCAGCGGAACCTCAGGGGCGAACTCGGGCGGGGCGAGGCCGAGATCACGGTCGTCACTCCCGACCCGTATATGACGTATCAGCCGTTCCTCCCGGAGGCGGCGGCCGGCTCCATCTCCCCGCGGCACGTCGTCGTGCCCCTGCGCCGCGTCCTCGGCCAGTGCGACGTCGTCATCGGCGAGGCGCAGACCATCGACCACACCACCCGCACCGCCACCGTCACCACCCTCGCCACCGACGAGGAGAAGACGGGCGCCCGCAGACTGACGTACGACGAACTCGTCCTCGCGCCGGGCTCGGTCTCGCGCACCCTGCCCGTGCCGGGCCTCGCCGACCACGGCGTCGGGTTCAAGACCGTGGAGGAGGCCATCGGCCTGCGCAACCACGTCCTCGAACAGATGGACATCGCCTCCTCCACCCGCGACCCGGCGATCCGCGACGCCGCCCTGACCTTCGTCTTCGTCGGCGGCGGGTACGCGGGCGTGGAGGCCCTCGGCGAACTGGAGGACATGGCCCGCTACGCCGCGCGGTACTACCACAACGTCACCCCGGACGACATGAAGTGGATCCTCGTCGAGGCCTCCGACCGCATCCTGCCCGAGGTCGGCGAGGAACTGGGCCGCTACACGGTCACCGAACTGCGCCGCCGCAACATCGACGTACGCCTGGAAACCCGCCTGGAGTCCTGCGCCGACCGCGTCGCCGTCCTCAGCGACGGCTCCCGCTTCCCCACCCGTACGGTCGTGTGGACGGCCGGCGTCAAACCCCACCCCCTCCTCGCCGCCACCGACCTGCCCCTCAACGACCGCGGCCGGCTGACCTGCACCGCCCACCTGTCGGTCGACGGCGCCCCGCACGCCTGGGCGGCCGGAGACGCAGCCGCCGTCCCCGACGTCACCGCCGCCGAACCCGGCAGGGAATGCGCCCCCAACGCCCAGCACGCCGTCCGTCAGGCGAAGGTCCTCGGTGACAACGTCACCCACGCCCTGCGCGGCGAGCCCCTCGACACATACGCGCACACGTACGCCGGCTCCGTCGCCTCCCTCGGCTTCCACAAGGGCGTCGCGCACGTCTACGGGCGCAAGCTCAAGGGCTACCCCGCGTGGTTCATGCACCGCGCCTACCACCTCAGCCGGGTCCCCACCGTCAACCGCAAGGCACGCGTGCTGGCCGAATGGGTGATCGCCGGACTCTTCAAACGGGAGATCGTCTCCCTCGGGTCACTCGAACATCCGCGGGCGGAGTTCGAACTCGCGGCCGGTGGAAAGCCTTCTCAGGAACCACCGCACAACCCGAAGGGGTCGTCCTGACCCGAGTCAGGAACTCCTGCGGCCACTGCGGCGTCTGACGGATGTCGGCCGGGCGGGCACCCTGCCACACTGGGTCACCCTGCGGGCGCCCCGCCGCTCGCCCCAGCGCGGCCACGGGGCCCGGGCCGTACCAGGGCCGCCCGGTCCCGGCCGCCGACAACTACACGAGGCAAGGATTCGTGAACTTCACGCGCTGGAGCGCCCGACTCCCCGGAACACAGCGCCGCGCCGCGGCACAGACCGACACGGCGGCCGACCCCGACCGCCGGGGAGACGGCTCCGTACCCGCCGCCCGCGCCGAGCAGCTGACCGACGAGGTCCCGCCCGTCCCCGCCATCGACGGACTGCCCGTGCGCGACGTACTCGACCGCGTCCCGGCCCTCGTCGCCCTCGTCCACGGCCCCGACCACCGCCTCGCCTACGTCAACGACGCCTACGTCGCCGCCTTCGGCACCCGCGCCCTCGGCGCCCGGGCCCGCGAGGCCCTCCCCGAACTGGACGAGCCGGGCCTCTTCCCGCTCCTGGACCAGGTCCAGCGCAGCGGCAGGCCCCGCACCCTCAAGTCCCGCAAGACCCCCGACGGCCGCTCCTACACCTTCACCTGCACCCCGGTCACCGAGAGCCACAACGGCGACGGCCGCGGCGTCCTCGTCTTCGCGACCGACGTCACCGACCACGCCGAGGCCGCCGCCCGCCTCCGCGCGAGTGAACGCCGCCAGCGCGAAACCGCCGTCACCCTCCAGCGCTCCCTGCTCCCGCAGGAGCTGGAGGAGCCCGACGACCTGCGCGTCGCCGCCACCTACCACCCCGGCGGCACCGAGGCCGCGGTCGGCGGCGACTGGTACGACGTGATCACCCTCGGCGGCGGCCGCACCGCCCTCGTCATCGGCGACGTCATGGGACGCGGCGTCCGCGCGGCGGCCGTCATGGGCCAGCTCCGTACGGCGGTCAGGGCCTACGCCCGCCTCGACCTGCCCCCGCACGAGGTGCTCCAGCTCCTCGACGGCCTCGCCACCGAGATCGACGCCAACCAGATCGCCACCTGCGTCTACGCCATCCACGACCCGAACGAGGGCCGGCTGGTCTACGCGTCCGCCGGGCACCTGCCCGTCCTGGTCCGCGACGAGCAGGGCACGGTCCAGCGCGCCGACGAGCCCACCGGCCCGCCGCTCGGCACCGGCGGCTGGGTCCACGCCTCCGGCTCGGTCCCGCTGGCCCCCGGCTCCACCGCCGTCCTCTACACCGACGGCCTGGTCGAACGCCGCAACGAGGACCTGGACGAGGGCATCGCCGCCCTGGAGCGCGCCCTGTCCGGCGCGACCGGCTCGCCCCAGGTGATCTGCGACCGCCTCGTCCGCTCCGCCGGCGTCACCCCGGACCACGACGACGACGTCGCCGTACTGGTCCTCCAGCACCCCGCACGCAAGGGCGCGGAGGCCGAGCTGTTCCGCAACGCCGCCCTCGACCTGCTCGGCGGCGTGGAAGCGGCCCCCCGCGCGCGTGCCTTCGCCTCCGGCGTCCTCACCAGCTGGCGCTTCCCCGCCGACCTGCACGACCTGGGTGTCCTGGCCACCAGCGAACTGGTCGCCAACTCCCTCCAGCACGGCACGCCCCCGATGCGGCTGCGCCTGCGCCGCACCGACCGCCGTCTGATCATCGAGGTCACCGACGGCGACGACCACCTGCCCAGGCGCCGCCGCGCGGAGCCCGGCGACGAGTCCGGCAGGGGCATCGCCATCGTCGCGACGATCGCCACCAACTGGGGCTCACGGCGCACCCCGGGCGGCGGCAAGGCCGTCTGGTGCGAGTTCGTCCTGCCGAAGCCGTAAGGCACGGGAACCGCTGAGGCACGGGAACCGCTGAGGCACGGGGCCCGCGCGACAGAGGGCGCGGGCCCGTGCGGCAGAGGCGCGGGCTCAGGCCTCCGCGGTCGCCGCCGCCGCGTCCGCGCCGGCCGGGGTCCCGCCGTGGGTGATCACCCGGCTCCTGGCGAGCGACGGCTGGTTCTGCACGTCCGTCAGCCGCCGCCCCAGCCGCACCGCCAGCACCGTGATGCCCAGCGAGAACAGCAGGAACGTCACGATGTACGGCCCGTGCAGCGAGGCCCCGAGCGGCCCGCCCACCGCCGGACCGACGGCCAGCGCGAGCTGCTTCACCAGGGCGAAGGCCGAGTTGTACTGCCCGGCGAGACCGGTCGGCGCCAGATCCGCCACCAGCGGCGCCAGCGTCGGCGACAGCATCGCCTCGCCCAGCCCGAACAGCGCGTACGTCGAGATGAACGCCGCCGTCGCCATGGCCTGGCTGCCGTGCCCGAGCCCGGCGTACCCGGCCACGGCCCACGCCACCGCCCAGATCAGCCCCACGGACGCGATCACCCGTGACCGCTTCCGGCGCTCCACGAACTTCAGCACCGCGAACTGCGCGACCACGATCACCAGCGTGTTCGCCGCCAGCGCGGTCCCGAGCGCGGACGTGGAGATCCCCGCGGCCTCGACGCCGTACGCGCTCAGCCCCGACTCGAACTGCCCATAGCAGGCGAAGAACAGCACGAAGCCCAGGACGCACAGCTGCACCATCGCCCGGTTGCCGAGCAGCTGCCGCCAGCTCCCGCCTCCGGCCTTCTGCCCCGGCGCCTCCTCGATCCGGGGCGCCCGCGGCGCGCGCACCGTCGCCATGACGGCGACGAGCACCAGGAACATCGCCGCCTCGATCGCGAACAGCAGCGTGAAGGAGGACGCGCTCGTGGTGTCGACCAGGTGACCACCGATGAGCCCGCCGACACCGAGACCGAGGTTCTGCAGGAAGAACTGCATCGCGAACGCCCGCGACCGCGTCTCCGTCGTGGAACAGTCCACGATCATCGTGGCGAGCGCCGGCTGCATCACGGCCTGCCCCGCACCCAGCGCGGCGGCCGACAGCAGCACGGTGGCCGCCGAGGCCGACAGACCCAGACTCAATGCGCCGAGTGCGGCGGTGACCAGGGCGACCAGCAGTACCGGCAGCGGGCCGCGCCGGACGATGGCCCGCCCGGCGAACGGCAGCACGATCAGCGCGGCCACGGCGAAGACGGCGAGCACGAGGCCCGCCGTCACAGAACCCAGTCCCCGCACCTGCGCCACATAGACGTACAGGTAGGGGACTGTGAAGCCGAGTCCGAACGCGCTGAGTGCGTTGCCCACGTGGATCCGGCGCATCGCCGCGCCCATTGCCCTGGTCACGTTCACCCTCTCTTGATCTCTCGAGATTGGTTGCCCAGCCCTTAGAGCTGAAGACTTAGAAGCTAAAATTCGAAGGTAAAGAGTACACAGAGAAGGACTTCAATGCAAAGGAGTCCCATGCCATACTGCGGCCATGGGCGACACCTCCGGCGCCGGCGAGCCGACACTCGAAGAGCAGATCGCCGCCTACCAGCGCGAGTTCCAGGACCTCGACCCCCAGGTCGAGAAGATCGTCTCGGCTCTGTCCCGCCTCAACCGCCGCATGAACGTCGCGTACGGCAGGCAGACCGCCGAGCTCGGCATCAGCAACACCGACTGGGAGGTACTCAAGGCACTCGTCCTCTCCGGCGCCCCCTACCGGCTGGGCCCCGGCGACCTCGCCAAGCGTCTCGGTCTCACCCCCGCCGCGATGACCCACCGGATCGACCGCATGGTGACGGAAGGGCTGGTCACCCGGGAGCGCGACGAGTCCAACCGGGTCCGCGTCATCGTCGAGCTGACGGCGGAGGGGCGCGAGAAGTGGCTGGAGGCGATGCGCCTCGCCACGGTCTTCGAGGAGGACCTGCTCCAGGACCTGTCTCCGGACGACCGGACCGCGCTCGGCGAGGTACTCACCCGTCTCCTGCGCCGGGTGGAGCACGCCCAGCCGGACGCGGGCGGCCGGCTCAGCGACCTCGATTAAAGATCTTGACAGCCGTCCTTGACACTCCCCGGGGAGATCCGTAAGGTTCTTCGGGTTGCCACAGAGCCGTTACGGTTCTGCGACAGCACCTCCCGCCGCACCAGCGGCAACCAAACCACCAGCACGATCCCTCGCGGGAACGACTTCGGCATGCCCGAATTCAATTCCCACGACCCCGATTGGGAATCAACGAGAGGGTCCGCTAAGGTTTGAGGCGTCGGAACGGCCCAACAGCCGGAAAGACAACCCCCTCTGACGGGGAATCAGAACCGGAAAGGATCTGATACAGTCGGAACCGCCGGAAGGGGAAACGCGAAAGCGTGGACCTGGAAAGCACCGAGGAAATCGGATCGGAAAGATCTGATAGAGTCGGAAACGCAAGAACAGCAAGACAGTAGGACCGAAGGGAAGCGCCCGGAGGAAAGCCCGAGAGGGT
>NZ_JACBYP010000018.1 GCF_018982965.1 Streptomyces mayonensis | reverse complement strand
GGGTGGTCGGTGGCATCTGCGGGGGCGGGCCGAAGACACCGGAGGCCGGGGTCGCCGTCCCGGCTTCGCCCGCCGCCCCCACAGCGGCCTCGTCGCCCGCCGCCACCGACGGCCGGCTGAACCCCACGGGTCCCGACGCCTCCCCCGCGGGCGCCTCCGACGCCGCCTCCAGGTTCAGCAGCTGTACGGCGCCGCGGCTGACCTGTTCCACCAGCGCGCCCGGCAGCCAGCCGCCGGTCACCAGGCGGGCCGCGCCCCCGGGGGCCAGGCGCCGGGCCACTTCGCCGGGGGACGGGCGGGCGGACGGGTCCTTGGCGAGGCAGGACGCGGTCAGGTCGCGCACGTCACCGTCCAGGTCGGCCAGGCCGTCGAGCTGCGGTTCCTCGTGGACGACCTTGTAGAGCAGCGCCGCCGAGGAGTCCCCGGGGAAGGGAGGCCGTCCGGTTGCCGCGTACGCCAGGACCGCGCCCAGCGAGAAGACGTCTGCCGCGCCCGTCACGCCCTTGCCGAGGATCTGCTCCGGGGACATGTAGCCCGGCGAGCCGACCGAGACTCCGGTCGAGGTCAGGGAGGCGGTGCCGTCCGTGGCACGGGCGATGCCGAAGTCGATCAGGAGGGGGCCGTCGAGGGTGAGGAGGACGTTGGACGGCTTCACGTCGCGGTGGACGAGGCCCAGCTCGTGCACCGCCGCCAGCGCCTCGCCGAGGCCCGCGCCGAGCGCCCGTACCGAGTGGGCGGGCAGCGGGCCGCCGTCCGCCACGGCCGCCGTGAGGGAGGGGCCGGCCGCGTACGCCGTGGCGACCCACGGCACGCGCGCCTCGGGGTCGGCGTCCAGGACCGGCGCGGTCCAGGCGGCGCCGACGCGCCTCGCCGCGTCCACCTCGCGCCGGAACCTGGTGCGGAACTCCTCGTCCAGCGCGAAGTGCGGGTGCACGATCTTCACCGCGACCGTGCGGCCGCCGGCGCTGCGGCCCAGGTAGACCCGGCCCATGCCGCCGGAGCCCAGCCGGCCGAGCAGCCGGTAGGGCCCCACGGCCGTGGGCTCGTCGACATCGAGCGGCCGTACGGCGTCCCGCATGGCGTCCACCCCTCCCCCGTACGCCGGTGTGTGCCAGCAGGGTAGTGGGCCGCCGCCGCGGGTGCCCCGGGCGTGTCAGGTGCCGAGCAGGTCCACCTTCACGTCCGCCGGGAAGCCCGTGGTGGGGCCGACCCGGCGGGCGAACTCGCCGACCGCCTCCAGCTGCGGGCCGCCGAAGCGGAAGTCGAGGGTGGTGAAGTACTTCGCGAGGGTCTTCTCGTCGAAGGCCTCCCAGCGGGCCGCCTGCTCGGCGACCTTGTCGACCTCCTCCAGGGAGAGGTTGCGGGAGGCGAGGAAGGCCTCGTGCACCTTGCGGGTGATGACCGGCTCGCGCTCCGCGTAGTCGCGCCGGGCCGCCCAGACCGCGAAGACGAACGGCAGGCCCGTCCACTCCTTCCACAGCGCGCCCAGGTCGTGCACGTCGAGGCCGTAGCGCGGGCCGTCGATCATGTTGGCGCGCAGGGCCGCGTCGCCGATGAGGACGGCCGCGTCGGCCTCCTGCATCATCAGGCTCAGGTCCGGCGGGCAGGTGTAGTAGTCCGGCTGGACGCCGAAGCGTTCCGCCAGCAGGAGCTGGGCGAGGCGTACGGAGGTGCGCGAGGTCGAGCCGAGGGCGACCCGGGCGCCGTCCAGCCGGTCCAGCGGGACCTGCGAGACGATCACGCAGGACATCACCGGGCCGTCGCAGCCGACGGCGATGTCGGGGAAGGCGACGAGGTCGTCGGCGTTCTTGAGGAATTCGACCAGGGTGACGGGGCCGATGTCGAGATCGCCCTGCACCAGCTGCTCGCTGAGCTTCTCCGGGGTGTCCTTCGTCAGCTCGAAGTCGAGGAGCGTGCCTGTTCTCGCGAGCCCCCAGTACAGGGGCAGGCAGTTCAGGAACTGGATGTGGCCGACACGCGGCCGGGTGCGAGAATTATCCACATCGTGAGGCTAGACCTCCCGGCGTATCGGCCCGCCTTCGACCCCCGGGGTCAGCCGAACGGCGCAGGTGTTCAAACGTTCGGGTGAAGTGATCTTGGCCTCTGTTGCGCCGGGGGGCCTGCGTGCTAGGCTCACAGCAAGTTGCAGTTTGGTTTCCCTTGCAGTACAGAGCCTGCGGAGCATGTGACCGCGGGCTCTCGTCGTTCTCAGGCGTATGCAGTTGTGCGGAATTTAACATCTTCACACTTGCTGGTTCTGGAGCAGGGCAACCCTTTGAGCCCAAGGAGGGCTTATGGCTACCGGAACCGTGAAGTGGTTCAACGCCGAAAAGGGCTTTGGTTTCATCGCCCAGGAAGGCGGCGGCCCCGACGTCTTCGTCCACTACTCCGCGATCAACGCGACCGGATTCCGGTCCCTCGAGGAGAACCAGCAGGTGTCCTTCGACGTCACGCAGGGTCCTAAGGGCCCGCAGGCGGAGAATGTCACTCCTGTCTGATTGACAGCAGTACCCAAGGAGCCCCGCGCCGTTCCGGCGACGGGGCTCCTGCCCTTTTCGCGGGATTCACCGGCGTTCACCCGGATTTCGCCGGCCCACGCCGGAGTCAGTGGCTGTCTCCGGCCCACGCCGGTGTCAGTGGCTGTCGCTAGGGTCCGTGGCATGACCGATCCCGCCTTCGTGGCCAGCACCCGGACCTTCTACGACGCGGTCGCCGAGGACTACCACGACCGCTTCCGCTCCGTACTCGCCGACGCCCCGCTGGACCGGGCGCTCCTCGGTGCCTTCGCCGAGCTGGTGGGGCCGGACGGGCAGGTGGCCGACCTCGGGTGCGGGCCCGGCCTGGTCACCGGGCACCTGGCCGCGCTGGGCCTGCGGGTCTTCGGGCTCGACCTGTCCGCCTCGATGCTGGAGATCGCCCGCCGCGAGAACCCGGGGCTGCGGTTCGAGCAGGGGTCGATGCTGGAGCTGGACCTGCCCGACGGGGCGCTCGCGGGGGCCGTGTCCTGGTACTCGTCGATCCACACGCCGTGGGAGCGGCTGCCGGACCTCTTCGGGGAGGTGCGGCGCGTGCTGGCGCCGGGCGGGCACCTGCTCCTCGGCTTCCAGGTCGGGGACGAGCCCCGGCACCACGACCGCCCGTGGGGTCACCCGGTCGCCCTGGACTTCGAGCGGCGGCGGCCGGAGCCGATGGCCCGGCTGCTGGAGGAGGCCGGGTTCACGGTGCTGTCGCGGACCGTGCGCATACCGGAGTCTGACGCCTCGGCCCAGGTCCCGCAGGCCTGCCTCATCGCCCGCCGCTGAAGCCGGGGGTCCCGGGACCGGGCTGTCCGTCGTACAGGCCCTCCACCACTCCCGCGAAGTCCCGCATGATCGTCTCGCGCCGGAGCTTCATCGAGGGGGTCAGGTGGCCCTCCCACTCGGTGAAGTCCCTGGGCAGGACGGCGAAGCGGCGGATGGACTCCGGTCGGGAGACCAGTTTGTTGGCCTCGTCGACCGCGCGCTGGAGCACCGCGTGGACGTCCGCGTCGTCGGTCAGCAGCTCCGGCGGCACCGGGTGCTTGCCGTTCATGCGGCGCCAGTGGTTGACGCCGTCGGGGTCGAGGGTGAACAGGGCGCATACGTAGGGGCGGCGGTCGCCGAGGACCATGCACTGGGAGACGAGGGGGTGGGAGCGCAGCCAGTTCTCCAGCGGGGCCGGGGCCACGCTCTTGCCGCCCGCGGTGATCAGCAGTTCCTTCTTGCGGCCGGTGATCGTCAGGTAGCCCTCGTCGTCCAGGCTGCCGATGTCGCCGGTGGCGAACCAGCCGTCGGGGGCGGCCGGGACGACACCGCCCGCCTGGGGGTCCCAGTAGCCGTGCAGGACCTGGTCGCCCGCGATGAGGACCTCGCCGTCGGCGGCGATGCGGACGCGGGTGCCGGGCAGGGGCCAGCCGACGGTGCCGAGGCGCGGTTGGAGCGGTGGTGTCACGGTGGCCGCCGCGGTCGTCTCGGTGAGGCCGTAGCCCTCGAAGATGTCGATGCCCGCTCCGGCGTAGAAGGCGGCCAGGCGGCGGCCGAGCGGGGAGCCGCCGCAGATCGCGTACTTGACCCGGCCGCCCATCGCGTTCCGTATCTTGCGGTAGACGAGGGGGTCGTAGAGGGAGCGGGCGGCGCGCAGGCCGCGGCCGGGGCCGTTGCCCGTGCCGGTCTGGCGGGCCTCCTTGGCCTCGCCGTAGCGCACCGCCACGGAGGCGGCGCGGTCGAAGGCGGCGGCCCGGCCGCCGGACTCGGCCTTGGCGCGGGCGCTGTTGTAGACCTTCTCCAGCATGTACGGGATGGTCAGGAGGCAGGTCGGGCGGAAGGCGGCCAGGTCGGGAAGCAGGTCGGCGGGCTTCAGGCTCGGCGCGTGGCCCAGGCGGACCCGGGCGCGGACGCAGGCCACGGCGACCATGCGGCCGAAGACGTGCGACATGGGCAGGAAGAGCAGGATCGAGGGCTCCTCGCCGGTCTCCGCCTTGAAGACGGGGTAGAGCAGCTCGATCGCGTTGTCGACCTCGGCGAAGAAGTTCCCGTGGCTCAGCACGCAGCCCTTGGGGCGGCCGGTGGTGCCGGAGGTGTAGATCAGGGTGGCCAGGGTGCTCGGGCCGAGCATGCCGCGGCGCACCTCCACCTCCGCGTCCGGGAGCCGTCCGCCCAGTTCGGCCAGGCGCTCCACGTGGCCCTTCTCCATCACCCACAGGTGCCTGAGGTCGGGTATGCGGTCCAGTTCGGGGCCGAGCGCGGCCGCCTGCGCGGTGGTCTCGGTGACCAGGGTGACGGCGCCGGAGTCCTGGAGGATCCAGCGGGTCTGGAAGAGGGAGGAGGTCGGATAGATCGGGACGGTGACCAGGCCGGCCGCCCACGCGGCGAAGTCGAGCAGGGTCCACTCGTACGTCGTCCGCGCCATGATCGCGACGCGGTCGCCCGGCATCAGGCCCTCCGCGATCATGCCCTTGGCCACCGCGAGGACCTGCCCCGCGAACTCGGCCGCCGTCACCTCGGACCAGTCCCCGTCCGGCGAGCGGCGGCTGAGGACCGCCTGGTCCGGTACGGCGGCCGCGTTGTCGAAGGGCAGGTCGGCGAGGGACCCGCGGTGCACCGGCGGGGCGAAGGGCGGTACGTATGCCTCCCGCACCGCGCCGTCCAGCCGCCGGGTCTCGGGCGCCACCATGGTGGGGCCGGGCGAGTCGGCGTAGGCGGCGGACGCGGCGAAGGACGGAAGCGGGGTGGACACGGGCGGCTCCTGGGACGTGCAGCGAGGACACGGCTTCCAGCAAGGACTGCGCTTCTGCCCAAGCTCTCTGCTTACAGCTTTCGGCTGTCGCTGCTGTGCTCTGCTGCATGACGTACGTGCCTCGCGCGCCGAGGCGTTCATCGCCGGGCTCCGCGGACAGGGGTCACCGGCGGTCAGTCTCGGGATCGTACGGCCCCGGAGTGGGGAGTTGGTGCGCGTTCGGGGGCGGTCCCGCGTCGGGTGTGTGCAGTCCCGACGGAAACCTGAGGGTAGGTCACGTTCGTTCCAGTATCGCCGTGACACCCTGGCCGCCCGCCGCACAGAGGGAGACGAGTCCGCGCCCCGGTCCGTTCCGTTCGGCGAGCAGGGCGGCCAGCGTCGCCACGATCCGGGCGCCGGTCGCGGCGAAGGGGTGGCCGGTGGCGAGGGAGGAGCCCGCCACGTTCAGACGGTCTCGGTCCACCGGGGCCAGGCCCAGCTTCTCCCAGGCGGCGAGCGTCGCGAGGACCTGGGACGCGAAGGCCTCGTGGATCTCGACGAGGTCGAAGTCCTCGATGCCGAGGCCGGCCCGCTCCAGCATCCGCGGGACGGCGTACGCCGGGGCCATCAGCAGTCCGTCCCCGCCTCCGGCCGCACCACCGGCCGCGTCACCGCCCGCCACACCATCGCGCGCCGCACCGCCGCCCGTCACGTCCCCGCCGACGAAGTCGACGGCCGCCGTCTCGTACGCCGTGAGGTACGCGAGCGGCTCGAGGCCGCGGGCCTCGGCCCACTCCTCGCTCGCCAGCAGCACGGTGGCCGCGCCGTCCGTGAGGGGCGTCGAATTGCCCGCGGTCATCGTGGGGTCGGGCCCGTCGAGCCCGAACACCGGCTTCAGCGCGGCCAGTTTCTCCGCCGTCGAGCCGGGGCGCAGGTTCTGGTCGCGGTCCAGGCCGCGGAAGGGGACCACCAGGTCCTGGAACAGGCCGCGTTCGTAGGCCGCCGCCAGCCGCCGGTGGCTGGTCACCGCCAGCGCGTCCTGGTCCTCGCGGGTGATGCCCCAGGCCCGGGCGGTCACCGCCGCGTGCTCGCCCATCGACAGCCCGGTGCGCGGTTCGGCGTTGCGCGGGATGTCGGGGACCAGGTGGCCCGGGCGGATCCCGGCGAGGGCCTTCGCGCGCCCGCCGGGGGACTTCGCCCGGCGGGCCTCCAGGAGGATGCGGCGCAGACGGTCGTTGACGCCGAGCGGGGCGTCGCTCGCCGTGTCGGCGCCGCCCGCGACCGCCGACTCCGTCTGGCCGAGAGTGATCTTGTTGGCGGCGGCGATCACGGCCTGGAGGCCGGTGCCGCAGGCCTGCTGGATGTCGTACGCCGGTGTGCGCGGGTCCAGGGCCGAGCCGAGGACCGTCTCGCGGGCGAGGTTGAAGTCGCGGCTGTGCTTGAGGACCGCGCCGGCCACGAACTCGCCGACCGCGCCCGGACCCTGGAGGCCGAACCGGTCGACCAGGGCGTCGAGGGCGGCGGTGAGCATCTCCTGGTTGGAGGCGGTGGCGTAGGGCCCGTCGGAACGGGCGAAGGGGACGCGTGCGCCGCCGATGACCGCGACGCGGCGCGTCGACCGCGGTGCCGATGGGCTCATCTCGACCTGCTCCTCACCCGTGACATAGGATTACCTCCGGTAACCTTACTCCAGAGTAAGTAGATCTGGGCAACCGTACAGCCGCTGTTGGGGAGATCACGACATGGCCGACCGCTATCTCAGCTTCACCGGCACCGCACCCGGCCGTTTCCTCACCCGCCGGCTCGGCCTGCCGCAACCCGCGCCGCTGCGGCGCGACGCCCTCGACGGCGGTCTGCTCCACCTCACGGCGGGCAAGACCGACCTCGGCCTCGCCCCCGTCCTGGCCCGCGCGGGCCTGCCCGCGGACGAGAACGGCCGGCCCGCCGCCGTCGTCCTCGACGCCACCGGCGTACGCGACGTCGACACGCTCGCCGAGGTGCACGCCGCCCTGCACCCCGTCCTGCGGTCCGTCACGGCCGGCGGACGCGTCGTGGTGCTCGGCGCCCCGCTCGACCCGGCCGACCACCACCAGGCCGCCGCCCAGCAGGCGTTGGAGGGCTTCACGCGCTCACTCGGCAAGGAGGTCGGGCGGGGCAGGACCGTCAACCTCGTCCGGATCGCCGGTGCGGACGCCGGCGCCGCCGAGTCCACCCTCCGCTTCCTCCTCTCCCCCGCCTCCGCCTTCGTCAGCGGACAGGTGATCGAGGTACGGGCGGCGACGGACCCGGTGACCGCCCCGGACGACTGGGAACTCCCGCTCGCCGGGCGCACCGCCCTCGTCACCGGCGCCGCGCGCGGCATCGGCGCGGCCGTCGCCGAGACGCTGGCCGGGCAGGGCGCGCAGGTCGTCGTCCTCGACGTTCCGCAGGCCGGCGACGCGGCACGCCGGGCCGCCGAACGCCTCGGCGGCACCGCCCTCGCCCTCGACGTCACGGCGGCCGACGCGGGCGAACGCATCGCCGCCGCCGTGCCCGGCGGACTCGACATCCTCATCCACAACGCCGGTATCACCCGCGACCGGCGCCTGGTCAACATGGACGCCGCCCGCTGGAGTTCCGTCCTCGACGTCAACCTCGCGAGCGTCCTGCGCACCACCGACGCGCTGCTCGCGGCGGGCGCCGTCAACCGGGGCGGCCGGATCGTGGCCACGGCGTCGATCGCCGGGCTCGCGGGCAACGCGGGCCAGACCAACTACGGCGCCAGCAAGGCCGGTGTCGTCGGCCTGGTCCGCTCCCTCGCGCCGCGCGCGCTCGCCGAGCACGGGGTGACGGTCAACGCGGTGGCGCCGGGCTTCATCGAGACGGAGATGACCGCGGCGGTCCCCCTGTTCATCCGCGAGGCCGGCCGCCGCATGAGCTCCCTCGCCCAGGGCGGCCTGCCCGTCGACGTCGCCCGCACCACCGCCTGGCTCGCCCACCCGGCCTCCGGCGCCGTCAACGGCCAGGTCGTCCGGGTCTGCGGCCAGAGCCTGCTGGGGGCGTGATGACCACGACGACCCCTGCCGCCACGCCCCTCACCACCGCTCCCGCGCTCGCCCCGCTCCTCGCCCGCGGCGCCCTGCTCTCGCCCCTCAAACGCCCCCGCCCCGACGCCGACTATCCCCGCGCCCGCCTTGTCCTGCCCGGCCTGCGCATCGACCTGGCGCGGCTGGCGGCGTACGAAAGGACCTGCGGGTTCGCGACCGGCGCGGACGCGCTCCCGGTCACCTACCCGCACGTGCTGGCCTTCCCGCTGGCCATGCGCCTGATGAGCGGCCGGCGCTTCCCGCTGCCCCTGCTCGGCCTCGTCCACACGTCGATCAGCATCACCCGCCGCGCCCCGATGCCCGCGACGGGCACGTACGAACTCGCCGTGCACATCGAGGGCCTGACCGCGCACCGGCGGGGCACCGAGGCGTCGGTGGTCACGGAACTGCGCGCCGGCGGCGGCACCGACCGCACGCCGGGCGGGCCCGGCGCGGCGCCCGTGTGGGAGTCCCGCAGCACGTACCTCGCCCGGCACCGCACCAACGCCGCGCACCCGTCCCCGCAGGCGCCCGCGAAGACGCCGGAACCGTCCGCGCCCCTGCCCGCCCTCGCCGAGTGGCGGCTCGCCGGTGACGTCGGGCGGCGCTACGGCGCCGCGTCCGGAGACCGCAACCCCATCCACCTGCACCCGCTCACCGCCCGCCTGTTCGGCTTCCCCCGGGCCGTCGCGCACGGCATGTGGACCGTGGCCCGGTGCCTGGCCGAACACGGGACGCCGGACGCGGCCGTGGTCCGGGCGGACTTCCGGGCACCGGTGCTGCTGCCGGGGACGGTGACGTACGGGGCCGGAGACGGCCGGTTCGAGCTGCGCGGCGGGGACGGGCGGCGACTGCACGTGTCCGGCGAGGTGGGGCCCTACCGGGCGCCCGGCCGAGTCGGCCCCTACCCGGCGGCCTGAGCCACGGGGCGGTGCGCCGGCTGCGGGCCGGGCTGAGGGTTCGATCGGGGGGCGGGCTGGGGGTCCGGTCCGGGCTGGGGGTCCGGTCCGGGCTGGAGGTCCGGTCCGGGCTGGAGGTGAGGGTCCGGTCCGGGCTGCGGATGAGGCTGGGGCTCCGATCCCGGCTCCGGCTCTGGATCCGACCCCGACCCAGCCCCCGACTCCGGCTCCGGCTCCCGCACGGGCTCCGACTCCGGCTCCGACTCCGGCTCGGGCTCGGGCTCGGGGTCCTCCGGTGCCGACCAGGGGCGCCCCGCCATCAGGTCGCCCAGGCCCGCCCAGGCGAAGTTCATCAGGGTCGCCGCCGCCTGCTTCGCGGTGACGCCCTCGGTGGCGCCCGCCCAGTCGGCCAGCGACTCGGCGGCCCCGACCAGCGCCTCGGCCAGCCCGGCGACCTCTCCCTCGGGCAGGTGCGGGTCCTGGTGCGCGTCCCGGGCCGCCGCCGCGATGAGCTGCGTCACGAACGCGACGATGTCCGCGCGCATCGCCGCGACCTCGGCCGCGAACCGCTCGCCGTGCGTACGGGCGTGCAGGTGCAGCATCCGCCAGGCGTCCGGGTGGTGGGCGGTGTGGGTGAAGAACGCCCGCAGGCCCGACCAGAGTTGCCCGTCCGCGGAGAGCCCCGGACGCACACCGGCCCGCACCGCCTCGGTGAGGGCGCGGGCCTCGCGGCGGATGCAGGCGGTGAAGAGGTCGTCCTTCGAGTTCAGGTAGAGGTAGACCAGCGGCTTGGAGACGCCCGCCAGTTCGGCGATCTCGTCCATCGACGCCGCCATGTAGCCGCGCCGTCCGAAGACGCTCACGGCCGCGTCCAGCATCTGCTGCTCACGGACCGCACGCGGCATCCGCTTGGTGGTCTTCTGGGCACCCATGCGCATCAGCGTACGGTCCGTGCGGCGGTGATCAGGACCCCAGCGCGGTGCCGACGCCCTGATCACCGAGGTCAGGCGGCGACCGGAACCGGCTCCGACTCCTGCTTCTCCCGCTCGGGCTCGTCGATCGGCGAGGCGTGGGCCTCGTCGTAGGCCTTGCGGTCGAGCAGCCCCTCGCGGGCGGAGACGATCACCGGGACCAGCGCCTGGCCCGCCACGTTCGTGGCCGTGCGCATCATGTCCAGGATCGGGTCGATGGCGAGGAGGAGGCCGACGCCCTCCATGGGCAGGCCCAGGGTGGACAGGGTCAGGGTGAGCATGACCGTGGCGCCGGTGAGGCCGGCCGTGGCGGCGGAGCCGACGACGGACACGAAGGCGATCAGCAGGTAGTCGCCGACCCCGAGGTCGATGCCGAAGATCTGGGCGACGAAGATCGCCGCGATGGCCGGGTAGACCGCGGCGCAGCCGTCCATCTTGGTCGTCGCGCCGAAGGGGACGGCGAAGGACGCGTACTCCTTCGGCACGCCGAGGCGCTCGGTGACCTTCTGGGTGAGCGGCATGGTGCCGACGGAGGAGCGGGAGACGAAGCCCAGCTGGATGGCGGGCCAGGCGCCCTTGAAGAACTGGAGCGGGCTCGCCTTGGCGACGGTGGCCAGCAGCGTCGGGTAGACGACGAACATCACGATCGCGCAGCCGACGTAGATGTCGGCGGTGAAGGTGGCGTACTTGCCGAGAAGGTCCCAGCCGTAGGTGGCGATGGCCTTGCCGATGAGGCCGACGGTGCCGAGCGGGGCGAGGCGGATGACCCACCACAGGGCCTTCTGGAGGAGTTCCAGGACGGACTCGCTCAGGTTCAGGATCGGCTGGGCCCTCTCGCCGAGCTGGAGGGCGGCGATGCCGGCGACGGCGGCCATGAAGACGATCTGGAGGACGTTCAGCTCGGTGAACGGCGTGATGACGTCGGTCGGCACGATGCCGGTCAGGAAGTCGATCCAGGAGCCGGTGTGCTCGGGCTTGGCGCCGTCGGCCGGGGTGAGGCCGGTGCCGGAGCCGGGGTTGGTGACGAGGCCGATGACGAGGCCGATGGCCACCGCGATCAGCGACGTGATCATGAACCAGAGGAGGGTGCGGGACGCCAGGCGCGCCGCGTTGTTGACCTTCCGCAGGTTGGTGATCGACACCAGGATCGCGAAGAAGACGAGCGGGGCGACGGCCAGCTTCAGCAGGCCGATGAAGGTGTCACCGACCTTCTCCAGGGTGGTGACCAGCCAGGATATGTCCTGGCTGCGGGCCAGCCAGCCCAGCAGCACGCCGAGGACGAGACCGGCGAGTATCTGCGCCCAGAAGGGGACCTTGAGGTACTTCGTGACCGAGGACACTGACGAGGAAGAGGACACGGACATGCTCCGTAAGGGGACGGGACGCGGGGATGGCGCTGAGCTGACGTGGGGCGCGGAGAGACGTGGAAAGACGTGGAGGACGGCGGGATGAGGGGGAACGTCAGGGGCGACAGTTCGCGGACGCGCACCGGCAGAGGTCCACGTGCAGGCGCGCCACGAGCGCGAGGCGCTGCGGTGTGAGGGGCGCGGCTGCTTGCTTCATGCACACGACTTTAACACTGGCGCTTTGGGACACTCAAAGCCTCACTTTGAGAGGCAGGAGTGCACCAACGCCCGCAAAACGCAAAGCGCCCCGGTTTCCCGTGAATTAGGAAGCCGGGGCGTGCGGGCGTGTGACGGGCGTTACGAGGCCGAGGCGTGGCCCTGGGCGCGCGCCGTGTCGTCGGCGACGTCCTCCTGGCCGCGGTTGGCGTCCAGGTTGGCCTTCATGCGGTCGACGCGCTGGACGACCCGCTCCGAGGCGCGGTCGCGCTCCTTGCGCAGGGCGATGTAGCTGATGGGAGCGGAGATCAGCAGGGCGAGCAGGAGGATCCACATGCCGTTGGAGTCGCCGAGACCGCGCGGGAAGACTCCGACGTAGACGAGGCCCCAGACGGCCACGAGGCAACCCGCGAAGATCCCGAGGCGCATCAGCGTGTAGCGGAGCATCTCAATCCACTCTTCCGTTTCCGGCACAAAGGGGCACCGTCCAGTGAAACATGCCGGGGTCCCCGTCCCGCAGGGGGGTCGCACTCGGTTCGCCGCCAGGGGCCGTCCGACGGCGAAGGCCAGGCCAGGTCAGGTCAGGTCAGGTCAGGTCAGGTCAGCGGCAGGAGCATGAAGACGTCGTCGCGGTCGTCGCCCGGCGCCACGCGGATCGCGGCGGGGATCCGGCCGACCTCCTTGTACCCGCAGGACTCGTAGAACCGCTCCAGGCCGAGGCCGCCGCGGCAGGTGAGGCGGATCGCCTCGATGCCGCCGAGGGTGCGGGCCGCCTCCGCGGCGGCGGTCATCAGGTCCCGGCCGTAGCCGCGGCCCTGGTGGCGGGGGTGGACCATGACCGTGTAGAGCCACAGCCAGTGGGTCATCAGCCGGTGCGTGTTCTGGACGAGGAACGCGGTGGCGGCCACCCGGCCCTCCTCGTCGTGGCCGACGAGCAGGCGGGTGCCGCCCTCGGCCATGCCGACCATGTGCTTGACCAGCGCCGGGCGCACCTCCTCGCGCGTCACGGGCGGCACGAAGGCCACGGCGCCGCCCGCGTTGGACACGTCGGTCCACAGGTCGAGCACGCCGTCGCGGAGTTCGGGGGTGACGGCCGGATCGAAAGTGAAAGTAAGGGACACGCAGCCATAGTAACCATTACGAAAGTGCCCGTGCAGCCACTTTCAGGTCCGACAGCAGCCCCTGGTAGGCGGCGTCCCGGTCGTCGGACCGCAGCACCGCCGAGGGGTGCACGGTCGGCACCAGCCGTTCGGGGTGCCCGTGGATCTCCTCCTCCAGCACGGTGCCGCGCACCCGGGTGACCCGGAACGCGGAGCCGAGCAGCGCCTTGCCGGCGGTGGCGCCGAGGACGACGATCAGCTCGGGCTTGACGCGGTCCAGCTCGGCGGCCAGCCAGGGGCCGCAGGCGGCCGCCTCGCGCAGGGTGGGCGCCTTGTGGATACGGCGCTTGCGGGGTTCGGTCCGGGTGAACTTGAAGTGCTTGACGGCGTTGGTGACGTACGCGTCCGCCGGGTCGACGCCGGCCTCCGCCAGCGCCCGGTCGAGCAGCCGCCCGGCGGGGCCGACGAAGGGCTCGCCCCGCCGGTCCTCCTGGTCGCCGGGCTGTTCGCCGACGAGCATGACGCGGGCGGAGGCCTTTCCGGCGCCGAAGACGGTCCGGGTGGCGTCCCGGTGCAGGGGGCAGCCGTGGCAGTCGGCGGCGGCCTTGCGGAGGGCGGTCAGGCCGCCGCGGTCCGGAACGAAGGGTTGTGCGGTGTAGTCGTCCTCGGTGGCCATGGGGTGCGGGTACCCGCCGGGGGGCGGTTCGATCGGATGCCGGGTACGGGCGCGTGGGGGGCTGGTCGCACCCACGCGGCGGAGCCGCATATCGATACAGCCCCGCGCCCCTGCGTCGGGACAGTCCCGGCGCCCCTGTCAGCAGGCGTCAGGGTGTGCCCAGAGAGGCGCGGGGAACTGCGCGAACGGCCGAACGGCCCCCACCGCCCGCAGCCGAAGAACGGCCTCGGGGAATCAGACCCGCATCGGCTGCGGCGCCTCCCGGCGCTCCGGGTCGGGGCCCTCGTACTCCCGCAGGATCTCGTACCGCGTGTTCCGCTCGACCGGGCGGAACCCGGCGTCGCGGATGAGGTCGAGCAGGTCCTCGCGGGTCAGCTTGTTCGGCGTGCCGAAGTCGTCCGCGTCGTGAGTGATCTTGTACTCGACGACCGAGCCGTCCATGTCGTCCGCGCCGTGCTGGAAGGCCAGCTGGGCCGTCTGGACGCCGTGCATGACCCAGAAGACCTTGACGTGCGGGACGTTGTCGAAGAGGAGGCGGGAGACGGCGAAGGTCTTCAGGGCCTCCGCGCCGGTCGCCATCTGCGTCCGCGCCTGGAGCCGGTTGCGGACCTTGCCGTCCTTCATGTCCACGAAGTCGTGCTGGTAGCGCAGCGGGATGAAGACCTGGAAGCCGTTCGTCTCGTCCTGTAGCTCACGCAGGCGCAGCACGTGGTCCACGCGGTGGCGGGGCTCCTCGATGTGGCCGTAGAGCATGGTGCACGGGGTCTTCAGGCCCTTCTCGTGCGCCAGGCGGTGGATGCGGGACCAGTCCTCCCAGTGGGTGCGGTGGTCGACGATGTGCTGCCGCACCTCCCAGTCGAAGATCTCCGCGCCGCCGCCGGTGAGGGACTCCAGACCGGCGTCGATCAGCTCGTCCAGGATGTCGGAGGCGGACATCCCGGAGATGGTCTCGAAGTGGTGGATCTCGGTGGCCGTGAACGCCTTGAGGGACACCTCGGGCAGCGCGGCCTTCAGTTCGCGCAGCGAGCGCGGGTAGTAGCGCCACGGCAGGTTGGGGTGCAGGCCGTTGACGATGTGCAGCTCGGTGAGGTTCTCGCCCTCCATCGCCTTGGCGAGCTTCACCGCCTCCTCGATGCGCATCGTGTACGCGTCCTTCTCCCCCGGCTTGCGCTGGAAGGAGCAGTACGCGCAGGAGGCGGTGCACACGTTGGTCATGTTGAGGTGGCGGTTGACGTTGAAGTGGACGACGTCGCCGTTCTTCCGCGTCCGCACCTCGTGCGCGAGGCCGCCGAGCCAGGCGAGATCGTCCGACTCGTACAGCGCGATGCCGTCCTCGCGGGTCAGCCGCTCACCGGAGCGGACCTTCTGCTCCAGCTCGCGCTTGAGCCCGGCGTCCATGCGATACCTCTTTCTGAGACGAACCCGTCAACCGTACGCTCCGGCGCGGCGGCCGGTTCCGGTGGCTAGACCTCTTCGGGGAGTTCGCCCACCCGGTTCTCCCACTTGGTGGACAGCACGATGGTGGTACGGGTCCTGGAGACGCCCTTGGTGCCCGACAGCCGCCGGATGATGCTCTCCAGGCCGTCCACGTCGGCCGCGCGCACCTTGAGCATGTAGGAGTCGTCGCCGGCGATGAACCAGCAGTCCTCGATCTCCCGCAGCTCCTTGAGCCGCTGGGCCACGTCCTCGTGGTCGGCGGCGTCGGAGAGCGAGACACCGATGAGTGCGGTGACGCCGAGGCCGAGCGAGGCGGCGTCGACGGTGGCCCGGTAGCCGGTGATGACGCCGGCCGCCTCCAGCCGGTTGATGCGGTCGGTGACGCTGGGTCCCGAGAGCCCGACGAGGCGCCCCAGCTCGGCGTAGGAGGCCCGGCCGTTCTCCCTCAGGGCCTGGATGAGCTGCCTGTCCACCGCGTCCATGCGATCGAAGCCTTCCACTGAAGAATTCTGAAGATGTGGGTAACGAAGGTGCGTGGGGGGTGTGATTGCGGGTGTGATCGGGGGTGTGGTGCTCAGGGGCCGGGCGGGCGGGCCGCGCCCAGCTCGCCCCGCCAGCGGCGGTAGAGGTCGTGGCCGACGCCCGCCGCGTCCAGGACGCGCCCGGCGACGAAGTCCACCAGGTCCTGGATGTGCGTCGCCCCCGCGTAGAAGGCCGGGGAGGCGGGCACCACGGCCGCGCCCGCGTCGTCCAGCGTCACCAGGTGCCGCAGGGTACGCCCGTCCAGCGGGCTCTCCCGTACGGCGACGACGAGCCGGCGGCGCTCCTTGAGGGTGACGCTCGCCGTCCGCTGGAGCAGGTCCTTCGACAGGCCGAGCGCGACACCGGCCACGCAGGCCGTCGACGCGGGCACGATGAGCATGCCCTTGGCCGGGTACGACCCCGAGGACGGCCCGGCCGCGAGGTCGCCCGCGCTCCAGTGCCGTACGCCGGTCACGTCCGCGTCGAACGCGTCCGGCTTTCCGTCGGCTCCGCGGGCCAGCCACTCGCGCAGGTCCTGCTGCCAGTGGGCGTCGCGGAAGGAGATGCCGGTCTCGTCGAGCAGGGTGAGCCGCGAGGCCCGGCTGACCACCAGGTCGACGCTCTCGCCGGCGGCGAGCAGCGCACGCAGCACGGCGGCGGCGTACGGGGTGCCGGACGCCCCGGACACCCCCACGATCCAAGGCGTGCGCTGCGATTCTCCTGGGTTCACATCTTGAGCCTACCGGTGGACGGGGCAGTCCTCAGGACCGGTCCGGTGCCTTGGGGTCCACGGGGAGGCGGCCGGTGTCGATGGTCAGCTTCCCGAGGGGGGAGTCGACGGTGAGGTCGGGGCCGTAGCGGAGCATGTCGCGGCCGCGGTATCCGTCGGGGCCGGGGTTCCACATGGTCACGACCTGCCCGCGCAGCGGGTCGAAGACCAGGTAGTTGGCGATGCCGCGGGAGGCGTACCAGAGCGGCTTGACCTCGTAGTCGCGGCGGACGCTGCTCGGCGACACCACCTCGGCCACGAACTCGATCAGGTCGGCCTGGTACGAGCCGCTGTTCTCGGCCTCGGCCTCGCTCGGAATGACCGCCAGATCGGGGCAGAACTCGTTGTCCCCGTCGAAGGGGAACGCGACGTCGGTGACCAGACTCCAGCCGTCGGGGAGCTGGTCCTCCAGGTCGACCCACAGTCGCGTGATCGTCCTCCCGTGGAACGGCCTGACCGGGTTCATCATGATGCTGCCCTCGACAATCTCCGTGCGATAGCCGGGGAACATGCCCTCCAGCCGGCTGAGCTGCGAGTGCAGGCGGTCAAGGTCCGAGACGGTCACGGTGGCCTCCCTGGGTTCCTGCTCCCGATGGTAGGCCGCACCGTATTCAGACGGTCAGACCCCGAACCAGCAGGTCCAGCAGCGCACACACGAACAGGGCAATGCCGATGAAGCCGTTGACCGAGAAGAACGCCCTGTTGAGGCGGGTCAGGTCGTGGGGGCGGACGATGGTGTGCTCGTAGCCGAAGGCGCCCGCCACGATCAGCAGGCCGAGCCAGAAGAAGGCGCCGGCGTCGGTGGCGACGGCGTACCAGGCGAACAGGGCGGTGGTGACCGTGTGGCAGGCGCGGGCGCCCCAGATCGCGGCAGGGACGCCGAAGCGGGCCGGGACGGACTTCACGCCGACCTGCCGGTCGGTCTCGACGTCCTGGCAGGCGTAGATCAGGTCGAAGCCGCCGATCCAGATGCCGACCGCCAGGCCGAGGATCACGGCCTCCCAGGACCACTCGCCGGTGATCGCCAGCCAGCCGCCGATCGGGCCCATGGCCTGGGCGAGGCCGAGGATGGCCTGCGGGAAGTTCGTGAACCGCTTGCCGTACGGGTAGACCACCATCGGTACGACGGCCACGGGGGCGAGGGCCAGGCAGAGCGGGTTGAGCAGGGCCGCCGCGCCGAGGAAGACGACGAGGGCGACCAGCGCGCCGGTCCAGGCGTGCTTGACCGACATGGCGCCGGTGACCAGTTCGCGGTGGGCGGTGCGCGGGTTGCGGGCGTCGATCTCGCGGTCGATGATCCGGTTGACCGCCATCGCGAAGGTGCGCAGGCCCACCATGGCGACGGTGACCAGGAGCAGCCGGCCCCAGTGGATGTTCTCGTCCCACCGGTACATCGCGGTCAGCGCGGCGATGTAGGCGAAGGGCAGCGCGAACACCGAGTGCTCGATCATCACCAGGCGCAGGAAGGCCTTGGTGCGCCCCGGCTGCTGCGGCAGGGCGGCGGAAGCCGACGTCACAGTCCGTACTCCTTCCAGCGGCGGTCGACCTTCGCCGCCGTATCCGGGTCGGACAGCACCATGTCCGGCCAGCCCCCGTCGCGCGTGTACCCCTCCTCGGGCAGTTTCCGCGTGGCGTCGATGCCCGCCTTACCGCCCCAGAACTGCTGGTAGGAGGCGTGGTCGAGGTGGTCGACCGGGCCTTCGACGACGGTGAGGTCACGGGCGTAGTCGGTGTTGCCGAGCGCCCGCCACGCGACCTCGTGCAGGTCGTGGACGTCGCAGTCGGAGTCGACGACCACGATCAGCTTGGTCAGGGACATCATGTGCGCGCCCCAGACGGCGTGCATCACCTTCTGCGCGTGCTTGGGGTACTTCTTGTCGATCGAGACGATCGCGCAGTTGTGGAAGCCGCCGGCCTCGGGCAGGTGGTAGTCCACGATGTCCGGGACGATGATCTTGAGGAGCGGGAGGAAGAAGCGCTCCGTGGCCCGGCCGAGGGGGCCGTCCTCCGTCGGCGGGCGGCCGACCACGATCGACTGGAGCAGCGGACGCTTCCGCATCGTCACGCAGTCGATCTTCAGTGCGGGGAACGGCTCCTGCGGCGTGTAGAAGCCGGTGTGGTCGCCGAAGGGGCCCTCGGGGAGCATCTCGCCGGGCTCGAGCCAGCCCTCGATGACGACCTCGGCCTGCGCGGGCACCTGGAGCGGGACCGTCTTGCAGTCCACCATCTCGATCCGCTTGCCCTGCAGGAACCCGGCGAACAGGTACTCGTCGATGTCGCCGGGGAGCGGCGCGGTGGAGGCGTACGTCACGGCGGGCGGGCAGCCGAAGGCGATCGCGACCGGCAGCCGCTCACCGCGCCGGGCGGCGACCTGGTAGTGGTTGCGGCTGTCCTTGTGGATCTGCCAGTGCATGCCGATGGTGCGCCTGTCGTGGCGCTGGAGCCGGTACAGGCCGAGGTTCCGGATGCCCGTCTCCGGGTCCTTGGTGTGGGTGAGCCCGAGGTTGAAGAAGGAGCCGCCGTCGTCGGGCCAGGTGAAGAGGGCCGGGAGGCGGTCGAGGTCGACGTCGTCGCCGGTGAGGACGGTCTCCTGGACGGGCGCGCTGTCCCCCTTCACCTTCTTCGGCGGTACGTGCGTCATCGCGCCGAGCTTCCCGAAGGCCTCGCGCACACCGACGAAGCCCTGCGGCAGCTCGGGGCGGAGCAGCCCGCCGATCTTGTCGGAGATGTCGGAGTACGCCTTGAGCCCGAGGGCCTTGAGCAGGCGGCGGTCGGTGCCGAAGACGTTCATCGCGAGGGGCATGTCGGAGCCCTTCACGTTCTCGAAGAGCAGCGCCGGGCCGCCCGCCTTGTTCACCCGGTCGACGATCTCCCCGACCTCCAGGTACGGGTCCACCTCGGCCTTGATGCGCTTGAGGTCGCCCTCGCGCTCCAGCGCCCTGAGCAGGGAGCGAAGATCGTCGTAAGCCATGCCGTCCAGTATCCCCGAGCGGTTACCCTGGCCCTGTACCTGGGGGCCCGTGACGCGTCCCCACCCCTCGCTTGAGCTGGAGAGGCCCATGCTCCGGGTGCTGATGTTCCTCGTCCCCCTGGCCCTGAGCGTCTACGCGTTCATCGACTGCATCAGCACGAAGGACTCGGACATCCGTCACATGCCCAAGCCGCTGTGGGCGATCCTCGTGCTGCTCTTCCCGCTGGTCGGCTCGATCTCCTGGATCATCGCCGGCAAGAAGCGGCAGCCGGCCGGAACGTCGCCCTGGCCGGGCGGCGGGCGGCGGCAGTGGGTGGCGCCGGACGACAACCCCGACTTCCTGAAGTCCCTCGACAACGACGAGGAGAGGGACGACAAGAAGGACAAGGACTAGACAAAGGCCTGGACAAGGGCCAAAGGCCCCAATGGATCCGAAGGGGCCAAAAGGCGAAGGAGTGGGTGCGGGCACAGGCGCCGGGCCGGGCCTCCCGGGGCTGCGGGCCGGTCAGGACGACCGGGACCAGTGCTGGAGCGCCGAGCCGTCGCACACCTGCATCATGACCAGTCCGCTGACCGTGGACTCCTCCATGCACCTGCCGGTGTTGGTGGCGACGAGGGAACTGCCCGAACCGAGGCGCCACTCCTGACCGCTCTGCGAGCTGCAGTAGGCGGCGTGGAGCGAGCCGTAGCTGCTCAGGCAGTTGCCGGACGCCTTGTGGACGACGCGGTAGGTGCCGGACGAGGCGCCTTTCAGGTTCCAGACCGCGGCCTCGCCGCTGCAGGAGCCCGGGCGGATGTTGCCCTGCGCCACGGTGACGCAGTGCCCGGTCTGTCCGTTGCGCAGGACGGTGCCGCCGCCCGTCGACGGGGCGCCGTCCCCGCTGCCGGGGTCCGTGCCGGTGCCGTCGTCGGAGCCGGTGCCGGTGCCCGGGTCCTGGTCCGAGGAGGAGCCGCCGCCCCCAGCGCCGCTGCCGGCGTCACCGCCGCCCGCACCGTCGCCCGAGCCTTCGTCACTCTTCGCTCCGCTTCCGTCGTTGTCCGAGCCGGTGCCCGCCACACCGGACGCGGTCGCCGACTCCTTCGCCTCCGACTCCGGCTTCTTCGGGGAGGACGCGCTGGTGGACGGCGACGGCGCCGCGGATCCGGTGCCGGTGCCCGACGGTGTCGCGGTGGTGGAGGCCGTGACGGACGCGCGGGCGTCGGGCCCGGCGGCGTCGCTGGAGTCGGTGACGTAGGGCAGGAGTTGGAAGGCGAGGGTGCCTCCCGCCACGACGACCACGACCGGGACCAGCACGGGCCGGATGCGCCTGCGGCTGCGCTCCTTGCGGGACTTCTCGGGCTTGCGCCGCCCCACGGGGTCGGGATCGGGGTCGCGGTCGGGCTCCCGCGCCGTCTTGGGCTCCGGTTTCCTCTCCGGCTCCGGCTCCGGCTTCTTTTCCTGCTCCTGCTCCTGCTCCTGCTCCTGCTTCTCCTCCGGCTCCCGTTCCGGGGTCGGGTCCGGCTGGGCGGTGGGTTCCGGCGGTGGGAGGTCGTCGGGGTGCGGGGTGCGTGCCGCGAAGGCGGCCCGTTCGGTAAGCCTCTCGGTGATGTCCTCCGGCCACGGCGCGGCGGCCGACGCCCCGTGCCGCTGGGCGAGTTCGAGGAGTTCGGCGGCGGTCGGGCGGCCCTCGTGGTCCTTGTCGAGGCAGGACGCGACCACGTCCGCCAGTTCCGCGTCCAGGTCCCGCAACGGCTGGAGGTCGGGCTCCTCGTGCACGATCCGGTACAGCACCGCATGCCCCGACTCGTCCCCGAACGGCGGCCGCCCGGACGCCGCGTACGCCAGCACCGAACCCAGCGCGAACACGTCGACGACACCACTGGACGCCCGGCGACCCGAAGCCTGCTCGGGAGACATGTAAGCGGGCGTGCCCACCACCATGCCGGTCCTGGTCAGCTGACTCTGCTCCGCCGCCCGCGCAACACCGAAGTCGATGAGCGTGAGCCCCTCAAGCGTCAGCATCACGTTCGACGGCTTGAGGTCCCGGTGCACCATGTCCAGGGCGTGCACCGCCGCCAGCCCCCTCGCCGCCTCCCCCAGCAACAGCCACAGCGCGCCGGCGGGCAGCGGGCCGTGCAGGTCGACGGCCTGGCGCAGGGTGATGCCGGGCACGTAGGCGGTCGCGAACCAGGGCGGCCGGGCCTCCCGGTCACCCGCCAGCAGCGGCGCGGTCGCCTCGTCGGGCAGGCGCGCGAGGTTGTCCAGCTCGTGACCGAAGCGGCGCAGGAAGTCCTTGTCCTCACCCGCGACGGAGGGCAACACCTGCTTGACGGCCGCGTACCGGCCCTCGTGGACGCCGAGGTAGACCCGCCCCATGCCCCCGACCCCGAGCCGGCCCAGCAGCGGTATCGACCCGATCCACCGTGGGTCCTCGTCCTCCAGCGGCCCGGCCCCGCTGCCGTCCAGCTCCAACACGTCTGTCCTGTCTCCCCGTTGATCCGACGACCGGGACCCGCGGCCCGCCTGCTCCCCTCCGAGACCCGGGCGGACGCGCGCGTCCCGCGGGACTCAGTCTGGGCCAGACGGACTTAGGATGGGAAGCAGTTTCTAGAAATTCATTCTAGAATCGAAATTGGGAAATCCACGCTGAACGACGAGAGCGCGCACCCACCCATGAGTCCCAAACAGCACCGCGGCGAGGTCACCGCCGATCTCCTCCTGGACGCCGCGCTCCGCCTCTACACGGAGTCGGGCGAACAGGGCGTCACGGTCACCGCCGTCACCCGGACCAGCGGCATCAGCCTCGGCAGCCTCTACCACCACTTCGGAAGCCTGGACGGCCTGCTCACCGCACTCACCGAGCGCTGGATGGCGCGGCTCCTGGAGCACCTGGTGACCGCGCTGACCAGCACCGACACCGCCCGCGAGGGAATTCGGGCCGTGGTCGGGGCGTATCTCGCCTTCGTGCGCGACCACCCCGGCGCGGCGCTCCTCATCCACTCACCGCGCAGCGACCGGCGCCTGATGGCACAGGGCAGGGAGCTGCGGGAGGCGCAGGGGCCGGCCGTGTCGGCGACGGCCCGGTGGCTCCAGCCCCGTATCGACGCCGGCGAAGTGGCCCCGCTGCCCATGCCCCTGCTGGAGACCCTGATCCTGGGCCCGGTCGTCGCCGTCGCCCGGCGCCGGCTCTCCGGGATCCGCGACGTGGACCTGGACGAGGCGGCGCGCATCCTGCCGGAGCGGATCTGGCGGTCGATCCGCGCGGAGGAGGCGTGAGGAGGGGGAGGGCGCAGAAAGCAGAGAAAGGGGAGGACGTAGGGAAGGGGAGGGCGTAGGGAGGGGAAGGTGCCCGGGGGCCGGAGTTGTCCCCCGGGGGAGCTACGCGCAGGTGTCCACCGCGGGGTGACGATCCGGGAGCGCCGGATCCATAGAGTCCTCATCAGTCGCCGAGAACGACAGGCCGACCGGAAAGACCCCCACATCACCCGATCCGTACCCCACCCTTGCCTGCTGGAGGCCCCCATGTTCCGCACCATCGCCAAGACGGTCGCCGCGATCGCCGTCGTCTGCACCGTGGCAGGAGCGGGACTCGTCCTCAACGAGGAGTTCGGCAAGGACGACGGGAAGGACACCGCCGCCGACGCGGGCCTCTCCTTCACGGGTACGAAGAAGATCCGCGTCGACGGCCACTCGGTCAACGTCTCCTGCTCCGGCAGCTCCGACGCCGAGCAGCCGCTGGTGATGCTGATGGCGGGCGGCGGCGAGGGCCTGGGCAACATGGCTCCGCTGCAGAAGGATCTGAGCGGGAGCAACCGGGTCTGCTCCTACGACCGCCTCGGCGAAGGCGCCAGCGACGAGCTCGAGAAGGGCAGCCTGCAGCACATCAACGACGTCTCGGTCCTGCTCACCGGCGTCCTCGACCAGCTCGCCGGGGACCGCCCCGTCGTCCTGGTCGGGCACTCCCTCGGCGGCAACATCGCCGCCCGCTACACCCCCGACCACACCGACCGCGTCAAGGGCCTCGTCCTCCTCGACGCCACCGTGCCCCACCTCACCCGCGACATGAAGCGCACCATCCCCGCCGACGCCACCGGTGCGTCCGCCCAGGCCCGCGACGGCGCGATCGGCGCCAACGCGGGCCAGAACGACGAGCAGCTGGTCATCGACGACGGCCCGGTCCACTCGGCCGGTGACATCCCGGTCGAGATCCTCACGCACGAGTCCCAGTACTCCGTCTTCCCCGAGTACGAAACCGCCCTGGAGAAGATGTGGGCGGACGGCCAGCAGGAGTGGCTGAAGCTGTCCACCGACAGCAAGGTCACCACGGCCGAGGGAACCGACCACTACATCCACACCCGCAACCCCGGCCTCACCGCCAAGACCGTGCAGGATGTCACCGCGCGCGCGGCGAAGGCCGAGTAAGCCCCCCTCAGCCCCCGGAGTGAAGAGTGCGAGGGGGAAGGGTGAAGGAGGTACGGGGTGCGAGTCCGTATCGGCGTTCGAGGGGCCATCCGTTCCGTTGAACAGTGCCGACACACCAGGTGCGCGGCCGCGAAGACGGCATTCCCTTGGTCGGGTCTGTACATCTGCGAACGGAGACCCTCTCGTGCGAATGACCGACATCCAGCGCTGCGAGATCCGGCCCGGGCGCCTCGTCGAGTGGACGCTCAGTCCGAGGACGCTCGACATCGCGGCGGGTCTGCCCGAGGACGCGCGCCCGCCGGCGTACATCCAGGAGTCGCACATCCGCACGGCGCGGTCGGTGCGCGAGGACGGCCTGTTCGTGCCGACCTGGCTCGGCGCGGCCTTCGACCTCCCCGGCCCGGTCGACCTGGACGTGCTCCAGGAGGCCCTGCGCGCCTGGACCCTGCGGCACGAGACGCTGCGCAGCGGGTTCCGGTGGGGCGGCGAGAGCGGTGACACGATGCGCCGGTTCACGCTCGAGCCGGACGCCGTGTCGCTGCACCGCGAGGACGTCGGCGACTTCCCCGACGCCGCGGACCTCGCCCGCCACCTCCAGGACCGCTTCGACCGGGTCGCGGACGCGCTGCGCTGGCCCAACCTCATCTACACGGCGGTCGTCCGCGACGACGGCGTGAGCGTCTACATGGCCTTCGACCACAGCAACGTCGACGCCTACTCCATCTACCGGATCCCCGCAGAGGTCGGCGAACTGTACGCCGCCGGCGCGGCCGGGCGGAGCGTGCCGCATCCCAGGGTCGGCTCCTACGTCGACTTCTGCGAGGCGGAGCGGGCGGACGCGGACCGGATCGACGGCGACCACGACATCGTCGCCCGCTGGCGGGAGTTCATCCGCCGCTGCGACGGCCGGCTGCCGTCCTTCCCCGTCGACCTCGGTCTGCGGCCCGGCGGGGCGCTGCCCGAACAGCGGCTGCTGCGGGAGCCGTTGGTGGACGCGGCCGACGCCGCCGCCTTCGAGGCGTACTGCCGCCCCTACGGCGGCAGCCTCGTCGGCGTCCTGGCCGCGACCGCGCTGATCGTGCACGAGATCGGCGGCGAGAGCGTCTACCGCACGGTGGTGCCCTTCCACACCCGGTCGCGGTCCCAGTGGTCCGAGTCCGTGGGCTGGTACGTGGGCGGCGCGCCGATCGAGGTCCCGGTGGACGGGGCTCACGACTTCCCCGCCGCCCTGCGTACCGTCCGCTCCGAACTCCAGGCCAACCGGCGGCTGTCCCGCATGCCGATCGACCGCGTGCTGCGCCTGCTCGGCACCGACTTCCGGCCGACCTCGCCCGACCTGTACTCGATCGTGTCGTACGTCGACGCCCGCGACGTGCCCGGCGCCGGCGGGTGGCCGGACCAGTCGGCGTACGCACTGCTGCGCGTCTCGTACGGCGACCAGGTGTGCGCCTGGGTGACGCGGCTCCCGGAGGGCCTGTGGTTCGCGAGCCGCTACCCGGACACCGACGTCGCCCACAAGAACCTGCGGCTGTACGTGGAACGGCTGCGGGACGTCGTCAGGGGCGTCGCCCGCGGCGACCTGACTCGGGTGTAGCCGCGGGCGCGGGCGGTCAGAAGCCGACCGACTGGAGGGCGCCGAGGCCGACGTCCGCGTAGGAGTGCTTGCCGGAGACGAAGATGTTGACGCCGTAGTAGTTGAACAGCCAGCAGCCGAAGGCGACCAGCGCGAGGTAGGCGGCCTTGCGGCCCTTCCAGCCGGCGGTGGCGCGGGCGTGCAGGTAGCCGGCGTAGGCGACCCAGGTGATGAAGGACCAGGTCTCCTTCGGGTCCCAGCCCCAGTAGCGGCCCCAGGCGTCGCCCGCCCAGATCGCGCCCGCGATGATCGTGAACGTCCACAGCGGGAAGACGGCGGCGTTGACGCGGTAGGCGAACTTGTCGAGGCTGGCGGCGGCGGGCAGCCGGTCCAGGACGGAGGCGGCGAAGCGGCCGGGCGTGCCGCCGGAGGCGAGCTTGTTCTCGAAGCTGTCCTTGAAGAGGTACAGGACCGTGGAGACCGCGCCGACGTAGAAGACCGCGCCGCAGAAGATCGCGGTGGAGACGTGGATGTACAGCCAGTACGAGTGCAGGGCCGGGACGAGCTGGTCGCTGGCGGTGTAGAGGACCGTGACGGCGAGGCCGAGGTCGAGCAGGACCGTGGTGATCAGGGGCAGGCCCAGCCAGCGGACGTTCTTCTTCAGCAGGAGCAGCGCGAGGTACACGCCGACGGCGACCGTCGTGAACGTGATGTTGAACTCGTACATGTTGCCCCACGGCGCCCGCTCGACCGACAGGGCGCGGGTGAGGACGCCGCCCGCCTCGATCGCGAAGGCGAGCAGGGTGAGCGAGATGGCGATCCGCCCGTACAGGTCGCCCTGTTCGGTGCCGCCGTGTGCGCCGGGCCCGTCGGGCACGTCGCGGGAGCCGGAGGCGGCCCGTACGACGACCTCGGGGCGCTCCAGTACGGCGGTGCCGCCGGCCTTGTTGACGGTGACGGCCGGGCCGGACTTCACCCCGGTCTTCGCCGCGTCCGTGGCGGTGAGTGCGGCGGCGGTGCGGCCGACCTTGCTGCGGCTGCCGAAGAGCCACTCGGCGATGTACGCGAAGAAGGCCAGCGTGTAGACGGCCATCGAGGAGTAGATCAGCGTGTTGCTGACGTTCGCGAGGTTCTCGTTGGTCGCGGCGGCCAGTTCGGTTGCGGCGGCGAGAGTCACTTCTCAGCCCCTTCGGCAGGTACTTCGTGGGTGTCGGTGGCGGAATCTGCGGTTCTTGCGGGCTCGGGCGCCCGGTCGTACAGGAGCCCGGCGAGGTCGCCGAGTTCCTCCGGGACCTTGGCGGACTCGCTGCGGCCGAGGCCCGCCATCTCCACGACGGTGACGCCGTCGGCGCCGCGCACGGCCCGCACCCAGACGCGGCGGCGCTGGATGAACAGGGAGCCGGCCAGGCCGAGGATGGCGACGACGGCGCCGCCGAGCGCCCAGCCGCTGGCGGGCTGCCGGGTGACCTGGAAGCCGGCCCACTCCTGGATGCCGTCGAAGGTGACCGTGCCGGCGCCGTTCGGGAGGGTCATGGTCTCGCCGACCTTGAGCTGCTTCTTGAACAGCTCGCCGTCGGAGTCCTTGAACTCCTTCAGGTTGGACTTGTCGAGCTGGTAGACGTTCTGCTGGAAGCCCGCGTCGACGCCGAGGTCCCCGTGGTAGGCGGACAGCGCGAGCATCGGGTTGAGCAGCGCCGGGAAGGTGGAGAGCATCGTGCTGCCCCGGCCGCCGTACGTCGGCAGGAAGAACGCGTTGAAGCCGAGCTGCTCCTTCTCGCCCTCGGCGTTGCGGTAGCCGTCCATGACCTTCACGGCGCCGGAGGAGGTGACGTTGGCGTCGAGCGGCAGCAGGGCCGTGGCCGCCTTGTCCATCACGACGTTGCCCTGGGCGTCCTTGACGGTGAGGATCGGCGCGTAGCCGTGGCTGACGAGGTAGACCTTGGAGCCGTCGATCTCCAGCGGCTTGTTGACCTCGATGGTCTTCGTCTTCTGCGCGCCGTAGGCGCCCTCGCTGTAGGAGACCTCGGCCTCGTAGATGCGCGGGGTGCCGCGGTTGGGGCCGGTCGCCTCGTAGGTGCCGTGGAAGTTCTTCAGGGAGAAGCTGAAGGGGGCCAGGTCGTGGTCCGGGTCGAAGAGGTTGCCGGACTTGAAGTCGTCGTACTGGGTGAGGGTGTTGGAGAAGCCGTCGCCCTCCAGGATCAGCTTGTTGCCCTCGTACTTGAAGAGCTGGCCCCAGGCGAAGGCGATCAGCATCACGATCAGCGCGATGTGGAAGGCGAGGTTGCCGGCCTCGCGCAGGTAGCCCTTCTCGGCGGAGACGGCGTCGACGGCGGCGTCCGCGCGGAAGCGGCGCTTCTTCAGCAGTGTCAGCGCGGCCTCGCGGACCTCCTCGGGCTCGGCCGCGGTGCGCCAGGTGGTGTAGGCCGGCAGCCGGTCCAGGCGCCGCGGGGCGCGGGGCGGACGGCCGCGGAGCTGGCCCACGAACTGCCAGGTGCGCGGGACGATGCAGCCGATGAGGGAGACGAACAGCAGGATGTAGATCGCGGAGAACCACACCGAGCTGTAGACGTGGAAGAGCCCGAGCTTGTCGTAGAGCGGGCCGAGGATGTCGTGGTTGTCGCGGAACTCCTCGACCTTCACCGCGTCGACGCCGTCCTGCGGGATCAGGGACCCCGGGATCGCGCCCAGCGAAAGGAGCAGGAGCAGGAGCAGCGCGACGCGCATCGAGGTGAGCTGGCGCCAGAACCAGCGGGCCCAGCCGGTCACACCGAGCGAGGGGAGGTTCGGGGCCTCCTCCTTGGGGGCGGTGGACAGCTGGGAGCCGGCGGCGCCGAGGTCCTGGTCGTCGCCTTCGGTCCTCGGCTGCTTGCCGGGACCGGTCGTCGAAGTGGTGCTCATCGGTCAGATCCCCACAATGAAGCCGTTGGACCAGGTCTGCATGGACTGCACGATGCTGTCCCACACGCCGGTCAGCAGCAGCAGGCCGGTCGCGATCATCATGACGCCGCCGACGCGCATCACCCAGACATAGTGCCGCTTGACCCAGCCGAAGGCGCCGAGCGCCTTGCGGAAGGCGACGGCGGCGAGGACGAAGGGGACGCCGAGGCCGAGGCAGTAGGCGACGGTCAGCACGGCGCCGCGCCCGGCGGTGCCCTGCTGGGAGGAGAGGATCAGCACGGAGGAGAGGGTAGGGCCGATGCAGGGCGTCCAGCCGATGCCGAACAGCGCGCCCAGTATGGGCGCGCCGACCAGGCCGTTCACTGGCTTCTTGTGGAAGCGGAACTCGCGCTGGGTGAACCAGGGCATCAGGCCCATGAAGAAGACGCCCATGAGGATCATGAACGCGCCCAGGACGGTGGTCAGCACGCCCCGGTTCTCCTGGAGCGTCTCGCCGAAGTAGCCGAACAGCGCGCCGCTGGAGACGAACACGGCGGTGAAGCCGAGGACGAACAGGGAGGCGCCGGCGACCATCCGCCCGCGCCGGGCCTCGCCCAGGTCGGTGCCGGTGACGCCGGTCACGTAGGAGAGGTAGCCGGGGACGAGGGGCAGGACGCAGGGGGAGAAGAAGGAGACGAGGCCGCCGAGCAGGGCGATGGGCAGGGCGACCAGCAGGGCGCCGTTGAGCACCGTGCCGTTGTAGCCCGCCTCCTCGGCGAGGGTGATCACCGCGGACACGTCACTTCTCCGACTGGAGGAAGGGGTCGAGCATCTTGCGCAGCTTCTCCTCGCTGAGCGCCTGGAGCGTGCGCGCGGCGACCTTGCCCTCCCGGTCGATGACGAGCGTCGTGGGGATGGCCTGCGGGTTGAGGGTGCCCTTCTCGAAGCGGAGCAGCAGCCGGCCGCTCGGGTCGTACAGGCTCGGGTAGCTGATCCCGTAGTCCTTCTCGAACGCGCGGGCCGGTCCGGCGGAGGTGTCGCGGGTGTTGATGCCGACGAACTGGACGCCCTGGTCCTTGGTGTCGTCGTAGACCTTTTCCAGGTTCTTGGCCTCGGCCCGGCAGGGACCGCACCAGGAGCCCCAGACGTTCAGGACGACGATCTTGCCCTGGTAGTCGGCGACGTCGACCTGTCCGCCGTCGACGGTCTTGCCGGACAGCTCGGGTGCGTCGGCGCGCTCACCCTTCTTGGCGGTGGCGATGCCGTCCGAGCCGGTGATGAAGCCCGTCTGGCCGCCGCCGCCCGAGGTGCCGCCCGAGCTGCACGCGGACACGAGCAGCGCCGCGGCGGCCGTGCCGACGGCGAGGACGGCGCGGCCGCCAAGGCGGGCGGTGGAGCGGGTCGAGCGCAGGGGGGCGCGGCTGGCGGCACTCATGTGAAAAGTTTCGCATGTCCGTTCCGAGGATCTTGCGCACCCCCCTCGCGGCCGGAAACCCGCATCTCAGGCGCCGTTCGCGGGCGGTCCCTACCTGGCCGCGGAGGAGTCCGGAGAGGAGGGTGCGGAGGAGTCCGGGGCGCCCTTGAGGAAGGCCTTCCAGCCGCCGGCCGGCTGCTGCCCGACCTGGACGCCGCGCAGCTTGTCGAGCACCTCCGGCTTCTGCACGTCCAGCCAGTCGGTGAACTGGCGGAAGGAGACGAGCCGGATGTCGCCGCCCTTCTCCTTCTCGCGCGCGATGTGCTTGAGGGCGTTCTCCACGGCGTCCATGTAGATGCCGCCGTTCCACTCCTCGAAGTGGTTGCCGACGAAGAAGGGCGCCCGGTTCGACTCGTACGCCCGCTTGAAGCCCGATATGTACGCGTTGGTCGCCTGCTCGCGCCAGCCCGGGTAGTTGTGGGCGGGGGCGTTGGTCGAGTTGACCGACTGGTTGGCGAGGATGTTGTAGTCCATCGAGAGGACCTCGAAGGAGTGGCCGGGGAAAGGTATCTGCTGCAGCGGCAGGTCCCAGATGCCGTCCTTCTTCGCCGGCCACATCTGCAGGCCGCCAGGCGAGGAGGCGTCGTAGCGCCAGCCCAGCTCGCGGGCGGTGGACAGCAGGTTGTCCTGACCGAGGAGGCAGGGCGTGCGGCCGCCGACGAGTTCCTTGTCGTAGTCGAAGGGCAGGGCGGGCAGGTCGGTCCAGCCGGTGTTGGTCTTCCACTCCTTGACGAAGGACTTCGCCTGGTCGATCTCGCTGCGCCACTGCGCGGGCGTCCAGTTGCCGACCGTGCCGCTGCCGCCGCAGAAGTGGCCGTTGAAGTGGGTGCCGATCTCGTGGCCGTCCAGCCACGCGCGGCGCACGTTCTCCAGCGTGTCCTTGATGTGCGCGTCGGTGAGGTAGCCGATGTCGGAGGCGCCGCGCGGGTTGTTCGGCGGGTCGTAGAGACGCTTCTTCGACTCGGGCAGCAGGTACAGGCCCGAGAGGAAGAAGGTCATGTGCGCGCCGTGCTCCTGGGCGAGGTCCAGGAAGCGCGGGAAGAGTCCGTTGCCGACCTCGCCCGCCCCGTCCCAGGAGAAGACGACGAACTGCGGGGGCGTCTGGCCCGGCTCCAGGGGCACGGGCGCCTCGGGCTGGTGCGGCTGCTTGCCGGTGTACGACGTGGAGCCGTCGCCGATGGGCTTCGCGGGCGCCTTGCCGCTGCCGGAGGGCGACGGCTTCCCGGAGCCGCCGGCCTGGTCGGAGCCGCCCGACGAGGAGCCGGAGCCGGTGCCGCAGCCCGCGAGCCCGACCGCCGCGGCGGCCCCCGCGCCGAGCCCGAGCATCCCCCTGCGGGTGAGAGTGCGGTTGGAAGTGCGCATCGCAACCTCGTTCGTCGCGTCCTTGGTGGTCACTGGGTGAGAGGACGCGACGTACGAACGGGTTCCGGAAATATGTACGGGTTGGGTAACAGCGAACTGACAGGAACGGGGTCACGGAGCGGACGGCGGGGCCGGCGGACGGGCGGAGGGGGCGGAGACGCCCCCTCGTCCCCGCCCCCTCTCTCCTTACGGCCGGCTCAGGCGCCGTACGCCTTCCCCTGCCCCTTCACGGGCCTGGCGCCCGCGAGCAGGTGTGCCGGGACGAGGTCGCGGGCGGGCTCGGTGTAGCCGACGGAGACGATCCGGTCGCCCCGGTAGGTGAACGTCGTCAACGACGCCAGCGTGCACTGCCGCTTGCGCGGGTCGTGCCACAGCCGCCGCCGCTCGACGTAGGACCGCAGGATCCAGATCGGCAGCTGGTGGCTGACGACCACGGCCTCGTGCCCGCGGGCCCGGTCGCGGGCGGCGTCGATCGCGCCCTTCATCCGCACGACCTGGTCGACGTACGGCTCGCCCCAGGACGGCTTGAAGGGGTTGACCACGTGCTTCCAGTTGGCGGGCCGGCGCAGTGCGCCGTCGCCGATGCCGAAGGTCTTGCCCTGGAAGACGTTGGCGGCCTCGATGAGGCGCGAGTCGGTGTCGAGGTCGACCCCGTGCGTCTTGGCGACCGGCGTCGCCGTCTCCTGCGCCCGCTCCAGCGGGGAGGCGACGACGTACGTCACGTCGCGGGGCGCGAGGTGCTCGGCGACCCGCTCGGCCATGCGCCGGCCCAGCTCGGAGAGGTGGTAGCCGGGGAGCCGTCCGTAGAGGACGCCGGTCGGGTTCTCGACCTCGCCGTGCCGCATGACGTGGACGACGGTCAGCTCATCGTTGCTCTCGTGGTTCTCGTGGCTCATGCCGTCGCCTCCGCAGCCGCGCGGGCCGCCGCCGGGAGGGCGTCGGCGATGCGCTGGACGGCCCGCTCGTCGTGGGCGGTGGACACGAACCAGGACTCGAAGGAGGACGGCGGCAGGTAGACGCCGTTCGCGAGGAGGGAGTGGAAGAACGCGGTGAAGCGGAAGGACTCCTGCGCCTTGGCGTCCTCGTAGTCGTTGACCGGCCGGTCGGTGAAGAAGACGGAGAACATGTTGGAGGCGGTCTGCACCGTGTGGGCGACGCCCTCCTTGGCGAGCGCCTCGGTCACCAGCCCCTGGATCTGCGCGGACACGCCGTTGACGGTGGCGTAGGCGGCGTCGTCGAGGAGCCGCAGCTGGGCGAGCCCGGCGGCGGTGGCGACGGGGTTCCCGGAGAGGGTGCCGGCCTGGTAGACGGGTCCGGCCGGCGCGAGGTGCGCCATGACGTCGGCGCGCCCGCCGAAGGCGGCCGCGGGGAACCCGCCGCCCATCACCTTCCCGAAGGTCATCAGGTCGGGCACGACCCCCTCCACCCCGTACCACCCGGCGCGGCTGGTCCGGAACCCGGTCATGACCTCGTCGGACACGAACAGCGCGCCGTTCGCCGCGCAGGCGTCCTTGAGCCCCTGGTTGAACCCGGGCAGCGGCGGTACGACGCCCATGTTGCCGGGCGACGCCTCCGTGATCACGCAGGCGATCTCGCCGGGGTGGGCGGCGAAGGCGGCGTGCACGGCCTCCAGGTCGTTGTACGGCAGCACGATCGTGTCGCTCGCCTGGGCGCCGGTGACGCCGGGGGTGTCGGGCAGCGCGAAGGTGGCGACGCCGGAACCGGCGGCGGCGAGGAGCGAGTCGACGTGACCGTGGTAACACCCGGCGAACTTGATCACCTTGGTGCGCTGCGTGAACCCGCGGGCGAGCCGGATGGCCGACATGGTCGCCTCGGTCCCGCTGGACACGAGCCGGACCTCCTCCAGCGGCGCGACCCGGTCCACCATCGCCTCGGCGAGCGCGACCTCGCCCTCGGCGGGCGTACCGAAGGACGTCCCGCGCGCCACGGCCTCCTGCACGGCGGCGACCACCTCGGGGTGCGCGTGCCCGAGGATCATCGGGCCCCAGGAGCACACGAGGTCGACGTACTCACGCCCGTCGGCGTCGGTCAGGTACGGCCCGGTGCCGGACACCATGAACCGGGGAGTGCCGCCGACGGCGCGGAAGGCGCGCACCGGGGAGTTCACCCCTCCGGGTGTGACGGCGGCCGCGCGGTCGAACAGAGCCTGCGAGGCCGGTGCTTCGTATGGGTATGCCAGTTCGCTCATGACCTGCGACTTCTCCGACCTTCTCGACCTTCTCCGACGTTTCGGGCTCCCCTCGGCCTCTGGTTGCCCAGGGTGACCTCATTAAGGGTAGACAACCGCCCCGATCGCCGTGCCGTCTGCCAGACTGGAGCCCGTCCACGCAGCTCACCGGGGCAGCGGGGAGAGGGGGCTGCCGACACCCTGGCGGACATATGACAGACAGATGAAGGCCATATGTCTCACCGCACGTTTCGGCGAGCGGCCGTGGGGGAGGTCACTGACACGATGATCGGGTTGCGCGGCGGGGGCCACGCGTCCTAGAAAAGCAGTCGGGTGGAGATATGCATCGCGGTGGCGGACTGGGCGAGGGGACCGATGACCTGGGTCCTCGACGTGCCCGGCGGGGAAGGCACCGACGCGAGGCGGAGGAAGCGTCCGAAGCACGTCAGGCACACGGCACACCTGGCGAGCCCGACCGGCTCTCCGGGCGGGCCGACCGGTCGGGGGCGGGGAGCAGGAATGGTGGTCGGGTGGGGGTGACCTACAAGTACTTCGGCGCGCCCGACGGCGCGACCGCGGCCCGCGTCCCGATCTCGATGCGCCCCGAGGAACTCGGCGGGGACGAGCTCGGGATGAACGGCATGTTCACCAAGATCAAGCCGGAGACGATGGCCGCGATGGTCCTCACCGGCATAGAGGGCGTCCCCCTGCACAAGGTGCCCCCGCTGGAACTGGTCGTCCTGCACCCCGACTACGCGGTCGTGAAACTCCCGATGACCGTCGTCGACCCCCTGCGCGGCATCGGCGAGGAGGCGGTCGGCGCGGCGGCGTTCATCTGGTCCACGGTCCCGGACCGGGGCGGCCCGCGCGACGCGTTCAACGTGTACCAACTGCTGCACGAGTGGCAGGACTTCTCGCACCGGCTGCATGAGGCGGGGCATCAGCCGTATTGCCTTGTGTGGCCGTGAGCTGGGGTTTCGTGGGGTGCGGGCGGGGCTTTCGGGCTCCGCCCTCGTCATGTGCCGGGAGGGGCCGTCAGGTGGCCGGGGCACATTGAGGGCACATGGGTTAGGGCTAGAGCACTGATGTGCCCCTGAGCTTCGCCGGTGTCCTTGGGGCTCCGCCTCGGTGAAGGAGTAATCGATCGCCTTGCCGGCGCGTGTACGTCCGCAACGTGAAGCCGAAGTCCGAGGTAGTCGGAGAGCGTGAGGTCGAAGTACAGCTCAGAAACGTCCCTGACCTGCGTATACGAGGTCGGCGCACCGTGGTGCACAACCGGTGCATAACTGGGCGAGGGCCGCCGGCTGAACCGGTCAGCAACTTCAAATGGCGCTCACCAGCGATGCCGCTGACCGGATCAACCCTCGTCTTGCCCTGCTCCGGTCCCTCTGGGTGTATGGTCCCCATCGCTTGGGTCGACAGCCAGGGTGCCCGGGGCGGTGACCCTTGTTGAGTGATCCCGAGAGCCGGCATCGGTGTTGGCGCTCAGTTCGTGCCGGACCTGCCGCCACGCACGGATGATTTGTGGCAGCCTCTCGAGCACCTCGCTGATCTGCGCCAGCAGTAGCGTGACGCAGCCGGACGCGGCGAGGATGACGAGGGTCACTTCGTCCCACTTCACCGGGGGCCTCTACCTTCTGCTGGGTCGTCTCGCGGCGCTCGGGCAGCTGCAGAACCGCGCGACCGAGTCTGACGTGGACGTGGTCACTGGCAACACGCTTGACGGCAGTGGGGATAGCGAACTGCGCGGGCGAAGGACGCCGTGGGCAACCGTTCGGGTGCCCTGGTGCGAGGGCTTTTCCAACCCCGGTCCGTCAGCGGACGGGCAGGCCGGGTGGCGCATTAGCCGAGTAGGGCCTGGCGGGAAATCCAGTCGAGGGCGTCTGCCCCCAGCCGGTCGGGCGCTTCGACCAACGCGGCTTCTACCGCCGCGAGATCTGTTAGCGCCTCGGGTGCGCCCGACCTGTCCAGCACAGCGAGACGGTCCATTGCTGAGGCGACGGCGCCAGGCCAGCCTGGCATACCGAAGTGGGTAGGAACCTTGAACACAGCCGAAGTGGCTCTATGCAGCAACCCCGCGCGCCAGCCCTGTTCACGCATCACTTCCGCGGTGAACCAGACCCGGTCGTCGACGTGCTGGACAAACTCCGCCACGGATTCGGACATCGCCCGCAGCGTGAAGCGCGAACCGCCGGCCCACGGAAGGTCCAGGTCCGAGGCAACGGCCACGAACGCGAGCAGCATCTCAGGCCCGTCCTCCCGTGCGGCCACCAGCGCGGCGCGAGCCCTGCGGTATAGATCGATGCTCTGCGCGAAGATCTCCCCGTCGCTTGGCCCGTCGTCGGCCGCGTGGATCACGTCCAGCGGCCCCTCGCGCCAGGCGTCGACCACCAGCCCGACCGCCGCCGCGCTCACCAGGGCATCCGTATCGTCGGCGTCGATACCGAAGTGCGCCAGGACAACGGGGGACTGCTCCTCAATGTCCGGCAGCAGCGAGTCCTTCTCCTCGGCCTCGGTCCTTCCCAAGAGAGCCGCGAGCCGAGGCGACAGAGGTTCGGGCTCCGGCTGCTCCACGGTGATTCCGCGCTGCGCCAGATCCTCGAAGACGGCGTCCGGTCCGCAGTCAATGTGAGAGGAGTCATGTCGTCCCGAGCAGCCTTCCAAGCATTCGAGTTCCTCGCACATCTCCGGCTCCTCAGGCTGCGCCTCGTTGATGAGGTGATAGGCGAGCCGCTCCGCCACCGCCTCCCGCGCTGTGATCATCGCCAGGTCAAGCCGGAACGCCTCGTCCCTCAGCTCTGAGTCCTCGCGCTCCGCAGAGGTGGGTGGCTCCGGCGCCTCCGGGACCCAGGCGTACGCCGACTCCAGCGAGACCAGCAGCCAGGCGACTTGCAGCGGCTCGGTGTCACCGTCCCGGGCCAGCCCGGCCACGGCTTCCGCGGCCTGCCGCGCACTGTCGAGCCGGGCGACATGCCGCTCACGCACCGGCAGCCAGGTCGCGGACTCCGTTCGGGCCCGCTCGGCGTCCTGGGTCAGTGCAGCGTCACGGGCCCGCCGCGCCCGGGCGACCAACCGGGTTAGACAGGGATGGCAGCCGAACAGTCCCGACTCGGGAGTCGGCCCGAGCGGTACGGGCGGCCGATCTTCAAAGGGCTTGTCACAGAGGCAGCAATCCAGCGCCCCCACCTGGCGGGAGGTAGGGACAGTCGGCAGTGCGGACCGGATCATGGCATAGGCATAGTTAGGGATGTGCACGGGAGCAACTCCTTCGGAAACGGCACCGGCTCGCTCACAACGCTGTCTCCATGCTCGGGGCCTCCTTCGATTGCTTGTCATCGTTTGGCGCCCGGGACGGGGAAGTTGACGCAATCTGGCATGTGGCACTCTGCCTGCGACTTTTACGCTCTTGGCGCTATCTGACGGTCAGCCGGGCCGCCATCTGAAAGATCGAAGGGATCTGTCGTTTCGTGACCCCCAACACCGTCTCTCTTCCGAACGAAGCCCACGAGGAGCTGGTACGCGCCCTCGAAGAGCTCCACCGGGCGGCGGGCCGCCCCGGCATGCGAAAGGTGAGCGCCCTGATCGCTGAGGGCGACCACCCGGCGGTCGTCAGCCATGAGGGAGTCCGTACGACCCTCAAGGGTCTGAACGTCCCGCGCTGGGAGACCGTGCAGTCGATCGTGGCGGTGCTCGCCAGCGCCTGCGTCGATCCACCCCGAGACCCGACGGCCGAGGTGGCGCGATTCCTGCCCCTATGGCGCGCAGTGCGGGAGGGAGAGCCGGGTGGCATGAAGTCGGCCCGGGAACTGGCACTATCACAGGGGTGGGGCACGGATGGCGGGCAGTGGACCGCTGAGGCGGTCGTCGGCGTGATGATTAACCCGTTCAACGCCATTGAGATCGCCCCCTCGCTCGCGGTGCCGCACGAGCCTGTGATCTCAGAGGACGAATGGGTGCAGGTTGGTGTCCGCCTCATCGAGGAGAACGGTGCCGAGTTTGCTCTACGTGCTCTCCTGCGGACCCTGAAGGGCGACTACCTGGGCGCCGAGGAGGGCAGCCCCTTCGGCTACCACTATCCGGACCAGGAAGCGGTCGAAATGCATACGGCCTTCCGCTATGGCTGCGACCGGATACTCCAGCGCCTGGCAGTCGAGCCGAACCTCCTTCAGCGGTCGATCAGCGCCATGCATGCTGACGAGACCATGGACCGTGAGGACCGTATCGAGATGCTGCGCGCCGAATCGGACGTGTCCTTGATGCGGGAGGTCATGACCGCGACACCGGAGACCTGGCATGAACTCTCCGAGGAAGCCCACCATCAGCTCTTTGGCTATCTCATCAAGGCGATCGGCCCGGTGGGCAGATTCGGGCTTCCACCGGACCAGCGGTTCCGCATCACCTGGCGCATCCCTGAGCCGCCTACGGCATAGCTTCGCCGTAAAGTCCCTTCCGTTACCCAAGCCAGCGGTCGCCTCGGGGTCTGCCGCACGATCGGGTGGCGGCCCTGCTGCACTCCCAGCTTCGGACTCCCTGTATTCGGTGAAGGCATCGTCGATCGCGTTGCGGGTCCGGCTCTCGCTGGACGGCAGCAGGTGCGTGTACGTCCGGAGCGTGAAGCCCGGGTCCGAGTGGCCGAGGTACTCGGAGAGCGCCTTGATGCTCTCCCCCGCGTCCAGGAGCACGGAGGCGTACGCGTGCCGGAGGGCGTGCATGCCGTCCTCCGGGGCCGCCTGGAGGTACCTCACCCCGCGCTCGCGGGGAGGGATCACGCCGGCGGCGACCAGGGCTCGCTTCCAGGCACCCATGTTGAAGACGCTTCGGTTGTACGCTCGGCCCTTTTCGTCGACGAAAAGCAGCCGGAAGGTCTTGGGCTCGCCGTTGGGCTTCGCCCAGGGCAGCGTGACCGCCGTGGGCGGGAATCGCCTCATGTGGGCTTTGAGGGCAGTGGCCAACTGAGCCGACAGCGGCACTGACCGGATCCGGTTGCCCTTGGGCAGAGCGAAAACCGGCTTCGTGCCGACGAGCCGCACCTGGCGGTTGACGTGGATCCAGCCGCCCCTGAAGTCGATGTCTTCGACTGCGCAGCCGAAGACCTCCCCCTGACGCAGGCCGCACCCGAAGGCGAGCTTGCCGCCCGCCTGGAAGCGCTCGGGCAGCCCGGCGATGACGGCACGCACACGCTCCAGGGACCAGGGGACGATCTTCTTCTTGGTCGCGGTCGGCAGCTTGACCGACTTCGACTTGCACGGGTTCTTCGGCAGCAGCCCGTCCTCCACAGCCATGCCGAGGATGCTGGAGAGGATGTCGAAGATGCCCTCGATCGTCGACACCTCGAAGCCGCCGTCCTGCAGCGTCCGAATCCAGCCCTGAACGACCGAGGGCTTGTTCAGGGACCGCAGCTCGCGCCGGCCGAGGTGGGCGACGATGTGGTTGCGGACGGTGGCCTCATAGCGGAGGGCCGTGGTCGGGCCTACCGAGTTCGCGTCGAGCCACTTCTGGGCGTAGGCGCCGAGCGTCTGCTTCGTCTCGGCGGGGACGACGTAGCTGCCGCTCCGGATCTCGACGTCGACCTCGGCCGCCCGCTTGTCGGCTTCGGCCCTCGTGTGGAAGTTCTCCTTGCGCTGGTGGCTGTCCAGGTCCCGGTACCGGACCTGCCAGCGCTTACCGATCCCGTGGTCAGAGGTCGGGACCATTCGCCGGGTGCGGCTCTTGTGCTCGCTGCACTGGGTCTCGTCCGGCTTGGGATGGGACTTGTGCCAGCGGTCGTACACGTCAGCCAAGGAGGACCCCCTGGGCACGGCAGCAGAGGTCTGCTTCGGTGTGGCGAGGGTGGGCGGGGCAGACCCCAGCAGGCAGCAGAGCCGTCGCACGAACACCGAGGGCTTCGGCGATCACGACGAGGTCGTCGATGTCGCAACGTCGATGGGCGCGCTCGGTGCGGCTGAGCGCGGTGTTGGTCATCGGGCGGCCCATCGCGGTGCAGTGGGCAGCCAGCTGATGCTGGGTGAGGCCGAGCGCCAGCCGCATGCGCTCGATAGCGCGGGCGGTATGCAAGCCGGCGGGGCCTATTTCGAGAGGTCGAGTTGCCATAACAGGTAGCTGTAACTTGCAGCCGAAGCCTTTGGCAAGAGTTGGTTCTTAAACCCTACAGAAGTCGCACCCGGCCGGATCGACAATTGCGCCGGCTAATGCACGACACGCGACACCGGGAAGGCTGCGCCGCCGATTCCGCCCACCGGAAAGCGAGCGCAGTGTAGCTGACCACACCTCTCGACGATGGGCCACCACCTGGCCTTACGAACAGAACATCACCCTGGCGCCGACTTTTTGGTCAACCGCCAATTCACCCTTACGGTATTGCCTCCCGCGCTCACCGACGGGAACTTCTGGAGCCTTCTAGAACCAACTCTGGACTTCTCCGCCCAGGGTGTGGCTGTGTTGTCCACGCAGTTGTCCGAAACCGAAAAGGGAGCCCATGCCGAGCCTTTCCCCCCGCCCTGCCCACGCCAGTGCCGACGCCAACCGACGCGGCCCCCTCGCCACCCCGGCGGAAGTCGCCGATTACCTCGGGGTCCCGGTCAAGACGCTCTACCAGTGGAAGTACCGGGGCATCGGCCCGAACGTGCACAAGGTCGGCCGCCACCTGCGCTACCGCTGGGCCGAGGTGGACGCCTGGCTCAATGCCCAGGCCGCGTACGACCTCGCCGTCTGAGACCACCACACGGGAAAGCGAAGCGGCTCCCGGCGAGCCACCGCCGGGAGCCGCGCGGTCCCTGCCCTCATCGCCCCTTGCCAGAAAACGATCTGTCTCGGTGAGTCCGGACACTGCCCGTCCGGCGCACCAGGGAGGAATGCCTGTGGACGAATCTACGACCTCTCCGACCCCCACCGCGCCCGCCAGCTCTCTGCCTTGGCCACCCGAGGCCGTCCCCGGCCAAGGCGACGCAGCCGAGCCCCCGTCCTCTGGGGGTGACCAGCTGTACAGCGCCAACGAGGGCGCAGCACTGCTGGACGAGCTCCGGGCGGCGATCGCCCGATACCTGATCCTGCCCAACGGTGACGCGCTGACCGCCGTCACGTTGTGGGTGGCGGCCACGCACATACAGCCGGCACTGCAGCACGCACCGCGCCTGGCGGTGGTCGGGCCCGCGAAGCGGTGCGGGAAGTCCCGGCTGCTGGATGTGATCACGGAGACGGCGCACGACCCGCTGATCACCGTGAACACCAGCCCTGCTGTCGTCTTTCGCGCCATCGGTGACGACCCGCCCACCCTGCTGGTGGACGAGGCCGACACCATCTTCGGCAGCGTCAAGGCCGCAGAGAAGAACGAGGAACTGCGCGGCCTGCTCAACGCCGGCCATCAGCGCAACCGGCCCGCCCTGCGGATCTCCGGTCCCGAGCACAAGACGCGGAAGTTTCCCACCTTCGCCATGGCCGCGCTGGCCGGCATCGGCGCTCTGCCGGACACGGTCATGGACCGGGCGGTGGTGATCCGCATGCAGCGCCGCAAGGACGGAGAGCGCGTCGAACAGTTCCGCTCCCGCCGCGACATCCCAGCCTTGCACGCTCTGCGGGACCGCTTGGAGGCGTGGCTCCGTCCGCTCATGGACACCGCCGAGGACCTGGTACCGCGGATGCCAGTGCAGGACCGCGCGGCGGACACCTGGGAACCGCTCGTGATCGTCGCGGAGCTGGCTGGCGGCACCTGGCCCGAGGACGCGCGCGCAGCCTGCACGGCCATGTGCGCCGCCGAGGCGGACAAGGACGACGAGTCCAACCTCAAGACCCGCCTGCTGCAGGACATCCGGCGCGCCTTCGCCCGCTGCGGCGACCCAGACATCATGCGCACCCGGGACCTGCTGGAGGAGCTACTCAAGGACCAGGAGGCTCCGTGGGCCGAGTACGGCACCGCCGGCCTCAGCCCACGCCACCTTGGGCTCCTCTTGAAGGACTTCGATATCAAGGCCGCCACCCTCCGCTTCGAGGGCGGCAGGCAGGCCAAGGGCTTCGCACGCCTCCGCTTCACCGACGCCTGGGCGCGGTACTGCCCGGAGGAGTCCGCCTCCGAGAACGGTGACGAGAGCACCTGGACAGGCCCGGACCCGCACCCGTAAAGACTCGTCGCACCCGTCGCATTGCAGGTCAACCCCGTGACGGGTGTCGTCGCTGCGACGAGTCGTCTCGTACCACGACGATCACCCGTACCTGCTCTGACCAGCCGTGCGACGGGTGCGACGGGTCCGCCACCTCTCTGCCCACCAGCCCTCCCCGCTTGGAGCACCCGCTTGCCTGTGCGCACCACCGCGAGTCCAGTACCGATGATGACCGCCGCGATCCGTCTGGGGGTCGCTCTGGTCGGCACGATCGGCTTCGCCCTCTCGTACGACGCCCTGCGGCAGATGGCAGTGGCCATCCACATCCGCGGAATGCTGACGTACGCCTTCCCGCTCGTGATCGACGGGTTCATCGCCATCGGCGTCGCGGCCCTGCTCATCCTGCGGGCCGCCCCCTGGCGATCTCGCCTCTACGTCTGGGCCCTCGTCGGCATCGCCACCATCACGAGTATCTGGGCGAACGCCCTGCACGCAGTCCGTCTCAACCAGGAGAGCGACGCCGCCGGGCTCCACCTGGACGACGTCACCGTCGGCGCCCTGTCGGCCATCGCCCCGCTCGCACTCGCCGGAGCCGTCCACCTGGATCTCGTCATACGCCGGCACCCCAATGGTCGGCACTCGACTGAACCGGTTAGTGCTCAGCGCCACACTCACGTCGAGGACTTGCTGCGGTCCTCTCCGGACAGCGACACGGCCGATGCCTCAAAGGATGCGGCACAAGCACGGCCCGAAGTTGTGGCGGAGGACAGCGCGGACGTGGCGGACCCCCCGGCCGAAGTGGCGGATGCGCGTCAGCCCCACAGCCCGATCAAGGGTCGGCAGCCCAGCGCTTCCACGGAAACGCTCCTGGCTCTCGGCCGCGCCGCGCCCCTGGGCCGCCAAGGACGTATCTCCCGCCGCCACGTCGAAGCGGCGATCCGAGCCCAGGGCCACCCCGTCGGCAAAGACCGCCTCACCGAGATCACACGCCGCCTGCAGGCCGAACTCGACCGTACGCCCGAGCACGTCTCTTAGCGCGCTGACCGGTCGGTACCGCCCGTCATCGCGCTGCTCAGCGAGTGGACAAGGAGCGGAGCCGACCACCCCAGGCACATCCCGTCCGCCGACTCCTAGTAAGGACTGCCCCGATGCACGAAGCCCGACGTGAGCTGCCCGCCGGACAGCGGGAGATGACCACAAGCGTCACCCAGCCAGCAAGGTATGCCGTTGGACCGTCCAAGGGGCGGTCCAACGGGAGTTCCGCCCCGGGGGTGGCGGAGACCCACGGGCGCCAGGGGGCACCCGAGGAAGGACAACGCATCCAGGCCACCCCCGTCGTTCTGCCTCGTGCCGCCGAAACCGCCGCCCTGCACCGCATCGCCCGCCGCCGCAGGCGCAAAGACACCCAGCGCAAGGAGCGCGTCGACGTGCGCTACAGCGTCGAAGAGAAGAGCGCCATCCTCGCCAAGGCCCGGTCGCTCAACATCGCCGGCGCCCACTACGTTGGCGCCGTCGTCATGGCCCACATCCACGGCGACCTCGCCCTGCCCGGCCAGCGCACCCCTCTGGACGACTACATCGACGAGCTGACCGCCCTGCGCGAGCAGATCGCCAAGATCGGCAACAACGTCAACCAAATCGCCCGGAAGCTCAACTCCGGCGGCCATCCACACCCTGGGGACACCGCCGCCCTCGCCCAGGCCGAGCGCACCCTGAGCGCGGTCCGTGCTGCCATCAGCGAGATCACGGCAGCAGCGAACCAGACCGTCACCAGGAAGGCAGCCCAGTGATCGCCAAGATCAGCAACGGCAAGGACACGGCCGGCCTGATCCGCTACCTGTTCGACACCAAGAAGGCCAAAGACCACACCGACCCCCACCTCGTCGCCTCCTGGGACGGCTTCGCTCCGGACCCCGGCCGCACGGACGACTTCACCGCCACGAAGAGGCTGCTGGTGGCCGACCTCGACCTGCGCGTCAAGCAAGCCCGCCGCCTCGGCCGCGCACCCGAGCGCCACGTCTGGCACTGCTCCCTCCGCACAGCCACGACCGACCGCCACCTCAGCGATGAGGAGTGGGCCGACATAGCCCGCCGCGTCGTGGCCGCCACTGGCATCGCGCCACAAAACGACCCGGACGGCTGCCGCTGGGTCGCCGTCCGTCACGCCCCCGACCACATCCACATCGCCGCCACCAAGGTCCGCGGCGACCTGAGCACCGCACGCCACTGGAACGACTACCTCACCGCCGACCGCGAACTCGCCACCATCGAAAAGGGATACGGCCTCTTCCAAGTCGCCCGCGGAGACCGCACCGCCGCCAAGCGCCCCACCCGCGCCGAACAGGAAAAGGCACACCGCCAGGGCCAGGAGAAGCCGGCTCGCGAACGCCTGCGCACCATCGTCCGCACCGTCGTGGCCGCCACCACGAGCACCGACGAGTTCATCGGCCTGCTCAGCCACACCGAGGGCGTGCTGGTCGAAGCCGTGTACTTCCCTTCTGGCGATGTGCGTGGCTACAAGGTCTCCAGCGAAGACACCACCACGGCAGGCAGGCAACCGATCTGGTTCTCCGGCTCCGAACTCGCGCCGGACCTGTCCTTCCCCAAGATCCGAGCACGCCTGGAGGCCACCGACCCGCAGCCCGCCGACGGGCCCGGGAGGCTCAGGCCCAACCCTTGGCACCGGGCAACCGCAGCTGCCGAACGCATCCCCCACCACCTCAGCGGATACGACGACCGAGCCTCCCAGGCCCACCTCGCCGCCTTCGGTGAAGCTCTCGACGCCCTGCCCCTCCTCGCTCCCGCACCCCTCCGCGCCCAGCTCCGCGAGGCAGCTTCCGCTTTCGAGCGCGCCACCCGATCCCGCGTCCAGGCCGAACACCATCACGCCCGCACCCTGCGAAGCGCCGCACGGGCGATGCTCCGCGAGCCCGCCCCCGGGGACGGCACGGCTCTGGCGATGCTCCTCGACGCCGCGATCCTCGTCACCGTCGCGGCCACTCGCTGGCACCAGCTCCGCCACCACGACCAGCAGGTCACCGCCGCGCAGCAGGCCCTGCTCCACCTCCAAGCCGCCTACGACGAGGCAGCAGGCGCGCCCCTGACCGCTCTTGTCCAGCATCGACCGCCCCAACAGGCGGTGAACCGGTACATGCGCCACATCCGCCGGGCCCTGCCCGAGCACGCGGAACAGGTCCTGTCAGATCCCGCTGTCGACGCCCTCACCACCGCGCTCGCCGAAGCGGAAGCACTCGGCCACGACCCGGAGCGACTCCTCAAGCAGGCGGTCGACCAACGAGCCCTGAACGACGCCCGCTCCCCCGCCAGGACCTTGACCTGGAGAACGCAGCGCCTTATCGCACGACCCGCGCCCAGCGACCGTGCAGAACAGGACCCCAGCACAGTGCAGGCCGAAAGGTCACCACGACCCAACCCGTCGGGCCACGTAGCATCTGCGGTCGCACCCCCGCGACCGCCGCAGGCACGAAGGCGCTGATCACGACCGCGTAGACAGCCTGGGAGCGAGCAGTTCCAGCACTTCCTCCCAGCGGTAGCGGTCGGCCCCGCCGCCAACCTTCGGCCGGTGAGGCTCGTAGGAGCCGATCATGACACCCATCTCGCGCAACACGTCCAGGCTCCGGCGGTATGCCGGATGGGCAGCCTGGGCGGAGTTCAGGTACGGCAGCACGGTGACGGGAACACCCATGGCGGGTGCCTCGCACAGGATCGCCAGCGCGAGGTTGTCGGAGATCCCGGCGGCCCACTTGTTGACCGTGTTGAACGTGGCCGGGGCGACCGCGATGGCATCCGCAGTACGGCTCGGGCGCGGCTCCCCCGGTGACCGCCAGGCCGAGCGGATGGGGCGGCCGGTCTGGGCTTCAACCGCCGCCGCGTCAAGGAAGCCGAGCCCTTGCGGGGTGGCCACGACGCCGACGTCCCAGTGGCGCTCCTGGGCTGCCGTGATCAGTCGGCCGACGTCGGCGGCGACCCCGGCCGCGCAGACCACGATCTGCAGGAACGGCTTGTCGTGCTGGTCACTCACGCGGGCACTCCCAGGTGGCTGCTGACACGGTGCACGTGCGGATTGGCCAGGGTTTCAGCCGACGCAAGTTTCGCCGTCCGTGTAAAGGCCCAGCAGATCATCCAGGGCGGAGCGGCTGAGAATCACCGGTGACAGTTCAAGGTCTTTTGAGTCGCGTACCGCTGCGTACGCACCGAGGTCGGCGATCTCGACGCAATCGTTGGCGCCGCCGCTGTAGGAACTCTTGCGCCAGCGCGCCTTCTGAAGTTCCTCGGCGTGGAGGCGGCGCGGCGGGGGCGTGCTCACGGTTCAAGCTCCTCGGCGGTGCGGGTGAGATGGGTACGGGTCTCGGCGGGGCTGAGGGCCGAGGCCCTGAGCTGGTCGAAGATGTCCGTGTAGTTCTGGATGTCGCTCTCGGACTCCAGGTACACGGAGTTGTTGGGGTTCTCCAGCCAGACCAGCGGTGCCGTGGGCTGGGGGAAGGTGAGGATGACGAAGGGCCCGTAGAGGCCGGGGTGGGCGCCGGCGGAGAACGGGAGAAGTTGGATGGTGACGTTGGGCTGCTCGTCGGCCTGGACAAGGTAGTCGAACTGCTGGCGCATCACGGCGGGAGAGCCGATAACCCGGTGGAGGACGGCTTCGTCCAGGACGGCCCACAGGTCGGTGGAATGCTCGCCGGACAGGCGGCTTTCCTGGCGTTCCATCCGTACCTTGACCAGGGCGTCCACCTGGTCAGAAGTGAGCTCGGGACGCATCTGGGCGATGACTGCGCGAGCGTAGTCCTCCGTCTGAAGCAGGCCGGGAACGAGCAGGGGCTGGTAGTTGGCCAGCCCGACGGCCCCTGCCTCCAGGGCGAGGTAACCGTCGTAGCGGGTCGGGGTGAGAACCGTGGAGTACTTCCGCCACCAGGGCTTCTGCTGTTCCTTGTCGGCACGCACCAGGTCGAGGATGTCGTCACGCAGTTCGGTGTCGGTGACGGCGTAGCAGTCGAGGAGAGCCCGGACCAGTACAGGGGTGGTGCCGCGCTCGCCGGTCTCGATCCGGCTGAGGGACCCCTGGTTGACCTCGATCTGCTTCGACACCTCGGTGAGGGTCAGGCCGGACGCCTCCCGTAACTCGCGCAGCCGTGTGGCGAGCTGACGTCGGTAGACCGACTGAGGGGCCAGCTTCCTCTTCAGTGCCATGGAGGCAGTCTGTCCATCCACCCGTTGGCGGACAACCCGAACGGGCCAACTTGGCCAGACATATTGCCTAGTTGCGCTTTGCGTCGGCACTCTTGCGTAGGACATCCCGTACGCCGCACGGTCCGGCGTGCGTGCCGTTTGCCGAGGAGCCCATGGTTCCGCCGACGTGTTGGGAGGTCTTCCATGCCCCGGAACACGCTGCTTCGGCAGTTACTCGAAGAGCGCCACCTCACGACTTACACGGCATTCGAGGTGCAATTCTCCCGCGCGGCCAAGAACCTGGCCAAGCAGGCGGATGACCCTCGGCTGGCCTCGGTCGCGGTCTCATCGCGGCAGTTCGACCGGTGGATGAGTGGGGAACTGAAGCAGCTTCCCCGCCCGGACACGTGCCGCATTCTGGAGGAGCTGCTGGGCAGGACTGCCCGCGACCTGTTCGCTTCGCCCTCGGCCTATCCACCGTCCGCCCCGGAACCCCTACCTGCGAACGTTCCACCTTCTCCCCAGCCCGGCCCGCCCGCCCCCGCCGACGACCCGACGGACATTGTCGCCCGAGCCCGCCAGCTGGCCTCCGGCAACGTCGACCAGACCACTCTGTCCTTTCTCGCCTCCCGGATCGCGGGAATCACCGAGCGGTACGAGAAGGACGGGCCGGATGGCCTGTGGGGGCAGACGAAGAGCCTGCACAGCATGGGGCACACCCTGCTCGCCGGTCAGCAACCTCCGGCCGCACGCAAGGAACTGTTCCGGATCGCTGCACGCGCTGGCGGACTGCTCGGCTACATGGCGGTGAACACCGGCGCGTTCCCCCTGGCTGAGGCGTACTGCGCCGAAGCGCTGGAACTGAGTCGGGCGATCGGCGATCTCGACACCGAGCTGTGGGCCTGCGGCACCCAGTCCTTCGCGGCGTACTACGCAGGCCGCTACGACGAGGCCGACGCGCGGGCCGCCGCTGCGGTGGACCGGGCGCCGAACCACCCGCAGGCCATCCGGCTGCTGGTCAACGGCCGGGCCCGGGCGCTCGGCAAGCTCGATGACCGGGCCCAGGCTGAGCGGGCCATCGGGCGGGCTCTGGAGCTCTCCGATCAGCATGACGTGGCTCCTGGCCTGACCTCCTGCATCTCCTTCTCGCCGTATGGGCGGGCCCGCACCTTGGCCAATGCGCTGACCGCCCGTGTCGCTCTGCAGGACACCGGGCACGTGCTGCGAGACGCCGAGAACCTCGACGACCTGGTCGAGAAGTCCGACTCCGCGTGGAGCCGCTCGCTGGTCCGCATCGACGTGGCCACCGCGATGCTTCAACAGCGAGCACCGGACGTGGAGCACGCCATGTCCCTCGGGCAACAGGCGATCACTCTGGCCAGCCCGCTGCCGATCAGCTCGGTGCGACAACGCTCCCGGGACCTGTACGAGCGAGCAGCCCCTTGGCGGTCCCGGCCGGCGGTGCGCGAGTATGGCGAACAGCTCCGCGCCTGGGGCTGTCAGTTCCCGCCTGCTGAGGCAGGGTGATCACGGAGGAGTTCGCCGGGTGTCTTGGCCGCACGTCCAGCTCAGCGCCGATCCCGCAGCCTTCCCTGCCCACCCGCCGGCCGACCTGAGTGACCCGGCGGTGATTGCGGCGCACGACCAGGGCGTCTTCGACGCCGTGGAGACCATGGTCGATCACTGGGACCGGCCCGGCTGGACGGCACAGACCCGGGCGTACTACTGGATGCTCACCTTCCCGGACAGCCCAGCGCTGGCCGACCTCGCTCTTCGCTGTCAGCAGCACCTCGCGCCGCTTGGCCTGGATCCGGTCCCCGACGACGGGTTGCACATCACGCTCACACGCGTCGGTGCCGCCGCAGCGCTGCCGCTGAGCCGTCTCGATGACGTCATCAGCGCAGCGGCACCGCTTCTCCCGGCGGCCTTCAGCCTGCGGGCGGTCCCGCTCGCGGGTTCTCGGGGAGCCGTACGCCTGACGGTCGCGCCCTGGGGCCCGATACTGGCGCTGCACGCGGCCCTCAGCAAGTCCATGGCTTCCCTGGAGCTGACTCCCCGGAAGCCGACCGCGCTGTTCCGCCCCCACCTGAGCCTGGCCTACAACAACCGGCCACGCCCCGCTGCCCCGGTCATCGAGGCCGTCACCCCCCTCCGCGGCCTTGCACCAGTCGATCTGCACGTCCAGGAAGTGCAGTTGGTGGAGCTGCGACGCGAGGAACGCACCTACCGGTGGAACGTCGTCAAGAGCCTGCCGCTCGGCTGATCGCTGCTTTCCCGCGCGGCAGGACGGCAACGACCGCCTTGCCGACGGCAGTGGTCTCCACATACCACCGACGTGCCAGCGTCTGCACCAGCCACAGTCCACGGCCGGACTCGGCAAGCGGATCCGCAGCCGTCTCCGACAGGTGCACCCGACCGTCGTCAGGCTCCGGGTCGTGGACCGCGACGACGACCTGATCCCCGTCGATCTCGATGGTCAGACGGTCAGGGCCGGCAGTCGTGTGTCGCACTGCGTTGCCCACCAGCTCGGATACGACCAGCACAGCGTCGTCCACGCTGAGGACGACGCCGGCCAGGACGGTACGAACCCGGTCACGGGCCAGGGAGAGCGGCTCGCACCGACCGGTCAGAGGCATCCAGTGCATGTGCGGACTGTGCACTGCCGGGCTTGAGTCGTTCAGCATCGCGGTCGCTCTTCCGGTCGTACGAATGGGCGTGCCCCACAGGGTCCGCTTGTCCGCAGCGCGTCTCCACGCCGTCCCCCCGACGCTTCTCCGCCGCCCGGACGGCGGGGAGACGGCGTATCGGCGGCGTGGAAACGCCCCTACCGCGACGGGAGCCTCGAAGCCGATGGCCGGCCCTCTCCAGAGCCGTCCGGATCGCCGACTTCGCGCCAAGACCTCGTGATCACGCCGTGGGACTTGCTCGGTGTCTTCGCTCGTGCCACCACCCTGGCTCGCCAAGGACGGGGGCGGGGCCTGGCCGAACACTGGCAGGCTCTGAAGTACTGCCAGGCACTTGCCGCTGGAGCCAGTGGCTACCTCGCGCTCACCGAGGAGGGGCAGATCCCGGAACTCTCCTATAGAGGTATGCAGGCGCGGGAACTGGGCAGAGCGCTGGGGCTGGCCGTCGCGGAACGAACTGTGCGGAACCGTTTCCCGGACCGCCTGATCTCGGTCCTGGACGCCGAGGTCGTACTGCTGGCGGGATTCGCGCGTTCCGGTCCACGCCCGACCTTGGGCGCTCGACCACGTCCCGACTTCTTCATCGAAGCCTGGCAGCCCGGAGAGGCCTCTCGGATATTCGTCGTGACCGTCAACGGCAATCATCAAGTCGCCACTAAGCGCACCAGCAAGTCTGATCGCTCCGCGTTCAAACAACTCGCGAGGGCCACCGAGCGCGCCGAGCAGTTCCACCTCGCCGAGTGGAACACCACGCCCTGCCTCCTGATGTCCACGGAACTGCTGGCAAAGGAGGGCGTCACGGTCAATGTCTTACAGGCACCGGGAAACGGGCTGCTGCCCGCCAGGCCGCCCACGGGGCGTGGGTGCGCAGACGCGACGTTGTCGAAGCGAAACCCTCCCTACGCCGGAGCCGTCACGGTGCCCGCTCATGACGGCCGCAAGGAACGAGTACAGGACGGGTTCCTCATCCCGCGCAAAGACCTCGGCTGGTTCGGTCAGTTACTGGCGCGAACAGCGGCTGCCGGTCAGCTCGCATTGTCCGGCGCAAGCGAGGAGGTAGCTCAGTACTTGACCGACGAACAAGGACGCAAGCACTACGAGCAGCGCACCTTCGCCGGCTCTTCGAGCGTCCGAGACGCATGGCACAAGATCGGCCCTACGCGATTCGTAGGAACGGATCAGGTTTTCCGACTCGGAGGAATACGGGTGGAGGCGTTCTCCGGTATGGATCAGGAGTTGTACCAGCTCCTGGTGGACGGCGAGGTCGAGGCGTACAGGCAGCTGGTGTACAGGAAGCGCCTCACCTACCCGACCGACACCACGGCCCCGGAGTGGGGTCCCGTCTCCTTCGGTGACGACGGCACAGTCGTAGCACTGCGCATACTGCCCCCGGGCTGAGCCAGGTAAAATCCCCGACCTGAAAAGTCGCCGTGCGCCCCGGATCAGCCCAACACCACCGCCATACCTGCGGCAGGTTGAGCGACTGGGGCCCGACAGCAATATCACCGGCCACCGGGCCTCATCGACTCGGAGACCACGCATCATGGGGCATGGAAGCCCTCGTCAACAGCGGGATCTGCGCCCAGGGCTGCAAGACGTTCGCGGCGTTCGCGGCTCATTGTGAAGTCGCCGAGCCGCGACGCATATATGGCAGCCCATACCGCTGTGTCCGCGTCGCGGCCGCGGACGATTCCACCCGCGGGTCCTGGGGTTCGGGACCTTCGGTCATGCGCCCGCCCTTGTCCCATCGTCCGGACGGCGACGAGCGACGGTTGCCGGCGTTGGGCGTTGTGCTGAAGTATTGGGGTTGCGGCCACGACCTCGATCTGTGGGTGCACCCGTAGAAGGCGGAGCGACGGGCGCCGTCGCCGCGAGATCATTCAACGTGGCATTCACCACCGGCCAGCACATGTCGAGCGTGTCACGATTCGGGCTGTGTCCGGTCTGTTTCTCCGCCAAGGGATGAACGAGATTCCTGCACTGCCGGATGAGCTCCGAGGCCAGTTTGGCATCGTGCTCGATCCACTTACTCTCGTACGCAAAATCCAGGAAGTCTTTCAATCCCATGTTCCGCATCGGCTTCGGCATGCGTACGCCTGTGGTGCGCGTCTGTGCGGCATGCGCGAGCACTCCCTCCAGGAGGCTCCCGAGCATGATGACCGCCGACGTATAGGCGCCGTGCTCGTAACAGATGCGCGCCTCGTCCAGCCGGAGTTGCACAGTGGCAGCCAGTTCCGGATCGTTCACCACCTCGCTGATGGAGACCTTCAGCTCGACCCGCCGTAGCTGCCGCTCCTCGTGCTCAAAACCGGCTTGGCAGGGGATGAGGACCGGCTGGCCTCTTTCCTCCTCGATCCGGCGACCGTCAAGCACCAGAATCTCGTTGAGGCGCTTCAGCGTGGCGCGGTACTCCTGTTGCTGGTTGTAGTACTCAAGGCGATTCGCCAAACGCAGAATTGCGCGTTCAGCATCGTCTGTTCCGTCCTCCTGACGCTCCTTGAGGAGTTCCCTAGCCCACTTGTATCTTGGTGTGCCGTCGTACTCTGGAACGTCGTCCCAGCCCGCACGCTGGAAGAAGGCGGCTATCTCGTACCCCTTCCGGTAAAGCAGTGGCGTCTCGTCCCCGCAGATCAGGTGGGCAATCTCCGTCAGCGTGCTGTCATCGAAGATCTCGTTCACATCAGGCCCCTTCGAGAGAGACGGACGCATCCTCATCGAGCATGGCGTCGAGTTCATAGGTGGTGAGGTCGGCGTCGTCCATCTCGATCGGGGCCCAAATGCTCCCCGAGTCGCCCTGGGCCTCCTCGGTAACTCCGGGCCGGATCCCCAGAGCGTCAAGGCGCTTCCACAACGGGGTCAGCGAATCCTCGGGAGACAGGGCGAACTCGCTGCTGCGTATACGCCAGAACTGCCAGCCTGCCCGGCGCAGTTCCCGCTCCCGCTCGTAGTCGTCACGGATCTGGTCAGGGGTGGAGTGATACGGGCTGCCGTCACACTCCACGGCGAGGCGGCCCGTCTCTCCAACGACGACGAGATCGATGCGTTTGCCGCTGACTTTCCACTGAGGGACGACGTGGTAGCCACGTTCCTTGATCCTGCGGAAGACCCGCTGCTCGAAGAGCGAGTCGAACGGCTCGCACTGCTCATCGGGTGAAACGGCGGAAAGGCCGGGAGAGGTGCCCTGAAGTTCCGGCGGCGCCTGCATATAGGTGAGCAGGGAGTGGCGCAGGTCCCTACTGCGCAGCTGGTCCGCTGTGACGGAGGTGAACAGCCACATCTGGTCGCGGGCCCGGCTGGCAGCCACGTTGAACCGTCTTCCGTCGCCCTGGCCGGTCAGGGCCCGGGTGTTGTCGGCGTCGACGACCAGCGAGAGCAGGATGACGTCCCGTTCGTCCCCCTGGAACTGTTCGGCCGTGCCGACACGTATGTTGTGCCGCTCCTGGATCGTGGAGTCGATCTGCGTGTCGATGAGACTCTCCAAGAGCCTTGTCTGGTGTCCGGAACGGAGCACGATGACCCCGAAACTCCGTTTCGCATATGCTTCGTCCTCCGCGAGTTCCTGCAACTTGGCGACGATGCGTTCGGCCTCGGGCTTGTTGACCAGGGTCTCTCGCCGTCCCTCACAGTGACCTTCATGCACGTGAACGACTTCGAGGGGCCGCAGTCGGTCCGCTCCGTACTGCCGCAGCGGCACGAGTTCGTTGTCGGGATAGAACTGGGCGGAGGACCACTTGATGATCTCCGGCATGCACCGGAAGTGCTCGGTGAGCCTGATCGTCTCGCTGAAGCGCGCAGACAGCAGGTCGTAGAGGTTGGACTTGGGGCTGAGTCCGTCCCGCTGCCAGTCGGTGAGATGGGGCAGGAGTGAGTCGAGGAGTTCGTTGAGCCGCTCGTGCTTGCCGCCTGTGTAAAACGGGACACACTGCTTGTCGTCACCCACGACGATGATCCTCGGAGCGAGCCACAGCAGCATCAGACCGTCCAGACCGACCTGGCTCGCCTCATCCACAATGACGACGTCGAAGGCGTCCGGCTCGGGATCGATCATTTCGGCCACCTGTTTGATCGGCATGACCCATGCCGGGACCGCGGCACGCGCGTCACGCATCGCGGAACGGGCGGCCTTCAGGTGCCGCTTGCCGAGTGCCGTCATTCCCTTGCCTGCGTTCGCCGTGGCCGACGCGTAGGCACTCAGCGCCTGTTTCTGTCCGGCCGTCATCCGGTCCAGGCAGTGATACAGCGCTCGGTCGGCCGCTAGTTGAGTCACCGTTCTCCTCAACTGCGTTTCGATTGCCTCCAATTCGCCTTCTAGCTTGGCTTCCCTGCCAGGTGTCAGCATCGTGTCCTGGAAGGTACGCGCTCGCCGCCATGCCCAGGCCCCATCCAGGTCTACAAGGCGGGTCTCCCACGCCGCCTCGGTCGGGGACTCGGCGAAGCGCCGTGCCAGTTCGGGGTGGTCCTCGGACAGGCGGTCCAGGAGTTTGCGGGCCTCCCGGCGATCAGCCTCACGGTGGAATGCCTCGGTCAGCGAATCGATCGCGGACGTGTACGCCTGTGGATCACGGTCGGTGACGGCCCGGTGTACCTCTGCCAGTTCGGCCACTCCGCGGGCATCGGGTCGCGGCAGCTGCTCGGAGATGGACCGCAGCCTCTCCTCCGCCTCACGGGCACGGAGCAGCCGTTCCGCACCGTTCGCCGACGTACGCACGTCGTCCCACTGTTGCGCCGTCCGCACCGTGGCCTTGATCCGGGCCTTAGGTAGGACTTCGTGCAGCTTACGCACGGATTGGGTGAACCCGTCCACCGCGCGGAGCGTCGGCACCCGGTCCAGCAGCTCCGACAAAGCCACCTGCGTGGAGCCTTCGGCCTCGGGCGCGTCGACGCTCTTCCAGCGCTCGTTCAGCTGCCGAACGCACTGGCGTGCCGCCAGATGAGCCACCAACGCGGAGATCTCGTCCGGTGTGCTGGGCAGCCTCCCATCCACCCGGCAGTCCCGCAGAAGGACTTGGGCCTCCTTCTGGACTGGCCTCGGGGCGAACTTGCGCAGCTTGCCGCCTGCACGCAAGTACCGTTCGAGATCCTTCCCGGCGGCGATGAGACGTGATTCCTCGGCAAGCGCCACGTCGGGTACGTCGAGCACGGTGAAGAGCATGTGCTGAAGCACGCTTTGCACGTCCTCGGCACGGGCGGACGCCTGCCGCACTCCCTCCCACAGCTGCTGCCGCCGGCCTGCCATTCCGTCCTGCAAGGCGCGCGTGGTCCACTCCTCGGGCGGCCAGGCGGCAGGGTCACCCGGCAGTCCCTCGCTCTGCAGCGCGTGTTCCGCTGCGTCCAGCAGACCGACCAGTGTCGCGATCAGCTCATCCCCGCGGTCTGCGAGTTCGAGGGCAAGTGTGTCGGACGCCGACGCAGCACAGGCACGTACAGCGGCGTCCAGGGCGTTGACCGCTTCTTCGAACAGCACGGGTGCGATGAAATCCGCGGGGTCCGGGCAGCGGGCGGCATACTCGTCCAGCACGCCAGCCCCGTGCCGGGACACCAGGCCCAGCAGGCGCTGGGCCTCGTCCTGGGTCAGTGACGGTTCGCGCGGTGCCGAGGCGGGCAGAGCGGGCATCCAGTCGTACTTCGGTGCACCAGCAGCGACCGTCTCCACAATCTCCGCGAGCCGCCCCTTGTATCCGGGTGCCACGTCGAGGTGTTCGTACCACTCCGCCTCACGTATGGCGCGCAGTTCGTCACGAAGCCGCGCGCGGGTGTCCGACAGTTCCGAGCGCAGCGCCTCATGGCTCTTGATCCTTACCTCGAGACGCTCCGTCGACTGGGTGGCACTGAGCTGGGAAAGCGCGCGCACGGACTGTTCCAGGTCGTCGCTGCCGTCCTGGCGCCGGTCGCCCTGGAGGACGCACAGGTTGCGAAGCTCGGGCGGCAGTTGCTGCCGCAGGACCTTCAGAGCCTGGCCCTTCTCACTCGTCACGAGCACCCGCTTGCCGTCCGCCAGCAAGGCGCACACGAGGTTGGCGATGGTGTGGGTCTTTCCCGTGCCTGGCGGTCCCTGAACCACGACGCCGGTATCGGTCTGTAGGCGCCTCAGCACCTCCCGCTGGGCTTCGTTCGACAGCAGCGGGAACAGCGGGTCAGGGCCAAGGGCGGGCGGCACGTCACGGCTCCCCGCCGCCGTACCCCACACCCTGCGGTCCTCCGCTTCCAGCTGGTACAGCAGCTGAGCCAAGCCCAGCGGAGCCATGGCACCGGGCTGAGCGAGGCGGTTCGCGATGCCGTCGTAGAAGTTTACGAGGGCACCCTGGCCCCTCTGGCGGAGAATGATCGCCGGCGCGAACCCAAGTGTGGGCACCGGCAGCGCGAGGTCTGCGGATGGGCGGCCCCAGCCACGGTGGAACGCCACCGCGCGATCGGTGCCGAACGCCCTCTCCGACCAGTCGCCGAGCACGTCCTGGGAGTCACGGGACAGCGGATGGAATCCTTCTGTATCGATACGGTCCCGCAGCGGGCTCAGCAGACGGGTGCTGTAGCCCGCGTCCGCGTCGAGAAACTCGCTGTCCTCCATCCGCGCCGGGTCGCCGGGGGCGAGGGCGACGGTGATGGACATGTTCGTGGGATTCACGGTGAGTATCAGCGGCGCCGTCAAAATGTGCCGGGCGATGCGTGCCGACGGACGTGCGGCTCCAACGGTCAGCAATCCGGCGCCCAGTACCGCCTCGTATTCCTCGCCGTCCTGCTGAATCCTGGTCGCCATTCGGTACAGCTGCTGATGGAGTTCCCTATAAGGACGGTCGATGCGCTCTTTCTCCGACCACTTGCGCCACGCGTCGAGCCACCGTGTGTAGGCGCGCAGCACGTCGTGCGCTTCCTCCCGGCGAATCTCGGAAACTTCGAACAGGTCTCCGTTTTCGTCCTCTTGCCAACCCTGCCCCGGTCCCGATTCGGCCAGCGGTGGCACTTCGGGCGATGCGGTGGCGGCGGCTTCGGGATCGACCCATCCCACCAGCGCCTCGGGCAGGACAGGAGCCGGGCGGGACGGGCGGTGCGCCACCTTAAGCAGCGTCCGGTCGCCATCCGGGTTCCGCCGGAGCCTGTCGTCCGGAATGTCGGAAAGCCAGAGGACCTCCGGGTATTTCTGCCAGTCCCGCACCGGCTTGTATGACCCGCGAACAAATTCGCGCATGTATTCGATAAGTTGGCGCGTGCGGTGGACCGCCTCCGGATGGTTCGCACGGAGTGCAGAGTGAAGAGACACCTATCCCCCCAGATCATGGCTCAACGGAAAGCCTTCCAGGATGTGGGAGAGAAGCGCGGCCTTCAACAAGGACCGGCGAGTAATGACGTAAACCAGCCACATTCTGCGGAAATTGGCTGTAACCCAGCCAACCGTTCAGGGGCGAACCCACGTGCGGCGATCACGTGCCGCCATGTACACCAACTCGACCTTGTCCGGTCCCCAGCCAGCCTTGGGGTGCTTGAACGTCGCGATGTCGCGCTCCTGAAGGACACGCACGTCGTGAAGCGACGGCACGACCTGCAGCTCTGCCACCGCAACGAAGGCAAGCACCGGCTGAACCTCGACGGGAAAGCCACACGCACGCGTCAGCGCGCTCGATGCCCGACGCGCCTCGGCTCGACTCTTCCGCACGTAGGGGTACGACTGGCCGCCTATCCGAACCGAGTCGTCGCCCACCCACACACGCGCACCGCGGTGGCACTTCGTGTTGACGCAAAAGGCTCCGCCCGGACCGATCAGGACGTGGTCGATGTCGACATCGCCTGCCAGGGGTATGGAATGCAGTACTCGCCAGCCTCGCCACGCCAGCCTCTCCAACTCCACCCCCACCCGGCGCTCACCGGCCAGTCCGGTGCGCCAGCTGTCCACCTCCAGACGCCTACCGGACATCCTGGCCAACACCCACCGCCAGAAGCCGGGTGCCAGTTCGTCCACCTTCCTCTGCAGCGCGTCTCCTGGGCGGTTCCCCACAAGGTCGTCTTCAGAGCGCAGTGCCTTGTGCACTACCGGCAAAGAAGAAGTAGCAAGGTAGGGAGCGAGGGCGTCGAGTACCGCGTCCCGCTGCTCCTCGACCAGAAGCTCCAGAGACCCCGTGCGGCGGTCGAGCCAGGCGACCTTCGTGCCGTCCGGCTGATTCACGTAGAGACGGTCATGTCCGTAACGTTTCCACACAGAGACCCGTAATCCGCTCACGCGTCCCCCGTTTCGCATCCCACCAAAAGACCAATGACCATGTGACCAGGGTCAGAAGCAGTGAGCAAGACGGCCTCATGTATGCGCCGGGCAGGCGTGCGCTTCCCAGCCGACTCTGCAGCCAGGACAGGGCACATCCAGGGCACATGAGCCCGGGAAACGGCGTTGACCCGTGAGAACTACCGAAAGCAGTTTCCGCAGGTCAACGCACACTTCACCGAGAAGCACCAGGTCAGCGCCCCGCCGCGTTCAATCGCTCCACGAATGGCAGGACTTCAGCCACCGGCTGCATGAGGCGGGGCACCAGCCGTACTGCTTGGTGTGGCCCTGAGCCGGGGGTTCCCTCACACTTTCGGGCGAAGTTGATCACGTCCCGGCCGACAGCCCTGGAGCCAGCAGCTCCAGCACCTCCTCTTCGCCTGCCTTTTCTCCTCCTGGCACACCGCACCAGCGGAGGCCAAGGAGGCGTTCGCCGCTGCCAACGCTGCGGCGTGGCAAGAGATCGCCCGCGCCGATGCCGCGCTCTGGAAGGCTTCAACGGCTGGGTACGCTGCCGCCTTCCATGCCCATGAGGTCGGCGCGGATACCGAAAGCGAATCGGCCCGCGCCGGGGAGAGGGCGACTCTCACCTGTACGCAGAAACTCACCGACCGGCCTTCGCTCCCGTTGTGCAGCAGGTGCGGCCCGGTTGGCAGCCGCACGCGTCCTCGTCGGCGTCGGCCGCGGCGGTCCCCGCGCCGGCCGGAGTGACGGGGGCGCAGCAGCCCTTGCCCTGCCAGGCGTCGCGTCCTTCCTTGACGGCGATGCCGGCGATGACCAGCGCGGCGATCGGGTCGGCCCAGGACCAGCCGAGGGTGGCGTTGAGGACGAGGCCCGCCAGCAGTACCGCCGAGAGGTACGTGCACAGCAACGTCTGTTTGGAGTCCGCCACTGCCGAGGCGGATCCGAGTTCGCTCCCGGCCCCTCGCTGAGCGGCGGACAGAAACGGCATGATCGCAAGGGAAAGCGCGGCGAGCACGATGCCGGGGACGGAACGCTCGGCCTCGCCGGTTCCGGCCAGGGCGCGGACCGCGTCGACGGTGACGTACGCAGCGAGCGCGAAGAACGACCCGGCGATGATCCGGAGCGTCGTCTTCTCCCGGGCCTGACGCACCGCGTGATCGGCTGCGGAGAACTGCCAGGCGACCGCGGCCGCGGAGGACACCTCGACGACGGAGTCCAGGCCGAAGCCGATCAGTGCGGTGGACGAGGCGAGCGTGCCGGCGGTGAGGGCGACGACCGCCTCGACGACGTTGTAGGTGATCGTCGCGGCGACCAGCAGCCGTATCCGCTTCGCCAGCGCTTCTCGTCGGGCCGGAGAAGGGCCGGGGGACGTGGATACCTCTGCCCTCATGGTCAGCAGCACCCCTTCTCGTCGGCTTCGACGCATGTGCGGTCGCTCTCCACGGCCAGCACGGCGGTGCGCAAGTCGTCCAGCGCGTGGCCGAGTCGTTCGTCGGCCAACTCGTAGCGGGTGCGGCGGCCGTCGGGGACCGTGACGACCAGGCCGCAGTCGCGCAGGCACGCCAGGTGGTTCGACAACCGGGTCCGGGAGACGCCCAGCATGTCGGCAAGGTCGGCCGGATAGGCGGGGGCCTCGCGCAGGGCGAGCAGGATGCGGCAGCGGATCGGTTCGGCCAGCGCGCGGCCGAACCGGGCCAGCACCTCAATGTCGGGGGCAGCAGTCAGCACACCACGACGATACAGGGAATCGTGAATTCAGGAAATCGTGTATTGATGCAGCCGCCCGCCGGTGCTTCCTGCGCAGCCGTGCCTACCACCGCGGGCGCGACGAGTGTCACCGCCGGAATGCCGGCTGCTCAGCGGGTGACCAGTTCTGGGTTGCCCTTGCGGACGAGGTCGAGGACGGGGCGCAGGCCGGCTGGGCGGGCGTAGGCCGGGAGGTGGTCGACCAGGTGGACGGGGCAGCCGAGGGCCAGCGCGCCGGTGTCGGCGTGGCGGTCGTCCCCGACCATCACCACCTGCTCGGGCGGGAGGCCCAGCGCCTGGCAGGCGGTGCGGAACAGGGCGGGGTCGGGCTTCTGCACGCCGTGCTCGTAGCTGAGCACGAACGCCTTCACCAGGTCCGCGAGGCCGTGGGCGCGCAGCACGGGGCGCAGGTCCCAGCCGATGTTGCTGACCACTGCCACCGGCACGTCGCGCCTGCGCAACTCGGTCAGTACCTCCGCAGTGTCCGGGTAGGGCCGCCACGCAGACGGCGTCATGTGGCGGGCGTACAGGGCGTCGTACACCGTCCGGCCCCAAGGGAGGTCCGCCTGGCGGGCCAGAGCGGCGTACGCGGCGCGGTGGCGGTCGGCGGACAGGTCGCGTTCCTGCCACAGCCCGTCGAGAGGGGAAGGCAGGGACTGCGGGGAGGCACCGCCGGGCTGTGCGCCGCAGCGTTCCAGCCGGGCGGCGTACTCCTCGACCTCCGCCTCGGTGGCGGCGGTGCCGGTTTCGGTCAGGACCGCGCGAAGCCAGTCGGCGGCAGGCTCGATCCGCATGAGCGTGCCTGAGAAGTCGAACATGCAGCCTTCGACGGTCACCGCGGTGTCTCCTGTTCGGGGGAGGCGGCAAGGGCGGGGCCCGTGGGCACCTCCACCTTGTCGCCGGGGACCTTGGGCAGGTGGAAGACGAGGAGCCGGACGGGGTGCGGCACCGGCAGCGCGCCGTGCGCGTCGTTCGGCTCCAGGACGAGCAGGTCGCCGGCCGCCAGCCGGACCAGTTCGCCGGCGACCCAGTAGTCGGCGTCGTCCAGGAAGTAGAACACCTCGTACAGGTGCCGGTGGTAGTGCCTTCCCTCGGTGAAGTCGGCGGGGTGCTCGACGTAGAGGACGCCGGCACGGTCCACCGGCACGTCCACCGGAAGGTCGAGCAGGGACAGCACGGTCCGGCCGTCGGGGCGACCGACCGGTGCCAGGTCGGCCCGGTGTACTACACGCATCCCGCGGGCTCCTCTCCGTCAGTTTCTGTCGGGTCCATCAGCGGTGTACGGCTTCTGTCCGGTCCATCAGCGGTGTACGGCGCGGCCCGCTCAGCGCGTCGTCCCGGACGGGGCGGGCGCGGGGGCGGGCGGCCATCAAGTCGCGGTGGAGGTCGTTGATCAGTTCCAGCCCGCGGGCGTAGCAGGCGAGCACGACGGTCTCGCGCTGGTCGTGCGCGATGTGGAACGGCATGACGCTGCACATGTGGGCGGCCTCCGCGAAGCGGACCTTGAGCAGCCAGTGCGGGTCGTCCTGGTGCCAGCCCGTCGCGGTGAGCCAGGCGTGCACGCGCTCGCGGATCCGGCGGTAGAACGCCACGAGGTGGGGGGATGTGAAGGTGTAGTCGATGCCGTCGGCGCCGGCCGCCACCTCCACATGGCCCGCGTGGATCAGGTCGTACAGGGAGTTGACGGAGTGCCAGACCTTGCCCAGGTCGTACGCGGGGTCGTAGCCGGCGTTCCCTCTGGGGTCGATCAGCAGGAAGCGATGGTTGTGCCGGTCGACGAGGATGTTGTCGAAGTGCGGGTCGCCGTGCGTACGCACCAGCCGGTCGGGGGTGAGCATGCGCAGCGCCGTTTCGTCGCGGACGAGGTCGGCCACGAGGGCGCGGGCGTTGCGCAGCCGGACGCCGTTGACCAGGAGGCTGTCCGCCGTCCACAGCCGGTGCCGCTCCGCCAGCGCGGCGGCGGTCTGCGCAAGCCTGGTCTCGATACGGTCCAAGTGGGTGCGGCGCAGATAGCCGGCGGGGGCCGGCCGGACCCCGGCCGGGTACACGTCCCGGCGGAGGACGGCCAGCACCCGGCGTGTCCAGCGGGCGGCCTCCTCCTCGTCGATCTCCCCGGTGAGGATCAGCCCCCGGAGGGTGGGCAGGTGGTGGTAGGCCAGGTCCATCGAGACGCCGTGCGGCTCGACGCGGGACGCGACGATGTCGGGGAAGTGCCGGCCGGCGGTGGTCTCCAGGCCGTGCAACCAGCTGACCTCGTCGTTCAGTTTGCTGAGGCCGGCGCTGACCGCCTCTTTGCGGACCGTACGGCTCCCGGAGCCGCTGTGCAGGCGGATGTAGGTACGGGCGTGGGAACCACCGGCCAGGCTCCCCTCGATCACCATGTCGTCCCCGTGGACGTCCCGGGCGAGGACCGCGCACCGGATGCGCGTACGGCGGGCCAGGGTGCCGATCGCGTCCTGCCAGGGGAAGCCGGCCGCACGGTCGGGGTGGCGGGAGGCGTGGGAGTCGAGTATTCCGGCGAGGAGCCGCCGCTCCGCGCCGGTGAGTAACAGGGCGCCGAGGAAATTGAAGGGGGCTTCGGTGGCCCGGTCGGGGGCGTCGTGCACGGCTGGTGGGCGGCTCCCGCCGTCCGGGCGGTCCGGGCAGCTCGGGCCACCCGCTGGCATGCGGCTCCCGCAGCCCGGGCCGGTCGGGCCACTCGTGGCGTTCGGGCCGACGGTTGCGCCGTCCCGATCGTCCGCGTCCAGTACGCCATCCCGATCGTCCAGGCTGTTCAGGCCGTCCAGCATCACGTGGCGGCCCTGCCGGCGGGTCGCGGCCGCGGCGCGGGCCGGGTGGTCCGGCTGGTCGGTCACCAGGGCCGTAGCGGCGCCGAGGTTGGCGAATGCCGCGAGGATGCCGGGTCGGATGTCACAGGCGCAGTCGAACACCAGCATGCTGCCGGTGCCGCGGCGCAGTCCGGCGGCGAGGAGCCCGTACCGCTGGTGCTCCCGGCCCGGGGCGGTCCACTCCACGGCGCCGGGCCACCGCGCGGGCCCGTCGGCGTCCGCCGCCGTGTCGGCGGCCAGCACGCCGACACGGCTGAGCGTGCCGTCCAGGACAGCGTCCCGCACCTGGTGGACCACCCCGGCCGAGGCCGCCGGGTGCCGTCGGCAGGTTGTGTTGCACACGATGACTTCCACCACGGATCTCCTTCTGTGAGAGGGACAGGCGGTCATGGGCGCCGTCACCTTCCGGCGGAGGCCTGCCCAGGTGTGCTTCCCGAGGTGCTTGTCGAGGTGCTTGTCGAACGCAGGTAGTCGGCGGCGCGGCGGTGGATCCCGGCGGGTGGCCGCAGCCCGAGGGACTCCAGCCGGTCGGTGCGCAGCCAGGGGCGTTCGGGCCTGCGGGCACCGCCCGTCGCGCCGGGCGAGGGACGGGACGGTCGCAGCAGGGCTGACGGCAGCCCCGCCGCCTCGGCGACGGCCCGTCCCCATACGTACTTGGTGGCGCCCTCCTGCGCCGCCACGTGCAGGACGCCGGTGAGGTCGTCGGCGATCACCCGGGCCAGCACCGCGGCCACGTCGTGGCTCCAGGTGGGCTGGCGCTCGTAGTGGTCGTCGAGGTCCACCGGGCGGCCCTGCTCCAGCGCTTCCAGCATGGCTTCGAGCCAGGTGGGGGTGCGGCCCGGGACGGGGTCGCCGTACAGGACGGGCAGGCGGACGGTGAGCGCGCCGGGAACCTGGGCGGCGTACCGCTCGCCGAGGAGCTTGGTCTCGCCGTAGGTCTGCAGCGGATTGGGCGCGTCGTCCTCGCGATAGCCGTCGCGCGATGAGCCGTCGAAGACGTATTCCGTGGAGAGATAGACGAGTTTCGTGCCGTGGCGGGCGCATGCCTGCGCCACGTTCTCGGTGCTCGCGGCGTTCAGCAGGTGGGCCATCCGCGGATCGCGTTCGCATGCCTGGACATCGGGGGCGGCGACGCAGTGCACACAAACCTGCGGAAGGTGTTCGGCGAAGTACCGGTCCACCTGTGCGCGGGAGGTGGCCTCGATGCGTTGCAGTCCGGGAAGGGGGCGGCGGTACGACCACCCCGTGACTAAGTTGCCTGCATTGTCATTTTCGGTAACTTCCAGGTCCTCCGTGTTTCCCGGATTTACCGTGCCGAGCACCGTCAATAGGCGGCTTCCCAACATTCCGCCGGCGCCTGTGACGAGGATATGGCGAGACATGCGGTTCTCCCTCATGCTCGGGGATCACGGATGCGCCCGGTCGAAACCGGGCCCGCTGCGGCTGATGGCCGTCGGGCAGGAGCGGTGCTGTGGGCTGATGAGCTGCGGGCATCAGCCACGCAGGGCACCGCCCGGGATGCAGCGTGCCGTACCGGGCCACCGGTGACGGCGCCGGCAGGACAGACCGCTGGAAAGGGCTTTCTCTTTCCGACAGAAGACGAATTCATGCATCGAGTGGGAGCGCTCCCAACATTTTTGCAAGTCCGACCGGATTTCCCTCCCACAGGATCGCGGCACCCTTGCACCACTGTCAACCACCCCGCAATACCGGCCGTCCAGGGCAAATCCGGAAAGTCGGCACGCCGGCCGGACGCCATAAGATACCGAATAACGCCAAGCCGCTGATACGGATGTTTTGTCGATATTGCGGGCGTCCGGCTATTCGAGCGGTAGCCGTGGCAGCTGCTCGGCGCTCCTCCGGTCGTTCCGCGTCGCCGGCCTCGACGAGCTGCTCAACGATCCGGCGACTGCATCGTAGATCCGCGCGTTGGGGCCCTCCGGCCTCAACGGCCGGCCGACGCCGACGCCGCTCGGGTGACGGGAAGAATCCCCAGAACCCGCCGCAGAGCCGAGTGGATGTTGCGGTACCGGTGCCCGGCCTGCCCGGGGTCGGCGGGCGCGTGGCCCGCTCCTGCCTCGGTGACCAGCGTCCAGGGCAGGTCTTTGCGGATCGCCTCGTCGGCCGCGCGCCTGCTGTGCTGCCACTGGGTCACCTCGTCCTCGCTGCCGTGCACGAGGACGACGCGCTGTCCGGGAGCCGTGGCGGTGAGGTGTTCGGGGTCGAAGACCCGCTGTGCCGGCGTGGCCGACGCGGCCAGTTCGAACCGGGCTCCGAACCAGTCCCGGTAGGAGGGGTCCGCCGCGGACGCCTGCTCGGCATGGCGTCGGATGTCGATGAGCGGTGCGCCTGCCACCGCGCCGGCGAGATCGTGTCGCAGGACACAACCGAGCAGGGCGAGTGCGCCGCCGAAACTTCCCCCGAGAAGAGCGATGCCGGCCGGGGCGACCCCCCACTCCGCGGCCGCGGCGACACAGGACTCCAGGTCCTCCCGGAACGCGGTGGTCCAGGCCTTCCACGCCCGCTGTGTGTGGAGTCGACCGTACCCGGTGGATCCGCAGTAGTTGAGTCCCATGACGGCCACACCGGCGTCGAGGAGTTCGCGGTACAGGCCGTCCCAGCGGAGTTCGTCGCGTTCCAGTGACTCCGGTCCGCCGTGGAGCGCGACGACGGCTGCCACCGGAGGCTGCTCCGGCAGGTACCGCAGCACGGGTGTCCGGCCGTACCAGACGTGGGCCAGCGTGGCCCGCCCGTCGTAGCGGGGCACGTCGCCCCTGGTCCGGTGCAGGTGTCCGTCCCGGTCCAGCCAGAGCCAGAAGGAGCCTGCCAGCGTCGACACCTGGTAGATCCCGATGCCGGACGGCCCCGCGGTCCGGATGCGCAGCCGGCCGGTGCCGTCGAGGGGGAGCCGGGTGGTCTCGTCGTTGTCCGGATGCCACAGGTACAGGGTGTCCGAGCCCTCGGCGGTGGCGACGACGAGGACCCGTCCGCTGCCGTCCCGCAGGAAGCGCGCGTCGTCGACGTGTCCGGCAGGGACGGTGACCGTGACCGACGAGCAGGTGACGAGGTCCCACACCATCAGGCGGCTCTCGGCACCGGGCGGCGTCTCGATGAGCAGGCCGCGGCCGTCCCAGCCGTCGGCCCACCGGGCTTCGACCGGTTGCGGGGCGGCCTTCGACAGGGGGCGTTCCAGGTGCAGCCCGCAGTCCCGGGGGCCGCGGTCCGCACGGAGAACGGCCGCGTCGCGGCGGAGGTCCCAGTGGACCAACTGGCCCGGCACAGCGGGCCGGTGGGTGCGGGTTTGCTTGCCGGCCCGGATCTGGTGGAACTCGACGGAGCGGGGCCCGGATTCGTCCTCGACCGTGAGGACCAGGCAGGGGGCGCCCTCCTGGTCCCGGGCGTGCACCACGTCCGTCAGGGTCCACTGGCCGTGCCGTGCCGGTGGCAGCGCCGCATGCCACCGCTCGCTCCTGCCGTCCAGACCGCTCTCGACCACCACGGCATCCGTGTCGTTCAGATGCACGGTCACGAGCAGTCCGCGTTCCTCGACGAACAGCACGGCGTCACCGTCGAGTTCGATGCGACGGCCGTCCAGGGCGCGCTTCGCACGCACGGGTACGTCGATGTGCAGCGCGCCGTCGTCCTGGACGGATCCCAGCACCGGGCCTTCGTCCCACGAGAGCAGGAACCGGCTGCGCTCGGTGAGGAAGAGTTCGGACACGTGGCGCTGGGAGGGGGCGGCGTCAGGTGGTCGCATGGGCACTCTGCCTTTGCGGGTCGGTCTCGGCGAGTCTGCGCAGACGGCCGTAGAAGGCCGGTACGAGCAGTGCGTTGGCCAGGGTGAGCCCGGTGGCGATGAGGACCGTGTGGGAGCTGCCGAGCTGGTGGTACAGCCAGCCGCCCACCGCGCCCCCCAGCGAGTCTCCGGCCAGGAAGGCACTCTGTACGAGCCCGAAGAGAACTCCCGCGAGGGCACTGGGGAACGCGTTCAGTTGCAGCAGTTCCTGGGAGACGGTCGCTCCGAGCAGGAAGGCGCCGCGCACGGCGAGGGCACAGGCCGCCAGCCACGGACTCACCGACAGAGCCAGGACCAGCGTGGCCGCCGCACAGCAGCTCTCCGAGACCAGGAAGACCGCCAGGGGCGAACGCTCGCGGAGGTACTTCCCGGCGACGGCCGCCGCGGTCAGCCGGACGACGCCGGCCACAGCGAGTACGACACCGACGAGAGCCACCGGCACACCCCGCTCGGCAAGCAGCAGGGGCAGGTACGGGCTGAGGATGCTGACGTAGGAGCCCATCAGGAATCCGAGGCCGACGACACCGAACACCAGACCCCGGTGCTTCCGGAACACGGTGGCGAACCCCGCTTCGCCTGCCTTCGCCGGGGCGGCGGAGACCGTACCGGTGCGCGTCGGGGGAAGGAGGAAGAGCCCGGCCAGCACGCAGGCCGCGGCGAGGAGCAGTACGCAGACGTAGCCTCGGTCGCCCGCGCCGACGAACGCGGCGAGCGCTCCCGCACTTCCCATGCCGAGGGCCGTTCCGGCCTGGGTCATGAACTCCCGGCGGGACACGATCGATACGCGCTGCTCCTCGGTCGTGTGGTGCAGGGTCCACGTGCGCAGTCCGATGAACACGGATGAGGCTCCGAGACCCGCCACGAGGCCGGAGGCCACCGCTACGACGGCACTGTCGTGGACGACGCGCAGCGTCATGCCGGCCGAGTAGAGGACGGTGCCGCCGACGAGTACCGCTCGTGGCCCCCACTGGTCCGAGAGCCTGCCGATGAACACCGACGTGGTGCCGGCGACGGCCATCGCGGTGTACGACAGACCGAAGTGCACGAGATCGTCGTGCGCGTCGAAGTACAGCGGGTGCACTGTCTTCGAGAGCCACATGCCGGTGAAGAACATGAAGGTGTAGGCCACGATGCGGCGGGCCCCCGGGACCGGCGGGCGCCGGTCCGACGGCGTGGCACGGGGCGAGGGCATGGACGCCTTTTCGGCTTTGGACACTTGATTCCCTTTTCAGGGCACGCGGGCTTGGGAACGGCGTGTTGCGGTCACGCCAGGGCGGCGGCCACTTGTTCGAGATTGGCGCGGGCGTCGGGGTCGTCCGGATCGAGTGCGAGAACCTCTTCCAACGCCGAGCGGGCTGCGGGAAGATTCCCGAGCCGGGCGTGCTGCTCGGCCGCCAGGGTAAGGAGTTTAGCCGCCTGCTCGCGCGGCAGCAGACCGGGGTCCAGGGTGCGGGCCAACTGCAAGGCCCTTTCCGGCTGCTCGGTTTCGGCAAGGAGGTAGGCATAGTCGTACAGCGCTTCGACGTCCTGCGGATCGCATTCGTGGGCGATGCGGTACGAGTCGAGGGCCTCCGCCGCCTTCCCGATCTGCATGTACGTAAATCCGATGAGTGAATGCACCTCCTGAATGGAAGGCCCCAGCTTCCTGGCTTTCAGCAGGGAGGCAAGCGCTGCGTCGAACTGCTCGGTGCTCAGGTAGCAGTGCGCGAGCTCCATGTGGTATTCCGGCATCTTTCCGTCGACGCCGAGCAGTTCACGGTAGGTCTCGATGGCGGATTCGGTCCTGCCGATGCGCCGGTAGCACTGTGCCAGGTTGTAGATCAGCACGGTCTGGTGCATGCGGTGGACCGCGGTGCCGCTGCGGAGCTTCGAGATCCCGGCCGTCAGATGACTGATCGCCGCATCGACGCGGCCCCGCCGGAATTCCACGAGGGCGTAGCCGTTCCGGTTGAAGACCCGGTGGAAGGTGAGATCCCGGTCGTCGTCCTCGTCCACCCGGCCCAGGGCCGCGTACCCGTGTTCCAGGAAGTCGGCCGTCCGGTCGAGGGAGCGCAGGTGCTCCGGGTGGTGGCGCGCGTAGAGCATGGAGAGCGCGTAGTCGGCGCCGGCCACCCCGACGGGGTCGGTGTCGCCGCGCCACCTCAGACAGCAGAACTCCGCCTCCAACGTCCTGCCCTGCATGGTGTAGGCCAGGCCGAGGCGCCCCCAGACGGCCGGCACGTCGCGGTGCGGCTGGATGCCCCGCAGAATCCGCTCGGCGGTCCAGCTGTCGCCGACGCTCAGGTATTCCACCGCCTGTTCGTACAGGTGGTCCAAGTCGGCTTCCGCAAGCGTTCCGACCTGGGCGAACAAGCGGTTGACGGTCTCTTCCCGGGGGCTCCTGGGCGGTTGGACGGTGGCCGCGGAGCCGCCGGCGCCCAGCCGGAGCCGCACCTCGGCGTCCCGTCCCGGAGCCATCGCCAGCGTCTCCAGGAAGAGCCGGCTGCCTTCGTCCAGCAACTCGGCGTGGGTCACCTCGACGGCGCAGGGACCCACGTCGGACAGCCAGGCCCTGCTGACATCACGGAAGTTGCGGGTGAGGCGGTCCTTCAGGAAGAACCGGATCCGGTCCTGGGCCTGGGCGGCGTCCGTGAGGCTCGCTTCGCTGTCGATGCCGGCGCAGGAGGGATCGTCCGGGGAGATCAGTTTGAGCCCGATCAGCGCTTCTCGCGGCCACCGGGACCTGTCCGTCACGTCGATGAGCGCCTTGACCGGCGAAAAGCTCACGACTCCGCCGGCGGCTGAAACCACGAAATGGCGCATCCCGTCCCCCGTTTCCCCTGCAAGTCCGTCCAGGCCGGAAATTCAACGTGCCCGTGAGGGGCAGAGAATCTCTGCCCCTCACGGTTGTGCGGCGCCTCGGATCAGACCGGGGCGTTGTACATCACGGAGAACGTAACCTTCTTGACCGCAGGAGCAGCCTTGATCAGCTTCATCGCATTCCCCTTTGCGTTTTCGGGCTGGGTTGCCCGGTCAAATCAAGATTCAGCTGTCACCCTTTCTGTGAGCAAGTACTTTCCGGTCGACCGAGGACGTGACGTGGATCACCGTCGCGCAATGTTTGTCGATCGCCGACAGACTTGAGCCATCCCGAGTGGACCGAGCAACCGCTGTTCTTGACGTTCGTCACCCCGAAATTCCTTGCCATGCGGTGTGGTGGCTGTATAAACCAAGAGAATCTTTACGTCTCATTCAAGCCAAGGCAGGTGAGCGCCCGTAGGCGACGAACACCTGTACCGGGGGTGAAAACGGCGAACGTCGACTTCGCCGGCAGCGCAGCGAATACGGAAGCAGGCGCTGTTCCACGCGACCCTCGAGCGCCTGGTCGGCCAGGTGCGCACCGCCGCACTGACCGCTCTGGAGCGCGAGGACGCCTACCTGCCCCGGCGGCTGGCCGACGCGATGGTCGCACTGCAGGCGGGCGCGGCCGCGGAGGACCCCGCCGTCGTACGCGAACTGCTGGGGACCGCCACCGACATCAGCGGCCCGCTGCTGGACCGGCTCCACGACGACGTGGTCGCCCGGATCGCCGGCCTGCTGCGGGCCACCGGCGTCGAAGCCCAGTGGCGGGGCGCCGGTCTGAGCGCCGACCAGTTGGCCGAGCACCTGTACCTGATCACCCCGGCGGTCGCCCAGTCCGGGCGGGACGGCACACAGCAGTACGAGGCGCTGTACACCGCGGCGCTCATCGTCGCCCGCGGGCACTGCGGCTGACCGGCACGCCGACGCGGCACGACCGACCACGCGACAGGAGTACCCCCATGACCGTACGCGCCCATGCAGTCCACCAGGCGGGCGGAGCAACCGAGTTGTACGAGTACGAGCCCCCGCCGCTCGGTCCGCTGGAGGTGGACGTCGCCGTCACCCACAGCGGCATCTGCCACACCGACCTGGGAATCATCGACGACCACCACGGCCATGCGCGCTTTCCGCTGGTCGCCGGGCACGAGGCCGTCGGCGTCGTCAGTGCCACGGGTTCCGCCGTCGACCCGCGACTGCTGTCCGTCGGTCAGCGGGTCGGCGTCGGGGCGATCGCTGGGTCCTGCTTCCGGTGCGAATGGTGCCTGACCGGTTCGCAGCACCTGTGTCCGGACCGGGACGACACGGTCCTGCGCGGCATGGGCGGAACCTTCGCCAGCCAGGTGCGCGCCGGCGACTGGCGACATGTCCCGGTGATTCCCGACGCCCTGGAGTCCCAGGAGGCCGCGCCGCTGCTGTGCGCCGGCACCACCGTGTTCAACGCCGTGGTCGGGCAGGGCGTCCGGCCGGCCGACACCGTCGCCGTGGTCGGCATCGGCGGCCTGGGGCACCTGGCCCTGCAGATCCTGGCCGCCTGGGGCTGTCACGTCACCGCGATCTCCACCAGCGACGACAAGGCCGACGACGCGCGCCGCTTCGGCGCCCACGACTTCCTCAACGCCCGCGACCTGCCACGGGCGCGCGACCGGTTCGACTTCGTCCTCGACACCGTCGGCGCCGACCTGCCCTGGGACGACTGCTTCGCCGCCCTGCGCCCCCGCGGCAAGCTGTGCGTCGTCGGCTTCCCCGACAGCCCCTTCACCATCAGCCCGATCAGCGTCCTCCCCGTGGAGAAGTCCCTGGTGTCGGCCGTGGTCGGGCCGCCGGCCGTGACGCGCCGGCTGCTCGACTTCGCCGCGCTGCACGGCATTCGCTCCGAGGTGGAGGTCTTCCCCTCCGAACGGCTCGACGAGGCCATCGACCACGTCCGCAGCGGCCGCGCACGCTACCGGGCCGTCGTCGACTTCACGACCGGCGGCTGACCCCGCTCAGCGGTCACTCCGGCCGCTCGCGCGGCAGCAGGATGCGGAAGGTGGCGCCGGTTCCCGGTGCCGTGCTCAGGTCGACCCGGCCGCCGTGGGCGCGGACCAGCGAGTCGACGATGGCCAGCCCCAGGCCGGCGCCGCCGCCTTCGGAGCGGGCGCGTGCCCGGTCGGCGCGGTAGAAGCGGTTGAAGACGCGTTCGGCCTGGTCGCCGGTCATTCCCGGGCCCTCGTCCGCGAACTCCAGGACGGCGTGGCCGTCCTCGACGCCGACGCCGATGCGGACCGGCGTGCCGGGCGGGGTGTGGGCGACGGCGTTGCCGACGAGGTTCGAGGTGACCTGGCGCAGCCGTGCCTCGTCGCCGAGGACGGGAGCCGCACCGGGCCGTCCGCCGCCGGGACCGGTGAGGTCGACGGGCCGCCCCGGGTCGAGGGCGCGCAGGTCGTGCAGCGCGTCCACGGCCAGGGTGCGCAGGTCCATCGGCGTCAGGTGCAGCGGCAGGGCGGCGGCGGTGCCGTGCTCGTCGAGGCGGGCGAGGAGCAGGAGTTCCTCCACCATGTCGACCAGGCGGGCCGCCTCCCGCTCGATCCGGCCCATCGGGGTGTCGACGTCGGTGCGTTCCGGCATGCCGCCCATCCGGTACAGCTCGGTCAGCCCCTTGATGCCGGCGAGCGGGGTGCGCAGTTCGTGGCTGGCGTCGGCGATGAACCGGCGCATCCGCTGCTCGGAGCCGGCACGGGCGGCGTCGCCCGCCTCGATCCGGTCGAGCATGCCGTTGAGGGACGTGGACAGCTTGCCCAACTCGGTGTGCGGGGCGGCCAGTTCCGGTACGCGGCTGGAGAGGTCCCCGGTCGCGATCGCGGCCGCGGTGGTCTCGATGCGGCGCAACGGCTTCAGCCCCGCCCGTACGGCGAACCACCCGGCGAGTCCGAGCAGCAGCAGGACGGCAGCGTTCAGTACCAGGACCCGGCTGGTGAGGCCCCACACGGCGTCCTCGACCTCACCGAGCGAACCGGCCACAACCACGCTGCCGCCCCCTGCGGCCGTGCCGTCACCGGCGGCCGTGCCGTCGGCGGCAGCCCCGCCATCGTCGGCGGCCGTGCCGTCGCCGGCGGCCCCGGCGTCACCGGCGGCCTCCGCGTCACCGGGCGCGCCCGTCACGGTGGCGAGCGGTACGGCGATCACCCGCCAGCTCCCCTCGCCGTCCTCGCCCTCCAGGGTGAAGGGCTCACCGGAACGGTCGGCGACCGCCGCGGCGTCCAGGTCCGGCAGCACGGGAGGCCGCCGCGCGGTGGGCCGGACGACGCGCTCGACCCGGCCGTCGCGAGTCAGGTGGGCGACGTAGACCTCCCGCAGCCACTGCAGCTCCACCGTGTCGCGCACCTGCCCGGCGGTGTCCCCGTCCACGGCCCGCTCCAGGACGGGAAGCCGCGCGGTCACCTCGGCGACGCTGCGGACCTGCTCGTCGAGCCGCTCCACGAGGCCGCGCCGGAGTTGGTCGACGGCCAGTCCGGTACTGCCGAGCAGGGCGGCCACCAGCAGCAGCAAGGTGATCACGAGCAGCCGGCCGCGCAGGGAGAGGCCGCTGATCCGGCGTGCCGCACCGCCGCTCACCGCGAGGGCCTGCGCAGCACGTAGCCGGTGCCGCGCACCGTGTGGATCAGCTTGGGTTCGGAGGTGTCCACCTTGCGCCGCAGGTAGCTGATGTAGGAGGCGACGATGCTGTCGTCGCCGCCGAAGTCGTAGTGCCAGACGGCGTCGAGCAGTTGGCGCTTGGTCAGCACCTGGCCGACGTGCTCCATCAGTACCCGCAGCAGGCTGAACTCGGTGGGGGACAGCAGGACCGGCTGCCCGCCGCGGGTCACGTGATGGCCCTCGGGGTCCAGGGCGAGGTCCCCGACGACCAGCCGGACGTCCGGCTGGCGGCCGCCGGTGCGCCGCAGGATGGCCCGGATGCGCAGGATCAGCTCCTCCAGGTTGAACGGCTTGGTGACGTAGTCGTCGCCGCCCGCGGCCAGCCCGCTGATCCGGTCCTCGGTCGCGTCCCGGGCGGTGAGGAACAGCACCGGCGGGGGCTCGGCCGGGGTCAGCGGCCCGCGCAGACGGCGTACGACCTCGAAGCCGTCGAAGTCCGGGAGCATCACGTCCAGGACGATCAGGTCGGGCGGTTCGTGCCGCACCGCGGCCATCGCCTCGGCGCCGGTGGTGACCGCCCGTACCTGGAAGCCGACCAGCCGCAGACTCGCCGAGAGAAGCTCGCGCAGCGTGGTGTCGTCCTCCACGACCAGGAGCTGTTCCGCCATGCCCGTCCCTGCTTCCGTCCCCGTCACCGTCCCCGCTTGCGTCCCCGTTTCCGTCCCGTCACCGTGCCCGTTTCCGTCCCCTGTCCCCCGGGCCCTCCCACCAGGGACCGATCCTCCTACGCGTCGCGTCGGCGGAAGGTGAAGAGTGCCGCGGTCAGCAGAAGCACCGCGCACGCCGCCATCACGGCGAGGCCCGGCCACGGGTCGAGCAGGGCGGGGTCGCGGTACGCGGTCAGGATCTGGCCGCCCGCGGACGACGGCCAGTACTTCTCCGTCCAGTCCGCGAGGACTCCGGGCAGGGCCGGTGCGAGGGCGGGCACGATCGCCATGCACACGAAGAGGGTGGTCACCGTGGCCGTGGTGCTGCGGATCAGAGTGCCGGCGGCGAGCCCGACGACCGCGGCGAGTACGAGGTGCAGCCCGCCGCCGAGAACGGCGCGCCACGTCCCCGCGTCGCCGAGCGCGAGATGGGGGGCGCCGGAGGACTCCAGCGCGGCCTGGCCGGCGAGCAAGCCGCCGAAGGTCGTCAGCAGCCCGGTCGGCAGCGCGACCGCCACGACCACGACGATCTTGGCGACGAGCACCCGGCCCCGGCGCGGGACGGCCGTCAGGGTGCTGACGATCGTGCGGCTGCCGTACTCGGAGGCGATGGCCAGGCCCCCCATCAGCGCCAGGACGAGCTGCCCCAGGACGACACCCTTCAGGCTGGTGGCCAGCGGATCGAAGGTGAGCCGGTCCGCGGCCGACATGGCGGCGTACTCTTCCCCGGCCGCGGACCCGCCGAGCGTGCCGAGGCCGGCCCCGGCACAGACGGTCGCCAGCACGGCGTAGAGGGCGGAGCGCATCGTGCGCAGCTTGATCCACTCGGCGCGCACGCTGTGACCGAGGGTCGTCCGTTCCGGCGGACCGGCGGCCGGGGCCTCGCGCCGCCCGCGCCGCGGCACAGCCGGCCGCTTCAGCCGCGTCCTGCGGGTCTCGGCAACGTCCTGGCTCATCGGGCGACCTCGCCTTCGGGGACGTGGCCGGCTCGGGAGGCGTACTCGGCTTCGGAGGCGTAGTCGACGCTGTCGCGGGTCAGTTCCATGAAGGCGTCCTCCAAGGACTTCCGCCGTGGGGCCAGTTCGTGCAGTTCGACTCCCGCGGCGGCGGCCAGCGCGCCGATCCGCGCGGCGTCCAGCCCGGTCACGGTCAGCACCTCCCCCTCGTGCCCCTCGTGCCCCTCGTCGCCCCGGCCGGTGCGTACGGCGGCGCCGGCCGCCGCCAGCAGGTCGGCCAACTCGGCCGACCTGGGCGAACGCACCACGACCTCCCGGCCCGCGACCGAGGCGATGAAGTCCGCCATGCCGGTGTCGGCGATCAGCCGGCCCCGGCCGATGACGACCAGGTGGTCGACGGTCAGCTCGACCTCGCTCATCAGGTGGCTGGACATCATCACGGCCCGCCCCTCCACGGCCATGTGCCGCACCAGGCGGCGCATCCACACGATGCCCTCGGGGTCGAGCCCGTTGAGCGGCTCGTCGAGCACGAGGACCGGCGGGTCGCCCAGCAGGGCGCCCGCGATGCCGAGCCGCTGCCGCATGCCGAGCGAGTACGTCCCGGCGGGCCGGCGGGCCACGTCCGAGAGCCCCACCTGGTCCAGCACGGCGTCGACCCGGCGGCGCGGGAGCCCGTTGCCCGCCGCGAGTGCCAGCAGGTGGTGGTACGCGCTCCGGCTCGGCAGCACCGCCCCGGCGTCCAGCAGCGCTCCCACGGCCCGCAGCGGCACGGGGTGCTCGGCCACGCGGCGGCCGCCGACGGTGGCGGTGCCCGAGGTGGGGGCGTCCAGGCCCAGGATCATCCGCATGGTGGTGGACTTCCCGGAGCCGTTCGGGCCGAGAAAACCGGTCACCTCACCGGGACGCACGGTGAAGTCCAGACCGTCGGCGGCGACGACCTCACCGTAGCGTTTGGTGAGCCCGCGAACCTCGATCATCAGCTCTCCTGCTTCACTCGTAGGCCTCGCCGCACCGTCGCGGTGCGGCGAGGCCAAGAGTCGCCGGGGCCGATGGGAGCCGGGTGAACGATCCTGTGAGCCGGATGGGAAACGCACACGCCACCGCGTCCCGAACACCCGGTATGCGGCACTTTGCCGAGGCTGGACACCGTCTTCCGCGAGGAGACTCCCAGAGCTTTGTCAGGAGGCCCGGGCGCACCTCCCCCCTCCGCCCGGCTCGTGAGCCCTCCGCGGCCCCCTACCGCTCCGCGTAGCGCAGGAACTGCCGGCCCAGTACGGCCAGGGCGAGTGTCTGCAGGAGGGAGACGGTCACGAGCAGGGTCCGGGCCTCGGTGGAGCACCAGAAGGCGGTCACGGAAACCATCGGCAGGACCAGGTAGGTGAACAGATCCACTGCGGTCTGCAGACGCTTGCGCGTGGTGCGGCTCGCGTCGCCGCGGTGGTAGGTCTCCCAACCGAACACCGCGCCTTCGGCGCCGCTGAGCTCGGCCAGTCTCGGTCCCAGCCGGTCGCGGACGTAGCTGCCGGCTGCCGAGATCTTCTCGTCGTTGACCAGGTAGGTCCAGCCCAGGACCAGGCAGATCACGGGGACGGTGAGCAGCAGTCGGGCCTGCCCGCTCTGGACGGCGATCGCCAGGACCGCGGTGGACGCGGCGAGGGTGAAGTAGAGGAGGTTGTCGCGGAACCCTATTCGGGTCTTCTGCTCCTCCTTGATGCGGTCGTACTCGGCCAGCAGCAGTCTGCTCTCGGTGACGTCGTCTTCTGTGGCGGCCACGGCCTTCACCCTTCCTGAGCTCGGGTCCCGGCGGGGCGGGCGGGTTTTGGCGTTCTGTCCCCGGCCCACCTCGCGGGCGGACCCATCAGTCGGTCGCGTCGAAGGGCGGAAGGTTGCCGGGGTCGTTTCGTTCGAGCCACCCCTTGCCGTCCGCGGCGATGCCTTCCAAGAGGCGGAAGGTATGGATGAAACCGGCCGAATCGAGATTGATTTCGGCGATTTCCTCGGCGTTCTCGTCCGGCGCCAGTTGATGGGAGTCGGCGTCCTTGACCCGGATGTTCCTGGCCGGCCCGTTGGTGAGGACGAGCTCCAGGTCGTAGCCGACCCGGGTGCGTTCTGTGACCTGTACGGAGGACAGGGCGTCGAACCGGTAGTTGCTCCGCTGCTCGTTCTCCCGCTTCGCGTCGGTGAAATCGAATTCCGTGCCGATCTCACGAACGCCGTCCTGAGTGACGAGGAAGAGACGGAAGCTGTAGCGCGAGTACCGCCAGGGACCACCCTTCACCCGGCCCCGCTTGTAGGGGCGCGCCGGTGTCACCAGGATGGTGTGGGTGATCAGGTCGCGCCAGGAGAGCTGGTAGTGGCGGAGCGCCTCGTCGACGAGCAGCCTCTTGTCGCAGGTGAGCCAGGTCTCCATCTCCAGCTCGGTGGGCCGTGTGGTGTCCAGGAAGGACTTCCAGTTGTCGTACGCGGCCTGCCGTGCGCCCAACTGCTCCTGGTATTCCCGGGTTTCCTCGGCCATCCGGCGCTCTTCGCCCCGGGCCCTCAGCCACGAGGCCGCAGCCCGGCATCCGGACCAGACCCCGCAGGCTCCGGCCAGGAGGGCCAGCAGGAACGGCGACCCGCCGCCACCGCCCGAAGCAACGGTCCCCAGGAGCATCACACTGGTGACGCCGAGCGCGACGAGAGCCGTCACGCACAGCACCTTGGACGTACCCGGGGTCCGGTTCCGACGCTGGTCGGACAGGGTGCCACGGTTGTGGCGGTCCCGGGTGTCCTCGGCGAGGTGGCGGATCAGCCAGTTGAGCCGGTCCACACCGACACGTTTCTCGCGGTAGAGGAGTGCGATCTCCGCGACGAGGGCGCTGCGGACCTGTGCGGTGTGATGAAGCCAGGCGCGCGGGTCGAACCCGGCGGGCGCGCGGTGACTGAAGTAGTACTCGAAGGAATGACGGACCTGGTTGGTGAAACCGTCCCCGGTGGCGGCGGGGCTGCCCGGGTGCGGGATGCGGAGTTCGTTCGCCCTCGCCTTGAGCTGGTGTTCCTCGTACCACCACTGGGGGCCGAAGCGCGCCGCGGTCAGTCCTGCGCCGAGCGACACCAGCAGCTCGACGACCGCCGCGGCCGGATCCGCGGCCAGCGCCAGGATGTAGAGGAACGCCATGACGAGGACGAACACGCCCGCTTGCAAGGGGAATGCGGCCCGGGCGGCGGCGCCCGTGCTGGGGCGGGGCTCCTGGGCCCGTGGTCCGATGGGATCAGGTTCGAAGTAGGCCCAGACCCGGTGGACGCGGTCGTTGCCGAAGCGCTCCGCCTCGGCCTGTGCGCGGCTCTGCGCCCACAGGCTGTCCTTCAGCCCTCCGGTGAGTACGAGGTCGAAGTGGTGGAGGATGGCGTCGCGCCGAGTGGGAGGCAGGGCTTGCAGCCGCTCCAGTACGCGTCCTGTTTCACCACCCGCGCCCCCGACCGTCGCCAGCAGGGCGAAGGCGGTCTGCAGCGCTTCCTTCCACTCCGAGTCGGCGTACGTTTTCACCAGGCCGGCGGCCTGGTGCAGCCGCTTGCGGTCCTCAGTGCCGAGGTCGTGGTAGGAGCGTGCGCTGAGCATGGCGAGCACCCAGTGGAAACGGACCTCCGCGTTGTCGTGTCCGAGCGCCATCACGTCGTTGAAGACGTCGCGGGCACGGCTCGGGACGCCGTTCTCCAGGTGGCGCACGCCGACCTTGTACTTCTCCTCGGGCGACGCGTCCGCGTTGATGTTCACCGTGGGGTTGTGCACGGTCTCGGCCTGGAATCCCACGGAGGATCCGAACTCCGCCGAGTTGTACGTCCTCCTGATGCCGTCGTTCATGACAGGTCACCCGCCGCGACGACCATGGGGGCCAGCCGGGCCACCAACTCGGAGGACTCCGCGATCAGGCCGCGTAACCTCTTGAGCGCCATGGTCGCCCTTCTGGACGCGTCGGGGGTCTTCTCCCTCGCCGCCCGGCGGGCGAAGCCCAGTTCGGCCAGTGCTTCCAGGTAGGTGTCGTCGTCGAAGGCGCCCTCGGCGTGGTGGCGCTTCAGGTGCTCGCGGAAATCGTCCAGTTCCACGACCAGGTCCACCGGACCCGTGGTCTTCGAGCCCGCGTTCACGTGGACGCTGCTTTTCGTGACCGAGCCGGCCATGATGCCGACGGTGCTGTTGTGAGCGGTGTTGCTGACGTGCTCCTTGAGCCTGTCGGCCGACTCGGCTCTGTCTGCCTGGGACATGGCGATCTGCTCCTGTTCCTCCACCAGTTCCACGGCCAGCCGGGTGGCGAAGGCCGCCGCGTTCGCCGCGGCCCGTGGTTGCCAGTTGCGGTCGTTCGCGCTGCTCTTCGTGCCGTCCGCGCGGTCGCTGATCCCCCGGATGATGGCCACCGGTGCCCCGTTGAGATGGCCGGCCTGCGCCACCCCGGCGGCCTCCATCTCGATCGCGAGCGCGTCGTTGTAGTGCTGCCGGATCCACCGCGCTTCGGCCGAGATCTTCGAGTTCTGCACGACCTCTCCGGCGGCGATCGCGCCGAAGCGGATCTGGGGCGCGGGCCCGTGACCGGGCACGTCGTCGGCCCAGTCGTTCGCACGCGCCAGGTGCGAGCCGAGCTGGCTGATGCCGTGCGCCGTCTCCCAGGTCCGGGGACGGGACTTGAGTCCGTCGTCCTCGCTGGTCCCGCCGTGGTAGGCGTACACGTGCGTCGCCATCACCACGTCGCCCAGCCTGGCGGTCTCCCACAGGGCACCCGCCACGCCGACGAACAGCACGGCCACCGGTGAGAACTCCTGTATGGCCCGTTCCGCGATCACCGCGGAGGAATGATTTCCCTTGTTCGTCAGGCCGAGTACGACCCGGCAGGAAGTGCCGGGCACGGTTCCCACCTCGAACCGCGTCCCGCGCTCATGACGGTGCACCCGCGCACCGGCCAGTTTCCGGCGCACGGCCTGGTACTCCAGGTTGAGGGCGGTGAGGATCACCACCAGGTCTTTCGACATCTAGTCCCCTTCCACTTCTGTGTCCTGTTCCGTCGTCGACGGCACGGGTCGGGTCAGCGGCGGGGACAGCACGGTCTTCGGCCCGGCCCGGTACAGCCGCGCGGGCCGCCCTCCCGTGGTTCTGCGCCCCGCGCCGGCAGGAATGATGAATCCCTTAACGGCCTGAACTTTCCGGTAGAAATTACGAGTGTCGAGCGCGGTACCCCAAACCGCCTCATACACCTGTTGCAACTCGGCTATGGTGAAGAGTTCTCCGCAGAACGCCGTGGCCAGCGACGAGAATTCGAGCTTGGTGCGCGCCCGTTCGATTCCGTCCGTCAGGATTTGGTGGTGATCGAAAGCCATCTCGATCTCCCCGGACAGGACGGATTCCGCGGGGACCCACGCGGCATCCTTGGCATCCGTGCCGGCGACCGGCTCCGGGAGGCCCGGGGCGATCGCCAAGTGGGCCACGGACACAACACGCCCCCGTGGATCACGGCCCGCGTCCCCGTAGGTGCCCAGCTGCTCGAGATGCACCGACCCGGCACCCAGGGCGGTTTCCTCGCCCAGCTCGCGGTGGGCGGCGTCGAGGATCTCCTCACCGGCGTGATTGAGGAAACCGCCGGGCAGAGCCTGCATGCCCTGGAAGGGATCCTCACCCCGCTCCACCAGCAGGACACACAGTCTCTGCTCGCGCAGAGTCAGGATGACGAGATCGACTGTCAGGAGTACAGGCGGGGGTGACCACACGTCAGCTTGCATGCCACTGACGGTACTTGGGTTTCTGTCACTTTAACAAGAAGGGAGACGCGACAACTGCCGGTGATGTAGGGCGGAGGTGGTCGGACGCGGCGTCGGTGAGTCGCGAGGGCCCCGCGATCGCGGCCAGGACGTCAACGTCACCCGAGGGGCGCGGCGCCCCGCCCTGCTCCAGCCGGACGTAGTGAGGTCACCGCCGGTGGCGGCGGTGGGCGCGCCACCTGTGGTACAGGCGGTACAGGCGGAAGGCCAGCAGGGGCAGTACCACCGCGGCGACGGTGATTCCCGCCCACGGCGGCAGGCTTCCCGAGTCCGGCAGGTAGATCGCGTGGGTCGACGGTGTCATGGCGTCCTCACCTCGTCCCGCGCAGGCGCAGCAGGTACCGCGCCGTCAGGGCGACGGCCGGGTCCTCGTCACGGGTCAGGGACGTCAGGGCCCTCGTCGCGCCCGGGCCCGGGACGTCGCCCAGGGTCTGGGTGAGGCGGCCGCGGGCCGGGGCCTGCGCGTTCTCGGCGGTGAGGCGGGCGACGAGGGCGTCCGTGATCTCGTCCGCTGTCGTGGGTGCGGTCGTGGGTGCGGTCGTGGGTGCGGCCGTACGGGCTGTCGTGGGGGCTTCGGCGAGCGTGCCCAGGGCGTCGGCCGCGTCGGTGTCGTTGCGGCCCTCGACGATCATGTCGACGAGCGCCGGGACCGCCTCGGTGCGGCCGCGCGCGCCCAGTGCCAGGGCCGCGCAGCCGCGGACCGCCGGGTCGGGGTGGGCGAGGGCGTCCCGCAGGTGTGCGGCGGCCCGGTCGCCGGGCAGTTCGGCGAGAGCGCGGGCGGCGCGTTCCCGTACGGCGGGCAGGGGCGAGTCCAGGCCCTGCGCCAGGAGGGGCGGAACCTCACCGTCCGATCTCGCCAGGGCCCAGCGCAGGGCGCCGGCCACGTTCGGGTCCGTCTCGTTCAGGGCCGCCTCGGCGAGGGCCTCCGCCGGCAGCGGGGCCGTCTCGCCGGCCGAGGCGAGGGCGGCGCGCTGGCGTGCGCCGGCGTTCGTCGACGCCAGTGCCTGGAGGAGGGCGACCGCCTGGAGGACGTCCTCCCAGTCGGCCGGGTCCGCGGCGTCGATGCGGTTCAGACGGGTGAGCAGCCGCTCCTCGGCGGCGATGCGCTCCCGGGTGCGGTCGATGAGGTCGGTGACCAGTGCCGCGGGGGTGAAGGCGGGGTCGTCGAGGGCGCGGGCGGTCTCCTTGAGGGACAGGCCCAGCGAGCGGAGGCTCTCGATGTGGAAGATGCGCCGGATGTCGGCGCCGGAGTACTCCCGGTAGCCCGAGCCGGTGCGGGCGGAGGGGCGCACCAGGCCCAGTGACTCGTAGTGCCGGAGCATGCGGGCACTGATCCCGGACCGCCGGGCCACCTCACCGATCAGCATCCCGCCCATCGTGCCACCTCGCCGGCCGGTGTCCCGCCGCTCGTCGTGCGCGCCTCGGCGGTCCGCGTTCCGCCGCCCTTCGTGCACCTCACCGGTCGGCATCCCGCCGCTCCTCGTGCGCCTCACCGGTCAGCGTCCCGCCGCCTCTCGTGTCTCGCGCGCTCAGCCGCCCAGGGCCACGACGCGCTTCGCCTCCTCCACCGCCGCCTCGAAGCCGGCGTCCGGGGCGCGTCGCAGGCGGTCGGTGGCGAGGGCGTGGGTGCGTACGCGCGGGTCCGCGGCCTGCGTCGCGGCGTGCAGGGCGGACACCGTCACGCCGGCGAGTTCCACGAGTGCCCTGCTGAGGCTCAGCTGCGTGTCCCGTCCGCCCCGGCCCAGCTGGGTCACCAGTACCTCGGCCAGGGCCGGCTCCTCGCCCTCCGGTACGAGGACGGCCGCCGTCCGCCACGCGGCGCGCGCCACCTCGTCGTCGGGGTCGCACAGGTGGGCCCGTGTGATCGCCGGCCAGGCCCGTGCGTCGCCGAGCTTGGAGAGGGTGTGCAGCGCCTGGCTGCGGGCCTGGGCGGTCTCGGAGCGGAGTTCGCCGAGCAGCCGGGGCAGGGTCAGCTCCACCGGGTGGCGGGTGAGCGCCCAGGTCAGCATGTCCCGTACGAAGAACTCCGGTTCGCTCGCGCAGCGCTCGATCAGCTTGTCGACGTGGCGCGGGTCGGGGTCCGTGCCGACGGCCAGCGCCGCGCTCAGCCGGACCGACGCGTCGTCGTACTCCAGCGCGCGGAGCGCTCGTGCCGTGGGCGTCGCGCCCGTGCCTTCCGCTTCCGTCGCGTCCTGTCCCGTGATCCCCATGGGGCACCTCCTGGCGGCCAGTGAAGACCTTGTCACCGTGTCAGGGTCAAGCGCCGGCCGGGGCGGTCACGGTCACGGGGCAGGACGGCGCGGGGCGTCAGGGCGCCAGGAGGAGGGCGTTCGTGCGGGACTTGGCGGCCTCGTAGCGCTTCGCCACGTCCTGCCAGTTGACGACGGCCCACATGGCGTCGATGAAGTCGACCTTCTGGTTCTTGTACTGCAGGTAGAAGGCGTGCTCCCAGGCGTCGAAGACCAGGATCGGGGTGGCGCCCTGGCCGACGTTGCCCTGGTGGTCGTAGACCTGCTCGACGATCAGGCGGCCGCTCAGCGGCTCGAAGGCGAGGACGCCCCAGCCGGAGCCCTGCGTGGTCGCGGCGGCCTTGGTGAGCTGCGCCTTGAAACCGGCGAAGGAGCCGAAGGACTCGGCGATCGCGTCGGCCAGGTCGCCCACGCCGTCCGCCGCCAGGGGTTCGCCGCCGCCGTCGCCGGTCATGTTGTGCCAGTAGATGGAGTGCAGGATGTGGCCGGAGAGGTGGAAGGCCAGGCTCTTCTCCAGGCCGTTGATCGAGCCCCACTGCTCGTTGTCCCGCGCCTCGGCGAGCTGCTCGAGCGTGTCGTTGGCGCCCTTGACGTAGGCCGCGTGGTGCTTGTCGTGGTGCAGCTCGATGATCTGCGGGTTGATGACCGGTTCGAGCTCCGAGTAGTCGTAGGGAAGCTCCGGGAGCGTGTACACCGCCATGTCCAACATCCTCCGACGTTCAGCGTCCGTGCCGTTACTGCGTTGACGTGTTGTTGCCAACGATGTGCAACTGCACGCTAACAGTAGTTGAGGTGAAGAGTGATCAGTCGGGGGCGTGTGGGGAGTGCGGGTTGGCGAGCAGGTGGCGGGGGTCGGCGGCGCGGGTGATGGCCGACTCGACGGCGGCGACGCGGTCCGCGAGCAGGCCCAGGGCCGCGACGGCGCGCACGAGCGGGTCGTCGTCGGGGCCGCCGAGGGTGCGGGCCCGGACGTGGGCGGCCCGTACCTCGGCCCAGCGGCCGGCCTGTTCGGGGGTGAGCGCGCCGCGCAGTTCGGCCAGCTTGAGCAGGTTGGCCTCGGCACCCTGGGCGAGGGACTGGGCCTCGGCGGTGTAGTGGTCGTCGAGGACGGCGGCGCGCTCGGCGTCGTTCATCACCGGGCGCAGCCGCTGGGCGATCTTGTTCATGTTGCGGTACGAACCCTGCAGCCGGAACGCCGGTTCCGTGCGGGTGGCGTCCGACTGGGCCGCGGAGGCGATGTACGCGGCGTTGACGGCCAGCACCGTCTCGCGGGCGGCGAGGAGGTGGCGCAGCACGGCGAGGACGCGTTCCAGCTCGGCCGGCGGGAGGGCGTGGGCGAGGCGGTCGGCGTGGGCGGTGGGGTCGCCGTCGGCGAGCCGGACGAGGAGCTCCAGGTCGGCCCGGTCGCGGCCGGCGAGCGGGGCGAGGACCGGGTTCGCGGTGAGCGCGTTCTCCAGGAAGCTGAGCGCGAAGGCGTCCTCCTTGCCGGTCAGTACGTCGCCCAGGTTCCAGACGTCGGCCCGGTTGGCGAGCATGTCGGGGACGTGGAAGCGGGCGCCGGACTCGGTGTAGGGGTTGCCGGCCATGCAGACGGCGAAGCGCTTGCCGCGCAGGTCGTAGGTGCGCGGGCGGCCCTCCCACACGCCGTCGACGCGGCGGGTGGCGTCGCACAGCGGGATGAACTTCTGGAGGAGTTCGGGGGACGTGTGCTGGATGTCGTCCAGGTAGAGGAGCGTGTTGTTCGCGGACGCCAGCGCGAAGTTGACCTTCTCGATCTCCTGGCGGGCGGTGGCGTTGGGTGCGTCGGCCGGGTCGAGCGAGGTGACGGTGTGGCCGAGCGCGGGGCCGCTGATCCGCACCAGCATCAGGCCGAGGCGGTCGGCGACGTACTCGACCAGGGTCGTCTTGCCGTAGCCGGGCGGGGAGAGGAGCAGCAGGAGGCCGCCGGTGTCGGTGCGCTTGTCCGCGCCGGTGGTGCCGAGCTGCTTGGCCAGGCTGTCGCCGATGAGCGGGAGGTAGACCTCGTCGACGAGGCGGTTGCGGACGAAGGCGGACATGACGCGCGGGCGGTGGTCGTCCAGGCGCAGCCGCTCGCGTTCGGTGCCCACCAGGGCGGTGCGGCGCCGCTGGTAGGCGCGGAAGGCGGGCACGTCGTGCGCGGCGAAGCGTGCGGTGCGGGTGAGGAAGTCGTCCAGGCGCAGGTCGAGGCGGCCGCCGGTGATGCGCGGGTGGGCGCCGAGGAGACCCTCGACGGTGGCCGTGGGCGGGGTACCGCCGTCGTAGCGGGGCAGGTCGGGGCAGAGTTCGGCGGCCACCGCCTCGGCCAGGTCGCCGGGGGCGAGGTCGGTGCCGGCGGCGGACGCGTACGCCGAGAGCCAGGCCTCGGCGAGCTGTCGGCGGGCGGCCAGGGCTTCGTGGCCGACCGGACCGTCCCCGGTGGCCGGGTCGGTGAGCGCGGCCAGGTCCTCGGCGTAGGCCGGACCGCCCGCCGTGCGGTGGAACTTGTCGAGGAGGCCGCGGGTGTCCGCGCCGAGGACGAAGCCCTCGGGGGCGGTGGTCAGTTCGTGGAAGAGGTACGCCGCAGCCGCAGCGGCAGCGGGGGCGGGGGCGGGGGCAGCAGCAGCGCCGGACTCCGGGGTCGCGGACGCCCCGGACGCCCCGGATGCCCCGGGCGCCGGTGCCGCGGATGCCCCGGCCGGCTCCTTCGCCGTCCCTGCCGACTCCTCCACCGTCCCTGCGGGGCCCTTCGCCGTCCCTGCGGGCCCGTTCGCCGTCCCGCCCGCCCGCGCCTCGTCGGGGGCGGTGGTCCACGCGGTGATCGCCTCCGCCAGTTCCCGTTCCAGGTCCGCGATCGCGCCGGTGAGGCCGAAGGTGTCGCGGGCGCGGGCCAGGGACACCGCGCGCCGGGTCCAGGTTTCGCGGTGCCGGTCGGTGGTGCCGTGGGACCAGAAGAGGTGCGCGGTGGCGCGGGCGGCCGGTTCGTGGCGCAGGGCGCCCGCCTTCTCGTACAGCGGCAGCAGCGCCGTGAGGACGGCCGTGGTGTCGTGGTCGTGCACGCCCCGCTCGTAGCCCTCGTCGTACGCCTCCTGCGCGGCCTCGCGGACGAGGGCGGGCAGGTCCTCGGCGGCGGCGAGCGCGGCGGCGCCGTGTTCCCGCAGCAGGCGGGCGGCGAGGTGCTCGGCGCGGTAGACGCCGGGCGACTCGGACGGCAGGGAACGGTCCCAGTACGGGCGGGTGGCCGCGAAGCCGGGGTCGGTGACCGGTGCCCGGTAGTCGGTGCCGGTGAGGGCGAAGGCGATGCCGTCGCCGTCGGGGACGAGGGTGAGGTCGAGGGGCTGGGTGTTGACGGCGAAGCGGTGGGCGCCCAGGCGCAGGGTGCGGCCGTCGTCGGCGTACAGGTCGGTGCGGTCGCGCAGGGCGCGGGCGGCCTCCTGGCGGGCCGACTTGAGGCGGCCGTCCAGTTCCTCGGCGCGGACGGTGTCGCCGAGGGCGCGCAGTTCCTCGGCGGTGCGGCGGACCTTCGCGACCATCGGGTCGGAGGCGAAGTAGGTGCTGACCGCGTCGGGGTCGGTGAGGGCCGCGCAGCGCCTGGTGACCGTCTCCAGGATGCGGGCGGCGGAGGCGGCGAGCTGTTCGGCGCGGCGGGCGCGGGTGTCGGAGAGGGCCTGCTTGCGGGCGGCCAGCGCCTCGTAGATCTCGGTGCGCTTGTCGGCGAGTTCGCCGAGGAAGGCGTCGAACTCGGCGAAACGGGACTCCAGGTCCTCCAGGCGGGCCAGGAGCCGGGCGAGTTGGTCGTCGCAGCGTTCGGGGGTGTCGGCGGCGGCGAGTGCGGCGGTGACCGCCTGGCCCAGCAGGGCCGTCTCGGCGGCGAACTCGGCGCGGCCCTCGTGGTCGAGGAGGGCCCGGCGGCGGGCGTCGAGGGTGGCGCGGGCGCGGTTGACCCCGCCGAGGACGGCGGCGACGCGTTCCAGGAGGGCGGTGCGGACCGTGGCGTCGCCCATGTCGAGTTCGGCGACGACGTCGGTGACCGTGCGCAGCCCGTCGGCGAGTTCGTCGAGCCGGGCGGCGACGGGTACGGCCTCGGCGACGGTGGTGAGGTCCTCGGCGTCGGCTACGAGCCGTTCCACGTCGGCGCGTTGGGTGTCGAAGGCGTCCTCGCGGGCGAGGAAGGCCACGGCGCGCCGTCCGAGTTCGGCGAGGGACGCCTCGGCCTCCTCGGCGAGGGCGTCGACGGCTGAGGCATCGGCGTACCGCAGCTCCTTGACGCCGAGCAGGTGCCCGTGCGCGTGCCGCAGCTCGGTGAGGCCGCGCACCCAGGCGGCGGCCTCCTTCGGCGCCTCGCCGCGCAGCCGCCGGACCACCGCGGCGATCCGCTCGGCGGCCTCGTCGCGGGCCTCGGCCGCCCGCCGGGTGAGGTCCCGCACCGTCTCGAACTCGGCGAGCACCTGCTCGGCGGTCTCCCGCACCGACCCCAGCGCTCCGGCCAGGTCGCCCAACTCCTCCTCGCCGAGCCAGTGGTGGCCGTCGGTGGCGCGCACGCAGTCGGCGGCCAGCGCGCGGTACCCCTCGCCGGTGGTGATCCCGTCGGCGACGGCACCGGCGACCGACAGGGCCGCGGAAATGCCACGTACGAGGTCGGCATTGCCGACGCGGGCCAGGGGGCCGCTCCCGGCGGGCGCGGCGGCGGCGTACGTGTCGGAGACGTACGGCGAGTGCCACAGCTGGACCGGGTGCACCTGGGCGGGCTCGTCGCCGTCCGCGCGCAGCACGGTGAACGTGCCGTCCTCCGCGAGCGCCCAGCCCCGGCAGGGCAGCGGGTTCGCGACCTCCTTGCGGATGGTGTTGTACGACAGCAGCAGGCCACGGCTCCCGCCGCGCGCCTGGAAGGCGTACAGCACGTCCTCGCCGTTCGGCGAACGCATCTCGCGTTCGAACTCCAGGCCGGCGGCGTCGATCTCGTACGTCTTGTGGGCGCCCGTGGCCAGGCAGTAGCCGCCGGGGAAGACGATGCCCTGGTCGTCGGGCAGGCGGCGACAGGCCGTGCCGATGCCGTCCAGGCGGACCACGGACTTGGTGAGGGTGTTGCAGACCAGGTAGCGGTCGGTGTCCTCCTTGTAGGGCCGCACGCGCAGCAGGACCAGCGGGCCGACCCGGGCGTGGGCGACGTCGGCGTCCGCGAGGGCCTGGAGGGGCTCGTCGACGGGCTCGGTGAAGACGCCCCGGTCGGTCTCGGTGTCGTCGTCGAGCTTGACGGTGAGCGTGCCGCCGACCGCGCCGACGTAGAAACCTCCGGGGACGGCGATGTGCGGGTGGCGGCCCTGGACGTGGTCCTCGCGGGTCGTCTCCGTCCAGGGGAAGTCGTGGGCCGGCGGGAAGACGTCGTCGCGTTCGCCGCGGGCGTCGAGGAAGACGGCACGGACTTCCGGCGCGTCCCGGTCCACCGGCGCGTCCCGGACTTCCGGCGTGGCCCGGACTTCCGGCGTGGCCCGGACTACCGGCGTGGCCCGGACTACCGCGCCTGCGTGCCCGGCCTCCGTGAGGTTCCAGCGCAGGACGCGGATGTCGTCGGCCTTCTCGCCGGTGCGGAAGACGGCCAGCAGTCTGCCGTCGACGATACGCAGCCGCAGCAGGCGGGCCTCTCGGTAGTAGCGGTGCAGATCCGCGAACTCCCGTACGAACGCCGGGTCGTCGAGCAGTCCCGGGACGGCCGGCTCGGGCAGCGGGTTCAGGTCGCGGTCGTGGAGCGTGAAGACGTCGGACACCGCGGCCGGGGTGCCCGCGCCCGGCCGGACGGTGGAGCCGAGGAGCAGGACGCCGTCGCCGACGGCGGCGATGTCGCGGGGCACGCCCGGGCGCCCGGTGCGCAGCCGCTCGGTGCGCGCCAGTTCCAGTCGCGCCGATCCGAACTCCTCGACGCGGCGGGCGTTGAGGAGTTCGGCCCGCCGGGTCAGCTCGGCGGCCTGCGCGGCGAGGCGGTCGCGCAGCACCTCGTAGGCACCGGTGTCGGCGGCGTCGGCGGCGTCGGCGGTGTCGGCGGTGTCGGCGGCCTGCGTGCCGGGCACGTCGTCCGGGATCCCCGGCTGGTGCGTGGTGTCCGTCTCCGGGGCGGTGGCCATGAGCAGTTGATCCCTTCAGGAGGCGGGTGCGCGACTTGTGGTGGAGGAGGGAGAGGAGAGCGGCAGGGAGGATTAAGGACGGAGGGTGGAGGATGGAGGAGAGGGTGCCGAAGCCGCCGACCCCCGTACGGCGACCCCGGCACCCGGTCGGTGGCGGGCGGTCAGGCCCGGGTCGCGCCGTTCAGCGCGGTGAGCGGCGTGTCGGCGAGGCCGAGTTCACCGGCGCGCTCCAGGAGCCGCTGCACCTGCCCGGCGTCGGAGCCGCCCGACTTCATCAGCTGCATCAGCAGCGCGGAGACCGTCAGGTTCTGCACGTCGCCCGTGGAGACCGAGCCGAGGACGCGGGTCAGGTCGTCGGTGAAGCTCGACGAGCCGTCCAGCCACGGTCCGGCGAGGGTCTGTGCCGTCTCGGAGTGCTTCACGAACCCGTCGACGCCCTTGCCGAGCGCGACCGAGGACATCAGCCGGTCGAAGAAGACCGTGTCGCCGCCCACGATGTCGATGTCGGCGTTCTCCAGGCCGGTGGCGAGCACCGTGGCCTGCGCCTCGGCGACCTGCCGCTGCACGTCGAGCCCGGCCAGCCGGATGTCCTTCTCGGCCTCCAGGCGCAGCCGGTACTCCTCGTGGCCGCGCGAGGCGTCGTCCAGGGCGGCCATCGCCGCGGCCTTCTCGGTCAGTCCGGCGGCCTCGGCCTTGAGCCTGCCGCCGACCGCCTCGGCCTCGGCGAGCGCCTTGGCCCGCGCGCCCTCGGCCTCGGCACGCATCCGGGCCTCGGTCGCCTCCGCCTCCGCGCGGCCGGCCTTCTCGATGACGTCGGCCTCCTTGTCGCGCACCTGCACCGCGGCCAGACCCTCCGCGGCGGCCTCCGCCTGGAGTCCCTCGGCCATCCGCAGCTTCGCCTGCGCCTCCAGGTCGGCACTCTTCAACCGGGCTTCGGCCAGGGTGAGTTCCTCGGCTGCACGGTGGGTGGCCGCCGCCTCGGCCGCCTCCGCGGCCTTGATGTCCTTGACCAGCTGCTCCTGCGCCTGGGCCTCGGCGGCGATGACGACGGCCTGCCGCTCCCGCTCGGCCTCCTCCACGGCGCGCAGCTTCTTGATGGACTCCTCCTGCTCGGCGACCGTACGGTCCACGGCGACGCGCTCGCGGATGACCTCGGCGATGTCCCGCTTCTCCGCCTCGACCTCCTTCTCGGCGGCGATCCTGGTCAGTTCGGTCTCCCGGTCGCGGCCGATGACCTCGAGCATGCGGTCCTTCTCGATGCGCTCGTTCTCGACGGCGATGACCCGCTCGCGGTTCTTCGCGGCGACGGCGACCTCGCGGGCCTGGTTCTCGCGCTGCACGCCGAGCTGTTCCTCCGTGCGCAGGAACGCCGCCTGCGCCCGCAGCCGCTCCTCCTCCACGACCCGCGCCGTCTCGGCCTCCTCGCGGGCCCGGGTGGTGTCGATCTCGCGCTTCTGCTTGATCTCGGCGTCCGCCTGCCGGCGCTCCAGCTCCAGTACGGCCTCGCGCGCGTCGACGTTCTGCCGGGTGATCTCCTTCTCCTCCGTGCGCCGTGCCTCGTTGGTGCGCACGTGCTCGACGGCCGTCAGTTCGGTGATCTTCCGGATGCCCTGGGCGTCGAGGACGTTGGCCGGGTCCAGCTGGGTCAGCGGGGTCTGCTCCAGGTAGTCGATCGCCGCGTCCTCGAGGTGGTACCCGCTGAGGTCGACGCCGATGACCTCGATGATCCGGTACCGCAGCTCCTCGCGCTTGGTGTAGAGGTCGGTGAAGTCCATCTGCTTGCCGACGGTCTTCAGCGCCTCGGAGAACTTCGCGTGGAACAGCTCCTGCAGCGTGTTCCGGTCGCTGGCGCGGGCGGTGCCGACCGCCTGGGCGACCTTGACGACGTCCTCGACGGTCTTGTTGACCTTGACGAAGAACGAGATGCGGATGTCGGCGCGGATGTTGTCCCGGCAGATCAGCCCTTCCTTGCCGGCCCGCGTGATCTCGATGGTCTTCACCGAGATGTCCATCACCTCGGCCTTGTGCAGCACCGGCAGCACCACCTGACCGGTGAAGGTCACGTCCACCTTGCGCATCTTCGAGACGATCAGCGCCTTGCCCTGCTCGACCTTGCGGAAGAGCCGGGAGACGACGAACAGCACGAGGGCGACGAGGAGCAGGCAGACGACGGCGAGGACACCGATGACTTCCATGAGGCATACGTCCTTATGGCATGAGGCGGTTGGGCGGCTGGGCGGCCGCCATCCCGGCCGGGCGGCGGCCGGCCGGGAACGGTGGCCGGTCGAAGCGTGGCCGGGCGGGACAACCGCGCGGTGGTGTGGTGCCCGCCCGGGCGGGCGGAGGCCGGGTGGGCCGGTCGGGCCGTCGGCCGGTGAGAGCCCCGGTCGGTCAGGACCTCGGCCGGTCAGGGCCCCGATCGGTCAGGGCCCCGGCCCGTGCGGCCGGCGGTCCGTGCGGCCGGCGGTCCGTATGCGGGCCGACCGTCCGTACGTCCCGCGGCCCGTACGGCGCCCCGGCTCGTCAGGCAGACGGCGGCCGCGCCGGGCCCCGGCAGGACCGAGGCGTGGTGCTCGGTATGGGCTTCAGACGGACTGGGCGGCGCGAACGGCGCGGCGGTCGTGGGCCGCGGCAGCGGCGGCGCGCACGACTCGGCCGGGTTCGTCGGGGCGGAGCCGGTGCAGTGGGCGGACGAAGTCACTGTTTTTCGTCATCGTCCGCCCCCTGTCCGTAGTGCTCCCCGTGGCACCCATGATGCGTGAAGGTGCCATCGATCCGCATTGCCGGTTTCCGGAAGCGTTCACCGGGGCTTCGGTGCCGATTGCCGCCAAGTGCCCGGTGGGGCAGCCCGGTTGGGCCGCGGGACGCACGTACGCGTCAGTGGTGGGCGTGGGCCACGGCGTGCCCCTTGCCCCGGCCGATCATCCACTTGTTGACCGGCGTGGTGAGGACGAAGGCGACGGCGAGTCCGCCGAGGAGGGTGCTCCAGAACAGCAGGTCCGACAGCTGGGCGTCCATCGCGCCGGGCGTGAGGGCGACGATGCCGTTGTCGACCAGCTCCATCACGGCGATGGAGACGGTGTCGGCGGCCAGTGCGACCTTGATCGCGGACTTGAGGTCGAGGCCGGCGCGGACGACTCCGAAGAGTGTGAAGGAGTAGCCGAAGACGAACGCGAGCGCGATCGCCAGCACCATGGTCGGGGCGTTTCCCCAGGCCAGGGCGGTGCCTACGACCATGCCGAGGATCTCGCCGACGGCACAGCCGGTCAGGCAGTGCAGCGTCGCTCGGGCCGCCATGGACCAGGACGCGGGCGCGTGCGCATGCGGGTGCGAGTGCGCCTGCTCCTGTCCGGAGTGCTGTCCGGAGTGCCGGCCGGCGGGCGGGGCGGCGTGGTGGCCGGTGTGCCGGGTGGTGTGGTGCATGGGCGTCTTCCCTTCACCTCGCTCACGATCTCAGCGTACGACAACCATACCCCCCAGGGGTATATTCCCGCCTCTCGGCGACCGTGCCCGGCGACCTGCTCGGCGGCCTGTTACGCCCCCCCCGTCCGCCGCATTACCGGAAGCCGATCGGAAGCGCATCGGAACCGCAGAAATCTGGTTCCGGAAGCGCTGCCCCTGGTCGGATCGGTCGATGCACGAGGCACATCGGCCCACTCGGGGCGCGTGCCGTATCCGCTGGGTCGGATACCGGCGGCAATGAGGTGACAGATGAGCAATGCACGCGTTCCGTCCGGCGCCCGGGATTCCTACCCGGCGCCGGGACTCGCACTCACGCCCGGCCACGTACGCAACCAGGCCATGGCCGTCGTGGCGATCCCGTTCGTCCTCATAGTCGTGCTGGCCGTGGTGCTCGCCACGGCCGGCGACGACGAGGTGCCGGGCACCGGCGGGCTCTACGGAAGCGGCGCCCTGCCGGACTGGGGATCCGGGTCGGACGACGGCGGCACCGGCGACGACAGCGCGGACGGCACCACGGACGGCACCACCGACGACGGTACGAACCCCGACGGCTCCGGCGGCCTGACCGGCGGTGACACCTGGCCCTACGACGGCACCACGGACGACACGGCCACGGACGATACCGACAGCGACACCGAGGACACCGGCACCGAGGACACCGGCACCGAGGACACCGGCACCGACGACCCCTACGCCGCCGGCGACGGTCCGGAGGCGACGGTGACGGCCTACTTCGACGCCATCAACGACCGGGACTTCACCACCGCCTGGGAACTGGGCGGCAAGAACCTCGACCCGGACTACACCCACTTCGTCGCCGGCTTCGAGACGACCGACCGGGACGACGTCACCGTGACCGGAACGGCCGGCGACGAGGTGTCGGTCACGGTCGTGGCCTGGGACACCGACGGCACCCCGACGACGTACGCGGGCACCTACACGGTGCTCGACGGCGTCATCACCGCCGCGGACATGCGGGAAGGGAACTGAGCAGCCATGACCACCCACGCCGCCCCGCCGCCCCCGGACGCGACGAGCAACGCCACCCGCCTGCTGTGCGCCGGCACCTACCTCGACCCCCTCTACCGCAAGGCCGTCATCCGGGAGCTGCTGACCCACCGCTACCGCGTGGTGTCCCCCTCCTACGGCTACGACGCCGCGCCGGTCCTCGCGCACGCCCTCGCCGCCCACAACCTGCGCCGCAACCAGCTGATCGCCCTCGGCGCGGGCACCGCCGCAGTCGCGCTGCTGCTCTTCACGGACATGGTGAACGGGTTCACCGCGGCCCTGCTGGTCTTCTGGCTCGCGTGGGCCACGATGTTCCTGCGCCGCCTCGCCGTCCTCCAGACCCTCGCCGAGCACCTCGCGCCGCCGACGGACGACCGGGCGGGCTTCGACGGCGCCTACCCGATGACCTCGCGCCTCACCCCGGAGCTGGTCGGCAAGATCAACCGGGAGCAGTCCTCCGACACCGTCTACTACGGCGGCTACAAGCCGTTCGTCGGCGCCGGCCACTCGATCCGCCGGTGGGCCAACGCGGAGCTGCTGCTCGGCGCCCCGGTCTCACGGACCGGCGCACTCGGCCATGGCCTGCTCAACGGGCACGTCCCCGCCCAGCACGGGCCGGGGAACGGCGCGGGCGACTCCCAGCCGACCGAGCGCAAGCCGATCATCCCCTTCACCGTGGAGGAGATCACCGGCCGCGTCTGCGAGCAGATGCTGGCGGACCTGCGCGACAAGCCCGCCCCCAGCGACCGCGTCCGGCTGCTCTCGGTCGACCGGCGGCGCTTCGCCAAGGCGGTCCGTACGGCCGAGGGCAGCGAGCCCCTCGCCGTACTCCTCGACGACCCCGACCCCGACCGCGGCGGCCCGCACTGGCGCGAGGACTACGACGCCAGCCGCGAGTACCTGTGCATCCGCATCGGCGCCTGGCAACAGGAGCTGGTGACCTCGGTGTTCATCGGCTTCGACATCAAGGGCAGCACCCTGCACACCGAGTTCTACACCTACGTGCTCGGCCCCGTGCCGGAGAGCTTCCACCTGGCCGACCGGCTGCCCGCCACGATCGGCGGCGGGCTGATGCTGCGCATCGCCTGGGACGTCACCCGCAGCGCGCCCGGCGAACTCCTGCGGCTGATCACCAACCCGCTGCGCGAGCGGCTGCCCAGCCGCTTCGGTTCCGACACCGTCCGCACACTGGTGCGCCAGCCCGTCGACACCAGCGAGTTCCGGCTCGGCCGCTACGCGCTGACCGTCGTGGACTGCGGCGCCCTCACCAGCGTCCGCGAACTGGCGCCCGACCACGGCTTCCACCACTTCTTCCAGGAGACGGACGCCATCAAGTACATCCAGATCATCGAGCGCCATCTGCTGCAGATCGTCGGCGACTTCCTGCGCGACCACGACGTCGACACCCGCGAGCACGAGGCGGCGCAGACCAACATCCTCCAGCAGAACTTCGGCGCGGGCAGCAACAACAACTTCGGCAACAACCAGAGCGTCGGCAACAACAACACGCAGACCTCCGGCAACAACTCCGGGATCACCAGGGAGGCACGACCGGTATGAGCGGCCCCAACGGCAACACCAACCACGGAGGCAACCAGGCCGTCGGCGACGGCAACGTCCAGACCTCCGGCGACAACTCCCCCGTCGGCGGGCCGCCGCACCCGTCCTTCGTCCCGGCCGGGCGCTCCCACGCCACCGGTCGCCCGCAGCACGCGGCCACGGCCACGGCCACGGCCACGGGGGCCGCCGACGCGTCGCCCGGCGCCTCCGCCGACGCGGCCCGGGCGCGCAGCGTCTTCGTCGTGCACGGCCGCGACGACCAGGTGCGCCGGGAGATGTTCGAGCTGCTGCGCCGCCTCGACCTGCGGCCCAAGGAGTGGGAGGAACTGGTCGGGGCGACCGGCCACGCCTCGCCCTTCCTCGGGGACGTGGTCGCCGGCGCCCTCGCACAGGGCCAGGCGGCGCTCGTCCTGCTCACCCCGGACGACGTCGTCACCCTCCACCCGGAGCTGCGGGGCCCCGTCGAGCCGGAGTACGAGACCGGGTACGTGTGCCAGCCGCGCCCGAACGTCCTGATCGAGCTGGGCATGGTGCTGATGGCCTACCCCGAGCGCACGGTGATCGTCGAGGTCGGCGGCCTGCGGCCGATCGCCGACATCGCAGGCCGCAACGTCATCCGCTTCGACGGCTCCGAGACCGCGCTCGGCAAGATCGTGGAACGGCTGAAGCTCGCGGGCTGCGCGGTCAACGACACCGGCTCGGACTGGCGCCACACCTACCCCTACCGGCACCTGTCCGCATACCACCGCCGGCCGTAGCGCCCGGCGGATCCCGCGCCGCTCGGGGGACCGGCGCACCCGGCCCCCGGGGCACGTCCCGCCACGAGGCACGTACCCCGGGGACCGGCCCGTAGCCACGCCACCCGCCCCGTTCCCGCCGCACCCCGGCCCGTACGGCCACCCCCTCAGGCCCCCCAGGCGCACACCGTCAGGCCGCACCCCGGCCCGGGGGGGGGGGGGGGGGGGGGGCGGCGGGCGGGGGGGGGGGGCCCCGCCCCGCGGCCCGCCCCCGCGGCCCCCCGGGGCCGGGGGCGGCGGCGGGGCGCCGAGGCGGCGGCGGGCGGGGGCCGCCCCCCGGCGGGCGCCGGCCCCCCCGCCGGG
>NZ_JACBYP010000189.1 GCF_018982965.1 Streptomyces mayonensis | reverse complement strand
GAGGGAGTGGTGGCGCCAGGGGCGGCGGGAGTGGTGGCGCGGCGCGGGGCGGGGCGTGCGAGGATGGGACGTCCGCGCACGGGTGCGGGGAGAAGTCCTCATCGGAGCGAGTGCGTCGGCGTGTCGGACGGTGTTGCGGCGAAAGGACCGGAGCGTACGTGAGTGAGAATCCGAACCTCCTCGCGGAGCAGCGACGCGCCCTGATCCTCGACGAGGTGCGCCGCCGGGGCGGGGTCCGGGTCAACGAGCTGACCCGCAAGCTCGGCGTGTCGGACATGACGGTCCGCCGCGACCTCGACGCGCTGTCCCGGCAGGGCGTGCTGGAGAAGGTGCACGGCGGAGCGGTCCCGGTGGCCGAGGCCAGCACGCACGAGCCGGGGTTCGAGGCCAAGTCGGGTCTGGAGCCCACCGCCAAGGAGGACATCGCGCGCTCCGCCGCGGAACTGGTCGCGCCGGGCGCCGCGATCGCCCTGTCGGGCGGTACGACGACGTACGCGCTGGCGCACCGGCTGGTGGACGTGCCCGACCTGACCGTGGTGACCAACTCGGTGCGGGTGGCCGACGTGTTCCACGTGGCCCAGCGCACCTCGGGGGCCCGCCAGGGCACGGCGACGGTGGTGCTCACCGGGGGTGTGCGGACGCCTTCCGACTCCCTGGTGGGCCCGGTGGCCGACCGGGCGATCGCGACGCTCCACTTCGACCTGCTGTTCCTGGGCGTGCACGGGATATCGGCCGAGGCCGGACTGTCCACGCCGAACCTCGCGGAGGCGGAGACCAACCGGCGGCTCGTGCAGTCGGCCCGGCGTGTCGTCGTGGTCGCGGACCACACGAAGTGGGGCGTCGTCGGCCTGAGTTCGTTCGCCGAGCTGGCACAGGTGGACACGCTGGTGACCGACGCCGGTCTCTCGGACGGGGCCCGCGCGGAGGTCGCCGAACACCTCGGTCTGGTCGTCGCGGGCGAGCCGGAGGCGGCGGCCGACTGACCCGGCGCGCGGTCCGCGCCCCGCCCCGCCGTCTTTCCCGTACGTCCTTGCCCCGCGCCCTTGCCCCGCTGACACCCGGGCCGCCCCGGGCTATCGTGGCGCCACCCGGCCGATCGTCCGCGCTCCGCCCGTGTGCGCGGCTGCCCGCGAGGGGGTTGCCCATGGCTCGCCGTCTGCGTCCGGTCGGTCTCGACTTCGTCGAGACGGCTCCGGTGCGCCTGGTGTTCGCGCGGGAGATCTCCGCCGCCGCGGACGCGGTCTTCGGCGCGCTCGCCGAGGACGTGCCGGGGTGGGCCGCGTGGTTCTCGGCCGTGACGTCCGCCCGTCCCATCGGCGACGGCGCCGGGCGGGAGATCCGGCTGAGGGGCGGTACGCGCTTCGTGGAGACGGTCCTGGCGGCCGAGCGGCCCGAGGTGTACGCGTATCGCGTCGACGTCACGAACGCGCCGGGCGCCCGCGCGCTGCTCGAGGAGTGGCGGCTGACGCCCACGGCGACCGGGACGCGGGTGCGGTGGATCTTCGCGGCGGACGGCACGGCGCCGTTCCGTTTCGTGCTCGACCGGGCGCGTCCGGGTTTCGGGCGGACCTTCCGGAGCTCGGTGACGTCGCTGGAGCGGCGGCTGGCGCGCGCGTAGGCACGCGGTTCCGGAGCCCGTCGGGCGGTCAGCCGGGCCAGGCGCCCGTGTGCAGCAGCGAGTCGATCGCCGCCGTGTACGGCGCGATGTCGAGTCCCTGTTCGGCGAGCCAGGTGTCCGAGTAGTACTTGTCGAGGTACCGGTCGCCCGGGTCGCACAGCATCGTCACGACGCTGCCCCGCTCCCCCGCGGCCACCATCTCGGCGACGATCTTCAGCGCGCTCCACAGTCCGGTGCCGGTGGAGCCGCCCGCCCTGCGGCCGATGGCCCCCTCCAGTGAGCGGACGGCCGCGACGCTCGCCGCGTCGGGCACCTTCATCATGCGGTCGATGGCGCCGGGCACGAAGCTCGGCTCCATCCGGGGCCGGCCGATGCCCTCGATCCGGGATGCGCGGTCGCAGGCCACGTCGGGATCGCCGGTCGTCCAGCCCTCGAAGAAGCAGGAGTTCTCCGGATCGGCCACACAGACCCGGGTGTCGTACTGCATGTAGTGCACATAGCGCGCGAGGGTCGCCGAGGTGCCCCCGGTACCGGCGGTGGCGACGATCCAGGACGGCTCGGGGTACCGCTCCAGCCGCAGCTGGCGGAAGATCGACTCGGCGATGTTGTTGTTGCCGCGCCAGTCGGTGGCGCGCTCGGCGTAGGTGAACTGGTCCATGTAGTGGCCGCCGGTCTCCGCCGCGAGGCGGGCCGACTCCTCGTACATCCGCCGGGAGTCGTCCACGAAGTGGCACCGTCCGCCGTGGAACTCGATCAGGCGGATCTTCTCGGTGCTGGTCGTGCGGGGCATGACGGCGATGAAGGGCACGCCGACGAGCTTCGCGAAGTACGCCTCGGAGACGGCCGTCGAGCCGCTGGACGCCTCGATCACCGGGCGGTCCGGCCGGATCCAGCCGTTGCACAGGCCGTAGAGGAAGAGGGAGCGGGCGAGCCGGTGTTTGAGGCTGCCGGTCGGGTGGGTCGACTCGTCCTTGAGGTACAGGTCGATACCCCAGTGCTCCGGGAGCGGGAACAGGAGCAGATGGGTGTCGGCCGAGCGGTTGGCGTCGGCCTGGACCTTGCGGACGGCCTCTTTCAGCCAGGCTCGATAGGCGGTGTCGCTGTGGTCGACGTCGAGGGTCGCGCCGGTGCGGGACGGCCGGATGGTGCTCACGACGGGGCTCCTTACGCTGCGCGCCGACGGCGTCTCGTGCGGCCGACACCTCGATCATAGACACCTTCCACACGCTTCTCACCTGCATAAACACACCTTTGACCGTCCCAAAGCCGCCCCTGGGCCGCGAAGGAGGCGCGGTGGGGGCGCACTCGCCCGAGTGCCCCCGGCCGCCTCCCGAAAGGGCCGGCGCGCACTGGTGCTCGGCGCACGGTGCGGGCAGACTGCCAGCGGGCGGGACCGGTTCCCGCCCGCGGGCGCACACTGGAGCACGACACGAGCCGGTACCGGGCACACCGCGGTGCACGGTCCGGGAACCGAGGCGCACGAGGGGGCGACGGCATGGCGGAGCCGGAGTTCAGGGCCACGGGGGTGCGGATCGGCAGGCGCCTGCGCTCGCTCACCCGGGCGGGGACGGTCCGGATCAGCGGCGGCAGGGTCGAGTTGCTCACCAGCTACGGCAGCGAGATAGACAGCGCGCCCGTGCAGGCGGTGCGCGCCTCCCGTCCGTGGTTCGGCCCGCAGGACCGGGCGCTGGCCGACCTCAACGGCACGCGGTACCTGCTGACCCTCGGCGAGCGGGACCCCGCCCCGGGCGAACCGGGGCCGCCGGCGGCCCGCCGTTTCATCGAGGCGGTGCGCAGGGCGGCCGGGCATCACGCCTGATGTCCGTAAGTTGCGGTGCCGAACCCCTTGCGTCACGCTGGTCTCACGTCACTCTGGGTTTACCGGCGATAACGCTGCGAACCAGCCCGCCGGCCATGACAGCGGGCGGCGCGTGCCACGTGCGTCCCGCTGGATCCGAACTCCGTGTTCTTCCGGACCTCTATGTCGGGGAGTCGCAGCCGTGATCAGTCACCCAAGCAGACACTGCACGGTGGAGCTGCAAGCCCTGCCGTCGCGGATCGGCCAGGTCCGCAGAATCGTATCTGCGCAATTGCGCTACTGGCACATGGATCTCCTGATCGACCGGGCGGCGCTCGGCGTGACGGAGCTGTTGACCAATGTCCATCTGCACGCCCGGCCCGACAAGACGTGCACCGTGGAGATGGAGCTGCTCCTGGACCGGCTCACGGTCTCGGTGCACGACCGCGATCCGCGGCTGCCCGTGGTGGACGACGCCGCGCCGCTCGCCACGTGCGGGCGGGGGCTCGCCATGGTGGCGGCGATGAGCGAGAGCTGGGGCGTCCGGCCGGACGGCGAGTCGGGCAAGATCGTCTGGTTCACGCTCCCGACGGCCGCCGTGGCCCCTCCTCCGGCCGCACCCCCGGTGGCCGCCCGCCCGCCACGACGTCTGGTCGAGGAGGTGCCGGTGGTCGAGGACGTGCCGGCCGGCGCGTTCGCGGAGGTCGGGCACGGGGCCGAGCCCCGCAGTGCCCAACCCGCTCCCGCCCGGTCGGCCGTTGCCGGCTGACCGGGCGGTGACCGTCCGGTCAGCCGGCGACGGGCCGTACGGCGAGCGGGAGGCGGGCCTGCGCGGCGGCGCGTCCCGAGGCGGCGCACCGCGCGACGGCGCACGTGTCCGCGGTCCGTGCCCCGGGGCCACGTCCGGCGCGCCCGTTCCCGGACCCGCCGCCCCACCGGCGTCGACGGCCCGGGTGGCGCTCCGGGGCGTCGTCGCCGTCGCGGTCACGCCGCGCCGCCCCTGCCCGTCCGGCCGAACTGCTCGTCCAGCACGGACAGCCGGCGCCAGTACTCGTCCTCGTCGATCTCGCCCGAAGCGAAGCGGTGGCCGAGTACGGCGATGGGCGAGTTGCCGTCGACGGTGCGCGGCCGGCCGGGGCCGGAGCGACCGCGCCACACGGTGCGGCGCAGCAGGGTGATGCCGGCGCCGATCACCAGGGCCCAGATCAGCGGGAAGAGCAGGATCCAGGGTCCGGGTCCGCCGTCGGCGAAGTGTGCCAGGGTCTGCATGTCGTCCAACTCCTCGGTCGCGTCGTTTCGTTTCGCTTCCCAGCCTCGCGCCGAGGACGGGTCCCGGTCGTCGTACGGCCGACGGCACCGGGCGTACCCCGCGGGGAGTACTCGGGGCGCCCTGGGCTGCCGCTCCCGAGCCGGCGGCCCGGAGCCGTTTCCCGCGAACGCCTCGCTTCTGTAACTACTGGTATGTACAGTGAAGGCATGAGTACCTCGGAACGGCTGATCGAGTCCACCCGCGAGCTGCTGTGGGAGCGCGGCTACGTGGGCACCAGCCCCAGGGCGATCCTGGAGCGCGCGGAGGCCGGGCAGGGCAGCATGTACCACCACTTCAAGGGCAAGCCCGACCTCGCGCTCGCCGCGATCCGGCGGACGGCCGAGGAGATGCGGGCCACCGCCGCGGCGGTGCTCGCCGGCCCGGGGACGCCGTACGAGCGCATCGAGGCCTATCTGCTGCGTGAGCGCGACGTGCTGCGCGGGTGCCCGGTCGGGCGTCTGACGATGGACCCGGACGTGATCTCCGACGACGCCCTGCGCGCACCCGTGGACGAGACGCTCGACTGGATGCGCGAGGAGATCGCACAGCTCGTGGAGGACGGCCGGGAGCAGGGCGAGTTCGCTCCCTCGCTGGACGGGGAGGAGATCGCGGCGGCCGTCGTCGCGACCGTGCAGGGCGGGTACGTACTCGCCCGCGCGTCCGGCTCGGCCGCGTCCTTCGACGCGGGTGTCCGGGGCCTGCTCTCCCTGCTCTCACCGGGCAACGCCCCTGCGCGGAGCGGTACCTGACACACCAATTACGACTCTTCGAGGAGACGCAGCCGTGCACGCCATGCAGTACAGCTTCACCCTGCCCGCCGCCTACGACATGGACCTCGTCCGGGAACGGGTGGCCCGCACCGGGCATCTGCTGGACGACTGGCCCGGTCTCGGCATCAAGGCCTACCTGATGCGCGAGCGCGGTGTGCACGGTTCGCCGGTCAACCAGTACGCCCCCTTCTACCTGTGGCACACCGCGGAGGGCATGAACCGCTTCCTCTGGGAGGGCGCCTTCCAGCGGCCCACGGACGACTTCGGCCGCCCGTCGGTCCGGCAGTGGACCGGCCTGGCGTACGAGGAGGGCACCGCCGGGGACGCCCCCGCGCGCGTGGCGGTGCGGCGGAGGCAGCCGGTGCCCGAGGGGATCCTGCTGTCGCAGGTGGCGGCGGAGGCGGTGCGGGAGACGGAGCGACTGGCGGCCGCGGAGGGAGCACTGCTGGCGGCGGCGGTCGTGGACACCGGCCGCTGGGAGCTGGTCCACTTCTCGCTCCACGCCGACGGGGTCCCGGACGGGGCGCAGGGCGAGGTCTTCCAGGTGCTGCACCTGTCCGAACCGGAGCGCAAGCGGCTGCCCCGGGGGCGCCAGTGGTGAGCGTGACACGCGCGGTCCGCGGAGATGCCCTCCACGGAGTCGGCCCGAGGCCGCGTCCCGCTCCGCCCGGTCTTCTCGGTGACCGCGTCCGCTCCGCCCGACGTCACACCGCTCCACCCGAACGGGAGACTCCCGCATGCCCTTCGTCCGCATCGACACCCACGGCACCGACGCCGACCGTCTCGACGCACTCGGACGAGCCGTCCACGACGCCCTGGTCGAGACGCTCGGCATCCCGCGTGACGACCGCTTCCAGGTGCTGACCGCTCACGACGGCGCCCGGAGCGCGCTGCGGTACGACGACTACTTCGGTGTGCACCGCGACGAGGGCCTCGTGTTCGTGGCGATCACGCTGCGGTCGGGCCGTACGACCGGTCAGAAGCAGGCGCTCTACCGGCGGATCGCCGAACTCGCGGGAGCCTGCGCGGGCACCGAGCCCCGGAACGTCTTCGTCACCCTCACCGAGAACACCTCCGCCGACTGGTCGCTGGGCGACGGGAACGCCCAGTACGTAGGGTCGGACGCATGGTGAGACTCGGTATCCCGGTCATCGGCGTCACGGATGTGCCCCGCGCGGTGGCGTTCTGGACGGCGGCGCTCGATCTGGTCGACGCGGAGGAGTGGCGGACCGACACGTGGCGCACGCTGCACCACGCCGACGGCTCCGGGCGGGCCCTCGGGCTGCTGCGCAGCGAATCGCCGCCCGAGCCCCGTCCCCGTCTGCACCTGGACCTCTTCACGGACTCCGCGCAGGAGCAGCAGGCGGAGGTGCGGCGGCTGACCGGGCTCGGTGCGCGGGTGGTGGACTGGGACCTCTACCCGCCCGACCCGGACTTCGTCGTCCTCGCCGACCCGGACGGCAACATCTTCTGCGTGGTCGACCTCAGCCACGCCCCCAGCGGCCAGGGCGGGCCGGAGTCCTGATCCGGCCCGTGCCGAAGTAGCAGCGCCGGCACGGCTGCGCCCCCGGCGCTGCTACGGCGCCGGCACGCCCAGCGGGTCGTCCAGGACCGGCTGCCAGGCCAGCTCGGCGGCGCCCACCAGGCTGTTGTGGTCCAGGCTGCACGGCAGGATGGGCACGCCGCCGCTCTGCCCCCACAGGCTGCGCCCGGCGACGACCGCGCGCAGCCGTTCCGGAGCGGCCTCCAGCAGCGCACGGTGGAGGCCGCCCAGGATGATGCGGTCCGGGTTGAGGATGTTCACCAGCCCCGCGAGACCCAGGCCCAGCCGGTCGACGAGGGTCTCGGTGGCGGTGCGGACGGCCGGGTCGGCGCCGTGGTCGCGGATGAGGTCGTAGGACTGCTCCAGCAGGGGCGCCTCGGGGCCCGGCTCGTGCCCGGCCGCCGTGAGGAAGGCCAGCGGGTCGGCCTCCACGTCGAGACAGCCCCGGCCGCCGCAGTGACAGGGGCGGCCGTCGGGATTGACGGCGAGGTGGCCGACCTCCAGGGCGAGGCCCGAACTGCCCGTGTGCAGGCGGCCGTCGAGGACCAGGGCGCCGCCGACGCCGCGGTGGCCGGTCGCGACGCACAGCAGGTCCCGCGCGCCGCGGCCGGCGCCGTGCCGGTGCTCGGCCAAGGCCGCCAGGTTGACGTCGTTCGCGGCGAACGCGGGCCCCTCGATGCCCGCGGCACGCACCTGCTCCGCGAAGATCCGGCGCACGGGAGCGCCCACCGGCCAGGCCAGGTGCAGCGGGTTCAGGGCGAGGCCCTCGGGCTCCGCGACGGCGGACGGCACGGCGAGTCCCGCGCCGACGCAGCGCCGGCCCGTCTCCCGCAGGAGCGCCGCGCCCGCCTCGACGACGGAGCCGAGCACCTTCGCCGGATCCGCGTCGACGACCTCGCAGCCGGGCGCGGTGGCGACGATCCGGCCCCCGAGACCGACCAGGGCCGCGCGGAAGCCGTCGGCATGGACCTGGGCGGCGAGGGCGACGGGTCCGTCCTCGGCGACCGCGAGGCGGTGCGAGGGACGGCCCTGGGAACCGGCCGCGGCGCCGGGCCGGGCGTCCACCCGGATCAGGCCGAGCGCCTCCAGCTCGGCGGCGACCGCGCCTGCCGTGGCCCGGGTGACGCCGAGTTCCGCGGTGAGGACGGCCCGGGTGGGGGCGCGCCCGGTGTGCACGAGCTCCAGCGCGGGTCCGAGCGCGCTGCGCCCCCGGTCCAGCCGCGTCCTCGAGGTGGTCCCTTCCCCCGCCGCCCGGGGGTCCGCCTTGCCACTCATGAGGGGGAGTCTCCCATGATCCGTCCGTGGCGGGCGGCCTGGAAACCGCTGACCCGGAGCGTGATGTTCAGCCGTCCGGCGAGCTCCAACTCCGGTGGCGCGCTGCCCGGGTGCACCCTCGGCACCCCGTGGTGCGCGAGGCGGGAGGGCCCGCCGAAGACGAACAGGTCGCCGCTGCGCAGCTCGACGTCGGTGTAGGGGCGGGTGCGGGTCTCGGGGTTGCCGAAGCGGAAGACGCAGGCGTCGCCGAGGCTCAGCGAGACCACGGGCGCGTCGGAGCGCTCGTCGGCGTCGCGGTGCATGCCCATGCGGGCGTCGGCGTCGTAGAAGTTGACCAGCGCGATGTCGTACGGCTCCCCCGGCACCGCGTCCGCGCCGAGCGCGTCGGTCACCGCGCGGCGGGCGAGGGCGTCGAGCCGGGCCGGGAAGGGCTTCACCGGAGCGCCGTCGCCGTCGACGGCGGTGGGCGCGTAGCCGTACGGGTACCAGTGCCGGCCGAGACAGACCTGCCGGGCGGTCATGGTGCCGCCGCCGGGGGTGCGGACCGTGCGCAGCCCGGCCGGCGGGCGGGCCCACTCGCGGCAGGCGGCCAGCAGCTCGCGCTGCCGTGCGGGATCCAGCCAGTCGGGCACGTGGACGGCGCCGGGCGCGATCCCGGCACGGCTCCTGGGGAACAGCTCGGCGTCCATGTCCCCCATGCTCCCTCACCCCGGCCGGACCCCGGTCCCGATCCTCCTCCCTCATCCCCCGGTCCGGAGCCCGGCCCCGGGCGACGATGGGGGTCTGGGCTCCGGGCGGGGGGTGAGGGA
>NZ_JACBYP010000188.1 GCF_018982965.1 Streptomyces mayonensis | reverse complement strand
CCCCCCCCCCCCCCCCCCCCCCCCCCCCCCCCCCCCCCCCCCCCCCCCCCCCCCCCCCCCCCCCCCCCCCCCCCCCCCCCCCCCCCCCCCCCCCCCCCCCCCCCCCCCCCCCCCCACCGGAAGGGGTGAACGGTCGTAACTTTCCTGCGCGGGGCGCGTTCCGTCGCGCTAAGAGATCAACTCTTCACTGCGCGCGACCCGCGGGCTTGTGCCTGACGGCCAGTCAGCCGTTCGGATAGGCCCAGGGGTTGGGGCGGCAGTCGATCCCGTCATGATCGATGAACTTGGTCTGCTGTTGCATGACCGGGGCGAGTTCGCCGTCCTTGTCGCAGGTGACGTGATTGTGGCCGAGACGGTGGCCGACCTCGTGGTTGATCAGCATCTGCCGGTACGGGAGGATCGCGTCGCCGTACGGCTTCGCGCCCTGCGCCCAGCGGTAGGCGTTGATCATCACGCGCTCGGTGGCGGCCGAGTCGCACGAGACGTTGTCCTCGGTGGTGTCCAGGCCCGACTTGGCGCACCAGTCGGCGGTGGTACCGGGGCTCGCCAGTGTGATCACGAAGTCGGGACGCCCGGAATGGATGCGTTCGAAGGTGCGGGCGCCGTTGTGCGCCCAGCTCCGTTGGTCGTTGAGCGTCTTCTGCACGGCCTCGGCGAAGAGCTCGCCGTCGAGGTCGAGCCCTTGTTCGACGTCCACACGGTAGGTGTATTTCTGCCCCGTGCCGGGCGCCTTCGCGATGCCGGGGATCGCATCGAACCTCCCCGAGCCCTTGAGGTCGGCGCCGAGCGGGTACTTCTTGCCCATTTTCTGCTCGTACGTCAGTGGCGCGACGGAGGCGGGTGGCGTGGGGAGTTCGTCCGTCCGGGACGAGGGGTCACGGGTGTCGCGTGCCTGGCCTGCCGCGGACTGCGACCTGGTGCCGCTTCCGTCCGATCCGTCGGCGACCTGGCCCGCCACGACGATCGCCAGCACGGTGGTGACGGCGGCCGCGGCGACGCCGGTGAAGGCCCTGCCCTTGCCGCCCTTGTCCGACGCGGGTTCGCCGGTGGGCGGAGCGTCGTCGCCGCCGGCGCCCGCGTCCGTCGCGAGGTTGGTACCGCCGTCGTCGTCCGCGCTCCAGTCGGTGACGGAGGAGTACGAGTCGGCGGGCTGCGCCGGGGCGGCCGTACGGTACGGGGGGCGGCGGGCCGCGAAGACGTCGTCGTCCCCGGCGAAGGCGTCCAGGTACTCCTGCCGGGGCCCTTGCGGTGGTCCCTGCCGTTGCCGCGGCAGGGGCGGCCCCGGCCGCGCGGGCTCTCCCGGAGCCGCGGGCCGACCGCCCAGCTCGCCCCAGCCGCCACCGGTTTCGCGCTGCTCCGGATGGCCGCCCCGCACCCGCGGCACCCCGTGCGCCGGAGTGCCGTCGGAGATCCGGGGCACGCCCCGCGCCGGCGTACCGTCGGCGAAGCTCCGAACACCGTGCGCCGGAGTGCCCTCGGCCAGGCCCGGGACTCCGTGCGCCGGCGTACCGTCCCACGCCTGCGGCGTACCACGCGCCGGTGTGCCCTCCGGGGCACCGGGAAACCCACGCGTCTGCGTCTCGCCCGGCACCGCCGGAAAGCCGTGGGCCGGCGTCCCGCCCGGCACCGCCGGAAAGCCATGGGCCGGCGTCCCGCCCGCGAACCGCTGCTCCGGGCCCCGCCCCGGACCGCCGGACCTCGGCCCGGCGGATCCCGCGGGCCCAGGTCCGGCGGGTCCCGGACCTGCGAAGCCCGTACCTGCGAAGCCCGTACCTACCTGGGGCCCGCCTCGTGCCCCGCCCTGCGGGCGGCGCGCCGGGTCCCTCTCCGGGCCGCCCTGAGGACCGCCTTGTGGTCCGATCCATGGCCCTCCGGGCGCCGGACGAGCCGCGCCGCCGGGTGGCCTGGGCCCCGCCGGCGAGGTCCGCTGCTCCTCCGTCGGCCCGGCCGCGCGGCGGCGGTCCGGCGCGCCGGACCGGTCCTCCCGCGCCGGGGCGGGGTCCGCGGCATCGGCCCTGGGGGCGGGTCCGCGGCGGCTGTGGCGTCCCACGTCGCGCCTCAGCCTCCTGTGCTCTGCTGGGCGGGCTCGTCCTCGACGATCCCGTCGGTCCTCTCGCCGGCCGCCGGCCCCTCGGTGTCCGCGAGGAGTTCACGGAACGCGGTGGCCACGGCGTCCGGATACTCCATCATCGCCACGTGCCCCGCGTCCGGCAGCGTCAGCAGCCGGGAGTCACGGAAGGCACGGGTGGCCCGCGCGGCCATGCGGTAGCCGACGAGTCTGTCGCGACCACCGTAGACCAGGAGCGTGGGTGCGAGAACCCGCTCGGCCTGGCGCCACAGTCCGTGCTGGCCCCCCACGGTGTAGGCGTTGACGATCCCCCGGGCGGAGCGCGCCATCGCGTCCCAGAAGTACGGCAGCCGCAGTCGCCGTTCCATCTCCTCCACCGCGTTGCGGAACCCTTCCGGCGAGACGCGGCCCGGATCGCCGTAGCAGAGCGCCGTCACCCCGCGCACCCGCTGCTCGGCGGTCCAGTCCCGGCTGATCCGGGTGAAGAGCGACGCCACTCCCGGCACCGCCAGCAGACCGGTGGGCACCGCACTGCGCTGCACGCGGATCTCCGGCAGCGCGGGCGAGACGAGGGTGAGGGTGCGCACCAGGTCGGGCCGCGCCGCGGCGACGCGGGTGGCGACGGCACCGCCGAGTGAATTGCCGAAGAGGTGTACGGGGCCGCGGCCGGACCCGTCGAGGTGGCGGACGACCGCGCGGGCGTGGCCCGTGATCGAGTAGTCGCCGTCGTCCGGCGGCGGGGAGTCCCCGAACCCCGGCAGGTCGAGGGCCTCGCTCTCGACGACTCCGTCCAGCAGCGGCATCAGCGCCGACCAGTTCTGCGAGGAGCCGCCGAGACCGTGGACGTACAGGGCGGGCGGCAGTCCCTCGCGCATCGGTGGTCTCGACCGCACCGTGAGGGTGATGCCCGGGAGCCGGACAGACCCGAGCCGCTCGCCGTCGGCGACCTTGACGGCCGCGACCTTCGGCAGCACGTTGGCGGGCGGCAGGGGCGGCGGCTCGATCGAAGGCATGCGGCAATGTTACGAGACGATCACGCAATGGCTCACGTGTTCGCCATCACAAGCAGTAGCCGCAGGAGGCTCCGCGTAGCCGGAGTGCCTCCGGGGAAGGGCCACAAGAGGCCACCTCGGGGCAGAGAAGCCACGAGCCCGGTGCGCACACCGACGCATGGCGGCCGGATCGGGTGTCTCCTAGGCTCATGAAGTGGGCACCCGCGTGTGGCCCCTGCCCCTCAGGGGACTTTCGCAGCAAAGGAGCCCGGCATGACCGTCGACCCGACCGATCCCGAGACCTTCGACGAGTCCTCCGACACCGCGGCACCGGACCCGGAGGAACGCGACGTGGAGGCGCCCGACGCCGACACCGCCGAGCAGCAGACGGAGGTCGCACCCGAGCGCGACGACCCGCTGAACGGGGCCGACCCCGACCGCGCCAACGAGGCCGACCTGGCCGAACAGGCCCGGGTCGTCTCCCACGACGAGGACGACTACCGCTGAGGCCCGGGCCGCGAGCCGCTCGGACGCGGCACGGACGCACACCGAGCAGCCCACGAACAGCGCACGAGCAGCACACGAACAGAACTCGGTACACAACTCGGTACACAACTCGGTACACCCGTCCGGACACCGTCCGGTGGAAACGGGGGCCGATGTCTGCCCGGTCTGAGTCTTTTTGAAACCTGTTGTGCGGCTTTCGCCGCCGTCCGGTCCGTGAAATTCTGCGCTCGCAGCACACACACCACGGTTACCGAAAAGTACGATGACAGCGCGGCGCACACCGCACGAGGACGACTATGGGAGGCGGCGTGACAGCCATCGAGCAGACAGAGGCGGTACGCCCGCGGGGCACACGCCTTCCCCGCCGAGCCCGACGCAACCAGTTGCTGGGCGCCGCACAGGAAGTGTTCGTGGCCCAGGGGTACCACGCGGCCGCGATGGACGACATCGCCGAGCGCGCCGGCGTCAGCAAGCCCGTGCTCTACCAGCACTTCCCGGGCAAGCTCGACCTGTACCTCGCCCTGCTGGACCAGCACTGCGAGGCACTGATCCAGTCCGTGCGCAGCGCGCTCGCGTCGACGACCGACAACAAGCAGCGCGTCCGCGCGACCATGGACGCCTACTTCGCGTACGTCGAGGACGACGGCGGTGCCTTCCGGCTGGTCTTCGAGTCGGACCTGACCAACGAGCCCGCCGTGCGGGAGCGCGTGGACAAGGTCACCAACGAGTGCGCCGAGGCGATCTGCGACGTCATCGCCGAGGACACCGGGCTCTCGCGAGCGGAGTCGATGCTGCTGGCGTCCGGTCTGGGCGGTCTCGCCCAGGTCGTGGCCCGTTCCTGGCTGCACAGCGACCGCAGTGTGCCGCGCGACCAGGCGGTCCAGCTGCTGACGTCGCTGGCCTGGCGGGGCATCGCGGGCTTCCCGCTGCACGGCACCGATCAGCACTGAGCGACGCTGAGCGGCGGCCTGCATCCTCTGCGACCCGGTTCTGTTCCCGTCGGCTGTTCGCTCCTGGCGTTCTCGGACGCAGCGTGTACGTCCCCTCACCGGGCTAATGTGTGCGGGGTACGGCGCGGATGATCGCGCACTTCACTGACCGTCGGAGGGACATAGCCGTGGAGGTCAAGATCGGCGTGCAGCACGCGCCCCGCGAGATCGTTCTGGAGAGCGGTCAGAGCGCCGAAGAGGTCGAGCGCGTGGTGGGCGAGGCACTGGCAGGCAAGTCGCAGCTGCTGAGCCTCGTGGACGAACACGGCCGCAAGGTCCTGGTGCCGGCCGACCGTCTCGCCTATGTCGAGATCGGCGAGCCGGCCCCGCGCAAGGTGGGCTTCGGCGCGCTGTAGCCGGGACGCGGGACGACGGACGGAGTAACGGAGTACGGGAGGGGCCCGGCGGTGACTCACACCGCCGGGCCCCTCCCGTCTTCAGGTCCCCGCCTCCAGGTCCCCGCCTTCAGATCCCGCCTTCAGGTCCCCGCCTTCAGGTCCCCTGCCTCCGCGCCACCGCCACCAGGTCTGCGGGCGGCCTCGTGGGCACGAAACCGTGTTCACGACCGGACCACAGTTCACCCACAGGGGGAGGGTTGTATTCCGCAGGCCAGGGGTAAGACGGGTGTGACCGTTGCGGGCAGGCCGGCCATCTGGGAGGGACCCCGACATGCTCTTGGAAGCGCTCAGCGCCGCGATCCTCGGACTCGCTCTGGCGTGGGCCGCCGCCCACCTGCTGCCGCACCGTCTTCCCGGCCCCGTCATGGTCCTGCCGACAGGCGCGGCCGGGGCCCTGTTCGGGGCGTTCGTGACCCACACCGCGCTGGGTGCGGGCAGTCTGCTCCTGGTACTGCTCGGCGCGGCCGCCCTCTCCGCGGCCGCCCTGTCGCTGCTGCTGCGCCCCGCGGGAGCGGGAGCCCTCCGCGGCAGCTCGGCACCGGCCTGAGGGCCACCGCCCGGCCGCGAGCCGCCGCCCCCTCCCCCGTACCGGCCCGATCGCCGGGTCGCCCCGGGTCGCGCCGCCGGTCGTGATCAGGCAGCCAGCCCCAGCGCCGCCATCCGCTTGGTGTGCGCCTCGGTGATCCGGGAGAACATCTTTCCGACCTCGGCCAGGTCGAAGCCGTCCGCGACACCGCCCACCAGCATCGTCGACAGCGCGTCCCGGTCGGCCACCACCCGCTGCGACTGCGACAGCGCCTCCCCCATCAGCCGCCGCGCCCACAGGGCGAGCCGCCCGCCCACGCGCGGGTCCGCGTCGATCGCCGCGCGCACCTTCTCCACGGCGAAACCGGCGTGCCCGGTGTCGTCGAGCACGGCCAGCACCAGCTCACGGGTGTCCGTGTCGAGGCGGGCCGCGACCTCGCGGTAGAAGTCACTGGCGATGGAGTCACCGACGTAGGCCTTGACGAGCCCCTCGAGCCAGTCGGAGGGGTCGGTCTGCTTGTGGAAGCCGGCGAAGGCGGCCACGAACGGTTCCATGGCCTCCGTCGGCTCCTCGCCGATCTCGGCGAGCCGGTCGCGCAGCCGCTCGAAGTGGTGGAACTCCGCCGACGCCATCTTCGCCAGCTCCGCCTTGTCCGCCAGTGTGGGCGCCAGCTTGGCGTCCTCGGCGAGCCGCTCGAACGCCGCCAGCTCGCCGTACGCGAGCGCGCCGAGCAGGTCCACGACCGCGGCCCGGTACTGCGGGACGGCCGCGGCCGTCGCCCAGTCCCGGGCCGCGATCGAGGTGGCTCCGGCGGTTTCTGCGGTTTCAGCGGTTCCGGCCGGTGCGGAAGGGGCGTCTGCGGCGGTGCCAGGCTTGTCAGAGCTCGTCATGCAGCGCACAATAGCCCGCTCTTCGACAACGGGAAGGCCCTGGTCAGTGAGTGTGACGACGACTACGTGACCAATTCGGCCATCGCATGTGCGCGATTCCGGGGTATGGTGGTAATGCGCCTGCCGAGTATGTGACGTACGGGTACGTGACATCGTCGTCGGGCCGCACGCATGAGGATGCCCGGTCGGTGGCCCGATCGGCTCCGACCCGACAGCCCTCCCTGCCGTGCGCCACACTGCGTACGGAATCCGGAGGGGGACCCTCAGTGGTACGAGCGCTGGAGCGTCGACAGAGGTCCCGTGTCCTACGGCTCATCCGTAAGGCAGCCGACGTCCCCGACACGGTCCGGCACGACCCGCGCGCTCGCCTCGCACCACGTACACAGAAGAGGCAGCACCCTGACTACGACGTTCCGATCCCTCGGGATCCTCCCCGAGACCGCCGAAGCCCTCGAAGCCGTCGGCATCACCACTCCCTTCCCCATCCAGGAGCTGACGCTCCCCGTCGCCCTCTCGGGCACGGACGTGATCGGCCAGGCCAAGACCGGCACCGGCAAGACGCTGGGCTTCGGCCTTCCGCTCCTCGAGCGGGTCACCGTCCCCGCCGACGTCGAGGCGGGCCGCGCCGCCCCCGAGATGCTGACCGACACCCCGCAGGCCCTCGTCGTCGTCCCGACGCGCGAGCTGTGCCAGCAGGTCACCAACGACCTCCTGACCGCCGGCAAGGTGCGTAACGTCCGCGTCACCGCGATCTACGGCGGCCGGGCCTACGAGCCCCAGGTCGAGGCCCTGAAGAAGGGCGTCGACGTGATCGTCGGCACCCCGGGCCGCCTGCTGGACCTCGCGGGCCAGAAGAAGCTGAGCCTCAAGCACGTCAGGTGCCTGGTCCTGGACGAGGCCGACGAGATGCTCGACCTGGGCTTCCTGCCCGACGTCGAGAAGATCATCAACATGCTGCCGGCCCGGCGCCAGACCATGCTGTTCTCGGCCACCATGCCGGGCGCGGTCATCGGACTGGCCCGCCGCTACATGTCGCAGCCCACGCACATCCGCGCCACCTCGCCGGACGACGAGGGCGCGACGGTCGCGAACACGAAGCAGTTCATCTACCGCGCGCACAACATGGACAAGCCCGAGATGGTGGCCCGCATACTGCAGGCCGAGGGCCGCGGACTGGCCATGGTCTTCTGCCGCACCAAGCGCACGGCGGCCGACCTGGCCGACCAGCTCAAGCAGCGCGGTTTCGCCTCCGGCGCGGTCCACGGCGACCTCGGCCAGGGCGCCCGCGAGCAGGCCCTGCGCGCCTTCCGCAACGGCAAGGTGGACGTCCTCGTCTGCACCGACGTGGCCGCCCGCGGCATCGACGTCGAGGGTGTGACGCACGTCGTCAACTACCAGTCGCCGGAGGAGGAGAAGACGTACCTGCACCGCATCGGCCGCACCGGCCGCGCGGGCGCGAAGGGTACGGCGATCACGCTCGTCGACTGGGACGACATCCCTCGCTGGCAGCTGATCAACAAGGCGCTGCAGCTGGACTTCAACGACCCGCCGGAGACGTACTCCACCTCCCCGCACCTGTACACCGACCTCGGGATCCCCGAGGGCACCAAGGGTGTCCTGCCGCGCTCGGAGCGCACCCGCGCCGGGCTCGACGCGGAGGAGCTGGAGGACCTGGGCGAGCCGGTCGGCCGTGGTGGCCGCACGCGCGGTGGCCGTGGCGGCCGGGACGAGTCCCGTTCCGGCGACCGCGAGCGTTCGTCGCGTACGACGCCGCGTCGCCGCCGCCGGATGCGCGGCGGGGCTCCGGTGGACGCGGAGGCCCCCGCGAGCGCCGTGACCGAGGCCGTGAGCGGCGGTACCGAGGAGACCGCGGACGCGGACAGCGGGCCGCGCACGCTGCGCCGCCGGCGCCGTACGCGGGGCGGCGAGCCGTCGCGCCGACCGGCGACGGCCACGACGGCGGACACCGCCGAGGCGACGGCGGACACGGCACCCGAGGCCGCGGCGGAGGTCGTCGAGGCCCTGGACGCCCCGGCGAAGCCGCGCCGGCGCCGTACCCGCAAGTCGGCACAGGCACCGGCGGGCGTGGAGGCCGCGGAGACCACCGCGGTGCTCGAGGCGCCCCCGGCGGTGGAGGCGCCCGCGGCCGAGGCACCGGCCGAGAAGCCGCGCCGCCGCACCCGCAAGGCCACGGCGCCTGCCGCCGAGGCCGCGGTCGACACGGCTGAGGGAGCGGTCGAGGCGCCGGAGACCAAGCCGCGCCGCACCCGCAAGGCGACGCAGGCGACCGAGTCGGCCGTCGCGGAGCCGGCCACGGCGGAGGCGACCGAGCCCAAGCCCCGGCGCACCCGCAAGGCCGCAGTCGCCGAAACCGGCACCGCCGCCGACGCCGCTCCGGAGCCCACCGAGGCCAAGCCGCGCCGCACCCGCAAGACCGCCGCCACCAAGACGGCAGCGACCAAGGCAGAGAGCACCGCCGACACCGCCGAAGGCACCGAAGAGACGGCCAAGCCCCGACGCCGCACCCGCAAGACGGCCCAGGCCACCGAGCCGGTGTCGGAGACCGCCGCCGACATCCCGGCGCAGGTCTCCGAGGAGCCGGCGGCCGCACCGCGTCGTCGGACCCGTAAGGCCGCGGCTGCCGTCGAGGCGTCGTCCGAGGCGGTCGGCACGGCCGAGGTGAAGCCGAAGGCCCGTCGCACCCGCAAGGCGGCCACGACCGCCACGCAGGCCGCCGAGCCCGCCGAGAGCTGAACCGCACCGCTCGTCCGCACGTCGGCCCGGCCCCGCCACCGAGGCGGAGCCGGGCCG
>NZ_JACBYP010000187.1 GCF_018982965.1 Streptomyces mayonensis | reverse complement strand
CCGGGCGGGGCGGGGGGGCGGGGCCGCCAGGCGGGGGCGTCACGGCGCCGGGCCCGGCGGCGTGCGGTGCTGCGGCGGGCGGGGCTGCGGCGCCCGTGGCGTCGGCGGCCGCGGGCCAGGGCTGCGGGGCGGTTCCGCCGAGGGCCGGGGCAGCGGGGGCAGGGGGAGCCTGCGGTGCGGAGGGCGCGGAGGGCGCGGCTTCGGGGTGCTGCGAGGTCTCGGTGGCTGCCCCGGCATGTGCGGCGGGCGCGTTCGGGAGGGGGACGCCCTGGCCGGCGGTGTGCTGCGGAGAGCCGACGGCGTGCTGCGGAGAGGCGGGAGCGCCCTGCACGGGCGGCGGTGTGCCCTGCACGGGCGGTGTGCCCGGTGCAGGTGATGTGCCCTGCATCGGACCGTTCTCCGTCGCGCCGCTCTCCGTGGGACCGCCCGGCACCGGGCCGCCCTGCACCGCATCCCCCTGGGCCTGCCCGGGTGCCGCTTCCTCAGCGGAGCGGGCGGCACCGGCCCGGCGGCGACGTCCCGTGGGTCCCTCGGCCGGGTGCGGCTGCGGCGGCGTGTGGTCGTCGGCCTGGTCGTGCGGTACGGCGTCGTGGCGGCCCTCGTCGAGGCCGTGCCGGCGCTGGTCGAGCAGGGCGTCACCGGAAGCGGCCGGGCCGGGCACTTGGGGCTGGGGCTGGGGCTGGGCTTGAGCCTGCATGTGGACCTGGGGCTGGACCTGGGCGGCCTGACCCCGCGCCTCTCCCGGTGCCGCGGTGCCGGGTGTCCCGGCTGCCCCGGGCGCGGCGTCGGCCGGCCGGTCCGCGTCGGCGGGCGGCAGGGCGAAGACCTGACGCGGAGCCGCCTCCTGCGCGGCGGCGCGCTCGTTCGCGGAGGCCAGTGCGCGGCGCCGGCGCCCGGTCGGCCGGTCGGCGTCGGCCGGGTCCGCCTCGCCCGCCTGCGCGGGCAACGCCGGCGGAAGTGCCTGCTGCTCACCGCCGTCCCGCCTGGCCCGCCGTCCGGTGGGTGCGGGCACGCCCTGCGGCGGTACGGTCCCGCCCAGTCCGTTGTTGGAGGCCGCGGCCCCGCCGCCGTGTTCGCCGGCCATGACGACGGCGCCCTCGGAGACATCGCCCTGCGGTGCCTGAGCGCCCTGTGGTGTCTGCGAGACCTGCGGTGCCTGGGGGGTCCGGGGCGCCTGCGCATCACCGGGGCCGGTACCCTCCGCCGACCGCCCGCGGCGACGTCCGGTACCCCCGGCACCGCTCCCCTCGCCCGGCCCCGCCTGTGCGGGTACCGGAAGCGGGGCCGACGCGGGAAGTACGGGCTGCCCCGGCGCGACCTGTTCCTGCGGCACCGGACCGGCCGCCTGCGCCCGTCCTTCCGCCTGGTTCGAGGGCCCCTGCCCCTGTTCCTGTCCTTGCGTCTGCTCCTGGGCCGCGCGTCGCCTGCGGCGCCCCGTCGGCGCGGCGGGATGCTCGCCCTCGGGCACGCCGGCGCCCGGTCCCTCCGCGCCCGCGACCTCGCTCTCCAGGAACGCGTCGACGGACGCCCGCCGAGCCCGCCGCCGCCCCCCACCGGGAGCCGGCTCCCGGACGGCCACGGCACTGCCGGCCCCGGGAACCCCGGAACCATCCGGAGCACCCGCCGGCCCGGGACCCGGCGCCTGGCCCTGCACGGCGGGAACGCTGGGAACGGCGGGAACGGCGGCCTGGGCCGGAGCCTGTGCCGCGACGGCCCCCGCCCCGCCCCCGATGGGCACCTCCAGCACGTACGCGCTGCCGCTCATGCCCGGCACCTCATGGGTCTGCAGCACCCCGCCGTGCGCCCGTACGACCCCGCGCACGATCGGCTCGTGCACCGGGTCTCCCCCGGCGTACGGCCCGCGCACCTCGATGCGGACGACCTCGCCGCGCTGCGCCGCAGCGACCACGACGGTGTTGTCCAGGTAGCCGCCCGGCGCCGCCACCGGCGAGTTGCCCGTGGCGTCGACGCCCGCGACGTCCGCGACGAGATGCGCGAGCGCGGTGGCCAGCAGCCGGGCGTCCACCTCGGCCTCGATGGGCGGCGCGTGCACGGCGAACTGCACCCGGCCGGGACCGATCAGTTCCACGGCGCCGTCGACACCGGCGGCGACGACGGCGTCGAGCATCACCTTCGTACGGGCGACGTGTTCGTTGCCGACGTCGAGGCGCTGGAAGCCGAGGACGTTGTCGATGAGGGTGGTGATGCGGGCGTAGCCGGCCGAGAGGTGGTGCAGCACCTGGTTGGCCTCGGGCCACAGCTGACCGGCGTCGTCCGACGCCAGGGCGGCGAGTTCCTGGCGCAGCTCGTCCAGGGGGCCGCGCAGGGATCCGCCGAGGAGGGTGAGCAGTTGTTCGTGCCGGGCGGAGAGGGCCTCGTACCGGTCGTTCTCCCGCTCACCGAGGGCGGCGTAGCGGTCGGCGCCGGCGGCGAGCTCCTCCGCGTGCTGCTCCCGCAGCTCCTCCAGTTCGCGCACGTGCTGCTGGCGCAGGGCGGTCAGTTCGGAGGCGTGTTCCTCGGCGAGCCGCTCCAGTTCCCCGGCGTGCCGCTCCTCGGCCTCCTCGTGCTCCTTGACCAGCGCGTCGTAGGGGCGCCGGTCGGTGAAGGTCATGACGGCGCCGACGAGCTGGTCGCCGTCGCGCACCGGCGCGGTCGTCAGGTCGACCGGCAGTTGGTCGCCGCTCTTGGCGAACACCACCTGCCCGCGCACCCGGTGCTTGCGCCCGGAACGCAGGGTGTCGGCGAGCGGGGACTCGTCGTACGGGAAGGGGGAGCCGTCGGCACGCGAGTGCAGGACGAGGGTGTGCAGCTCCCGGCCGCCCAGTTCACCGGCCCGGTAGCCCAGGATCTGGGCGGCGGCGGGGTTGACGAGGACGATCCGCCCGTCGGTGTCGGTGCCCACGACGCCCTCGGAGGCGGCCCGCAGGATCATTTCGGTCTGCCGCTGCGAACGCGCCAGCTCCGCCTCGGTGTCGACGGTGCCGGAGAGGTCGCGGACGACGAGCATCAGCAGTTCGTCGCCGGTGTAGCCGTAGTTGTCGTAGGCCTGCTGGCCGGTCTCCAGGTTGGCGCTGGTGACCTCGACGGGGAACTCGGAGCCGTCGGTGCGCCGGGCGATCATGCGCCTGGGCTTGGTCCGGGCCCGCGGGTCGACGTGCTCGGGGCGCCGCATGGAACCGGGGATGAGCCGTGAGTCGAACTGCGGCAGCAGGTCCAGCAGTCCGCGTCCGACGAGGGCGGTGCCCGGGGTCTCGAAGGCTTCCAGGGCGATGGTGTTCGCGTTGACCACGGTGCCGTTCGCGTTGACCAGGACCAACGCGTCGGGCAGCGCGTCCAGTATGGCTGCGAGGCGAGCAGCGCCTCGGGATGGCCTGCTGCTCACGAGACGCTTCCCTCCTGTTACCGCACTTGCCGACCGCCTGGGCCATCTTGCCAACCGTGTCCCAGGGTGTCACGCGAGGGAGTCTAAGGGTTGGGGCCCGGCGGACGGCGTGGGATGCGACGGAGGTCGCACGAGGAAGTGACGTAGAACGTGTGACCGGTAACCGTCGGCCGCGCCCCCCGCCCACGGCTGTGTCCACCCTGTCCCTGCACCGGGCCCGCATCGGGCATGCACCCGGCTCACGACGTGCCTGCACCGCGCCTGCTCCGCGCCTACGACGTGCCGACAACGCGCTATCGGCGCGCCATCTGCACGCCCCCGCCGCGCCCGCGCCCGCGCCGCACCGGGCCCGTGCCGCGTCCCCGCCGCGCCCGCACCGCGCCCGCGACGTGTCTACGACCGTCCCGGCGCCGCCCCCAGCCCGGGCAGCAGCGGCACCATGCGGTCCCAGCGGGAAATCTCGCAGCCGTCCCGGCGGTCGTACGTCGCGTCGACGGGGCGGCCGGCCCAGGTCCCGGTGACGTGCGCGGTGGCCGGACCGCCGTACTGCATGGTGCAGACGCTGCCCTCGGGCACGGGCGCGAAGGTGTTGCCGCCCCACCGAGTGCCGCTGTCGAGGAGAGCGCAGGCGCCCTTCGGGTCGGGGTGGTCGCCGCCGCCGGGGTGGCAGCGCAGCTCGTAGGTTCCGTCGGCGTCCGCGCCGGCGTGCTGGACGGTGACCGTCAGGCGGTCGGCGGCGACGCGGCCGGTGCGGTGCTCGGAAGCCGGACCGGAAGGGCCCGGTTCTGCGTAGGCGGCCGCCGAGGCGTTCGCGGTGCAGAGGGAGGCGAGCGTGGCGGCGGACAGGACGGCGGCGCCGAGGAGGCGGGCGGCGGGAGCGCGGGAGACCTGGAACATGAACTGACCAACGCGCGGGCGCACCGGAGGTTGCGCGGCCGGGCGTGGGAAACCGGGCGCGGGCCACGCACGTAAGCGCTTTGCCCTGCGGCCTGCCCGCCTAGTACCGTGGGAGCCGATTGGTGACAGCGCGCTCAACTGTGTCATCATCGGCACGCGCCACTCGCGCTCGCACGCGAGAGCATCGGGAGTGGTGATGTTGTCTGGAGGCGTCGCCTAGTCCGGTCTATGGCGCCGCACTGCTAATGCGGTTTGGGTCTTAAAGCCCATCGAGGGTTCAAATCCCTCCGCCTCCGCACCGATCACCGAAGCCCCGGCCCGCACGGCTGGGGCTTCGGTGTTGTCAGAGGTGTTTGTGCAGGTCACAAGGGGTGTGGCCAATGGATTTCACATGGCGGCGGCAGTCATGTAATGTTCTTCCTGTCGCCGCGAGCGGGCCGAAAGGGCCGGAAGCGCCGACAGAACTGAAGAAGCACAAGCACTCGTAGCTTAACGGATAGAGCATCTGACTACGGATCAGAAGGTTGCAGGTTCGAATCCTGCCGAGTGCACATCAGCTCAAAGGCCCCACCGGTTCGTCCGGTGGGGCCTTTGACGTCGTGGGTGACATCTGTGGGTGACATCAATGTCTGTCGGCCGGGCCGACGGCGTCGTCGGAGGGGGAGCGGCGGCCGACTACGGAACCGGCCTGCTGGGCGTGCCGGCGAGCTCGCCGGGGCCGGTGCCCGAGAGGAGGGCCGTCGCGGCGGCCTCGGTCAGGGCGCGCACCACGGCGGCCGCGCCTGCGGCGTCCAGGCGTACGCGCAGGTCGTCGGCCGGTACCCGGGCGCGCAGGGCGATGCGGTCGGCCAGGCTCCGCTGCTCCTGGTCGCAGGCCATCAACCATGCGGTGCGGAGGGCCGGTTCCGTCGTGGCCAGTACGGCCATCCTGATCGCCAGGGCGTCGTCCACGCGGTCCGTGGGGGTCGCTCCGCGCTCGTACTCGCGCAGTTCCGCGGTGAGGTGCTCTTCGAGGGAGAGGTGGCTCGGCCAGCTGCGCAGCAAGGACATCTCCCGTCTGACCCCGCGCTCCACGATGGGCTCGGCGCAGCTCTCCTTGCTGCGGAAGTGGCGCCAGACGGTGCGTGTCGACAGTCCCGCCGCCGCGGCGATCTGGGCGCCGGTGGTGGCGGCCACGCCCTGCTCCCAGAACAGGCGGGAGGCCTCCCGTGAGATGGCCAGCCGTACGCGCTGACGCCGGAGTTCGCTCGTCGCGCCGCGTGCGGGGGCGGGCACGTCGTCCATGTCGGCTCGGCTTCCTGGTCGCTTCGTGGTCTTGCCCGTGTGTCTCGTGCGGGTGGGCCGTCCTCGGGCGGTCGGGCGCCCCGGGCTGTCGGGCGCCCCTCGCCGGGCGACCCCGGGATGTCAGACGCTTGCGTACGGCCGGGGCTGTCGCTGTCGGGCGACGGCCTTGAGGTGCCTGTCGGAGGCGCGGGCTGCCCAGGCGACGACCAGGAGGCCGAGGCCCAGCAGGGGGTATCCCATGGCGATCTTGGCGGCCCCGAGGGAGCCCACCGCGTCGGTCTCGTAGAAGTACTGCTGGACGCCGAAGCGGGCGGCGAAGATGGCGGCCAGGGTCAGGGTGGCGATGTCGTAGTAGCGGCGGGAACGCCTGTCGTCGCGCCAGGCCGTGCCCTTGCCGGTGGTGGAGTTCCACAGGACGCCGGCCAGCGGCCGGCCGGCCAGTACGGAGGCCAAGAACACGACGGCTCCGGCGAGGCCGGCCCAGATGCCGATGAGGAAGTAGTCCTTGGCGGATCCGGTGTACCAGGAGATGCCCGCGGTGACGGCGACGCCGAAGAGGCCGCCGAGCGCCGGCTGGAGCGACTCCCGGCGCCAGAGGCGCTCGACCGCGATGCCGACGGAGACGGCGACGGCGGCGAGGACGGCCACCCTGAGGCCGCGGGCGTTGTTGGCCAGCACGAAGGTGATGACGGGCAGCGCCATGTACACGAGGCCCTTGGTGCCGCCGGCCTGTTCCAGGACGGACGGCTTCGTGGCGCCGGTACTCGCGTGCTGCTGCGTGTCGTGGGCGACTTCCTGGTGGTGGGTGTGCGTCATGGGGATCAGCTCTTCCGGTTTCGCCTGGGGACGGGCTTGCCTCGGGACGCCTGGGAGGCGCCTTCTCCTTGTCGCTCAACGACATCATGTCACTTAGTGACGGAGTGGCGCCACTGGAGCTTTCTGTGACGTGGGTCACGGTTGTGTGAGGTCGGGTGGGTGCGGCACCGATGGCGGGCCCAGGGAGGGGCAGGTGTCCGCGTGTCGCGGACTCGGTGCGACGGGTTCGTCGAGGCGTTGCGCGGACGGGGGCTCCCGGCCCTGTCTGCTCGTCGTGGGCGGCCGCGGTGAGGGGTGTGACTTCCGGCTCAGGCGCGGTCCGCGGGGCCTCTGCCTCCGTCCGGCCGGTCCGCGGGGCCTCTGCCTCCGTCCGGCCGGGCCGTGTCCGTGGCGGACGGCGCCACCGCATCGCCCACCGCGCCCCCGGTGGCCCTGCGGACGGCGTCCGCGATGAAGAGGAGGTTCGGGTCGCCGAGCGTCGCCGGGTCGGCGCCGTCCAGGAGGCCGGATCCGACGTACTCGTTGATGACGCGCAGGGCGGCCGACGTCGCCGCCGCGTGCAGCCGGACCTCGAGGCCGTCGGGCTTCAGGCCCAGGCGGTTCGCGAGGATGCCGGTCAACTCGTGCTCCACCTGGTCACAGGCCATCAGCCACGCCGTACGCAGGGCCGGTTCCGTCTCGCCCAGCCGGATCATCTTGATGCCCAGCCCCGCGTCGGCCTGTTCCTGCGGGCCGAGTTCGCGGTGGAAGCGGACCGCCTCCTCGGCCAGGTGCTCCTCCAGGGACTGGTGCGGCTGCCAGCTGCGCAGGCTGGCCAGCTCCCACTCCACGCTCTCCCTCACGATCGGCTCCGCGCAGCTCTCCTTGCTGCGGAAGTGCCGCCAGATGGTGCGCGTCGACAGCCCCACCGCCGCGGCGATCTGGTCACCGCTGGTGGCCTCCAGGCCCTGTGTCCAGAACAGCCGGGCCGCCTCGCGCGAGATCTCCAGGCGTACGCGGTGGCGCCGCTGCTCGCTCATCCCGCCACGGCTGCGCTCGGTCGATGTCACGTCGGCCACCTTCTGCCCCTCTGCGTACTGGTGTGTGCAGTGCAGTGCACTCCGTGTCATATTGGCACCAAGTGACGCGACGTGCCAGTGTGATCACCAGGCCGGAGTCGTTCCGCCCGGGCGCGGCCGGGCCCCGGACCCCGGCATTTCCCCGCCGACGTGATGGCCCCGCGCGACTGTGTCTAGGGTGTGGCCATGTTGCGAGGACCCGTCTACATATCCGACCGGTACATATCCGACCGGCCGAGCCTCGACGGAGGCCGCCGGTGAACAAGCCTCTGAGGGCCGTGGCGATCTTCTGCGGGCTGCTGGTGCTCGGCCTGCTGATCCGGGCGAACTACCTGCAGTACGTGCGGGCCCCGGAGTTGGCCTCCGACACCGACAACAGGCGGGTGCAGATCGAGCGGTTCGCCACCCCGCGCGGTGACATCGTCGTCGGCGGCCGGGCCGTCACCGGCTCGGCCGAGACCGAGAGCACCGACCTCAAGTACAAGCGCACCTACGCCGACGGGCCGATGTACGCGCCGGTGACGGGATACGCGTCGCAGGCGCAGGGCATGACGCTCCTGGAGAAGATCTACGACGGCATCCTGACCGGGAAGGACGACCGGCTGGCCTTCCAGCGGTTCGCCGACGTCGTCAGCGGTGAGGGCCGGCGGGCCGGTTCCGTGGTCACCACCATCGACCCCAAGGCGCAGAAGGCCGCGTGGAAGGGGCTGACCGATCTGAAGGGCGCCCGGGGAGCCGTGGTCGCGCTCGACCCGGCCACCGGCAAGGTGCTCGCCCTGGTCTCGGCGCCGTCCTACGATCCGTCCCAGTTCGCGGGCGGCACCTTCAAGGAGTCCGACCGCTTCGTCGCACTGGGCAAGGAGAAGAGCAAGCCGCTGGCCAACCGCGCGCTGCGCGAGACCTACCCGCCGGGCTCCACCTTCAAGATCCTCACCGCGGCCGCCGCCCTCGAGCACGACGTCGTCACCGACGTCGACGCCCACACGGACGCCGTCTCGCCCTACCCGCTGCCGCAGTCCACCAACACGATCGGCAGCGAGGCGGGCGACGGGGTGTGCAGCAAGGCCTCGATGAAGACCGCCATGCAGTACTCCTGCAACAACGTCTTCCTCGACGCCGCGTCCAAGCTGGGCCAGGACAAGATGCGCGAGACGGCCGAGAAGTTCGGCTTCAACGAGGACGTCTACTCCGACGACTTCGGCGACCTGCTCGCCTCCAAGAGCCTCTACCCCGAGGACCTCGACAAGCCGGGCACCGCGCTCACCGGCATGGGGCAGGGCAGCCTCACCAGTACGCCGATGCAGATGGCCATGGTCACCTCCGCGCTGGCCAACGACGGCAAGCTGATGCAGCCGTACATCGTCGACGAGGTCAAGGGACCGGACCTCGGCACGCTGGAGAAGACGGAGCCCGCGGTGATGAGCGAGGCCGTCTCCGCCGAGACCGCGCAGAAGGTCCAGGAGATGATGGAGTTCACCGCCAAGGAGGGCAGCGCCCGCAAGGCCCAGATCGACGGCATCACGGTCGGCGGCAAGACCGGTACCGCGCAGCGCGGCGTCGACGTGAACGACAAGGTGCCGTACGGCTGGTTCGTCTCCTACGGCAAGAAGCAGGACGGGGGGTCCGTGGCGGTGGCCGTCTTCATCGACCCGACCGACATGGACATCTCCCGCTCGGACATCTCCGGTGGCGGACTCGGTGCGCCCATCGCCAAGAGCGTGATGGAGGCCGTGCTGAAGCAGTGACGTGGGGCGGGCCGTCGGCCGGCCGCAGGGACGCACCTCATGGA
>NZ_JACBYP010000186.1 GCF_018982965.1 Streptomyces mayonensis | reverse complement strand
CCCATGAACACCACCCCCCTCGACTCCGAAACCCCCCGCGACCTCGTCGGCATCGGCATCGGCCCCTTCAACCTCTCCCTCGCGGCCCTCGCCGACCCCCTCACCGGCCTGAACACCGTCTTCTACGACCAGCGCCCCGCCTTCCACTGGCACCCAGGCCTGCTCATCGACGACGCCCGCCTCCAGGTGCCCTTCCTCGCCGACCTCGTCACCCTCGCCGACCCCGCCAGCCCCTGGAGCTTCCTCAGCCACCTCAGGGCCAGAGAACGCCTCTACCCCTTCTACTTCGCCGAACGCTTCCACATCCGCCGCGCCGAATACGACGCCTACTGCCGCTGGGTCGCCGAAGGCCTGCCCACCCTCCGCTTCCACCACCAGGTCGACGCCGTCCGCTGGAACCCCGAACGCACCCTCTTCGAAGTCGACTACACCCAACTCGACGCCGACGGAGAGGCCGAAGCCCTCGGCCGCACCCACACCCGCAACGTCGTCCTCGGCGTCGGCACCGAACCCCACGTACCCGACCCGCTCCAGCCCCTCGTCGAGGACCCCCGCGTCCCCGTCGTCCACGCCGCCGACTACCTGGCCCACCGCGACACCCTCCGCGCCGCCGGACACGTCACCGTCATCGGCACCGGACAGTCCGGCGCCGAAATCTTCCTCGACCTGCTCCGCCACCGGCCCGCAGGCCAGGAACGCCTGCACTGGCTCGGCCGCACCGAGGCCATCGCCCCCATGGAGTACTCCAAGCTCGGCCTCGAACACTTCACCCCCGACTACACCCGCTACTTCCACGGCCTGGCCGAACCGGTCCGCGACCGCCTCGTCGCCGCCCAGTGGCAACTGCACAAGGGCATCGACGCCGACACCACCGCCGCCATCCACGACGAGCTCTACCGCCGCACCCTCGACGGCGGCTGGCCCGACACCGTCCTCACCCCCGGCGTCCACGTCCGCACCGCCGGCCGCATCGCCGCCACCCAGATCGAACTCCACCTGGAACACGAACAGCAGAAAACCCGCTCCCGCCTCACCACCGACGCCGTCGTCCTCGCCACCGGCTACCGCGAACGCCCCCTCGGCCGCATCCTGGCCGGCCTCGACCCCTACATGCGGCGCGACAGCTCCGAACGCCCCCGCATCGACGACCGCTACCGCCTCCTCCTCGACCCCGGCGTCACCGGCTCCGTCTACGTCCAGAACGCCGAAACCCACACCCACGGCGTCGGCGCACCCGACCTCGGCCTCGCCGCCTGGCGCAGCGCCACCATCCTCAACGACCTGACCGGGCAGGAACCGTACCCCCTGCCCGGCCGCACCGCCTTCACCACCTTCGGACTGCAGAACGGACGACCCCAGATCCCGACCGCACGCGACCACCGGACGCTCACACCCCTGGCGGACGGCGCCTGAAGCCGCCCCACGCCGTCGCGGGGCGGACGGCTCAGAACACCGGCGTACCCTCCCGCGTCAGCGACCAGTCCACCGACGCGAAGTCCGCCGGATCCAGCACGCCCTTCTCGGTCGCCCACTCCGCGATCCGCGTCCGGATCTCCGTCGACTCCGACCACAGCTCCTGGGCCGACGCCACATGCGGGAAGTCACCGCCGCCGTTGGCCCGGTAGTTGTTCACCGCCAGCACGAACCGCGCCGCATCGTCCAGCGGCACACCGTCGTACGCCAGATTACGGATCCGCGAACCCGGCGCCCGCGCGATGTCGATCTCGTACGTCAGCCCCGACACATAGTCGTAGTTGTAGTCCGGACGGCCGTCCGCGTTCGTCAGCTTCTCCACGTCCACCGGCGCACCCGCCGCCGTCTGCACGTAGTACTCCGCCGAGTACTCCAGGTACGCCCGCACCTCGGCACCCGTCAGCAGCTTCGCCACCAGCGTGTTGTCGTACACGTACAGACTCGACAGGTCCCGGATCGTCACGTCGCCCGCCGGAATCTGAGAGGTCCGCGAGAAGGGCGACGCCTGCGCCAGGACCGGCAGCGACGCGTGCTCCGTACCGGCCAGCGCCTCCCTGACCACATCCTCCTGCACCCTCGTGATCAGATCGATGATCGGGGCGTCCTTGTACCGCGCCTCCACCGTCGTCAGCGTCTCGGTGGCGGTACCGACCACCTGGTTGACGTACTCCACCACCTTCGCGTGCTCGTCCGACAGCAGCCGGGTGATCCGCTCGTCGTCCGCCACGTCCGCGGAGTCCCGCAGCGACGCCCGGACCGACTCGACCCGCCAGCGACCCCGCTCGAAAACCAGCTCGAAGTCGAACAGGGTCAGCCGCTCCGCGAAACACAGCGGCTCCGACAGCACGACCGTCCTCCCCGTCTCCTCGTTGACGACCTTCAGCTCGGCGATCTCCTCGTGCGCGTGCCCGACCAGGATCGCGTCGATGCCCGGCACCTGCCGCGCCACATTGGCCGCCGCGTTCTCGACGTACGGCACCTGGTCACCGTACGAGGACGTCCCCGACGAACCCGAGTGCGCCGACACCACCACCACGTCCGCACCCATCGACCGCAGCTTCGGCACCCACTTCGCCGCCTGCTCCTCCAGACCCGGGAAGGCCAGCTTCCCCTGCACATACGCCTTGTCCCAGATCGCGATACCCGGGTTGGTCAGCCCCAGCACCGCCACCCTCACCGGCGGCGCGCCCTTCACCCGGAAGGTCTTCATGAAGTACGGCGGGAACGCGGGCCTCAGCGTCTTCGCGTCCACCGCGTTGGCGCCGAGCAGCGGGAAGTCGCACTGCTCCTCGAACCTGCGCAGCGTCTCGATGCCGTAGTTGAACTCGTGGTTGCCGAGCGCCACCGCGTCGTAGCCGATGGCGTTCATCGCCCGCGCCATCGGGTGCACCGGGCCGCCCTCGGCGGTGATCGGATCGACCTTGGCGTAGTAGTACGTCAGCGGGGTGCCCTGAATGGTGTCGCCCGCGTCGAGAAGCAGCGTGTTGTGGCGGCCCTTCTCCTCACGGACCTGGTTCACCAGGGTCGAGACACGGGCCAGGCCCTGCGCGTTGCCCGCCTCGTCCGTGTACTCGGCGTCCTTGAAGTAGTCCCAGTTGAAGACGTGCCCGTGCAGGTCGGTGGTGCCCAGCACGGTCAGCGCGTACCGCTTCTTCTTGTGACCCATGTGTCCCTTGTGCCCCTGCTGGGCCGGGACCGCCGCCTCGGCCGCCGGGGCCGCCGCCGCGCCGGCCAGCGCCACCCCCGCCCCCGTCACGGCGGACCTGCTCAGGAACTTCCGGCGGTTCAGGGGCATGACGGGCTCTCCTCGACGGCGCGTGCGAACAGTAGTGGGATGCATAGGGCAACGCGCGTAGATTCTGTCCTGAACACGTCGCCTGTCAAGGGCGAAAGCCCATTGGAACGCTCATCAGAGCGGCGCCCCGCACAATTCAACACTTGTCAATAACCCTTTACTCAAAGGTTGTTGAGTGGTCATGCGTCGCCAATTCGCTACCCGGCAGTAAGTCATAGGCTCGACCCATGCGCCGAGCAAAGATCGTCTGTACCCTTGGGCCCGCCACCGACTCCTACGACCAGATCAAGGACCTGGTCGACGCCGGAATGGACATCGCCCGCTTCAACTTCAGCCACGGCAGCCACGCCGAGCACGAGGAGCGGTACCAGCGCGTCCGCAAGGCGTCCGACGAGACCGGCCGCAGCGTCGGCACCCTCGCCGACCTTCAGGGCCCGAAGATCCGCCTCGGCCACTTCCACGAAGGCCCCGTACTCCTTGAACACGGCGACACCTTCACCATCACCGTCGAAGAAGGCATCGACGGCGACCGCCACCTCTGCGGCACCACCTACGCAGGCCTCGCCGCCGACGTCACCCCCGGCGAACGCATCCTCGTCGACGACGGCAAAGTCTGCCTCGAAGTCACCGACGTCGACGGCCCACGCGTCCACACCAAGGTCGTCGAAGGCGGCATGGTCTCCGACCACAAGGGCCTCAACCTGCCCGGCGTCGCCGTCTCCGTCCCCGCCCTGTCCAAAAAGGACGAGGACGACCTCCGCTTCGCCCTCCGCAACGGCTTCGACGTCGTCGCCCTCTCCTTCGTCCGCAGTGGACACGACGTCCTCGACGTCCACCGCATCATGGACGAAGAGGGCCGCCGCCTCCCCGTCATCGCCAAGGTCGAAAAACCACAGGCCGTGGAGAACATCGAAGACATCGTCGCCGCCTTCGACGGCATCATGGTCGCCCGGGGCGACCTCGGCGTCGAAATGCCCCTGGAACAGGTGCCGATCGTCCAGAAACGCGCCGTCAAGCTGGCCAAGCGCAACGCCAAACCGGTCATCGTCGCCACCCAGATGCTCGACTCGATGATCGACAACGCCCGCCCGACCCGCGCCGAGGCCTCCGACGTCGCCAACGCCGTCATCGACGGCACCGACGCGGTGATGCTCTCCGGCGAGACCAGCGTCGGCAAGCACGCGACCGACACCGTGCGCACCATGGCCCGCATCGTCGAAGCCGCCGAAGAGGACATCCTCGCCAAGGGCCTCCCCCCGCTGACCGACCACAACAAGCCCCGCACCCAGGGCGGCGCCGTCGCCCGCGCCGCCGCCGAGATGGGCGACTTCCTCGGCGCCAAGTTCCTGGTCGCCTTCACCCAGTCCGGCGACACGGTCCGCCGCCTCTCCCGCTACCGCTCACCCATCCCGCTCCTGGCCTTCACCCCCGAGCCGGCCACCCGCTCACAGCTCAGCCTGACCTGGGGCGTGGAAACCTTCCTCGGCCCGCACGTCGACTCCACGGACGCGATGGTCCGCCAGGTCGACGAACTCCTCACCCGCTACGGCCGCTGCGAAGAGGGCGACACCGTGGTCATCACCGCAGGCTCCCCGCCGGGGGTCTCGGGCACCACGAACCTGGTACGCGTGCACCACATCGGGGAGGACGACAGCCCCGAGTAATCAGTACTTGGGCCCGACATGAGCGTCCATGAGAGCAACGGACGCTTTACGGGCGACAGAGATGTTGAAGGGGTCGCTGCCGCGCGCGAGAGTGGTCCACTCGACGCCGACCGTGTCGAGGGCGCCGGTGAACAGTCCGCGGATGTCGTCCGACTTGTTGCTGAAGAAGTAGCGCGGGTATTCGTAGCGCTTGGGCACGCCGTTGACGATCTTCGTGGTCCAGTTGGTGATGCGGCAGCCGTCGGAGTGGATGAGGCCCCGGATGAACTCCCAGGGGTGAGCGCCAACGATGATCTGCTGCCAGGGAGCGAGGGCGATGCGGCGCTCGTGCTTCTTGCCGGGGCCGTGTTGGGGGAAGAGGCAAGGCCAGTGGCTGTTGTAGCCGACCACGGACGTGTACCCGACGGCTTGGACACGCGACGCCTTCCCGCTGGGATTGATGGCCTTGACGGCGGCAACGCACTCGTCAGTGAGGCCGGGCCAGGCATCGGCGCACGCGATGCGGAGGAAGTAGCCCGACCGCATGCCGGGGCTGATGCAGCCGTCGCCGAGGTAGAGGCCGAGCAGGTACGCGTATGCCGCCTCGTTCTCGGGCGTCTCGGTTTTCGGACCACACAGTGAGCACGAGGTTTTCCTTACCCGCGGTAGGGGCTCGATGCGTGTTTGCCACGAGCGGATGGCGGCGCGGGATACGCCTGTTTCCCTGCTGACGGAGTTCAGGCTTCTTCCCTGTGCCACCAGCGCCAGTGCTCGCTTGCGTGTGCTCACGTCGTACATGCGGCAACTCTGCGGGCGTGCAGGTCGCGACACGCAGCAGAAAGCGGATGTTCACGAGAACGTGCACATCCGCTTTTCGGTAAGAACCTTGGAAACCAAGGAAAAGTGCCCCGGGTCGGACTCGAACCGACACTGTATGGGTTTTGAATCCATTGCCTGCTGCCAGATTGGGCTACCGGGGCCCGCAGATTCCAAGGTCGTCCCTGACCCTCTGCGCGTCTAGCCTACCGCAGCTAGGTAGGCTCTTGTCAGCAGTACCCCTGCCCCGAACGAGGAGCTCACGTGACCGCCCCCGAGTCGCCCCAGCCCGATGATGTGAACGACGACGACAAGTCGCACGTTCCTCCGCTGACGACCCGTGTCGTCATCGCCGAGGACGAGGCGCTCATCCGGCTCGATCTGAAAGAGATGCTGGAGGAGGAGGGGTACTCCGTCGTCGGTGAGGCCGGTGACGGGGAGCAGGCCGTGGAGCTGGCCCGCGAGCACCGCCCGGACCTGGTGATTCTCGATGTGAAGATGCCCAAAATGGACGGCATCTCCGCGGCCGAGAAGATCGCCGAGGAGAGCATCGCGCCGGTGCTGATGCTGACCGCGTTCTCCCAGCGCGACCTGGTGGAGCGGGCGCGTGACGCCGGGGCGATGGCGTATCTGGTGAAGCCGTTCAGCAAGAGTGACGTGGTGCCGGCGATCGAGATGGCGGTGTCGCGGTTCACGGAGCTGAAGACGCTGGAGAAGGAGGTCGCCGACCTCAGTCAGCGGTTGGAGACCAGGAAGCTGGTGGACCGGGCGAAGTCGGTGTTGCAGACGCAGTACGGGCTGACCGAGCCGGCCGCGTTCCGGTGGATTCAGAAGACGTCGATGGACCGGCGGATGTCGATGCAGCAGGTGGCCGAGGCGGTCATCCAGGATGCCGAGGAGAAGAAGGCGTCCAAGGGCTGAGGCCTGTCTGGTGTACGGCGAGGCCCGCGTCCCCCTGATGGGGGGCGCGGGCCTCGCCGTGCGGTCAGTCCTCGCCGAGGTAGGCCTTGCGGACCGATTCGTCGTGGAGCAGGTCCTGGCCGGTGCCGGACAGGACGATGTTGCCTGTTTCCATGACGTGGCCGTGGTCGGCGAGGGAGAGGGCGGCCTGTGCGTTCTGTTCGACGAGCAGGATGGTGGTGCCCTGGGATTTCAGTTCGGCGATCGTTGCCATGATCTTCTGCATCATGATCGGTGACAGGCCCATGGAGGGTTCGTCGAGCATGAGGAGTTTGGGCTGGGACATGAGGGCGCGGCCCATGGCGAGCATTTGCTGTTCGCCGCCGGAGAGGGTGCCTGCTGCTTGTTTGCGGCGTTCTCCGAGGATGGGGAAGAGGTCGTAGGCGCGCTGGATGTCCTTGTCGATGCCTGGCCGGTCGTTGCGCAGGAAGGCGCCGAGGCGGAGGTTGTCCTCGATCGTCATGCGCGGGAAGATGTGCCGGCCTTCGGGTGAGTGGGCGAGGCCGAGGGAGACGATCTGGTGGGCGGGGGTCTTCTTGAGGGATCTGCCGTTGAACCTGATTTGTCCGCCGACGGGTTTGAGCAGGCCGGACAGGGTGCGCAGGGTGGTGGTTTTGCCGGCGCCGTTGGTGCCGATGAGGGTGACGACTTCGCCTGCGTCGACGGTGAAGGAGATGCCTTTGACGGCTTCGATCTTGCCGTAGGCGACGCGGAGGTCTTCGACCTCGAGGAGTGCGGTCATCGGTCGTTCTCCTTGCCGGCCGCGGTGTCCGTGGTGGTGTCGGCGGCGGCCTCGGCGGCCTCGACTTCGGCGGCTTCTGCGGCGCCGGGGTCGTTTTCGAGGGGTTCGCCGAGGTAGGCGGCGATGACGCGTTCGTCGCCCTGGACGGTGGCGCTGTCGCCTTCTACGAGTTTCTGGCCCTGGACGAGGACGGCGACGCGGTCGCAGAGGTTGAAGATGAACCGCATGTCGTGCTCGATGACGAGGACGGCGATGCCCTGGTCGCGGATGGCGAAGACGAGTTCTTCGGTGGCGCGGGTCTCCTGGGGGTTCATGCCGGCGGTGGGTTCGTCCAGGAGGAGCAGCCCGGGTTCGCTGGCGAGGGCGCGGGCGATCTCGAGCTTGCGCTGTTCGCCGTAGGGCAGGTTGCGTGCGAGGTGGTCGGCTTTGGCGGAGAGGCCGACGAACTCGAGGAGTTCCAGGGCGCGTTCGCGTGAGGCTTTTTCTGCTTTGTGGAAGCCGGGGCCGCGCAGTACGGCGGACCAGAAGCCTTCTTTGGTGCGGGTGTGGCGGCCGACGAGGACGTTTTCCAGGACTGTCATGTTGGAGAACAGGCGGATGTTCTGGAAGGTGCGGGCGATGCCTGCGGCGGTGACTTTGAAGGATTTGGCGGGCAGGACGCGGTTTTTGTAGCGGACTTCGCCTTCGGTGGGGATGTAGAGGCCGGTGAGGCAGTTGAAGAAGGTGGTTTTTCCGGCGCCGTTGGGTCCGATGAGGCCGACGATCTCGCCGCTGCTGACGGTGAGGTCGACGTTGTTGACTGCGGTGAGTCCGCCGAAGCGCATGGTGACGCCGCGGGCGTCGAGGATGGTGGTGCCGGTGGTGTTCGGTGTGGCGCCGGTGGTTGTGGTGTCGGTGGTCATGGTCAGGCCCCTGTCTTGCTCAGGGTGGTGGGCGCTTCGGCTTCTTCGTGGAACTCCAGCTTGCGGCGGCGGTTGGCGATGAGTCCTTCGGGGCGGAAGCGCATGAGCAGGACGAGTGCGAGGCCGAAGGCGAAGAGCTGGTAGTCGTCGAGGAACTGGAGTTTGTTGGGGATGAGGAAGAGGAGTGAGGCGCCGATGAGGGGGCCTGCGATGGTGCCCATGCCGCCGAGTACGACGGCGGCGAGCAGGAATGCGGAGTTGGGTGGGGTGGTGCCGGCGAAGAGGTATTGCTCGGGGGTGACGGTGTAGGTGACGTGGGCTTGGACGGTGCCGGCGAGTCCGGCGAGTGAGGCGCCGACGGCGAAGGCGATGAGTTTGACGCGGAAGCCGTTGATGCCCATGGCGAGTGCGGCGGTTTCGTCTTCGCGGATGGCGACCCAGGCGCGGCCGATGCGGGAGTCGCCGCTGCGTCGGAAGACGAGGACGACGACGGCCGTGATGATGAGCATGAGGAAGAAGTAGTTGGCGAATCGGCCGATGGTGAAGCTGCCGATGTCGTGGGGGAGCCCCATGTCGAAGCCGAGGATTTCGAGGTCGGGGATGGAGGAGATGCCGTTGGATCCGTTGGTGACGTCGGGTCCGGAGGTGCCGTCCAGGTTGTTGGCGGTGATGCGGAAGATTTCGCCGAAGCCGAGGGTGACGATGGCGAGGTAGTCGCCGCGCAGTCGCAGGGTGGGGGCGCCGATGAGGACGCCGAAGATGAGGGAGGCGGCTGCTCCGACGAGTACGGCGCCCCAGAAGGGGAGGTGGAGGTCGAAGGGGGAGCTGGGGGAGCCGGAGACCATGGAGGCGGCGTAGGCGCCTACGCCGAGGAAGGCGACGTAGCCGAGGTCGAGGAGGCCGGCGAGGCCGACGACGATGTTGAGGCCGAGGGCGACGGTGGCGAAGATGAGGATGTAGACGCCGATGGTGGCGTACTGGTCGTCGGACTGGGTGAAGGGGAAGCAGGCTGCTGCGATGAATGCGCCGCAGACGGTGATGTTCTGGTGGCGTGCGGTGATTTCGGAGATCTGGGCGATGAGGCCGGATTTGTTGAGGGCGGCGAAGCTGAAGCCGGCGGTGATCAGGAATCCGACGAACAGTTCGTCGTATTCGGTGCCGATGCCGTAGGTGAAGACGAACAGGCCGACGGCGAGGACGGCGACGATGACGAGGATTTCGGCGTAGGAGGGGAGGGGGCGCAGGGGGC
>NZ_JACBYP010000185.1 GCF_018982965.1 Streptomyces mayonensis | reverse complement strand
CACCCGCCTCCCGCCCCACCCGCGCAAGGAGTCCGTACCCCATGACGTCCACCGTGCCCAACGCGATCGAGCACGCAGCCGGGCAGCAGCCGCCGATCACCATGTTCGGGCCGGACTTCCCGTACGCGTACGACGACTTCCTCGCCCATCCCGCCGGACTCGGCCAGGTACCCGCGACCGAGCACGGCACCGAGGTCGCGGTCGTCGGTGGCGGCCTGTCCGGCATCGTGGCCGCCTACGAGCTGATGAAGATGGGCCTCAGGCCCGTCGTGTACGAGGCGGACCGGATCGGCGGCCGGCTGCGCACCGTGGGCTTCGACGGGTGCGACCCCTCGCTGCGGGCCGAGCTGGGCGCGATGCGCTTCCCGCCCTCCTCCACCGCCCTCCAGCACTACATCGACCTGGTGGGACTGCGGACCCGGCCCTTCCCCAACCCGCTGGCCGAGGCGACCCCTTCGACCGTCGTCGACATCAAGGGCGAGACGCACTACGCCGAGACGCTCGACGACCTGCCGCAGGTCTACCGGGACGTGGCCGACGCCTGGGCGAGGTGCCTGGAAGAGGGCGCCGACTTCTCCGACATGAACCGCGCCCTGCGCGAACGCGACGTCCCGCGCATCCGGGAGATCTGGGCGAAGCTGGTCGAGAAGCTCGACAACCAGACCTTCTACGGCTTCCTGTGCGACGCGGAGGCCTTCAAGTCCTTCCGGCACCGCGAGATCTTCGGCCAGGTCGGCTTCGGCACCGGCGGCTGGGACACCGACTTCCCCAACTCCGTCCTGGAGATCCTCCGCGTCGTCTACACCGAGGCCGACGACCACCACCGCGGTATCGTCGGCGGCTCCCAGCAGCTGCCGCTCAGGCTCTGGGAGCGGGAGCCGGAGAAGGCCGTCCACTGGCCGCACGGCACCTCGCTGAAGTCCCTGCACGCGCACGGCGAGCCGCGCCCGGCCGTCACCCGGCTGAACCGCACCGCCGGCAACCGCATCACCGTGACGGACGCCGACGGCGACATCCGCACCTACCGGGCGGCGGTCTTCACCGCGCAGTCCTGGATGCTGCTCTCGAAGATCGCCTGCGACGACTCGCTCTTCCCCATCGACCACTGGACCGCGATCGAGCGCACCCACTACATGGAGAGCTCCAAGCTCTTCGTTCCCGTGGACCGCCCCTTCTGGCTGGACAAGGACGAGCACACCGGGCGGGACGTCATGTCGATGACGCTCACCGACCGGATGACCCGCGGCACCTACCTCCTCGACGACGGCCCGGACAGGCCCGCCGCCATCTGCCTCTCCTACACGTGGTGCGACGACAGTCTGAAGTGGCTGCCGCTGTCCGCCCACGAGCGGATGGAGGTCATGCTGAAGTCGCTCGGCGAGATCTATCCGAAGGTCGACATCCGGAAGCACATCGTCGGCAACCCGGTGACGGTCTCCTGGGAGAACGAGCCCTGCTTCATGGGCGCCTTCAAGGCCAACCTCCCCGGCCACTACCGCTACCAGCGGCGCCTGTTCACCCACTTCATGCAGGACCGGCTGCCGGAGGACAAGCGGGGCCTCTTCCTCGCCGGCGACGACATCTCCTGGACGGCCGGCTGGGCGGAGGGCGCCGTCCAGACCGCGCTGAACGCGGTCTGGGGCGTCATGCACCACCTCGGCGGCGGGACCGACGCGGCCAACCCCGGCCCCGGCGACCGCTACGACGAGATCGCGCCGGTCGAACTCCCGGAGGACTGACCCGGGCCGCCCGCCCCAGATGCCGGCCGCCCGCGCCTTCTCGTACACCGCGGCGGCGACGTCCTTGAGTTCCTCGGCGTCCCGCGCGGTGCTCTGCAGGTCGATGAGGATCTCGTCGAGACCGAGCCCGGTGTATGCGGCGAGGTCCTCGACGATCCCGTCGACGCCGCCGTGGAAGGGGCGGCGGTCCGGGCGGGCCGCGGCCCCGGCGTCGTAGCGGGCGTTGACCCGCAGCGTCGTCAGGATCGGCTCCGTGCGACCGCGCTCGGCGGCCAGGTCCCGCAGCTGCCGCAACTGACCGCCGACGACCCCGGCCCCGGTGCCGGTCGGCATCCAGCCGTCGGCGTGGTCGACGACCCGGCGCCGGGCGCGTCCGCCGCTCGCCGCCAGCAGGACCGGGATGGGCCGGGCCGGTTTGGGGCCGACCGCGGCGGACGCGATCTTCGTGACCTCGCCGTCGTACACCACCGGGTCCGGGCCCCAGACCGCGCGGCACACCCCGAGCAACTCGTCCAGCGCGGCGCCCCGCTCGGCGAACGGCCGTACGGACGCCGCCGCGTACTCGTCGTGGGACCAGCCCGTCCCGAAGCCCGCCACCACCCGGCCGCCGCTCGCCGCGTCCAGCGTGGCCAGCGACTTGGCCAACTGGAAGGGGACGTGCAGCGGGGCGACGAGCACGCTGGTGCCCAGCAGGGCCCGCTCGGTGGACGCGGCGGCGAGCGCGAGGCAGACCAGCGGCTCCGCCACGCCCCGGTACTCCTGCGGCCAGGGCAGGCCCTCGACGCCGTACAGCCCTTGAGTGGGAGGGTCGGGGAACAGGACCCGTTCGAAGACCCACAGGCTCTCGTAGCCCGTCCGTTCCGCCGCGCGGGCCACGTCGGGGACGTCCTTGCCGATGTCGTACTGCCGCATCTGGGGGAGGCCGAGTCCGAGCCGGATCGTCATGCCGGGTGCTCCTTCGCGGTCGGGGCGCGGTGTGCGGGACACGGGGTCCGGTGTGCCGGACACGGGAGTCCGTGGGGGCCTCGGCCGCAACTGGTTTCAACATACAACGGTCGGGCCGTGGTGGCGGGCGCGCGCGGGGACGGCCTCCGGTCAGTCCGGCAGCGGGGTGAGCAGCATGCGGCCCGCGAAGCCCGACGCCGTGTCCATCCGGTCGGTGAACTCCCGGGCGACGTCCGGCAGCCGGCGCAGCGCCCACAGGGCACGGGCCGCGGCCCAGGTGGCGTCGCGGGCCCGCTCCAGGCTCCAGGAGCCGAGCAGGTGGGTGAGCGGGTCGGTGATCCGGAGAAGGTCGGGGCCCGGCGTCAGCTCGTCGTGGATGCGCTCCTCCAGCGAGACGAGGAGCTCGCCCACCCGGTCGAACTCGCCCTCCAGGTCGACGGGTTCGCAGCCGAGCGTACGACAGGTGTCCACCACGGCCAGCGCGAGGTCGTGCCCGACGTGCGCGTTGATGCCCGCCAGCGCGAACTGCAGCGGCCGTACCCCGGGATGGCGGCGGAACTGGAACAGGGGGCGCCAGCAGGCGGGCGGACGGCGGCCGTCCTCCGCCGCGTCCACGGCGGCCAGATAGCGCTCCGCGAACCGCACGTCCAGCGCGGTCGCCGCTCGGACGTCCGTGGACCGGCCGCCGTCGACCCGCCGGCCGGCCTCCCGGGTGGCCGCCAGGTAGACGCCGTTGAAGACGGCCACGCCGTCCCGGAGCGGCAGGGCCGTGTCGAGGGCGCGCATCCTGGACAGAACCGTGTCCGCCGTCAAGGCGGCCGTCGGGACTTGCTCGCAGTGCGCCATGGCGGCAGCGTCGCAGCTTTAGGCTGACGGCAGTGCCGGCGGGCCGGCACTTCCCCAGAACGGGGGAAGCGCCCGCCGCGCGGGGGAGGGGGAACTGTACGTGTCAGGCTCTCGTGCCCGGCGCCTGGCCGCCCGCAGGGCCGAGCGCAGGCGCGCCGTCCGCCGCGGGGCGATGGTCGCCGCGGCGTCCGTCGTCGTGGTGGCCGGCACCGCGACCGGCGTGCTCACCGCGCTCGGCGACGGCGACGGCAGCCGTGCCGACGCGGCCCGCCCCGGGGCGACGCACTCGGTGCGGCTGGACGCCCTGCCCGTGCCGGCCCCACCGTCACCGTCACCGCCGGCGGCGACGTCGCGTGCCGCCTCGCCCAGCCCGACGGCCGAGGAGTCCGCCCCCGCCCGGCCCCCGGAGCGGACCTCCGGGACCCCGGGGAAGACGTCCGGGACACCGGCCGCCTCCACCCGGCTCTACCGGCACCCCGACTCCCAGGTCCTCGACTGGCTCCGGACCCACCCGGACGACCCGCGGAAGGAACTCATCGAGTCCCGGATCGCCGGCCACCCGGCCGCCGTGTGGTTCGCCGACCACACGCCGGCCACCATCACCTCCCGGGTCCGCGCCGTCACCTCCGCGGGCGCGGCGCAGGGCCGGGTTCCGGTCCTCGTGCCGTACGTGATTCCCGGCCGCGACTGCGGCGGCCACTCCGAGGGCGGTGCGCCCGACCTCGACGCCTACGACGCCTGGATCGACCGGTTCGCGGCCGGGCTCGGCTCCGGCGACGTCCTCGTCGTACTGGAGCCCGACTCGATCGCCCAGTCCGAGTGCCTGTCCGCCGGTGAACGCGCCGACCGCTTCGCCTCCCTGGCCCGTGCCGGACGCGTGATGAAGGACGCCGACCCCAACGCTCGCGTCTACTTCGACGCCGGACACTCCGGCTGGCACGCGCCCGACAAACAGGCGGGCTGGCTGAAGCAGGCCGGCGCCGCCTCGGCCGACTCCTCCGACGGCGTCTTCAGCAACGTCTCCAACTTCCACACCACCGCCGACGAGGTCGCCCACGCCCGGGCCGTCCTCGACGCCCTCGGCGGACCGGCGACCCTGGGCGCCGTCATCGACACCAGCCGCAACGGCAACGGCCCGCCGCCCGGCGGTCAGTGGTGCGACCCCGCCGGGCGGGGACTCGGCCGCGCCCCGACGCTGAGCACCGGCATGGGGCGCATCGACGCCTACCTGTGGGTCAAGCTGCCGGGGGAGTCCGACGGGTGCAAGGGGGAACCCGGCACGTTCACGCCGTCGTACGCCTACGACTTGGCACGCTGAGCCCCGCCGTCGCTGCCGTCGCTGCCGTCCCCGCCGTCCCCGGTCCTCGCGTCGTGCTCGCCGGTCTTCGCGTCGTACGACGACGTCCCCTCGTCGAGGAGCGGCTGCTGCGTCTTGAGGTGGGCCGGGGCGAAGGCGCGCAGCGCGTGGTAGCCGGTGATGACGACGAGGGTGCCGAGCGCGATGCCGCTGAGCGAGAAGGTGTCGGTGAACTCCATGCTGACGTTGCCGACGCCGATGATGATGCCCGCGGCGGCCGGCACCAGGTTGAGCGGGTTGCGCAGGTCGACCTTGGCGTTGACCCAGATCTGGGCGCCGAGCAGGCCGATCATGCCGTAGAGGATGACGGTGATGCCGCCGAGCACGCCGCCGGGGATCGCGGCCACCACCGCGCCGAACTTCGGGCAGAGGCCGAAGAGCAGCGCGAATCCCGCCGCCGCCCAGTAGGCGGCCGTCGAGTACACCCGGGTCGCGGCCATCACGCCGATGTTCTCGGAGTACGTGGTGTTGGGCGGGCCGCCCACCGCGGTGGAGAGCACGGAGCCGACGCCGTCGGCGGAGATGGCCGTGCCGAGCCGGTCGTCGAGGTTGTCGCCGGTCATCTCGCCGACCGCCTTGACGTGCCCGGCGTTCTCCGCGATCAGCGCGATGACGACCGGCAGGGCGACCAGGATCGCCGACCACTCGAAGCTCGGCCCGTGGAACGACGGCAGTCCGATCCAGTCGGCCTGCCCCACGGCGGAGAAGTCCAGCCGCCAGTGGTCGGTGAGCTTCCCGCTGCCGTCCACCGAGTGGATCCTGCCGAAGATCCGGTCCAGGACCCAGGAGAGGACGTACCCGAAGACCAGCCCCAGGAAGATGGCGATCCGCGACCAGAAGCCGCGCAGGCACACCACGGCCAGGCCCGTGAACAGCATCACCAGGAGTGCGGTCCACTGGTCCTGCGGCCAGTAGGTCGACGCGGTGACCGGGGCCAGGTTGAAGCCGATCAGCATCACCACCGCACCGGTGACGACCGGTGGCATCGCGGCGTGGATGATCCGCGCCCCGAAGCGCTGCACGGCGAGGCCCACCAGGAACAGCGCGGCACCGACCACCAGGACCGCGCCGGTCACCGTGGCGCTGGTGCCGCCCTGTGCCCGGATCACCGCGGCGACGCCGACGAAGGAGAGCGAGCAGCCGAGGTAGCTGGGCACCCGGCCGCGCGTGGCGAGGAGGAAGATGACGGTCGCCACGCCCGACATCATGATCGCGAGGTTGGGGTCCAGGCCCATCAGGACCGGAGCCACGAAGGACGCCCCGAACATGGCCACCACGTGCTGGGCGCCGAGCCCGGCCGTGCGGGGCCACGAGAGCCGTTCGTCGGGGCGGACCACCGCTCCGGGTGCGGGCGTGCGCCCGTCACCGTGCAGCTTCCAGCGCACGCCGAGGTCCATGGTGAGGTTTCGCTTTCTCTGTACGTGAGGACTGTCCGGACCATTGTCGCGGTTGCCCGGCACGCTCCTGCCCCACGCCCCCTGCTGACCAGCACCTTCCCGGCAGACCCCGGCGCCGCGCCACGACGCCTTCAGGGCCGGCGGCCGGGAACCTCCGCGGCAGGCCGACTGATCGTCGGGCGGTCCCGGTCCCCGGCGCGCAGCACCCGGGCGAACACCACGAGGCAGCCGGCCAGCACGGTCACCAGGCCGAAGGACACCACCAGGCTGGTCGCCTGGGCGAGGCCGCCGATCGCGCTCGGCGCCACCAGGCCCGAGGTGTACGTGATGGTGGCGACGCCCGCGATGGCCAGGCTCGGGTTCGAGCCGGCGCGGCCGGCCGCCGCGAAGCAGAGCGGGACGACCACCGCGATGCCGAGGCCGATCAGCGCGAAGCCGGTCATCGCCACCGCCGGACGGCCACCGGCGACGACGAGCAGACCGCCGACGGTGGCCAGCACACCGCTCACCCGCACCGAGCGGACCGCGCCGAACCGGTCCACCACCTTGTCCCCGACGAGCCGGGCCACGGCCATCGTCAGGGTGAAGCCCGTCGTGCACGCCGCCGCGAGTCCGGCCGAGGTCTCCAGCTCGTCCCGCAGATAGACCGCCGACCAGTCCAGGCTCGCGCCCTCCGCGAAGACCGCGCAGAAGCCGACCGCGCCGATCAGCACCGCCGACTTCGGCGGCAGCGCGAACCGCGGCGGCGGGTCCTCGTCCTCGGCGGGCTGGAGATCCAGCACCCAGGTGCAGGCGACCAGGCCGACCACGGTCAGCACCGCCGCGGCCAGCACGTGATGCGTCCGGGCGTCCGTGCCCAGATGGGCGGCGAGCGTGCCGGCCGCCGAGCCGACCAGTGCGCCCGTGCTCCACATGCCGTGCAGCCCGGACATGATCGACCTGTCGAGACGGTTCTCGATCTCCACGCCGAGCGCGTTCATCGCCACGTCCGACATGCCCGCCGTGGCGCCGTAGACGAACAGCACTAGGCACAGGGTGAGCAGGTTCGGGGCGAGGGAGGGCAGGACCAGCGCCAGTGTCCACAGGGCCAGCAGACCCCGCAGGGCCGCGCGGGCGCCGAACCGGTGGCTGACGCTCCCGGCCAGCGGCATGGCCACGGACGCGCCGAGCGCCGGGAAGGCGAGCGCGAGGCCCAGCTGGCCCGCGCTCACCCCGGCGTGGTCCTGGATCCACGGCACGCGGGTCGCGAAGGAGCCGGTGACGGAGCCGTGCACGGCGAACACGGCCGCCACGGCGTACCGGGCGCGCCGCACCTCGCGCCGCCCGTAGGTCACTGTGCTCATGGTCCACCCCTCCGGCGCCCGCACGCGCCGCCTTTCCCTGGCTGTCTCAGCTGCCGTCTCAGCCGGCTCACTGCGCCGCGTAAACTATCAGGTAGCCTGCCTGATAGATAGTGGAATATAGGCGGGCCGCCCAGTGGGAGAACCGGCGTGGGCTGCCGCGCCGCCGATCTGGAAGGATCCCCGGCATGCCCGCATCCCCGAGCACCGCCCGGGCCATCAATGACCGGCTCGCCCTTCATCTGCTCCAGCGGGACGGCCCGTTGACGGCAGGTCAGCTCAAGACACTGACCGGCCTGTCCCGGCCCACCGTCGCCGACCTCGTCGAACGTCTCACCGTCTCCGGCCTGATCGAGGTGGTGGGGGAGTCCGGCGAGCAGCGCCGCGGCCCCAACGCCAAGCTGTACGGCATCGTCGCCGGACGCGCGTACCTCGCCGCCCTCGACGTGCGCACCGAGGGCGTCGCCGTGCTCGTCTCCGACCTGCTCGGCCGGGTCCTCGCCGAGGGCTCCGTGCCGATCGACGACGACAACGGCACCGGACCCGCGGTGGAGCAGGCGGTGGGACTGGTCGAGCGCGCGGCGAAGGAGGCCGGCGCCGACCGGCTGCACACCGTCGGCATCGGCGCGCCCGGCCTGATCGACCCGGCCAGCGGCGAACTGCGCGACTCCACCGGCCTGCCCGAGTGGCACCGCCGGCTGATGGCCGCGCTCCAGGAGAAGTTCCCCGACGCACGGGTCGGCGTCGAGAACGAGACCAACCTCGCCGCCCTGGCCGAGCAGCGCGACGGGGCGGCCCGGGACCGGGACACCTTCGTCCTGCTGTGGCTGGGCTTCGGCATCGGCGCCGCCGTCGTCCTCGACGGCACCCTGCGCCGGGGAGTCTCCGGCGGTGCGGGGGAGATCGGGTTCATGCCGGTACCGGGCACCGCGGGCCTGCCCTCGGCCACCGACTGCGCCGGCGGCTTCCACTCCGTGGCCGCGGCGGCGGCGGTGACCGCCCTCGCGGCGGAGCACGGGATCACGGCGCCCCCCGACGGGCCAGAACCGCACGCCGCCGCACTCGTCCGGGCAGCGGTGTGCGGGGACGGCGCGCCTGCCGAGCGGTTCCTGGACGCCCTCGCCGACCGCATCGTGCTCGGCGCCGCCGCCGTCGTCTCGGTGCTCGACCCCGGCTGCCTGGTGCTGGCCGGGGAGATCGGCCGGGCGGGCGGCGACATCCTCGCCGGCCGTGTCCAGCGGCGCCTGGACCGCATGTCACCCCTGGCCACCGAGGTCCGGGCCAGCACCCTGGGCGGCGGCGCGGTACTCCGCGGGGCACTCCTGACCGCCCGCGACCGGGCCCAGGACGACCTCTTCGCCCCACCGGAGCGGTAGCCTGCGGCGCTTCGGCGGGTGGGGTGCGTGCGGGGCGGTGCCTGGGGGCGGCGTGGTCGGTGTGGGGCCTGAGTCGCCGCTGGTGGTCCGCCCGGTGGTGTTCCGGTGCGGGGTCTCTCGGGTGTCTCGGGCCTCTGGGGGCAGGGGCGTGGGCATCCCGGACCGCCACCGGGCCAGGGACGGTCCGGGAGGCCCGGCCCCCTTGGCCGGGGCCGTTCGCATCGTGAGAGGGACGGCCCGACGGGGCGTGTCGGGCAGGACGGGACGAGGGGCCCGACGGCGGGGAAGCTCGGCGCCCCCTGGGCCCGCTCAGGGCGACGGTCGCTGCCCGGCGGCACGGGCACGGCCCGGTTCCCGGAACGCCGTCCCGTCCGCCGCCAGCCACACGAGCACCGCCGGCAGCAGTACCGCCGCTCCGAGCAGGGCCAGGAACCCCGCGGCGCTCGCCGCCGACAGGGGTTCCAGGTGCCGGGCGTGGAAGAGGAGGTGCACGACGGAGTTGACGAGGTAGGCGACCAGCGCCGTCAGCACCAGCCGCCGCTCCATCGCCGCCACCGCCGCGCACAGCACCACGGCGAGCGCGAGGCTCGCTCCGCCGAAGTCCTGGAGCAGGTGCTCGTTGTAGGGCGGCAGGTGCGACACCCAGGGCCACTTCCAGAACCACTCGGGCAACAGCAGGACCCACAGCCCCAGCACCACCTGCGTACCGGCGAGCAGCCCCACCCCCGCCCGCAGCCACCCCCG
>NZ_JACBYP010000184.1 GCF_018982965.1 Streptomyces mayonensis | reverse complement strand
ACTTGTCCCGGCACCGCGCAGCGAAACAGGAACCCACCCGAAGCCTCAGCCGGTGACCACCGGCAGGCAGGCGGGAATCTCCGTCCTTTAGGGCGAAGAGGATGTCAAGGGTGCAGGACCACCTTCGTGTAGCCCTCGATCCGCTTGTCGAACTTGTCGTAGCCGGACGGCGCCTGGTCCAGGGGCAGCTCGTGGGACACGACGAAGCTGGGCGTCGCCCTGCCCTCGATGATCAGATCGCGCAGTTGCCGGTTGTAGCGCTTGACGTTGCACTGCCCCGTCCCCATCCGCAGCCCCTTCTCGAAGAGCTTGCCGATCGCGACGAGGAGCATGCCCTGCTTGGCGTGCTCGTCCGGGCCGCCCGGGTCGGAGGGGACGTAGAGCCCGGGCACGCCCAGCGCCCCGGTGGGCCGGACGGTGTTGACGAGCGAGTTCAGGACGGTCGCCGGTTCCTCCTCGCCGCTTCCGCCCGCGGTCGCCTGGTAGCCGACGGCGTCCACGCCCTTGTCCGTGCCGGCGCCCCCGGTCTGCTCCTTGATCTGCTCGACCGGATCACCCGCCGAGAAGTCGACGGGCACCGCCCCGATCTCCTCGGCCTTCCGCAGCCGCTCCGGGACCCGGTCGACGACGAACACCTTCTTCGCGCCGCGCAGCAGCGCCGAGTAGGCGGCCATGAGCCCGACGGGGCCCGCCCCGTACACCGCGACACTCTCGCCGGGGCCGACCTGGGCGAGCTCGCAACCGTGGTAGCCGGTGGGGAAGATGTCGGCGAGGAGGATGAAGTCGGTCTCGTGCTCGTCGCCCTGCGGCAGCTTCAGGCAGTTGAAGTCGGCGTAGGGAACGCGCAGGTACTCGGCCTGGCCGCCCTGCCAGGGGCCCATGGAGACGTAGCCGTACGCGCCGCCCGCGAAACCGGGGTTCACGGTCGTGCAGTACCCGGTGTACCCGGCGGCGCAGTTGGTGCAGAAGCCGCAGGCGACGTTGAAGGGCATGACGACGCGGTCGCCCTTCTTCAGGCCCGTGACGCCCTGACCGACTTCGTCGACGATCCCCATGTTCTCGTGGCCGAACACGATGCCGGCCTCCGCTGCGGTGCGCCCCTCGTACATGTGCAGGTCGGAGCCGCAGATCGCGGTCGACGTGACGCGCACGACCACGTCGTTCGGATGCTGGATCCCCGGCTTCTCCACGTCTTCGACCGCAACAGAGAACGGTTCTTTGTAGACGACTGCTTTCATGATCGCGACCTCCGTCTCGTCGCTCCGCTCCCCCTGCTCGCTCCCCGTGCTCCCTCGGCACCTCCTGTCTCGCTGTGACCCACCTCTCATGGTTGTCCGGTCCGGCAGACGGGGCAAGTTCCTGTCCGGCTCCTCCTCCGCCCCTGGCCGCGGGGTCAGGGTCCGAGTCCCCGCATCTGGCGCACGCCCAGCGCGCACACGCCGCAGACGGCGCCCCACCCCCCGTCGACCAGGAGCATCGGCAGGATGGTCTGCGGCCGCGCGAGCGGACCCCGCAGCGTGCCGTCGAGCAGGGGCGACAGCACCCCGCTGAGAACCAGCGCGGCCAGCGCGTACGCCACCCCGGCGACCACCGGCGTCAGCAACGGCTCGCGCACCCGGCTGAGCCCGACCACGAGGATCCAGGCCAGGCTGATCACCACGGTCAGCAGCATCGGCGCGAGCGGCCGGCCGGTCGCGCCGGTCGCGCCGGTGACCGAGAACAGCGGCCGGACCAGTGCGACGGCGGCAAGCAGGGCGACCACCGGCCGGTTCAGGCGGCGCAGGCGTACGGAGAGGGGGAGGCCGGGGCCGGATCGGGTGCTCATGCCCCCCAGCGTCGAACGGGGAGGGACCCGCGGGCGTCGCCCCGGAGCCGTCACCGGCCGTACTCCGGCGGTTGTGGCTCCCGGCATCCGGTTACCCCCGAGGTTGCGGGTGGGGGCCGGACGGCTCCGCCGCGCGGGGGACGGCACGGCGGCCACGGTCTGCCTACGCTGACGGCCGGCCACCGCCCCCAGGCCGAGCCCACCGCCGACCTGGTCCACACCCTGCGCGACGACGTCCTGCCCGCCCTGTCCGACCGCACCGGTGCCACGTACCTGGTCGGCGGACCGACGGCCGCGGCACAGGACTTCGCCGACTCGGTATCGTCCCGCATCCCGCTCTTCGTGACGGTCGTCGTGGGCCTCTCCTCGCTCCTGCTCCTGCCGGTCTTCCGCTCCGTGTGGATCCCGGTCAAGGCGGCGTTCCTCAACCTCCTGTCCATCGGGGCGGCGTTCGGCGTGATCACGCTGGTCTTCCAGCCCGGCTGGTTCGGCGTCCAGCCGGGCCCGGTGGAGGCGTTCATCCCCGTCATGGTCTTCGCGACCGTTTTCGGCCTCTCCATGGACTACGAGGTCTTCCTGGTCTCCCGCATCCACGAGGAGTGGGAACGCGCCCGTGACCAGGCCCTCGCCGTCCGAGAGGGCCTGGCAGCCACCGGCCGGGTCATCAGGGCCGCCGCGGCCATCATGATCGTCGTCTTCGCGGCCTTCGTCCTCAGCCGCATGCTCCAGCAGTTCGGCCTCGGCCTCGCCACGGCGATCCTCCTGGACGCGGTGGTCATCCGCTGCCTCGTCGTCCCGGCCGCCCTGCAACTCCTGGGCCGCCACGCCTGGTGGCTCCCGGCCCCTCTGGCCCGCCACCTGCCGAGGGTGACACCGGAGCCGCCCCGGGCCCATTCGAAGAGGCCCTGAACAACACCCGGCCGGGAAGCCCCGGAAGCCCCGGAAAGACGCGAAAGGGCGGGCCCGGGGAAACCCCGCAGCCCCCGGACCAGCAGCCGAGGCTGGTCGCGGCATCGCGGCATCTCTGAGCAGAGGTGTTGAACCTCTTCCGCGCCCTGTCGGGTGTCAGTGCTCGTTCCTATGGTGGAAGGATGGCTAATGGGGTGTGGCACACCAGATATGGCATAGAGATCAATCTGTCCCTGCCCGACCTCGGTCACCCGGACCGTCCCGATCTGCTCCAGGAGATCACCGTCAAGGTCTCGGAGCGCGACGCGCAGTTGCTCGAATGTCTCGCACACCACGAAAAGCGCGAGTGCCTGTCGGAGTCGGGCGGCAAGTCGCCCTGGATGTTCATCCGTCGAGGTCGCGTGGGCGGCCGGCGACCGCTCGTCGCGTCGCACCTGCCGCTCACGCACAAGGCGACGCCGGCGGAGAGCGCCCAGCACAAGGCCACCAAGGAACGCATCGTCGAGACCGCCGGGCGGTACGGCCTGCATGCCGAGGCCGAGGTCCCCGTGGCCAACCGGCGGAGCGTCTCGGATGCCGTCGTCACCGGTCCCGGCGGTCTCAGGATCGGCTGGGAGATCCAGTACCACCACCTCGGCCCCAGCAGTGTGCACCGGCGTTCGGTCAATGCCGTGGAGCACGGCATCACCCCGCTGTGGGTGGCGAAGGACCGGACGGCTTCTTTGATCGACCGGGCTCCCTGGACGCGGGTCGACGACATGCCGTGGAAGGACATCGCCGACGGCAAGGAGATGGTGATCCGGGGCGGGTACCGACACCTCGAAGTCTGGAGGTGCGTACCGAGCAGCGAGCGCCACTGCCTCATCAGCGGGGGCGCCGGCCATTGCGGCGCGATGCACGCCGACTGGTTCGCGCCCGCGCTGTGTCTTCCGGCGCGGAAGCCCGTCCACATCGAGGAACTGGTCCTGCGGAGCGCGACGGGCGAGAGCGTCCCGGTCTACGTGCCCAGCCGGGGGAACGGCCGCGCGGGCCGGCACATGTGGGTGTCGGCCGACGACCGTGCGCTGTGGCAGGAGCTCGTCGGCGAGAAGACCCCGCTCCCCACGGTCCCGGCCGAGGACGAGGACGATGTGATCACCTTCGCTGAGCAGGAGATCGACCGCACCTGCCGAGCCGGAGAGGAGGGCTGGTTCGCCGGCGACGGCCGACCCCTGCGTGATCTCGACCAGCCGACCGGCGGCTTCACGCTGCCCCGCATGCCGGTCCAGCGCTCCCGCGGCCCGATGCGGATCACCGATGTCGAGCGGGCTGCTGCCTCGGCCGCGCTGGGATGCCCGCCGTGGGAGATCGGACCGTGCACAGGCTGCGGTCAGCTGATGCGGCGACACGGCCGGAACGCCGCCATGTACTGCACCGTGTGCAGGGCCGTCCTCAACGGGCGACAGCCGTAACTGGCTTTGTTCACGAGAGCGGACAGCAGATGTTCATCGCCCCGGGAGGTGCTGGAGCGTGCCTGCCGGTTCGAAGAGCTTGTGGGCTCCCGCCGCGTCTCGCTCGCTGCTGCGACCGGTGACGGGACCGCGGTCGGGACGTGTGCGGGGAACAATGGGGATCATGGAATACGGTGTGCGCGAACCAGCGAGGCTGGGACGGACCCGGCTGGCGGACGGTCGGCTCATGGGCTGGGCGGAATGGGGACCGGCCGACGGCACCCCGGTGCTGTTGTGCCCGGGGGCGGCCACCAGCAGGTGGCTCGGTTTCGGCGGCAGTGTCATCGACGCGGCAGGCATCCGGCTCATCAGCGTGGACCGGCCCGGCCTCGGCGCCTCCGATCCAGCCCCCGGCCGGACCCTGACCAGCTGGACCACCGACATCCGGCACCTCATCCGGGAGCAGGCCCTGCGGACCCCGTCGGCGGTGGGATTCTCGCAAGGGGCACCGTTTGCCCTCGCCCTGGCCGCAGACGGTCTGGTGAACGCGGTGGCCGTGGCGTCCGGCAGCGACGAACTCGCCCATCCTCGCCTCACACACGCCCTGGCCCCGCAGGTGAGGGACATGGTGAACGCCGTGGCAGCCGACCCCGACGCCGCTGAGGCCTCCTTCGCCGGCTTCGGCAGCGCCGACGCACTGTGGGATCTGATCATCACGACGAGCCCCGAGGCAGACCGCACGGTCTACACCGACCCGGTCTTTCAGCGCGCGTTCCGGCGCGCGATGGACGAGGCATTCAGCCAGGGCCCGGCCGGCTACGCACGCGACACCGTTCTGGCGATGGGCCGCTGGCCGTTCGACCCGGCCGACATCGCCGTCCCGGTCGAGCTCTGGTACGGAGAGCAGGACACCAGCCCGGTCCACTCCCCGGATCTGGGCGCATCACTCACCCGGACGATCCCGAAGGCGACCAGGCACCTGCTTCCTGCCACCGCGGGATCTCTGCTCTGGACGCATGCCGAGGCTGTCCTGAGCACGCTGCTGGCCCATGCCCGATGACGACGGTGGCATCGGGCATTCCCCCTGCGACCAACCGGCTGGACCGGGAATCGAGCGGCGCTCTGTGCCGGTGTCCTCCGAGGTGGTGAAGGGATCGTCTCCGCGGTGCGTGCGGCAGGGGTCGGGTCGGCGGTGACTGTGACGACCGCAACCCGAACTGCAACGCTCAACGCCGAAGGGCCTCACCGCGGACGGTGGGCCCTTCGACATCGTGCCCGGTGAGGCACTGGCGGAGGGTACGAGATTCGAACTCGTGAGAGGTTGCCCCCCCCAACACGCTTTCCAAGTCTTCGTCTGGGGGTTCTGGTGCGTACGTGGGCGTCCTGACCTGCGGTGTAGCCGAGTCGAGCAGGGCTCTTGAACGGTGCTGTACGCAGGTGAATGCAACCAGAACTGCAACCACGGGAGTCCAGCTGCTGATCACGCCCTGCGCCAGGCGCCGAGTAGTTCTCTGGGCCCGTATGCCGCCTGGAGCCCGGAACAGGTGGTCCCGTTGCGCGAGACCGCTACGAGCGGTACCGGCTCGTCGGTGATCGCGGCCCGGTGCTTCTGCAGCGCGACCAGGTCGTGGTTGTCGAACGCGGAGTTCTCCAGCCACTTGACCGACCCGAGGAAGAGCAGTTCCTTGGCCACCGGCTGCCGGTCCGCGCCCACCAGGTCGATCTCGACGTCGTTGCTGCGGGTCCAGTACCCGCCGATCGTGGGGGCGGCGGGCAGGAGCCCGTCCGGCAGGAGCCGGGCGAGGGATTCCCGGACGAGGGGTTCGATCGCACGCCCCCGCCAGCTCGTCCACTGCTCCTTGATCCGGCTCAGCGTGAGGTCTCCCCGCATCCGCTCGATCTCTGCCATGTGCGGGTCCAGGAACGCGAGCCAGAACCGGAGGTAGGGGTCGGCCACGCGGTAGCGGCGTTCCTTCGACGGCCTCAGTGAGAGAGGCAGCTCGGCTGCCACCACCCGTTTCCCGGTGAGGACATCAGTGGCTCGGGTGAGGGTGGTGTGGGCGATGCCGCCCGAGGCGCGAGCGATGTTGGTGAAGGTTCTCTCCCCGCTTCCGATGGCCCGAAGGACCTCCCGGCTCATCGCCTGTGGCGGAAACTCGGCGGCCAGTGACCGTTCGGCGGAGACCAGCAGCGCGGAGATGGGGTTGTCCAGTGAGCCGCGGAGGAACTCCCAGACGTCGGCTCCGGGCCGCCACTCCGCGCAGATCAGCGGAAGTCCACCTGTGATCAGGGCGGCGTCGAAGGCCGCGGCCGGCGCGAGGTCGAGCATCTCGCCGATGTCGGCCGGGTTCAGCGGCCCCACGACCATCTCCCGGCCCCGCTGGTGGAAGGGGCGGTCGTAGCTGTTCAGCGCCTCCATCATCGACAGGTCGGAGCCGACCAGGAGGAGGAGTACGGGTTTGCGGCTGAGCAGACGGTCCCACGCCCGCTGCAGCATGCCCTCGAAGGCGTCGATGCGGTCCATGAGGTACGGAACCTCGTCCATGACAACCACGCTTGGGCTGTCGTCGGGAAGGATCTCCGCGAGCAGTCTGAATGCCGCGTTCCACTGCTCTGGAGTCTCCTCGGAGAACAGTGTCCGCTCCGGCAGGGTGGATCTGGCGACGGCGTCGAGCAGCTCCGTCAGCTCGTCCTCCGCCGTGCCGCCCGCCGCGGTGAAGAACAGGTACGGCACCTCGGTCCGCCGGAGGAATTCCTCGACGAGGCTGGACTTGCCGACTCGCCTCCGCCCGCGCATGAGGATGCACTGTCCCGGCTTTACCGAGCCGACGGCATCCAGGACCGACCGCAGGGCGCTGCCGAGCACGTGCAGCTCCCGGTCCCGACCGATGAAGCGCCGCATGCAAGCCTCCCGTGAGCAATAGTAGCGACAGAGATAGTATCGATGTCGCTACCAATCCGCCTATTCGCCTGCGGCGCTCATGACGCCGTGGATGCGGGAGAGCGTGAAAACGCGCTCGGCGTCCCGAAGGGGCGCCGCGTCCCTCCATGCCTCGAGCGCGCGTGCCAGACGACAGCCGTCGAGGCCGCTCAGCCAAGTCGCCAGCGTCGATGGGGACTTCATGCCGGGGCACCTCACGAGATCAGGACCATGGCAGCGGGGGACTCGCCGCAGGCTTTCAAGGATGTCGTACCCCTGTGATCCGCGGATGCCGTACGGGACAGGACTCCTCCGTCGGTGGGCGCCGGCATGCGCGGCGCGGCGGGAGCGGGGCAGTCCGGACTCTCGAAACGAAATGTCAGAATTGGGAACATGTAAATGCAACCAGCGCATGACGAGAAGCCGAACCGCGTATCGCGGCTCGGCTTCTCGTTTCGCCTGTTCAGGCGGTTGCGGAGGATACGAGATTCGAACTCGTGAGGGGTTGCCCCCAACACGCTTTCCAAGCGTGCGCCCTAGGCCTCTAGGCGAATCCTCCGCCGAGAACATTACATGACGCCGGGGAGTGCTTGCGAACTCGTTCCGGGGGCCCCGCATCGGGTAACGTGTGGCCCAGCCCCTCACGCGGCGCTATCTGACTGAACTCCCCCAGGGCCGGAAGGCAGCAAGGGTAGGTCGGCTCTGGCGGGTGCGTGGGGGGCGTCTCCTTTGCGGGCGGCCCGGTTGTCGGTGGGCGCCTATAACCTCGTATGCGTGTCGTCTCTCGCGCTCTACCGCCGTTACCGCCCGGAGTCCTTCGCCGAGGTCATCGGGCAGGGGCATGTCACCGACCCGCTGCAGCAGGCGCTGCGGAACAACCGGGTCAATCACGCGTACCTGTTCAGTGGTCCGCGCGGCTGCGGCAAGACGACCAGCGCGCGGATCCTGGCGCGGTGTCTGAACTGCGAGCAGGGGCCGACGCCGACCCCGTGCGGCGAGTGCCAGTCCTGCCGCGACCTCGCGAGGAACGGGCCGGGGTCGATCGACGTCATCGAGATCGACGCCGCCTCGCACGGTGGCGTGGACGACGCCCGTGACCTGCGCGAGAAGGCCTTCTTCGGGCCCGCCTCCAGCCGGTACAAGATCTACATCATCGACGAGGCCCACATGGTCTCCCCGCAGGGCTTCAACGCCCTGCTGAAGGTCGTCGAGGAGCCCCCGGAGCATCTGAAGTTCATCTTCGCGACCACCGAGCCCGAGAAGGTCATCGGGACCATCCGGTCGCGGACCCACCACTACCCGTTCCGGCTCGTCCCGCCCGGCACCCTGCGCGACTACCTCGCCGAGGTGTGCGGCAGGGAGGGGATCGCGGTCGACGAGGGCGTGCTCCCGCTCGTCGTGCGGGCCGGGGCGGGGTCCGTGCGTGACTCCATGTCCGTCATGGACCAGCTGCTCGCGGGCGCCGGCGAAGACGGTGTGACGTACGACATGACCACCGCCCTGCTCGGCTACACGGACGGTTCGCTGCTCGACTCCGTCGTCGAGTCCTTCGTCTCCGGGGACGGCTCCGCCGCCTTCGGGGTCGTGGACCGGGTGATCGAGGGGGGCAACGATCCGCGCCGCTTCGTCACCGACCTGCTGGAGCGCCTGCGTGACCTGGTGATCCTCGCCGCCGTGCCCGACGCCGGCGAGAAGGGGCTCATCGACGCTCCCGCCGACGTCGTCGAGCGGATGCAGGAGCAGGCCCGGTCGTTCGGCGCCGCAGAGCTGAGCCGGGCCGCCGACATCGTCAACGAGGGCCTGACCGAGATGCGCGGTGCCCACTCGCCGCGCCTCCAGCTGGAGCTGATCTGCGCGCGGGTGCTGTTGCCCGCGGCGTACGGCGACGAGCGGTCCGTCATGGCCCGGCTGGACCGGATCGAGCGCGGGGTGCAGTTCTCGGCGGGCACGGACGCGCCTGCCGTGGGGTACGTGCCGGGGCCCGAGGCGCATGCCGGTGGGCAGCCGGTGGGCGGCGGGGGCGTCGCGGATCCCGCGGCCGCCGTTCCGCCCGGGGGCGGGCCCGCGGCTGCCCGGGCGGCGGTACGGAATCCCGGTCCTGGCCCTGGTCCCGGTCCCGGACAGGCCTCCGGTTCCGGCCCTGGTCCCGGTTCTGGTCCCGGGCAGGCTTCCGGTTCCGGGCAGGGTCCGGGGCGTGGTGCCGGTGCTGGTGCCGGTGGGGCTTCTTCCGATGCGGGGGGCGCGTCCGGTCCCTCGGCGCCCGCGCCTGCTCCCGGTCCCGGTCCCGGTCCCGACGGTCCTCCCGCCGCGGCGCCCCCCTCGGCGTCCGCGCCCGGTGCCTGGCCGACCGCGGCGCCCGCGGGCGGTGGGCGCCGACCCGGCGGCTGGCCCACTGCGGCACCGGCGGGCGGCGGTCAGCCACGGCCGCCCGCTGCTCCGGAGCCCGCCGCGGCCCAGGCACCCGCGCCGGCCCCGGCCGCCCCGGCGCCCGCCTCTCCGCCTCCGGGGAGCGGAGTCGATCCCCGTTCGATCTGGCCCAACATCCTGGAGGCGGTCAAGAACCGCCGGCGCTTCACCTGGATCCTGCTCAGACAGAACGCCCAGGTGACCGGCTTCGACGGCACCTCCCTCCAGATCGGCTTCGTCAACGCCGGTGCCCGCGACAACTTCGTGAGCAGTGGCAGCGAGGACGTGCTGCGGCAGGCCCTGGCCGAGCAGTTCAACGTGCAGTGGAAGATCGAGGCGGTCGTCGACCCCTCCGGTGGCTCGGCTCCCCCGCCTCCCTCGGGGCCGTCAGGCGGCCAGGGCGGCTCCGGCGGTGGCGGCTACGGCGGCGGAGGCGGCGGGGGTGGCTTCGGCGGCGGCGCTCCCGCCCAGCGGCCGTCCGCGCCGGCGTCCCCGCCGCCGAAGCCA
>NZ_JACBYP010000183.1 GCF_018982965.1 Streptomyces mayonensis | reverse complement strand
CGAAGGCGGTCCACCCCCCGTAGAACACCGCCGCGACCAGGCCGAGCGCGGTGACCGCGAACGACCAGCCGAAGGTTCTCAGGATCACTGGTCAGTTCACCGTGCCTTCGGGGAGGAGGGCGATGCCGTCGTCGTCGGCGTGCAGGATGTCGCCGGGGCGGAAGGTGACGCCGCCGAAGGCGACGGGCACGTCGACGGCTCCGGAGGAGGCCTTGGCGCTCTTGCGGGGAATGGTGCCCAGCGCCGCGACGCCGAGGCGGAGTCCGGCGAGTGCGGTGCTGTCGCGGACGGCGCCGTGGAGGACGAGGCCCGACCAGCCGTTGTCCTGGGCGGCGCCGGCGATGAGGTCGCCGACCAGGGCGGTGCGCAGGGAGCCGCCGCCGTCCACGACGAGGACGGCGCCGTGGCCCGGGGTGCGCAGCAGGTCGCGGAGCAGGCCGTTGTCCTCGTGGCAGGAGACGGTGCGGACCGGGCCCGCGAAGTCCCGGTGGGCGCCGTACTGGCGGAACTGGAGGTCGCAGACGCGCAGGCCGGTGCCGTACTGGTCGACCAGGTCGGCGGTGGGGACGGGGGTGACTGTCATGAGGGCTCCTTCGCTGGGGAGGGGGTGGCTGCCGCGCTCGCGGCGCATCCGGCCGTCAGGGGGATGTGGGGGCGAGCGCGGCAGCCTGCTCGGGGCTGAGGGGACGGGTGCCGTGTCCGCGCAGCAGGAGGTGGAGCTTCGCCGTCTCCTCCAACTCCTCGATCGCGTCCGCGGCCTGTTCCAGTGACGCGCCGGCGATGACCGGGCCGTGGTTGGCGAGGAGGACGGCGTGGTGGGAGCGGGCCGTGCGCTCGGCCAGCGGTTCCAGCGAGCTGTCTCCGGGGGCGTGGTACGGGAGGAGAGGGAGGGTGCCGACGCGCATGGCGTAGTAGGCGGTGAGCGGAGGCAGTGCGTCGGCGGGATTCACGTCGTCGAGGCACGAGACGGCGGCGGCGTACGTGGAGTGCAGATGGGCGACGGCCAGGGCGCCGGGGCGGGCGCGGTAGAAGGCGGCGTGCAGGAACGTCTCCTTCGTGGGGCGGGGTCCGTCGAGGTGCTTGCCGGACAGGTCCGTGCGGGACAGCTCGTCCTCCTCGACGGTGCCGAGGCTGGACCCGGTGGGTGTGAGGAGCAGGGTGCCGTCGGCCAGGCGGACGGACAGGTTGCCGGTCGAGCCGTGGGTCAGGCCGCGCGTGAACAGGGAACGGGCCGTGCGGACGATACGCGTACGGGCGGCCGACTCGTCGGTGCGGGAGGTCACTTGGGCTCCTCGGCGGTGGTGCGCAGGGCTCGGGTGAACAGGTCGGGCGCTCCGAAGTTGCCGGACTTGAGCATCAGGGCGAGATCGCCGTGCTCGGTGGCGGCGTACGTCCACGGGACGCCCGGGTCGGCCTCCTCGCCGACCAGGACCGCGCGGACACCGAGGGCGGTGATGACGGCGCCCGAGGTCTCCCCGCCGGCGACCAGCAGGCGGCGTACACCGCGGCCGACCAGCTGGGAGGCGAGGGTGCCGAGGAGTTCCTCTACCTGCGCGGCGGCCTCCGTGACTCCCAACTGAGCCTGTACCGCCGCCAGTTCCTCCGGGGCGGCGGAGGCGTGGATCAGCACGGGGAGCGCCGGGTCCTGTGCCTCGTACCAGGCCAGTGCCTCGCCGGTGACGTCGCGGCCGGCTGCGGCGGCGAGGACGTCGAGGTGGAGGGAGGGCAGACCGGCGGCGTGGAACTGGGCGGTCTGCTCCAGGGTGCGGGCCGAGCAGCTGCCGGCCAGGACGGCGGCCCGTCCCTCGCTCGGCCGTGGTTCGGCGGTGACCGGACCGGCGGTCGGACAGGCGTGTCCGATGCCCTCGGCGAGGCCGGCGGCCCCGGCGACGACCGGCAGTTCGAGGGTGGCGGCGCCGAGCACGGCGAGGTCCTCGTCGGTGAGCGCGTCGGCGATGACGTGCCGGACCTCGGCCTGCTCGTGGGCGAGCAGGGCCTTGCGTACGGCGTCGGCACCGCGGCGGACGGTGGGCCGGTCGATGACGGCGACCCGGTGGCGGGTCTGCGCGGACAGCAGCCGGGGCAGGGAGGAGTCCGTCATCGGGTTGAGGGGGTGGTGGCGCAGGGGCGAGTCGGAGAGCAGCTGGTCGTGGACGAACAGGTGGCCCTGGTAGACGGTGCGGCCGTTGGGCGGAGATGCCGGGCAGTGCAGGGTGACGGCTGCGCCGGCCGCGTCCATCAGGGCGTCGGCGACCGGGCCGATGTTGCCCTGCGCGGTGGAGTCGAAGGTGGAGCAGTACTTGAAGTAGACCTGGGCGGCGCCCTGGGACCACAGCCAGCGCTGGGCCGCCAGGGAGTCGGCGACGGCCTCGTCGGCGGGCGTGGAGCGGGACTTGAGCGCGACCACGGCGGCGTCGCAGTCCGCCGGCAGCGCGGTGGCGCCGTCCGGGACGCCGAAGACCAGGGCGGTGCGCAGGCCGGCCCGCCGGAAGGCCGCGGCGACATCGGTGCCGCCGGTGAAGTCGTCGGCTGTGCAGCCGATGCGCAGGGTCATGGTCGGGGTTCTCTCCTCGGGCGTGCGGGCATCGCATACGGGCCCGGGGCGGGCGGCGGAGTCACCCGCCCCGGAGCGGACGGTCAGTTCTGTCCGGCGCCGATGGCCTCGATGACGGCGGCGGTGAACTCGGTGGTGGACGCCGAGCCGCCGAGGTCGCGGGTGGAGGTGCCTGCGGCGATGGCGTCGGCCACCCCCTTCTCGATGGTCTTCGCGACGGCGGTGAGCCTGTCGTCGCCGTGCCTGGCGCCGAGCCACTCGAAGAGCATGGCACCGGAGAGGATCATGGCGACCGGGTTGGCGATGTTCTGCCCGGCGATGTCGGGGGCGGAGCCGTGCGAGGCCTGGGCCATGGCGGTGGTGGCGGAGGAGTTGATGGAGGGCGCGGTGCCGAGCGAGCCGGAGATCTCGCCCGCCAGGTCGGAGAGGATGTCGCCGAACATGTTCTCGGTGACGATGACGTCGAAGTCCTGGGCGCGGCGTACGAGGTGGACGGTCATGGCGTCGATGTGGAAGTCGTCCACGGCGACGTCCGGGTAGTCCTTGGCGACCTCCTGGCACACCGTGCGGAACAGGCCGGTGGTGAGCTTGAGGACGTTGGCCTTGTGGACGATCGTGAGCTTCTTGCGGCGCGAGCGGGCCAGGTCGAAGGCGACGCGGGCGACGCGCTCGGTGGCCTCGCGGGTGATGATGCCCAGCATGATCGCGGTGTCCGGGGTGGGCATGAACTCGCCGGTGCCGGCGAAGGTGTTGCGGTCGGCGTAGAAACCCTCGGTGTTCTCGCGGACGATGACCAGGTCGGCGTTGCCGCAGACGGCCTCGGCGCCGGGGAAGCTCTTGGCGGGGCGGATGTTGGCGAAGAGCTGGAAGTGCTTGCGCAGGGTGCCCGAGGGGTTGAGCGCGGACTTGTGCGGCTCGGGGTAGGAGACGGAGTCGTGCGGGCCGAGGTACCAGGCGTCCAGGCCGGCGAGGGCGTCCTTGGTCTCCTCGGGGACGGGGGTGCCGTGGGTGCCGATGGCCGAGGCGCCGAGCGGCAGGGTCACCCAGTCGACGAGGACACCGGCGGCTTCGGCGGCTGCGGTGGCGATCTCGACGGAGGACGGGACGATCTCGGGGCCGATGCCGTCGCCCTCGAGGACGCCGAGGCGGTAGGTCTTGCTGCTCATGGTTGCGGGGTTCCTCTCAGAACAAGCGGGTGGGGATCGGGGCGGGTCAGGACAGGACGGCCGCGGCGTCGGTGAGCGCGGTCCACGAGCGGGCGGCGGCCTTCGGGCTGCCCCCGTCCTGGGTGTGTTCCAGCGTCAGCCAGCCGGTGAAGCCACCGGTGCGCAGTGCGCCGAACAGGGCGGGGAGCCGGGGATCGCCGACGGCCAGGGGGCCACGGGCGGAAGGCGCGGCGAGTTGCAGGCAGCCGGTGACCGCGGCGTGTTCGGCGACGGCCCGGACCGCGTCGACGCCTTCGGCATCCAGGTGGTGGGTGTCCAGCACCAGTCCGGCCGGGGCATCGAGGGAGTCGACGACGGCGAGGGCTTCGCCGGGGGTGTGCCACAGCGAGGTGTTGGCCCGCGACTGCGGTTCCAGCAGCAGCCGGCTGCCGCGGTCGGCCGCCTCCTCGGCCAGTTGATGCACGGCGCGTTCGGCCCACAGCCGTTGCATGTCCTCCAGCCCCGGCAGGAAGGTGCCGCGCGTCTGCCCGAGGGTGACCGGTACACCCAGCTCGCCGGCGAGACGGGCCGCGCCCAGCAGGCGGAACAGGGTGTGACGGCGTACGTCGGGCGACGGGTCGGTCAGCGTCAGACGGTCCTGCGCCGCGACCGGTCCGGTGCCGATGCCCAGCACTTCGAGACCGGCCGCTTCCACGGTTCGGGCCAGTGCCCGCGCGGCGTGCGCGCCGGTCTCGCGGACCTGGACCTCCACCCCGTCGTAGCCCAGTTCGGCCAGTCGGCGGACGGCCTCGGTGAGCGGTGCGGCGAAGCCGAGCGGCATCGGTGCGTGGCAGTCGTCGCCGGAGACGGTGTAGGCCAGCGGCCAGGGCGGGCGCGCGGTCACGGTGCGGCCGCCCCGGCCGGGGACGCCAGTGGTCCGCCGGGGGTGAGCAGGGCGCGCAGTTCGCGTGCGGCGGCGCCCGCACCGTCCAGTACCGGTACACCCACCAGGTCGGTGAGGGCCTCGCCGGCGGGGGTGAGCGAGTACTGCGCCAGCAGCACCGCGTCGACGTCGGCACCACCCGCGGCGTGCAGGGCGTCGGCCAGATGGCGGGCGGCGGCCCCGGCGTCGTCGGCCGCGGCGGCCTCCTCGCTCAGGGCGGTCACGATGTCGAGCGGACGGTCGGGACGAACCGCCGGGACGAGCGCCTCGAGTTGGGCGAGGGCGGCCGGAACGGCGGGCGGGGTGGAGGCGACGACGGCGACACGCCGGTAGGGGCCCGCCAGAGAGGCCTTGAACATCGCCTCGTCGGACTTGAGGACGGGTACGTCCCACAGGGTGCGGGCGGTGTCCACGACTTCGCCGTAGGAGGAGCAGGTCAGCAGCAGGGCCTGGGCGCCGCCCTCCATCACGTGGCCGATCAGACGGAGCATGCGCCGCCGGAGCGCGCCGGTGACCCCACCGGCGTCACGGGCGTCGTCCAGGAGGCGGTCGTCCAGCACGTTCCAGACCGTGGCCTGCGGGAACTCCCTCGCGAACGCCTCTTCGGCGGTGCGGTGCGCGGCCGGCACGGCATGGATCATGGCGACCAGGGGTCGGGTTTCGATCACCGGGGTTCTTACCTCTTCCGGTAGGCGGGGACCCAAGGGGTCCCGACCGCGGGCCTGGTCCGCTCGGCGGGTGAGCGCTCGCGACAGTGGTCGTGCAGGCCCGTGACGGGGGGCGGCAGCGTGGCGTGGTGTGCCGTGCCGCCACTGTAGGCGGCACCGGTCAACCGGTCAACCGGTTCTGCTTGTACGGATGCGCGAGCGGCCGGGCGCAGGTCCGGAGGGGGTGGCCGGGTGCGGGTCCGGAGGGAGCAGGCACCGGCGGGTCCGGAGGGAGCGGACGGGTGCAGGCCCGGAGGGAGCAGGCGCCGGCGGTCCGGCGGGAGCAGCGTTGCCGGTCCGGCGGCTCGTGGCGCCCCGCCAGGTCCTGACCTCACATCCCCGTCGTCCGCCCGGGGGCGGGGGGGAGTGCCGGGCGTCGGCCGGCGTGCTGGTCGTACGTGGTCGGCGCCCGGGGCGTCGAGCGGGGGCCTCCCGCGCCCTTCGGGCCGTGGGGGAGCGCGCATGGCGCCGCCCCGGGCGGGGCGCCATGTGACGACCCGCCGGGCCGGCGGCCACGTGACGACCCGCCGGGCGGATGGGACGGTCGCGCCCCGCCGCGCAGACGGGAACGTGGCGGCAGGGCCTACGCCTCTCGCTGTTCGAGCGCCTTCATCAGGCGCCGGGAGGCGCCGTCCATGTGCCGGGCCATCGCTGTACGGGCCGCCACGGCATCGCCGTTCGCGACCGCCTCGAAGATCGGCACGTGATCGGCGTACGCCACCTCGCGGGACCGCACGGTGCCGGTGCGCTCCACCCAGCCGCGTTGGATCATCGCGCGCATGCCCTTGAGCATGTCGCGCAGCACCGTGTTGCCGGCCAGCTCGCCGAGGGCGGCGTGGAAGGCGGTGTCCGCCTCGGGGAACTCGTCGTCCGGGCACTCCCGCATCGCCGTCAACCGGGCCCGCAGCAGTTCGACTCCCGCCTCGTCCCGTGCCTGTGCGGCCAGGCCGGCGACGATCACCTCCAGTTCGGCGCGGGCCTGCACCATGTCGCGGGCGCCTCGCTCGCCCAGGACCAGGCCCAGCTCGAACAAGCGGTAGAGCACGTCGGAGTCGGTGCCGCGGAAGTACGTCCCGCTGGATTGCCGGATCTCCAGCAGGCCGAGGAATCCCAGTGACTTGATCGCCTCCCGCACGGTGGGCCGGTTCACCCCGAGCATCTCGGTCAGCTGCCGCTCGGAGGGGATGCGGTCGCCGGGCTGCACCTCGCCGGACATCAGGTAGTCGATGAGGCGGCGGGAGACCTCGGCGGCCAGCGGCTCACGCGGCTCGACCGTGATCCTGGCGAGTTCGGCCATCGATTTCCTCACTTCGGTATTGACGTGATGGCCGGATTCTAGTTACCTACCGGCAATCCGGTAAACCGGTTGTCCGGAAGGTCGGCGGATCGGCCGCCCTCTTCCCGCCCGTCGTCCGGCGAACCGCCGTACAGGAGCCGCACGCACCATGACCGATCCGACGCACGAGCCGAGTACGGCCACGTGCGCGCTGCCGGTCGTCGCCCGAACCGACACGCGCTGACCCGATGCGCCGTTCCGTGCCGCCGTCCGACCGGCGGCCCTCAGTCCTGCACCGACCAAGGAGCAACGATGCTCGCCGTCCTCGGCTTCGCAACGCTGGGCAGCTTCATGCTGCTCGTGATGCGGAAGTACCTCTCCGCGTTCACCGCCATCATGCTCACCCCGATCGTCGCCGCCCTCATAGCGGGCAAGGGCACCCGGCTCGGCGACATGATCATGAATGGCCTCGACACGGTCGCGCCCACCGCGGCGCTCCTGCTGTTCGCCGTCCTCTACTTCGGCCTGATGATGGAGGTGAAGCTGTTCGAGCCGATCGTCCAGGCCATCGTCCGGGCCTCCAAGGGTGATCCGCTCCGCATCGTCATCGGTACCGCGGTGCTGTCGCTCTGCGTCGCCCTGGACGGCGACGGCACCACCAGTTACATGATCGTCTGCTCGGCGTTCCTGCCCATCTACCGGCGCCTCCGCATGAACCCCCTGGTCCTGGCGACGCTGGCAGCGATGTCGCTGGGCACCATCTCGGGCACCACCCCCTGGGGCGGCGCCGCCACCCGCGGGATCAGCGTCCTGCACCTGAACGCCAGTGAATACTTCGTGCACATGATCGGTCCGATGGCGCTGACCAGCCTGGCCATCATCGCCGTCGCCTACTGGCTCGGTCTGCGCGAGCGCCGGCGGATCGACGGGGAGGAACTCGCGGCCTACCGGCTGGAGATCGCTTCCGGCGAGGCGTTCGAGCCGGTCAGGGTCGACTGGCGGATGTGGTTCAACGCGGCCCTCACCGTGCTCCTGATGGTGCTCCTCATCCTCGAGGTCGCCGATCTCCTCGTGCTCTTCATGGTCGCCTTCGTCGTCGCGCTGCTCGTCAACATCCGCTCCATCGGCGACCAGCAGGAACTCATCAAGCGCCAGGCCGCCAACGCCGTCCCCGTGATGATCCTCGTGCTGGCCGCCGGAGTCTTCACCGGCATCATGACCGACTCCGGCATGATCAAGGAGATGGCCGACGCGGCCCTCGCGATCGTCCCGGACGGCTGGGGCAACGTCATCCCGCTGTTCACCGCCGTCCTGTCCCTGCCCCTCGGCTTCTTCATGTCCAACGACGGCTACTGGTTCGGCGTCGTCCCCGTCCTGGCCGAGTCCGCCGCGCACTACGGCATCAGCCCCAACGAAATCGCCCGGGCCGGCGCCATCGGCCAGATCCTCCACATGATGGGTCCGACGAGCGCACCGCTCTGGGTCCTCATCGGCCTGGTGAAGACGGAACTCGGCGACTTCCAGAAGCACGCCCTGCGCTGGGGCGTCCTCGTCTCCGCCGCCTACATCCTCTTCGCCGTCATCACCGGCGCCATCAGCGTCACCTGAGCGAGTCCGTCACCACCAGGACCATCCGGCTCGGCCCCGCTGCCCGACCGAACCCACCAGGAGAGACACCTTGTACGGCCAGCCCCCTGACGAACCCTGCTCCGGCTCCTTCCCGCCTGCCGTCCTGCGCCCGGCGGAACTGCCCTCCTTCAGCCGCGGCGGTGGCGCCCGCACGGTTCCTCTCGTCACCCGGGCCGTCGGCGCCGAGGTCTTTCTCACCGGACAGACCCTCTTCGACGGCGGCGCCGCCATCGCCCTGCACACCCACAACTGCCCGGAGAGCGTGACCGTCCTCGAGGGCGACGCCATCGTGGAGATCGACGGCGCCGAACACCACGTGACCCGCTTCGACACCACCTACGTCCCCGCCGGCACCCCCCACCGCTTCCGTAACGCCTCCGCCACCGAGCCCATGCGGATCCTGTGGATCTACGCCACCGTCGACGCCACCCGAACCCTCGTCGAGACCGGCGTCACCGCACGGGTCGACGCCGAGCACGCCGAGGCGGGGGGCTGAGTCGTCCGGGCCTGTTGTGGGACGCCCACGTCCCACCCGCTCCTCGGCAGGCTGTCTGATCATTCGGCGACCTTGCTGGATCCCCCGCGCTGCGACTGCTCGGTCTCGCGTACCGCGAGACATTCCTCCAGGAATGCCAGAGCACGCAGGTGGTACGAGCGGGCCGTCCAGCCGAGGCTGATGTTGTGGCCCGACTCCGGCTGGTGTTCGACGGTGAAGCGTGGTGCGGCTGTGAAGGCGGCCGTCAGCTCCGCGAGCGCGTCCGGGTCGTGCCGCCACCACGCCTCGTGCTCCGCGAAGGTCAACCGCACGGGGACGCGGACGCGTGGTGCCAGGGCATGGAAGTAGCCGGGCCAACGGGCGGCTTCTTCCTCCTCCCGCGGAGGCATGGTCTCGACAGGGGCACCGCCCGGGCGGAAGGTGTCCGGCGGGTAGAGCCGCAGAGGGCCCCAGTTGCGCCGCCAGCCACCGCGCCGGACGGACTCGGGAACGTCCCCCTGGTCGGTCTGGTACGCATGGCCGATCCCTGAGAGGTCCAGGCCGAGCAGACTCTCCTCGTCGGAGTCGGCTGCGGCGGCGAGCGCCACCTTGCCGCCGAATGAGTGCGCCAGCAGCAGAGTGCCCGCGCCGGTCGCCCAGCGGGCGGACAGATCCCGTAGTGCTGTGCGTACGGCTACGGCCTGGTCCGCCACCCGCCGGCCTTGCGGTGCGTGGGCGGCGGACAGGCCATAGCCCGGGCGGTCGAGCGCGAGCACCGTGAACCCGAGGGTCGGCCCCAGTTCCAGGAGCGACAGCCCCGGCCGAGTCCGGGTGTTGAAGTACCCGGCGTGCATTCCGCCGCCGTGGAGGGCCACCACGGCCGCGCGCGCGAGCCCGTGTTCCGGTTCGGCGAGCAGTCCCGACAAGGACATTCCACCGGCGTCCACGGTGACCCTGCGGACCTGCGGAAGGGCGCTGGCGTGTGCCGGCGCAGTCATCGGCGCGAACACCGGTCGGGCCGGCGGGGCTTGTCGGACATGGATGCTCCGTAAGTTGTCAGTCGGCTCGGGAGGGCCGGATGATGCGGCTCGTGGGTACTTGCTGGTCGGTGGTTCATCAGGAGTGGCCGCCCGGCTCGCCGGGACGCCCTGGCTGCTGACGGAGACAGGCCGGCGGCAGTGCCGTGCGCAACGAGGACGGCTGAGCGGGCGAGCGGAAAGCCAGGGTCCGGGCGCCCGTCTCGGAGGTCGAGCCGTGGGGGCCCGGGTGGGCTCAGTAGCGGTAGTGGTCCGGCTTGTACGGGCCTTCGACCTT
>NZ_JACBYP010000182.1 GCF_018982965.1 Streptomyces mayonensis | reverse complement strand
CAGAACCCCGCCTTCGGCCTCGGCACCTACACCGAACTGCCCTCCTCCAACCCGGCCGTCCTGGCCTTCCTGCGCGAATACGAGGACGACCTGGTGCTGTGCGTGAACAACTTCGCGCGGTTCGCCCAACCCACCGAACTCGATCTGCGCGAGTTCGCCGGACGTCATCCGGTCGAGCTGTTCGGCGGCGTCCGCTTCCCCGCCATCGGCGAACTGCCGTACCTGCTGACCCTCGGGGGCCACGGCTTCTACTGGTTCCGGCTCACCCGAGTCGCATCCCGCATCGGTCGCCGCGCTTGAGCGTGGGCCGAGGAAAGGACGCGTCACCATGCCGAAGACCGCACCCCTGCGCCCGAGACGCGGGCAGCTCGCCGAGCCGATGGCGTCCCTCGGCGAGCTGCTGCGCCAGTGGCTGCCGCGCCAGCGCTGGTTCGCGGGCAAGGACCGGCCCGTGGCCGAGCTGGGCCTGCTGTCGATGACCGAGCTGTTCCCCGGCTGTCTGCACCTGCTGGTGCACACGGGGAACGGCTCCGTCCCCGCTCCGGGCGGCGCTCCCCCGGCGGGGGACTGCTACCAGCTGCTGCTCGGCGTGCGCGAGCAGCCGTCGCCCCGCCTGGGCCGGGCGGTCATCGGACGGGTGCAGGACGGGCCGCTGGCCGGCCGGACGGTCTACGACGCGCTGCACGACCCGCGGACCGCCCAGCTGCTCCTGGAGCGGCTGCGGCATCCGGGCAAGGCGGGGCCACTGCGGTTCGAGGCCGACCCGGCGCTGCCGGTGCCCGGCGGCCTCGCGCCCCGGCTGCTGGACGCGGAGCAGTCCAACTCCTCGCTGATCTACGGCGACGAGTTCATCCTGAAGCTCTTCCGGCGGGTCCAGCCCGGGGTCAACCCCGACCTGGAGGTGCCGGACGCGCTGGCCCGGCAGGGCTGCGGCCGGGTCCCCGCGCCGGTGGCGTGGATGCGCACGACCCATCCGTACCGGGCGACGCTGGGCGTGCTCCAGCCGTTCCTGCCCGGCGCCTCGGACGGCTGGACCCTCGCCCTGAACGCGCTGGCCGCCGGGGACGAGTTCACCGTGCAGGCCCATGAGCTGGGGCGGGCGATGGGCGACGTGCACCTCGCGCTGGCCTCCGCCTTCCCGGTCGGCGCGCCGGGCGAGAACGGCCGCACGGCGGCGGCGATGACCGAGCGGCTGACCGCGGCCGCGCACTGCGTACCGGCGCTGCAGCCCTTCGTACCGGGGCTGCGGGCGGCCTTCGCGGCGCTGTCCACCTGCGACTCGGGGCCGCCCGCCCAGCGCGTCCACGGCGACCTGCACCTGGGGCAGGTGCTGCGGGCCGGCCGGGACTGGTTCGTCATCGACTTCGAGGGCGAGCCCTCGCGCCCGCTGGCCGAGCGGCGCAGTGCCCACTCCCCCGTCCGCGACATCGCGGGGATGCTGCGCTCCTTCGACTACGCCGCCCGGCAGCGCCGCCCGTGGCGTCCGGAGTGGGCGCGCCGCTGCCGGGAGGCGTTCTGCGCGGGCTACGCCGCCCGCGCCGGCTGGGACCCCCGCAAGAAGCACGGCCTGCTGCGCGCCTACGAGACGGACCGTGCCGTGTACGAGGTGCTGTACGAGGCCCGGCACCGCCCCGACTGGCTTCCCGTACCCATGGCGGCGATCGAACGACTCGCCGTGAGAGGAGACTGACCCGTGGCCCTCCACGACACTTCGATCCCCGAGCCGTCCGCCCCCGCCCCGTCCGCGTCGGGCGCGTGCGGGGCGGCCCCGCCGCTGGACCCCACCGACCGGGGACGCCTGCTGGCGGGTGCGCACCACGACCCGCACGCCCTGCTCGGCGCCCACCCGGTGCCCGGCGGCATCGCCTTCCGGGCGCTGCGCCCCTTCGCCCGCGAGGTGCACGTGGTCGTCGGCGGCGAGCGCCACGCCCTCGTGTCGGAGGGGGAGGGACTGTTCTCCGGTGTGCTTCCGCTGACGGAGGTCCCGGCGTACACCCTCGTGGTGGCCTACGAGCGGGCCGAACAGGAGACGCACGACCCGTACCGCTTCCTGCCCGCGCTCGGCGACCTGGACCTGCACCTGATCGCGGAGGGACGCCACGAGCAGCTGTGGCAGGCGCTCGGCGCGCACCCGACGACCCACGAGGGCGTCACCGGCACCCGGTTCACGGTGTGGGCGCCGAACGCGCAGGGCGTGCGGGTCGCCACCGACTTCACCCACTGGGACGGGACCGCGTTCCCGATGCGCTCGCTGGGTTCGTCCGGGGTGTGGGAGCTGTTCCTGCCGGGCGTCGGGGAGGGCACCCGGTACAAGTTCGAGATCCACTCGCGGTACGGGCAGCGCTTCCTCAAGGCGGACCCGATGGCCCGCGCGGCCGAGGAGCCGCCGAACACCGCGTCCGTGGTGACCGCCTCGCGCCACGAGTGGGGCGACGCCGAGTGGATGCGGACCCGCGCCGACCGGCCCGTGCACGAGGCGCCGTTCTCGGTGTACGAGGTGCACCTGCCGTCCTGGCGGCCGGGGCTGACCTACCGCGAGCTGGCCGAGCAGCTGCCCGCCTATGTGAAGGACCTGGGCTTCACCCACGTCGAGCTGATGCCGGTCGCCGAGCACCCCTACGGGCCGTCCTGGGGCTACCAGGTCACCGGCTTCTACGCGCCGACCGCGCGCCTCGGCTCGCCGGACGACTTCCGCTTCCTGGTCGACGCGCTGCACCGGGCCGGGATCGGCGTGATCATGGACTGGGTGCCGGCGCACTTCCCCAAGGACGACTGGGCGCTGGGCCGCTTCGACGGGGACCCGCTGTACGAGCCCGGGGACGAACGGCGTGCGACCCACCCGGACTGGGGCACGTACACCTTCGACTTCGCGCGCACGGAGGTGCGCAACTTCCTCGTGGCGAACGCCGTGTACTGGTGCGAGGAGTTCCACATCGACGGGCTGCGCGTCGACGCGGTCGCCTCGATGCTCTACCTGGACTACTCCCGCGACTCCGGGCAGTGGGAGCCCAACCGGTACGGCGGCCGCGAGGACCTCGCGGCGATGGCGTTCCTCCAGGAGATGAACGCGACCGTCTACCGCCGCTGCCCGGGCGTGGTGACCATCGCCGAGGAGTCGACCGCGTGGGGCGGGGTGACCCGGCCGACCGACACCGGCGGGCTCGGTTTCGGCCTGAAGTGGAACATGGGCTGGATGCACGACTCGCTGGAGTACATGGCGCACGAGCCGGTGCACCGCAGGTACCACCACCACGAGATGACGTTCTCGATGGTGTACGCCTACAGCGAGAACTACGTGCTGCCCATCTCGCACGACGAGGTGGTGCACGGCAAGCAGGCCCTGGTGTCGAAGATGCCGGGCGACTGGTGGCAGCGGCGCGCGAACGTCCGCGCCTACCTGGGCTTCATGTGGGCCCACCCCGGCAAGCAGCTGCTGTTCATGGGGCAGGAGTTCGCGCAGGGCGCCGAGTGGTCCGAGCAGGAGGGGCCCGAGTGGTGGCTGACGGACGACGGGTACCACTCGGCGGCCGACCACCGCGGGGTGCGGGACCTGGTCCGCGAGCTGAACACCCGTTACGCGCGCACCCCGGCCCTGTGGCAGCGCGACACCGACCCGGCCGGGTTCCGGTGGGTCTCGGTGGACGCGGCCGAGGACAACGTCTTCGCGTTCCTGCGCTTCGACGCGGACGGCGCGCCGCTGCTGGCGGTGTCGAACTTCTCGCCGGTCGTGCGGCACGGGTACCCGCTTCCCGTCGGCGAGGGGGCCGTCGCCTGGCAGGAGGTCCTCAACACCGACGCCGAGGCGTACGGCGGCAGTGGCGTGGCCGACCCGGAGCCGGTCAGGACGGAGGACGGCAGCGTACGGATCACGCTGCCCCCGCTGGCCACGGTGTGGCTGACTCCGTACGCCGGGTGAGGCGGGCAGGTGTCCGTCCGGCCGCCCCGGGCAGTCGGACGGTCCCACCGGCCCACAGAAAGGCGGCACCGGGTGCGCACCGTCGGAGTGGAGGAGGAGCTCCTGCTGGTCGACCCCGCGACCGGCGAGCCGCGGGCGCTGTCCGCCGCCGTGCTCGCCCGGGCCTCGCTGGAGGACGCCGGGCAGGACGTCTTCGAGAAGGAGCTGCACGAGCAGATGCTCGAGTTCGCCACGCATCCGCAGGCGGACATGGAGCGGCTGCACGGGGAGATCGTCCGCTGCCGTGAGGAGGCCGGGCGGCACGCCGGGGGAATCGGGTGCGCCGTCGCCGCGCTCGCCACCTCGCCCCTGCCGGTGGCCCCGTCCATCGGTGTGAACCGGCGCTACGCGTGGATGGCCGAGCAGTACGGAGTCGTCGTCCACGAGCAGCTGGTCCTGGGCTGCCACGTGCACGTCTCGGTCGACTCCGACGAGGAGGGCGTCGCGGTGCTCGACCGGGTGCGGCCCTGGCTGCCGGTACTGACCGCGCTGAGCGCCAACTCGCCGTTCTGGCAGGGCGCGGACTCCTCCTACAGCAGCTATCGCAGCCGGGTCTGGCAGCGGTGGCCGTCGGCGGGGCCGACGGAGCTGTTCGGGTCGGCGGAGCGCTACCACCGGCGGGTCGCGGACATGCTCGCCACGGGCACGATCCTCGACGACGGGATGGTCTACTTCGACGCCCGGCTGTCCCAGCGGTATCCGACGGTCGAGTTCCGGGTCGCGGACGTGTGCCTGGACGCCGGTACGGCCGTGGCACTCGCCGCCGTGGCCCGCGCACTGGTCGACACGGCCGCGCGGGAGTGGCGCGCGGGCGCGGAGCCGGACGGGCACAGCGTGAGCCTGCTGCGGCTCGCGGCGTGGCGGGCGGCGCGGTCGGGTCTGTCGGGGGAGCTGCTGCATCCGGCGACCATGCGGCGGATGCCGGCCGAGACGGTCGTACGCGCCCTGGTGGAGCACGCGCGGGACGCGCTCGCCGCCTCGGGCGACCTGGACCGGGTACGGGAGGAGACCGCCCGCCTGCTGCGCCACGGCAACGGCGCCGGGGTGCAGCGCGACCTGCTGGCCCGCACCGGCAGCCTGCGGGAGGTCGTCACCGCGTGCGTCCGCCGCACCCAGGCGTCCTGACGCGCCCGGCCCCGTCCCCCCGGCACGCCTCGACACGCGCCGGCACGGCACGGCCCGACCGCGGGACGCGGCCGCACGCCTGCGGCGACCACGCGTGTTCCCCCGCTCCGGCCCGTGCGGCGCAGGCGCGCGTCCCGGCCCGGTCCGTGCGGTGACGGGGCGGTTGCACTGGGCCGTACGGGCGGCGGCGAGGCGGTTGCACGGCGCCGCGGGCCGCACGGTGGTCCGGCCCCCTGGTCTCCGCGCCGTGTTCCCGCCCGTCCGGCGCGCCGGGTCACGGCCAACGGGTCCCTGCCCGGCGCCGGCGCCTGCGCCCGGCCGGCCTGCTCCGCTGGGCCGGCGTCTGCCGGCGGGCCCCCGGCCCGCGGCAGAAGAAGATGTGTCGAGCACGCAGGAAGCGCGTGGACATCAGCGAGAACAGTGGCGAGAACGGTACCGGACCGGCGGGTACCGCGTCGGCGGACACCGGACCGGCGGGCGGCGGACCGCCGGGCGTCCCGTCGTCGGGGCCCGGCGGACCGGTCGCGGAGGAACCCGACGCCGACGCCCGGCACCCCGTCGGCCGGCACAGCCCCCGGCGCAGACCCCGGCGCCGGGCCCCGCGGCGGCCGACGGGGTGCCGGGCGAGCCGGTGGCCGGCATGCCTCCGGCTCAGAGCATCAGGGCGATGGCGTAGGCGAGGAAGCCGGCCGCGACCAGGAGCACCACGGCGAGGATCAGGGTCAGTGGTCCCTTGGCCCAGCCCTTGGGCGGGTTGTGCAGCTCCTGCGGGCCCGCCTCGGGCAGGCTGCTCTCCGCCGGCGGCGTCTCCCCCGGCGGGACTCCTCCGCCGGGCTCCAGACCGGTGGTGCGCCGGGGATCGGGATCGGGATTCGTATAGCTCATGCCGTCCGGGTCCCCCGATCCGGCCCGGATCACCGGGGGATCACCGGGCGGGATCACTTCTGCCGTCCGAGCCCCCCGCGGCCTGCGACTCCGCTAGATTCCGAGCACCGCCGACCACGGTACTCGTCGGCGGGGTCACCCTCCGTAGACGTCAGGAATCGGCGCATGCGCGAACCCGCTCCCGCTCCCCCGTCCGTCCCGCCGCCGGCCGGCGGGCTCGCCGACAGCCTCTTCGAGACGGCTGTCCGAAGGCCCGCCCTGCCGCTGCTCGCCCGCCGTCGCGGCCCCGGCTCGGCCCACTGGGACCAGGTGACGGCGGCGGAGTTCCGCGACCAGGTGTCCGACCTGGCCAAAGGCCTGATCGCGAGCGGCGTCCAGCCGGGCGACCGGGTGGCGATCCTGGCCCGCACCCGGTACGAGTGGACGGTCTTCAGTTACGCCCTGTGGGCGGTGGGCGCCGAGGTCGTGCCGATCTACCCGACCTCCTCGCGCGAGCAGGTCGAGTACATCCTGCGCGACGCGGGCTGCGTGGGCGTGGTCGTCGAGGACGAACAGAGCGTGATGACCGTCGGCTCGGTGTGCGCCGTACTGCCGTCCCTGCGTCATGTCTGGCAGCTCGACGCGGGGGCCGTGGACACGCTCGTGGAGCGCGGCGCGTCCCTGCCGTTCACCACGGTCGACTCCATGCGCCGCATCGTGCTGCCGGACTCCACGGCGGTCGTCGCCTACACGTCGGGCACCTCGGGACGCGCGATGGGCTGCGCGCTCAGCCACCGCGGTCTCGCCGCCCCCTGCGACACCCTGCTCGCCGGCTGGGCGAGCACGATCGCGCCCCCCGGCGAGCAGGGCACGGTCCTCGCGTACCTCCCCTTCTCGCACGTGTACGGGCTCATGATCCAGAACCTGTGTGTCCGGGGCGGGTTCCTGATGGCGCACGAGCCGGAACTGACCGGCGAGGCGCTCTCCTCGGCGCTGCGCTCCTTCAGACCCACCTATCTGTACGCCGTGCCCTCGGTGCTGGAGAAGATCTACAAGAACTTCCTGCGCACCGCCCAGCAGGAGGGGCGCGGGGCGCTGTTCGAGCGGGCCGCGGCCACGGCGCGGGACTTCGCGGGGGCGCTGGAGCGCCGGCGGCTGGGCCGCGGCAACGGGCCCGGCCTGGATTTGCGGCTCCAGCACGCCCTGTTCGAGCGGACGGTGTACCGCCGGCTGCGCGCCGCGCTGGGCGGCCGGGTGCAGCGGGCGACGTCCGGCGGCTCACCGCTCAGCCGCGAGCTCTCCCTCTTCTACGAGGGCATCGGCGTCTTCGTCCACGACGGCTACGGCCTGACCGAGACCAGCGGCGCGCTGACGATGCAGCCGCTGGGCCGGGAGAAGTCGGGCACCGTCGGGCAGCCGCTGCCCGGCACGGAGATCCGGCTGGCCGACGACGGGGAGATCCTGGTGCGCGCGCCGTCGCTGTTCCAGGGGTACGTCGGTGACGAGGCCGCCACCCGGCAGGTGATGGGCGGCGGCTGGCTGGCCACCGGCGACATCGGCCACCTGGACACCGAGAACTACCTGGCGATCACCGGCCGAAAGAAGGACATCATCATCACCAGCGGCGGCAAGAGCGTGGCCCCGGCCGCGCTGGAGCAGCGGCTGCGGATGCACCCGCTCGTCCACCAGGCGGTGGTCGTGGGCGACAACCGGCCCTGCGTCGGCGCCCTGATCACGCTGGACCCGGAGTTCCTGACCCACTGGCGTGCGGGGCTGGCCCTGCAGGGCGACGCCCCGGCGCGGGAGGCGCGGGAGGCGAACGCGCTGCGGGAGGAGGTCGCGCGGGCGGTGGCCGCGGCCAACAGCGCCGTCTCCCGCTCGGAGTCCATCCGGGTCTTCCGCGTCCTGCCCGAGCCGTTCGACGTGGCCAACGGGCTGCTCACGCCGTCGATGAAGCTGCGGCGGGACGAGATCGTCGCGGCCTTCGCGCTGGAGATCGACGCGATGTACGAGGCGCGGTCGCACCGCCGTCCGCCGCGGGAGACGCAGGAGCCACGGGAGCCGGAGGAGCCGGTCGGCTGGGAGGAGCCGGAGAACGTCTTCCTGCGGTGATCCGTGCCGGGTCACCCGTCCGACGTCCCTCCGTCCCCCCGCCGCGACCAGGGCATCCCGACGCGACTAGCCTCGGCCGCCACGGGAACTAAAGACGGAAGACACGGGAACCGGAGACGGAGAGAAGACGAAGTGAGGACGACGCCCGGCAGTGGCCGGGCCGGGAAGGCGCAATGGCAGCCGAGTCGCGTTGGGACAGGACACTGGCTTCCGAGGAGATCACGAACCGCACCGCCAGCTTCACCGGAGAGCTGCACAACGTCACGGGTGCGCGCCTGGTCGCGGAGGAGTTCCTCTACGACCTGGCGCGGGCCGCACCGCCCGCGGCGCCCGAGCACTGGGACGACATCCTGCTCGTCGTCACCGAACTCGCGGCGAACGCGGTGCAGTACGCCCCCGGGCCGTTCCAGTTGCGTCTGCGCCGTACCTTCGACGGCGTGCACGTGGTGATGCACGACACCAGTACGACCGAGCCCGTGCCGCGCCCCTTCCATCCGAGCCGCGGCGGGGGCGGCATCGGATGGCATCTGATCCACACCCTGTCCGACCAGGTGAGTGTCGTCTCCGGCGACCGCGGCAAGGACATCCACGTCTTCCTGCCCTGGTGAGGACGGCGGCGCGGGCCGGGGTCGCCGCAGTCAGCGAGCGGTCGCCGGGCGCAGCGGCACCAGCGCGCTGATGGTCTTGCCGCCCCCGGGCCGCAGGTCGACGGCGATGTCCCGGGCCAGGCGGGCGACGAGCGGCCATCCGTAGCCGCCTCCCGGGTGCGTGGTGGGGAACGTGTGCACGGCCCTGGGCACCACGGCGCTGTGGTCGTGGACGGCGATCCGTACGCCCTCGCGCGTGGGCCCGGCCTCGAAGCCCGCCAGCCCGCCGCCGTGCCGGATCGCGTTGGTGACCAGCTCGGAGACCACGAGCAGCAGGTCCCCGACGTCCTCCTCGCGCACGCCGCCCCCGGGGACGCCCCACTCCCGCGCCACCGACTCGGCGTACGCCCGTGCCTGCGCGGCGCCGCCCACCGCGCCCGGCGCCGCCGCGCCGAGGGGCTCGACGCCGGGCGGGGCCGTGGTGACTGCGTCGGTCGGTTCCATGTCAGTGGTTCCCCGGTTTCCGCGTGCTGTCGTTCGGGACCGGTCAGGTCGCGGAGCTCTCCCGCGGCGGCAGCCGGTGGTAGTAGTCGCCGACCGAGGCAAGGTACTCCCGGTCCATCGTCTCGCTGTCGGTCCTGAACCTGGGCGCGGCCTTGACCTCGGCCCTGGTGCAGCTCAGCGTGACCGTGCGGGCCTCGGGGTCGATGCCCCGGACCACGCCGACCGGTACGAGGACGCTCCGGCCGAACACCCAGACGCCGGTGTCGACGACCAGGTGCCGCATGCCGAAGTGTTCGGCCTGCCGGTCCACGTGCCCGATGGTGCCGTCGTCGGCCACGACGTCGCAGCCCGTCAGCTCCTGTCCCTCCGCATGACCGCTGTCCGCCGCGTACGACCAGATGCTCTCCATCGGCACGCTGCCCCTTCCCTCCCGTGTCGGCGACGAGTACGGAGTCGGTCCGGAGGTCGCCGGACCGGCTCCACCGCAGCAGATACCCGGCCGGGGCTGCCGCATTCGGGGGACGTTCCCCTCCGGGGGGTAACGCTTTGTGTACGCACGGCGCGCCCGGGGCGGCTTCTGGCGTATTTTTCTGACCGGGGGGATTTCCGTGAACTGCGCGGACGCGCGCACGGAGGCCGGGGCGCGCGAGTGTCCCGGAGGGGGTCGTGAGTCCTCGCCGGAGGGCTCCTGGGGAGCGGAACGAGGGTGCGCATGACCAACGACAGCGCCGGGACTGTCGAAGCGGTTCCGGGCGATCAGGAGTTGCGCCGCCTCCTGGCGGGTCTGACGGCCGTGCGGGACGGCGACTTCGGCACCCGGCTGCCGGACGAGGCGGACGGCCTGATGGGTGACATCGCCAAGGTCTTCAACGGCATGGTGGACCAGTTGTCCGTGTTCACCTCGGAGGTCACCCGGGTGTCCCGCGAGGTCGGCACCGAGGGGACCCTGGGCGGGCAGGCGCGGGTGCCGGGCGTCTCGGGCACCTGGGCCGACCTGACGGACTCGGTCAACGCGATGGCGGGCAACCTGACCACTCAGGTGCGTGACATCGCGCAGGTGGCGACGGCCGTGGCCAAGGGCGACCTCTCCCAGAAGATCGACGTGGACGCGCGCGGGGAGATCCTGGAGCTGAAGAACACCATCAACACGATGGTCGACCAGCTCTCCGCCTTCGCCGACGAGGTCACCCGCGT
>NZ_JACBYP010000181.1 GCF_018982965.1 Streptomyces mayonensis | reverse complement strand
ACCCACCCCCTATCGTGCGGACGCATGACGACCCTCCCGCCCCCCGCCACGGAACTGTCCGCAGACGAGGCCCGCCGCCTGGCGCTCCGCGCACAGGGCTTCCTCGGCGCCCCCGACCGCCGCGCAGGCGTCCGCGGCGTCCTCCGTCACCTGGGCGCGGTGCAGCTCGACACCATCTCGGTCCTGGCCCGCTCCCACGAGCTCATCCCGTACGCCCGCCTGGGCGCCGTCGGCCGCAGGACGGTCGAGGACGCCTACTGGAAGGACACCCACGCCTTCGAGTACTGGTCGCACGCCGCCTGCATCCTCCCCATCGAGGAGTGGCCCCACTTCGCCTTCCGCCGCCGTGCCTACCGCGACCGCCCGCACTGGAACCACCACCTCCCCGACGGCGACTACGACCGCGTCGTCAAGCAGCTCCGGGCCGAGGGTCCCCTCACCGCCACGGACCTGGGCGGCGCGAAGAGGACCAGCGAGTGGTGGGACTGGTCGGGCACGAAGGTCGCCGTCGAGCGCGCGCTCATGTACGGCGAGGTGGTCTGCGTCGAGCGCCGCGGCTGGAAGCGGGTGTACGACCTGGCCGAACGCGCCGTCCCGGCCGCGCTGCTGCACGACGACCTGGACGACACGGAGTGCCTGCGCCGCCTGGTCCGCCTGGCCGGCCAGTCCCTGGGGGTCGGTACGCGCGCGGACATCGCGGACTACCACCGGCTCAAGGCCGAGCAGGTCGACGCCGTGATCGCCGACTCGGGTCTGGTGCCGGTCACCGTGCAGGGCTGGGGCCGTCCGGCCTGGGCCGATCCCGCGGCCCTGGCGACGCCCCCGCGCGGCCGGCACCGCACGACCCTGCTCTCCCCCTTCGACTCCCTCGTCTGGGAGCGGGCGCGTACGGAGCGGATCTTCGGCTTCACCCACCGCCTGGAGGCGTACGTGCCCAGGCAGAAGCGGGTGCACGGCTACTTCGCCATGCCGGTGCTGGCGGGCGGGCGGCTCGTCGGCCGTGTGGACCCGGGGCGTGACGGGCGCACGCTCGTCGCCAGGCAGGTGACAGTGGACGGTCCCAAGGCCGCTCCCGCGGTGGCCCAGGCCCTGGTGGAGGCGGCGAGCTGGGTGGACTGCACGGACGTGCGCGTGGAGCGTGTCGATGCGCCGGACCTGCGCGAGCCCCTCACTGCGGAGCTGGCCCGCCTGCTCGCCTGACCCGGTCGGGACCGGGTCACCGGATCTCGAGAATCTTCTCCCGCATCGCGTACACCACGGCCTCCATCCTGGAGTGCAACTGCAGTTTCTCCAGGATGTTGCGGACGTGGTTCTTCACGGTGTTCTCGGAAATGAACAGTTCCTTGGCGATGTCCCGGTTGTTCATTCCCGTGGCGACGAGTTTGAGGACCTCAAGCTCGCGGTCGGTGAGCCGCGGTGCGGGCACCAGCCGGCGTTCGTCGGTCCGCTGGATCATCGACTTGAACTCGGTGAGGAGTTTCGACGCCATGGACGGACTGATCTGGGACTGTCCGTCGGCCACCGCGCGAATGGCGGTGGCCACCTCGTCGGTCGAGATCTCCTTGAGGAGGTATCCCGTCGCCCCCGCCTTGATCGCGTCGTAGAGGTCGGCCTCTTCATCGCTTATCGTGAGCATGATGATTTTGGCACTGGGAGCCACCTCCTTGATGGAGGTGCAGGCTTCGATCCCGCCCCGCTTGGGCATGCGCACATCCATCAGGACGATGTCAGGCAACAGATCGGCGGCCTTCTCCACGGCTTCGGCGCCGTCCCCGGCCTCCCCGACCACCTGGATGTCCTCCTCGGCCGCGAGCACGATCTCCAGACCGCGGCGGAAGAGGGCGTGGTCGTCCACGACCAGGACCCTGATCGGCTCCTCGCGCGCAGTGCCCGCCTCCGGGCCCATGCCGACGGCCCCGTCGTCGATCCCGTGGTCGACGCCCGCGACCCGCATCGGTCCGAAACTGTCCGCCATCGTTCCTCCCCCTGAAGGCTGTGGCCCGTGGTGCTGAGCCATCGCCAACCCAGAGCAACGACCCACCGGTTGGGCCGTTGCCGCCATGATTCCATGCCCGGCCGACAGCGGGGTGCCCGAACGGGCGGCGATGGGGGTCGCACACCCTCGCGCACCGTCGCACACCGGTGCCCCTGGGGGCGCACACGCGCTCCAGGGGCACCGGTCCGCTGTCGGCCGGCGGTGCGTCAGCCGCCGAGCGCGTCGCCCGCGTCGGGGGCGTGCGCCTGGGTGACCATCGTGTCCGTGGTGAGGTGGATCACGCCGTAGTCGTAGGCGTGCCGCCGGTAGACGACGCTGGGCTCCTTCGTCTCGGAGTCGACGAACAGATAGAAGTCGTGCCCGACCAGCTCCATCTCGTAGAGCGCCTGGTCGAGGGACATCGGCGCGGCCACGTGGGTCTTCTCCCGGACGACGAGCGGACCGTCGCCCTGGACCTCCAACGAGCCGATCCTCTTGGTGGGTACGCCGTCCTGCTTCTCCTGCGGGACGACGTGGCCGTTCCCGTTGAGCGTCGCCGCGCCCGGTACGTGGTCGGCGACCTCTGCCGCCGAGATCCGGCGTGCGCCGCGGCGCGAGAAACGCTTGTCGTGCTGCTTGCGCAGCCGTGCGCCGAGCTTCTCCGCCGCCAGGTCGAGCGCCGCGTACGGGTCGCTCGCCGCTGCCTCCGCCCGGATCACCGGACCGCGGGAGCGGAGCGTGATCTCCACTCGGTCGCAGCGGTCGGCCTGCCGGGGGTTCGGCTCCTTGGACACCTCGACGTCGAGGCTGATCACCTTGCCATCGAGCTTCTGGATCTTCTCCAGCTTCAGCTTCTCGGCCACGTGCTTCCGGAACCGCTCGGGCACCTCGGTCTTGCGGCCCTTGACGACGATGTCCACGCAGAACTCCGTTCCCGGATCGCCCCGCTTCCACGGCGGAGCATCTCCTTTTCGCACCAGGTTCCGGATCAGCCGGAACCTCGGACTCGGTGACGTCCACCTCCTCCCCCGCGGGCGGGTTCTCCACTCCACCGGTGCGGGTGATGACGGTGAAAACCCGCAGCACGGCATTCGGATTCGAGAGGTGTGGCCTGCGGCTTTGCCTCACAACCGAACATATCTCGCCCGGAGGGATGCCGTCACCCTCTACCGCGGGGTACCTCCGTTCCAGTGAATTGACCCTCTTATCACCTGCAACGATGCAGGCTCTCAGTCAGTTCCGGTTTATTTTCGAAAGAATCCGGTGGAGCGGCGACCACTGCCGCGCAGATCACTTCACCGATCACGCCACCGCCTCCGTTCGGGCCCGCCATTTCGGGCCCCGGCTTCCGTTCCTCTCTGCCTTCCCCCGGCGCCGACGGATACACAGGCGATCTCGCCGCCCAGTACGTGCCGGACCCCTGCCCCGACTCAGCCGGCCCGGCCCGTACCGGAACTCCGGCTCCGGCCCGCTCCGCGACGACCCCCTCACCGACCGCCGTCGCCGCACGCACCGCACGTGCCGCCTCGGCCAGCGACGCCCCCGTCGTCATCAGGTCGTCGACCAGAACGACCGGCCCACCGCCGCACAGCAGCCGACCGCCGCCCCGGACCACCGCGAGCGCCCCGGTGAGGTTGACCAGCCGCTGCCGGGCGTCGAGGCCCGACTGGTCGGCCACGGCGTGCCGTTGCCGCAGCACGGCGAGCGCCCGGGCGGACGTCCCGGTCCGCCGCAACTCCCCCGCCGCGGCGAGAGCGATGCGCCGCGCCGGGTCGTGCCCCCGCGTCCGCACCGCCCGGCGCGCCGACGGCACCGGCACCAGCAGCACCGGCCCAGGCAGCGACTCCGGCACCGGCTCAGGCCCGCGGAAGGCGTCCCCGTCTGCGGTGCCCGTGCCCGACTCCCGCAGGGCCGCCCGCACCGCTCCCGCCAGGGCCGCGCCGAGCGGAACCGTCAGGGCGAGCGCGCCCCGCTCCTTGTGTGCCAGCAGCACGGCCCGCACCTCGTCCTCGTACGGCGCCGCCGCGTGCACCCTCGGCAGCCCAGGGGGCTCCGGCACCGGCCGGACCCGGAGCGGCGCGGCCCCACTCAGCGCCGTACGGCACCGCGGACACAGCACCTCGCGGACGCCGCCGCACCCACCGCACTCGGCCGGCAGCACCAGGTCCGTGAGATCCCGCCACCATCGCCGTAATCCCCGTAAGCCCCGCAACTCTCGTACTTCGTGTGATTCCTGTGATTCCCGGCATCCCCGCATGGCCACCACTGTGCCGTGCCCTGCGAGACCCCGCCAGGCCTGTGGAAAACCCTCACGGGCGGCCTGTGGAAAACCCGGACGCCGGACGCCTCACCCCGGGTAGACCGGCGCCGTCCCCTCCGTCACCTTCTGCCACTGCAACCCTGACGGCAGCCGCACGATCAGGTCCGCCGAGTACGCCACGAGCGGCAGCCGCTCGTCCTCGGTCGCGGCGATCTCCGCGACCCCGGTCAGGGCCGCGGGCACCGAGACCTCCGGCGTCGACCCGTCGACCTGGACGTATCCGATCTGCTGGACGCCACCGCGTTCACGTCCGACCACCACGAGCCGGCTGTCCCCGGCCCACGACATGGCCGTGACCTCTTCGAGTTCGGGCGTCGCCGAGCGCAGTTCCAGGACGGTGACAGCGGCCTCTTCGGCGCTCCTGTCGTCCCGTTCGATGCGTCCGATCAGCAGCGACCGCTTGCCGCCCTTCTCCACGATCAGCGCGATCCGCACCCCGTCGGCCGCCACCCGCACGGCCTGTACCCGGCCGTCCAGCCCCGGCGTGCGGACCTCCACCGGATCTCCCGCGCCCGCCTTGAGCAGCAGCAGCCGCGGGTCGGCCGGGTCCCGGTCCGCGATCCACAGGTCCCCCTGCGCATCCCAGCTGGGCGGCGTCAGCCGGTCGTCCTCCGCCTCGCCGTTGCTGACCAGCACGGGCTCGCCGAGCGAACCGCCCGGCACCAGCGAGGCCACGTACAGCGCCTTGTTGTCGAGGCCTATACCGGCGGCGCTGTGCTCGTCCCGCGCCACCGCGACCGCCCGCAGCGCCTTCTCGCCCTCGCCCAGGGGGCCCGGGACGGGCTCCGGACGGGTTCCGTTGCTGCCCGCCGCGATCCTGACCACGCTGTTGTCCTCGTCGACGAAGTAGAGGTAGTCGGGACGCTGCGCCGAGCCACGCGTGGCGACCGTCTCGGCCCGGTCCTCGGTGAGCGAGCACAACTGCTCACCGCCCGAACTCAGTTCCACCTCCTCCACCGCGGGTGTGAGGTTCTGCAGCGTGAAGAGGAGCTGTGCGGCCATCTCGTCGCACTTCTCCTCACTGACTCCGGCCGCCTTGTCGTTCAGCGGCACCGTGAGCCTGCTGCGGTCGTCGGGCGCCAGCGAGCCGACGTTCTCCGCCAGCGCCGTGCCGGTCGGGAAGCTTGACCTGACCACGGGACCGAGCAGGCTCGTCGGCCCGCTGATCAGCGAACGGACCACGTGGGTCATGGGGTCCACGCGCCGGCGCACGTACACGGGGTCGGCGACGGCCGCCGGCTGCGGCCTCGTCCCCTCGTCGGCGTCCGCCCGCACCACGGTGTTCGAGGCGAAGTAGTACCGGTTGACCGACATGTAGTTGCGCTGGAAGTCGGACTTGCCCATGACGACACCCGGCGGCAGCGCGTCGATGCGCCACTGCCCGCTCTTGCCGTCCCGGGTGAGGTGCACCGACTTGCGGTACGAGCCCTCGGCCGGCGAGTACGACCGCTGCGCGTCCACCGTGGCCACCTTGGTACCGGTCAGGGTCACCGAGTAGTCGTTGGCATCCTCGCGGCTGCCCGAGTGGTCGGACTCGGTCCCCGGCCCGCCCGCGAGCACCGTCGCCGACTCGTCCGGCTGCCAGTTCTTCGCGGCGTCACCGGTCAGGTACTTGCGCGCCGTCTCGTAGTGGGGATCGTCGCTGGTCAGCGCCTCCAGGAAACCCTGCACGATGTCGGATGGCGGGGCGTTCTCCCGCGGCGGCATCGCGAACACCCGCACCTGAGGATCCTGCCGGGGCGTGGAGTCCACTCCGCGCAGGTCCCCGTCGTCGGGCATCGACGCGCACCCCGCCAGCAGTACGGCACCGCAGACGGTGTACGCCATGACGCGCGCCGGCATCCGCCGACCGCCTCCCCCGCGGTCAGCGCCCACGAGATGCCTCCCCTTGCCTGCTCGGGTCCTCCGGCCCGGTGTCCGGGCGACTCGCCGTCCTCGTCGCGGGTCCGTCGTCCTGTCTCCGGGTGCCCGACACGGGCCTCGGCACCACGCGCGCACCGTTGCCGGGAAGTGCCGTGGGATCGGCCGTGGGAGCCACGGCCGGGCGCGGGGGTATCGGTCCCCGCGCGGAGGACGCCTGCCCGGCCGGCGCCTGTGCCGGGACGCCGGCCGTCTTGTCCGCGGCCCCGGTCGCACCGGTGCCGGCCGGACCGGTGCCGGCCGCACCGGTGTCGTGGAGTTCCTGGTTGCGTCGTGAGTCCGTCGGCTCCAGCGGTATCGGCGAGCCCCTGAGCGGCTCGTCCGCGGTCCTCGGCAGGGTCAGCCGGAACTGCGAACCGCCCCCCGGCTCACCCCAGGCCTGCAGCCAGCCGCCGTGCAGCCGCGCGTCCTCCAGCGCGATCGACAGGCCCAGTCCGGTGCCTCCGGTGGTACGCGCGCGTGCCGGGTCGGCCCGCCAGAAGCGGCTGAAGACCCGCGTGGCCTCGCCCGGTTTCAGTCCGACGCCGTAGTCGCGCACCGCTACCGCCACCGCGCCGCCGGCCGCGGCGAGTTTGACGACGACGTCGCGCCCCTCACCGTGCTCCACCGCGTTGACGACGAGGTTGCGCAGGACGCGCTCCACGCGCCGTGCGTCCGCCTCGGCCACCACCGGCTGCTGGTCGCCCAGGACGCGCACCTGCGTGCCCTTGCGCTCGGCGAGTGGCTCGGCGCCGCCGACGACCCTCCGTACGACCTCCCTGAGGTCTATGGGCTCCGCTTCCAGGGCCGCGGCGCCCGCGTCAAAACGGCTGATCTCCAGCAGGTCCGCGAGCAGTGTCTCGAACCGGTCGAGCTGGTCGGCGAGGAGTTCCGCCGACCGCGCGGTCACGGGGTCGAAGTCCACGCGCGCGTCATGGATGACGTCGGCGGCCATCCGCACGGTCGTCAGCGGCGTCCGCAGCTCGTGCGACACGTCGGAGACGAACCTCCGCTGCATCCGCGACAGGTCCTCGAGCTGACTGATCTTGAGCTGGAGGTTCTGCGCCATCTTGTTGAAGGCCTCGCCGAGCCGGGCGATGTCGTCCTCGCCGGTGACCTTCATCCGCTCCTGCAGCCGCCCGGCGGACAGCCGCTCGGCGATGCTCGCCGCCATCCGTACGGGCGTGACGACCTGGCGCACCACGAGCCACGCGATGGCCCCGAGCAGTACGACGACGAAGAGCCCCGCCGTCGCCAGCGTGCCCCTGACCAGGCTGAGCGACTTCTCCTCCTGGGTGAGCGGGAAGAGGTAGTAGAGCTGGTACGGCTCGCTGTTCGGGTCGTTGACCTGCTTGCCGATGACCAGGCCGGGCTGGGACGCCTGGTCGGAGCTGTAGACGATGCGGGTGTAGCTCTGGGCCGCCGCCGTACCGCCTTCGACCCGTTCCCGCAGGTCCTCGGGGACGCTGACCGCCCAGTCGACCGACCCGGAGGCGCGCGGGCCGCGTCCGCTGCCGCTCTCGCCTCCCATGGGAAGGGTGACGACGTCGAAGGCGCCCTGGCCACCGCTGGAGAGCGACTTCACCAGTTCGCTCATCCACTGGATGACGTTCTGCGAGGGGCGCCCGTCGACGGGGGCGTTGTCGTCGCCGTCGACGCTCGCCGATTCCTCCGCCCTCTGCTTCGCCGCCGTGAAACCGCCGGTGGCCTGGCTCTGCGAGGCCTTCACCTTGGCGTCCAGCAGGCCGTTGCGGACCTGTCCGATCACCACGAAACCGAGCAGCAGCACCACGCCCAGCGACATCAGCAGGGTGGTGACGACGACCTTGAGCTGGATGTTGCGCCGCCACAGCCGCATGACGGGCAGCAGCGGCCGGCGCACCCAGCGCATGAAGAGGCGGAGCACCGGGCTGCCCTGCACGCCGCCGTGCAGCAGCCCGCCCTCCAGCAGGCGGCTCCAACGTGAGACGGGAGGCTCGTGACCGCGTGGCTTGTGGCCGGGGGGCTCGTGTCCGGAGGGCTCGTGACCGGGGGGCTTGTGCCCCGCGGGGCGGCCGGGGAGCTTGCGGCCGAGAGGCTCGTGGGCGACAGGCCGCCCGGCGCGGGCCCCGGACCCGGGCGCCGAAGCGGCACTGTCCCTGGCCATGTCAGCTCGGTCCGGCCTTGTAACCGACACCGCGGACGGTCACCACGATCTCCGGCTTCTCCGGGTCCTTCTCGACCTTGGAGCGCAGCCGCTGCACATGCACGTTGACCAGGCGGGTGTCGGCCGCGTGCCGGTAGCCCCAGACCTGCTCGAGGAGCACCTCCCGCGTGAACACCTGCCACGGCTTGCGGGCCAGCGCCACCAGCAGGTCGAACTCCAGCGGCGTCAGCGCGATCGACTGGCCGTCCCGCTTCACGGAGTGCCCGGCTACGTCGATGACCAGGTCACCTATGGCGAGCTGTTCCGGTGCCGGTTCCTCCGACCTCCTCAGGCGTGCCCGGATACGGGCCACCAGCTCCTTCGGCTTGAACGGCTTCACGATGTAGTCATCGGCGCCCGACTCCAGCCCGACCACGACGTCGACGGTGTCGCTCTTGGCCGTCAGCATCACGATCGGCACACCCGACTCCGCCCTGATCAGGCGGCACACCTCGATGCCGTCCCGACCGGGCAGCATCAGGTCGAGCAGCACCAGGTCGGGCTTGGTCTCCCGGAAGGCGGCCAGCGCCTTGTCGCCGTCGGCTACGAAAGACGGCTCAAAACCCTCACCACGCAGCACAATGCCGAGCATCTCGGCCAGTGCGGTGTCGTCGTCGACGACAAGGACTCGTCCCTTCATAAACGACATCATCCCATTAGCTAATCGTTACCTGGCGTGACCTGGCACACAGCTCCGCGAGGGCCTCGCTGGTCACGGGCGAGACCGCGCCCTCCTCGGTGACGATCGCCGTCACCAGCTCGGGTGGCGTCACGTCGAACGCCGGGTTGTACGCCTGGGTCCCCAGGGGTGCCACCGGAATCCCGCCTCCCGCTCCCGCCACCGGCACCTGCGGTGCTGTGACCTCGGTCACTTCATATCCGGGGCGCTGTTCCACCTCGATGGACGCCCCGTCCGGCGTGTCCGGATCCACCGTCGTGACCGGTGCCACCACGATGAACGGCACATGGTGGTAGCGCGCGAGCACCGCGAGCGGATAGCTCCCCACCTTGTTCGCCACCGAACCGTCGGCCGCGATGCGGTCGGCACCGATGAGCACCGCGTCCACCTCACCCGCCGCGAAGAGCGAACCCGCCGCGTTGTCCGTAAGCAAGGTGTACGCCATGTCGTTGCGGGCCGCCTCGTATGCCGTCAGGCGAGCACCTTGCAGCAAGGGACGCGTTTCGTCCACCCACAGGCGACGCAGCCGCCCCGCGCGGTGTGCCGCGAGCGCCACCGCGAAGGCCGTTCCCTCACCCCCCGACACCAGCGAACCGGTGTTGCAGTGGGTCAGAACGCGGTGCCCGCCGGCGGGCAGCAGCTCGTCCAGCAGCCGCAGCCCGTGTGCGGCCATCCGCGCGCCGGCCTCGGCGTCCTCCCGGTGCAGCGCCCGGGCCGCGGTCAGTGCCGCGGCGGCCGCCTGGCGGGTGTCACCGGTCCCGGCCAGCGCCTCCTGGTGGGCGGCCCGCGCCCGGCGCACGCCCACGGCGAGGTTCACCGCGGTGGGACGGGCCCCCTCCAGCGCTGCCGCCGCCTCGGCCACCTCGAAGCCCCGCACGGCGGCGAGCGCGACCCCGTAGGCACCCGCGATGCCCAGCAGCGGTGCCCCGCGCACGGCGAGCGAACGGATGGCCTCCACGAGGGCGGCCGGGTCCGTGCAGACCAGCTCGACCTCCTCGGCCGGGAGCCTGGTCTGGTCCAGCAGCACCAGCACCGGCCCCTCGGGAGGTTCCTCCCAGCGGAGCGCCGCCGGTATCCCGGTCGGCCGCCTGCCCTCGCCGCTTCGCGCGTCTCGATCAGCCATGCGGTCAGTCTGCCCTCTGGACGGCGGACAATTGAAGGTGCGCTGCCCGGACCGCGCCCGGTCCGCAGCCGACCACCCCATGGCACGATGGCTGCCAACCTGCCGCCGCCGCGACCGCGGACGGGCACCGTGAAGGAGCGACGATGAACGACACTCCGGGCTGGGCCTCGCCCGGATCCGCCCCGTCCGACGGGCGGGAGCCCGGCGCGTCCGGCCCCGCCGACCGCCCCGACGGCCCCGACCAGCCCCCGCAACCCGCGGACCGGCCCGGTGCGGAACCCGCGAGCCCCGGCACGAAGTGGTCCAAGGAGCAGCCGCCC
>NZ_JACBYP010000180.1 GCF_018982965.1 Streptomyces mayonensis | reverse complement strand
GCGGTCCTGACGGGATTTGAACCCGCGGCCTCCACCTTGACAGGGTGGCGAGCACTCCAAACTGCTCCACAGGACCAGGTTTCGCAGCGTGTTTTCCGCGTTGCGCTGCGAGAAGAGACTGTACAGGAGGGCGGCCCACCGGTCGAACTCACCCTGTGTGCGGGACCCGTCACGGCACGAGCGCGTCGATGGCCTTCACGATCCGCTTGTCGGAGACGGGGTACGCCGTGCCCAGCGCGTGCGCGAAATAGCTCACCCGGAGCTCCTCGATCATCCAGCGCACGTCCAGGACCTGCTGCGGCACCGGCCGGCCCGGCGGCATCTGCTCGAGCAGCCACGCGTATTCGTCCCGCATCTCGTGCACCTTCTCCATACGGGACGTGTCCCGCTGGGCCCCGGTCGGCATCTGCTGCAGCCGCCGGTCCGCCGCGACGAGGTAGCGCATCAGGTCAGGCAGCCGCCGGATCCCGGCCTCCGTCACGAAGCCCGGCTTCACCAGCGCGTCCAGCTGCGCACGCACGTCCTGGAGATTGGCCAGCAGCGCCGGGCTGCGCACGGCCTTCAGCCGGCGTTCGCAGGCCTGCCAGGCCGCCAGCACCTGCTGCACCTGGCCCACCGTACGGACCGTCGTGTCGACGATCTCGGCGCGGACCTTGTCGTAGAGCTTCCGGTACGACTCCTCGTCCCACGCCGGCCCGCCGAAGTCCGCGACGAGCTTGTCCGCCGCCGCCATGGCGCAGTCGTCGAACAGCGCCTGGACCGAACCGTGCGGATTCGCGGACAGGGCCAGCTTCTGCTGGTTGGACAGGTGATCGCTCGCGAACTTCGCCGGGTTGACCGGGATGTTGCGCAGCAGCAGCCGGCGGGTGCCCTTCCACATCGCCTGCGCCTGTTCCGCCTCGCTGTCGAAGAGCCGCACGGAGACGGTGTTCGCCTTCGGACCGTCGTCCACCAGCGCCGGGTACGCCTTCACCGGCTGCCCCGCCCGGCGCGTCTCGAAGACCCGGGACAGCGTGCCGATCGTCCAGTCCGTCAGACCCGTACGCTCCAGCGATTCGCCGCCACTGCGCTCGGCGGTGGCCGCGGCCGCCTGCGACAGCGCCTTGCGCGCCTTCGGCCTCAGCCGCAGCTTCAGCGCCTCAAGGTCCTTGTCCTCCGCCAGCTTGCGGCGCCGCTCGTCGACGATCCGGAACGTGATCTTCAAATGGTCGGGCACCTTCGCCCAGTCGAAGTCCTCCGCCTCGAACGGCACGCCCACCCTGCGCTTCAACTCCCGCGCCATGGTGACCGTCAGCGGCTCCTGAAGCGGCACGGCCCGGTCCAGGAACGCCTGCGCGTAGTTCGGCGCCGGGACGTAGTGCCGTCGGATCGGCTTCGGCAGGGACCGGATCAGCTCCGTGACGACCTGCTCCCGCAGGCCGGGGATCTGCCAGTCGAAGCCCTCGTCCGTGACCTGGTTGAGGACCTGGAGCGGCACGTGGACGGTCACACCGTCCGCGTCCGCCCCCGGCTCGAACTGGTACGTCACCCGGAACTTCAGCGGCCCCTGGCGCCACGAGTCCGGGTAGTCGTCCTTGGTGACCGCCCCCGCCTTCTCGTTGATGAGCATCTCGCGCTCGAAGTCGAGGAAGTCGGGCTGCTCGCGCCGTTTGTGCTTCCACCACGAGTCGAAGTGCGCACCGGACACGACGTGTTCGGGAACCCGCTGGTCGTAGAAGTCGTAGAGCGTCTCGTCGTCGACCAGGATGTCCCGGCGCCGTGCCCGGTGTTCCAGCTCCTCGACCTCCGTGAGGAGCCTGCGGTTGTCCGCGAAGAACTTGTGGTGCGTACGCCAGTCGCCCTCCACCAGGGCGTTGCGGATGAACAGTTCCCGGCTGACCTCCGGGTCGATCCGCCCGTAGTTCACCTTGCGCTGCGCCACGATCGGCACGCCGTACAGCGTCACCTTCTCGTACGCCATCACGGCCGCCTGGTCCTTCTCCCAGTGCGGCTCGCTGTAGGTGCGCTTGAGGAGGTGCTCCGCGAGCGGCTCCACCCACTCCGGCTCGATCTTCGCGTTGACCCGCGCCCACAGCCGGGACGTCTCCACCAGCTCCGCCGACATCACGAACCGCGGCGGCTTCTTGAACAGCGCCGACCCCGGGAAGATCGCGAACTTGGCGTTCCGTGCGCCCAGGTACTCGTTCTTGGCGCCCTCCTTCACGTCCTTCATGCCGACGTGGGAGAGGAGCCCGGCCAGCAGTGACACGTGCACGCGGTCGTCGGGGGCGTCGTCGTCGTTGAGACGGATGCCCATCTGCTTGGCGACCGTGCGCAGCTGCGTGTAGATGTCCTGCCACTCACGGATCCGCAGGAAGTTCAGGTACTCCTGCTTGCACATCCGGCGGAAGGACGACGAGCCCCGCTCCTTCTGCTGCTCGCGCAGATACCGCCAGAGATTCAGGAAGGCCAGGAAGTCACTGGTCTCGTCCTTGAACCGGGCGTGCTGCTGGTCGGCCTGCGCCTGCTTCTCCGCCGGCCGCTCCCTCGGGTCCTGGATGGACAGCGCCGCCGCTATGACCATGACCTCCCGGACACAGCCGTTCCGGTCGGCCTCCAGGACCATCCGCGCCAGCCGCGGGTCGACCGGCAGCTGGGCCAGCTTGCGGCCGGTGTCGGTCAGCCGCTTGCGTACGTCCTTCTGCGCCGGATCGAGCGCGCCCAGCTCCTGGAGGAGCTGCACACCGTCACGGATGTTGCGGTGGTCCGGCGGGTCGATGAAGGGGAACTTCTCGATGTCGCCCAGACCCGCCGCGGTCATCTGCAGGATGACGGAGGCGAGGTTGGTCCGCAGGATCTCCGCGTCCGTGAACTCCGGGCGTGCCTCGAAGTCCTCCTCGGAGTACAGCCGGATGCAGATGCCGTCACTGGTCCGTCCGCAACGGCCCTTGCGCTGGTTGGCGCTGGCCTGCGACACCGGCTCGATCGGCAGCCGCTGCACCTTCGTGCGGTGGCTGTACCGGGAGATCCGGGCGAACCCGGGATCGATGACGTACTTGATGCCCGGCACGGTCAGCGACGTCTCGGCGACATTGGTCGCGAGCACGATCCGGCGCCCGGAGTGCCGCTGGAACACCCGGTGCTGCTCGGCGTGCGACAGCCGCGCGTACAGCGGCAGCACCTCGGTGCCTCTGTACTTCTTCTTCTCCAGCGCGTCCGCCGTGTCCCGGATCTCCCGCTCGCCGGAGAGGAAGACGAGGATGTCGCCCTGCCCCTCGCCCATCAGCTCCTGGACGGCGTCGGTGATGGCGGTGATCTGGTCCCGGTCGGCGTCGTCGCCGTCCTCCTCCAGGAGCGGCCGGTACCGCACCTCCACCGGATACGTGCGCCCGCTGACCTCGACGATCGGCGCGTCGCCGAAGTGGCGCGAGAAGCGCTCGGGGTCGATGGTCGCGGACGTGATGACGACCTTCAGGTCCGGCCGCTTCGGCAGCAGCTGGGCGAGGTAGCCCAGCAGGAAGTCGATGTTGAGGGACCGCTCGTGGGCCTCGTCGATGATGATCGTGTCGTAGGCGCGCAGCTCGCGGTCGGTCTGGATCTCGGCGAGCAGGATGCCGTCCGTCATCAGCTTGATGAAGGTGGACTCCGGGTTCACCTGGTCGGTGAAGCGCACCTTCCAGCCGACGGTCTCCCCGAGCGGGGTGTCCAGCTCGTCCGCCACCCGCTCGGCGACGGTGCGGGCGGCGATCCGGCGGGGCTGGGTGTGCCCGATCATCCCGCGCACACCGCGCCCCAGCTCCACACAGATCTTCGGGATCTGCGTGGTCTTGCCGGACCCGGTCTCACCGGCGACGATCACGACCTGGTGATCGCGGATGGCCGCCGCGATCTCGTCCTTCTTCTGGCTGACGGGCAGCTGCTCCGGATAGCTCACGGCGGGCACGCGCGCCCGACGCTCACCGATGCGCTGCTCGGCCCTGGCCACCTCCGTCTCGATCTCGGCGAGAACGGCGGCGCGGGCCTCCGGCTTACGGATCTTCCGCGCACCCTCCAGCCTGCGACCGAGCCGGTGCGCGTCGCGCAGCGACAGCTGGGTCAGCCGGGGGGCGAGGGTGCCGAGGGCGGGGGCAGGGTGCGTAGACATACGGGTCCCAGGATCTCATCCCCGAGAATTTCCTGGCGAACGCTTTTGCCACGGCGCCTGCGCGGCACGATCCAGCGGTGCGAGGGGCGGCACGGACGAACCTGCGGGAACGTGCGGTCCGTGCGTCCACCCCCTCGGCCGCAGCCGGACGACGGGCGCGGCCGTTGCGCCGGAACGTCCTTCCGGCGCGTTGGCCATTCATGGGCGCTCGTGTTCGAAAGCCGAAGGGGCCAGAAGAAGGGGCCAGAGGAAGAAGCCAGAAGAAGGGGCCAGAATAGGGTGGCCGGATGACGGAGGAATTCGACAGGCGGAAAGTGAGTGGAAACCGGCCGCTGCAGGGCGCGGTCATCATGTCCGTCTTCGCGTCGATGTGGGAATTGCTCGGGGTCTCGGGTCTGGCGCCCCGGGTGCCGGTGCCGGCGCTGTTCGGTGCAGCCGCCCTGGCGGTCGTCGTGGCCGTCACCGCGGTGGTGCTCACCGTCCGTTGCGGGACCCTGCCGGGGCCGCGGCACGTACGCCGGGCTGCGGTCGACAGTTTCCAGGTCTTCGGCCGGGTCAACGTCGGCCAGACCGTGGCGATCGTCGCATCCGTGATGCTCCTGGGCCGCTTCGACCAGTGGGTGTACGTCCCCGCAGCCGTGTGCCTGGTGGTGGGGGCACACTTTCTGCCGCTCGCACGGACCTTCGCCCAGCCGCAGTACTGGTGGACGGGAGGGCTGCTGATGGCGCTCGCGCCGGTCGGCGCGGTGGCCCTCGGCGGCGACGGAGCGAACGGTCGTGTCCTGCTGGGCTTCGGTGCCGCCCTCGTCCTGTGGACCACCGCGTTGCACGTCGCTCGCAAGGGCTGAGCAACGGACCTACCCGCCGGCCTTTGCGTTCCTTGAATTCCGCGCCGCGCGGCCACGTCGACAGCACTTCGATCAACGCGTGTGCCTCTGTGGTTGTCGACGTTACGCGACCGGAAAGGAATTCTCGGAAGGGATTCTCAGGCCGTCACCCGACCATGAACGCCTGGGGCATGCGACCTGAGCATGCCCCAGGGCATGCAACCCGGGCCATGCAACGCGAACGTCCCGGACGGCATGCCGTCCGGGACGTCTTTCTTGCTGGTGGCTGGGGCCGGGGTCGAACCGGCGACCTTCCGCTTTTCAGGCGGACGCTCGTACCAACTGAGCTACCCAGCCGTGAGGTTTCACGTGAAACCTCAGCGGTCCTGACGGGATTTGAACCCGCGGCCTCCACCTTGACAGGGTGGCGAGCACTCCAAACTGCTCCACAGGACCAAGCTTCATACGACAGTGTCGCACATGTACTGCGTGCCCCCAACGGGATTCGAACCCGTGCTACCGCCTTGAAAGGGCGGCGTCCTAGGCCGCTAGACGATGAGGGCTATCGGCCCGCCTGGGCGCTTCGCAGCGCGTCGGGGACGTGAGAAGCATATGGGATGGCGGGAGGTATCGCCAAAACGGTTTACGGAGCGCTCGACGACGGGGTGCCCGGGGAGGAGGGAGAGGGGGACGTGGCGGAGGGGGACGGGGCCGCGCCCGGCTGGTTCTCCTTCGGGAGATGGCGGCTGACCTCGGCCGTCGTCAGGCCCAGGCCGCCCAGCTTGATCTGGTCCCAGGCCTGGAGGCGCCGGGTGTCCCGGTCGAAGTAGAGGACGGACGCCTGGATCGGGTCGGGGTACTTGCCCTCGACCGCGCGCAGTCCGCTGCCTCCGGTGGAGCCCTCGATCCGCAGCCGGGTGCCGTACTTCATGACCTCCATGTCCTCGTGGTGGAGGTGGCCGGAGAGGACGAGCGGGACCGCGCCGTCGACCTCGCGGGCGGCCGACGGCTCGTGGGCGACGGCGATGTCCACGGGGGTGCCCGCGGCGGTCTGGTCGCGCAGGGCCGAGGCCAGGCGGGCGCCGGCGAGTTCCTGGGAGGCCTCGGCGCCGTCGCTCTCGGAGCGGTCGGGGGTGTACTGGGGGTCGCCGATGCCGGCGAAGCGCAGGCCGGCGACGGTCCTGGCCCGGCCGTCGTCCAGGACGTGCACGTTCTTCAGGTGCTGCAGGTACTCCTGGGTGCCCCGGGAGTCGTGGTTGCCGCGGACCCAGACGTAGGGGGCGCCGAGGTCTTCGACCGGGTCCAGGAAGCCGTTCTCCGCGGCCGTGCCGTGGTCCATGGTGTCGCCGGAGTCGACGATGACGTTCACTTTGTACTGCTCCACGAGCGAGGCGATGATCTTCCAGCTCGCCGGGTTCAGGTGGATGTCGGAGACGTGCAGGACGCGGATGGTGGTCGGGTCGGGCTGGTAGGCGGGGAGCGTGGAGGTCACGTCGTAGAGCTTGGTGACGTTGGTGACCAGGCGGGCCAGTTCCTGCTGGTAGACGTCGAACTCCGTGACGATGCTGCGCGCGTTTCCGACGAGGGAGGGCGCGGAGGACAGCAGGCCGGAGAACTTCGGTTCCAGGACCGAGTCGGGGTTCCACGTGGCGTACGCGGTGCCGCCGGAGGCGAGCAGGAGGGTGAGGGCGAGACCGCCGGCGCCGAGTGCGCGGCGGGGGCGCCGGTAGACGAGGAGGCCGAGCGTGGTGGCGCCGGTGACGACGGCGACGCAGGAGCGGACGGCGAGGTCGAGCGTGCCGTGTCCGACGTCCTGGGCGACCTCGTCCTGGAGGCCGGAGAGTCGCTCGGGGTGGTCGACGAGGGCCTGGGCGCGGGCGGGGTCGAGCTGGTCGACGTTGACGTCGAGGCGGACCGGGGCGACGTGGCTGTCGAGTTGGAGGGCGCCGAGCGGGGAGACGTTGATCTTCGTGCCGCCGTTGAGGGAGGGGCGCAGGGTCATCGTGGTGTTCATGGGGCCGACCGGGACCCGGACGTTGCCGACGACCAGCAGGCCGAGCCAGGCGCCGAGCAGGACGACGGCGACGAGGCCTGCGGCGCGGGTCCAGGGACGCGGCCGGGCGGCGAGCTCGGGTGTCGGTGTCGTGGCGGCGGGGCGGGCCCGGTGCCGGCGGACAAGGGCGCGCGGGGCGCTGCGGATGCGGTTCATCACCTCGGCCAGGGCGTGCAGGACAGCGGCGTGGACGCGGGCCATTGGTCCCGTATGCCCATGGCCCGGGGCGGATATGCGGGTCGTACCGCACGGTCGTACCCGACAATGGGGCTGTGCTGGAGATGACGCGCGAGGAGTTCGAGGAACTGGTCGCCGAAGCCCTGGACCGGATCCCGCCGGAGCTGACGCGGCTGATGGACAACGTCGCGGTGTTCGTCGAGGACGAACCGCCGGCGGACGACCCGGAGTTGCTCGGCCTGTACGAGGGGACGCCGCTGACGGAGCGGGGGGAGTGGTACGCGGGCGTGCTGCCGGACCGGATCACCGTCTACCGGGGACCGACTCTGCGGTTCTGCGAGACGCGTGAGGACGTGGTGGCGGAGACCGAGGTGACGGTGGTTCACGAGATCGCGCACCACTTCGGGATCGACGACGAGCGGCTGCACGCCCTCGGGTACGGCTGACGCGGGCAGCGGGGCAGCGGGGCAGCGGGGCAGCGGGGCAGCGGGCTGCGGCAGCGGACTGCGGGCGTCGGGCCGCGGGCCGGCGGCTGCGAGCTGGGGACTGCGGGCTTCCGGGTACGGACGAGGCCGCGAGGCTCGCGGGTACGGGTGACGCGGGCGGGTCAAGTCTGCCTCGCCGGGCGCGTGTCCTCTTGTGGGTGACGGGAGTTGGGCACGGCGACTCCCTGACCCCCGGAGGTGGCCGCCCGTGCGCCCCTTGTACGTACCCGTCCGTCTGGCCGCCACGGCCGTGGCCGTCGTCGCCGCCGCAGGCTGCATGAGCGTCGGCGACGAGTCCGGAGGAGGCGTCGGTCCGTCGCGCTCCGCCGGGGAGCGGGGCGGTGAGGTGTCCGGGGGCGGCACCGCCGTGTCGGGCGGAAACGCCGGGTACGGTCCGGCGGCGGCCGACGGCGGGCACGGCAAGCGGCAGAGGGGCGACGGGGAGGACGGGGGAGAGAGCGGGGGCAAGGGCGAGGAGGAGGACGGCGGGGACGGCGGAGACAAGGGCGAGGACGCGTCCCCCTCGTCCGCGCCGCGCTCCCGCGAGACCCCGGATCCGCCGGAGCAGGGCGGCGGGGGCACTGAGGGCGGGGGCGAGTCCCGGCCCACCCGGACGCCTCCCGCGGAGCCCAGCCGGACGCCGGAGCCCCAGCCGGAGCCGACCGAGGAGCCGCCCCCGCCCCCGGACCCGGATCCGACGGTCGCGGAGCCGTCCTCGTCGGCGCACGAGCCGCCGCAGACACAGCTGGCGCAGCGCGAGCCGGCACCGGAGGCGGGGGCTCCCGCGTAGGGCGGGCGGCCCCGCCGGGCCCTGATCCGGTCGGCTCGGGCGGTCCCACCGGGCCCTGATCCGGTCGGCTCGGGCGGTCCCACCGGACCGGGCTCCGGTCGGCTCGGGCGGGACCGCGGGGCCCGGCTCCGGTCGGCCCTCGTCGGCCGGTTTGCCTTCGGGGGTGGGAGGTGCGTATGGTGGTAGATCGTTTGATCCCATTTGCCCGGCGCCATCGCAGAGCGCGCCGTGTGGCGCGTACTCTCCCCTTGCCGTGGTGGACCGCATCGAGGCGGTCGTATTGCGAATCGCGATTCACGGAGTTGACGGGCGCGTGCCGACGAGAGACTCCGGAAGGTTTCGCATTCGCATGTCCATGACCAGTACCGATCACGTCGTCGTGCCCGAGAACGCCGAAGGCGTGGCGGGCGCACCGGAGGCCGTCGAGGCCCCCGCGACCACTGACACCGCGGCGACCACCGACGCCCCCGCGGCCGCCGAGGCGCCCGAGCCGACGTTCGGCGACCTGGGTCTGCCCGAGGGCGTCGTGCGCAAGCTCGCGCAGAACGGCGTGACCACCCCCTTCCCGATCCAGGCCGCGACCATCCCGGACGCGCTGGCGGGCAAGGACATCCTCGGCCGGGGCCGCACCGGCTCCGGCAAGACCCTCTCCTTCGGTCTGCCGACCCTGGCCACGCTGGCCGGCGGCCGCACCGAGAAGCACCGGCCGCGCGCCGTCATCCTCACCCCGACCCGTGAGCTGGCCATGCAGGTCGCCGACGCGCTCCAGCCGTACGGCGACGTCATGAACCTGCGCATGAAGGTCGTCTGCGGCGGCACCTCCATGGGCAACCAGATCTACGCCCTGGAGAAGGGCGTCGACATCCTGGTCGCCACCCCGGGCCGCCTGCGCGACATCATCAACCGCGGCGCCTGCTCCCTGGAGAACGTGGAGATCGCGGTCCTCGACGAGGCCGACCAGATGTCCGACCTGGGCTTCCTGCCCGAGGTCACCGAGCTGCTCGACCAGGTCCCCGCGGGCGGCCAGCGGATGCTGTTCTCCGCCACGATGGAGAACGAGATCAAGACCCTCGTCGACCGGTACCTGAAGAACCCGGTCAGCCACGAGGTCGACGCGGCCCAGGGCGCGGTGACGACCATGTCGCACCACATCCTGGTCGTGAAGCCCAAGGACAAGGCGCCCGTCACCGCGGCCATCGCCTCCCGCAAGGGCCGCACCATCATCTTCGTCCGCACCCAGCTGGGCGCCGACCGCGTCGCCGAGCAGCTGCGCGAGGCCGGGGCGAAGGCGGACGCGCTGCACGGCGGCATGACCCAGGGCGCGCGCACCCGCACGCTGGCCGACTTCAAGGACGGTTACGTCAACGTCCTGGTCGCCACCGACGTCGCCGCGCGCGGCATCCACGTCGACGACATCGACCTGGTCCTGAACGTGGACCCGGCCGGCGACCACAAGGACTACCTGCACCGCGCGGGCCGCACGGCGCGCGCCGGCCGCACCGGCACCGTCGTCTCCCTCTCGCTGCCGCACCAGCGCCGCCAGATCTTCCGGCTGATGGAGGACGCGGGCGTCGACGCCACGCGCCACATCATCCAGGGCGGCGCGGCGTTCGACCCGGAGGTCGCCGAGATCACCGGCGCCCGGTCGATGACCGAGGTCCAGGCCGAGTCCGCGGGCAACGCGGCGCAGCAGGCCGAGCGCGACGTCGCCCAGCTCACCAAGGAGCTGGAGCGGGCGCAGCGGCGCGCCACGGAGCTGCGCGAGGAGGCGGACCGGCTGGTCGCCAGGGCGGCGCGCGAGCGGGGCGACGACCCGGAGACGGCGGTGGCCGAGGCGGCCGCGGCCGTGGCGGTGGCCGAGGTCTCCCTGCCGGAGCAGTCGTCCGGCGCCCGGGACGTGGAGAAGGCGGAGCGGGGCGGCACCGGCCGCGAGCGCTTCGCCGACCGCGGCGAGCGCTCTCACGACCGTCGTGACGACCGTGGGGGTTTCCGTCGTGACGACCGGCGCGACGACCGCGGTGGGCGTTCCTTCGACCGGCGTGACGACCGCGGTGGCTTCCGTCGCGACGA